>JBGSZR010000123.1:0-8057 GCA_041750275.1 Gemmataceae bacterium
CCCAATGTGCCCGCCGTGCCGCCACGCGACGACCTCACCGGCCAGTCCGTGGGTGCGGCCCTCGTTCAAGCCGCGTACCTGGAACCCGAGTCCGCAGCTGCGAGCCGCCAGCGCTTTCTCGCGCTCGGTTCGGACATCACAGCCGGCAAAGTGAAAGTGTGAGTTCGCGGCAAGCAATTCGCCGTGGCATCACACAGGCGAGCGGTGCCCGTCAGGGCTCTGTTCGTTCGGAGCATGCGTGATCTGTCGCGAGATTGCTGCCACCTCCACGGGTCGCGGCACGCGGTTGGGTTTGAAGAGCAGCGGCATGAACAGCAGCATCGTCACGATGCCGAAGATGATGGTGAACAGGAGCGCGTGCGGCCAGGTGAAGCGCAGCAACAGCCAGAAGGCGGCGAACCAGACAAAATAGTGCACAAGGTTCAACGCTAGCGCCCAGAACACGGTGCGGGGCACGTAGACCACGCCGAGTTGCGCCGGGCGGACGTAGTCATCATCCTTCTCCCGCACGAAGCGGCGAGCCTCCACGTCACGCGGATAGGTCATTTCACCGGTGTTCGGGTTCGTATCCATCGTGGCCAGGTAGCGCACGGCGTTGCCATCTTGATCCGGGATGATGATGGCAATCGTCGTCAGTTCTGCGTTATCCGGAGGGAAGACGCCGCTGAGGGCGAAGGGTTTGCCCGTGCGCTCGTCGATGAACTCGGCATTGGTGCCGACGCCCCGCTTCACCTTCGAGATGATCTCGGCGGGCTTGCCCTCCGGGCCGTTCTTGTACGTGATCTGCTTGCCCGTGCGCACGGCTTGCCAGCGCACAGCCTCGAATTCCGTGAATTGCGATGTCTCTTCACCTTCGATGTTAAAGAACGTGTCGTACTTGCCGGGGCTGCGGCGATCGATCATCACCCAGAGGATGAGGAAGCTGCCCACGAGCGCAGCCGCACCGAGTGCACGCAGGGGCAAGCGGTCGACGGGCTGGTTATAGAGGTAGCCCTGGGCGATGAGCGTTCCGCCCCAGAAGAGCGCAAAGAGGGCCACCGTGACCAGCAATAGCGTGAGCATCAGCATGGCAACAAGCTCCGCGAAGGTTCCGGTAATCTGCGAAGCGAGCCCGGAGGCGGCAACTGTTTGCGGTCAATCGCCCAGTTTACCCCATCGGACTTGCGGTTGCGTTGTTCACCGGGGCGGGTATAGTCGCCGCGGATTGCGGTAGCCCCTGTGCGCACTGTGGAGGTTCGCGTGACGCGCGCCGGTTTGCTGACGCTCGCCCTGATGACTCCCGGAGCCCCACCGGTGGGCTGGACTCAGCTCCAGCGCGGCGATGAGTTCACCTACGCGGGCACAGTGAGCGAAGCTTTCAATCGCACGGGGAACCGAAGCCGGCGCAGCCATGATGTCGAGGTTCGAGTTCTGGTGCTGGAGAAGCGGGCGAATTCGGTGGATGCCGCCGTGCTGACGCTGTTGACGCGAAACGACGATGCGGTGAGCCAGGCCGTGACGGTGGTGACGGGATCGAACCCGGAGCGGATGCCGCCGGCCACGCGGCTCGATCTGGTGCGCATCCACGATGATGGCACCGTTCACACGCTCTTGCCGAGTGGGCCGCCCCCGCTGTTGCTGAACAAGGAGACCAAGGGCCGCACTTTGCCTGCGGTGCCGCTCGACTCGTTCGCTCCATTCGAATTCGGCATGTTCCACCCGCGGGTGCAAGACGAGAAACAGCCGTGGACCGTGGCTTCGACGGACCCACAACGGCCGGCGGAAACGTGGCAAGTTCGCCCTGCCGAGTTCGTGAAGGCCGAGCAGTGCGGCAAGTTGCTGATGGTGCAACAATCGCCGACGTGGGACAAACCCGTGGGCGGCGAAACGGCCTGGCAGCATGCCGAAGCGGTCTGGGTCTCCACGCTGGATGGCACGGCCCGCCGCGTGCATCGCCTGCTCCGCCAGCGCGATGGGCTCGAAGAAGCATTCGCGGTGACGGTGGAAGTGAAGTTCGAACTCAGTGGCCGATCACGCGTGATCGGCAGTGGCTACGACAAGGCGCGAGCCGAGATCGATGTGGCTTTCGCTTCCAGTGCCGAGTTAAGCCTGCTCGCTCCGGACGCGGCCAAGTTCGGGGCCAAACCCTTCGAGGCTCGCCTTGTCCGCCTCGACGCCTTCCTGCGCACGAGTGCACCGGGCACACCCTATCGTGCGGCCGTGCAGGCCGTGCGCCGCCGTCTTGAAGCGGTGGCCCATGGTGAAGGTGTCACGATCCCGCGGCCGTGATTGTTTGCCTGGCTTGCCACCCTGGCGTAACCGGCACAATCGCTTCGCCTGACCCGTCACGATCGCACACGATTCTCCCCGCAGGCACCGCCGGACACCGCAACGAGATACGATAGAAGTGCAGATTTCGGAATGCGGAATTGGAGAGAACAAACACGACATTGTGGAATGTCTTCCCGATGCAGTGAACGGGTGCAACAAACGTGAGTGGTTCGTGGTTGGGTTTCTGTTCTTGACTCCCCTTTCCGCATTCCGAATTGGCGAAGATGATTGACTTCGACATTCAGGGCCCGACGCGTGTCTGTGCGGCCACGGGTCGTGTGTTGCAGCCGGGCGACCGCTTCTGTGCCGTGCTGACCGAAGTGGACGGCAAATTGGTTCGCACGGACTACGCAGCAGACGCCTGGAACGCACCGCCCGAGAATGCCATGGCGTACTGGTCTGGCAAGGTGCCGACGACCGACAAACCCCGGAAGCCCGTCGTCAACGACGACCTGTTGCTCGACTGCTTCCACCGCTTGAAGGACTCGGCGGACCCCGAAGGACAGAACTTCCGCTATGTCGCTTCACTCTTGCTGATGCGGCGCAAGCGATTCAAGTTCGACGACGTGATTCGCGACCCGGCCGGCCACGATGTGCTGGTGATTCGCGAGACGAAAGGCCGTGCGGTGCATCATGTGATCGACCCACGGCTCACCGATGAACAGATCGCCAACGTGCAGACCGAGGTATTTCGCGTATTGGGCTGGTCTTGAGGCGAGCGGCCGGTGTGAACCGGCTGTTCCTGAACATCGCGAATTCATGATGAGTTCACGAGTTGACATGTGGAACAGCCCATTAGCACGGGCCGCACGCCCGTCCGAGTTCATGCAGTTTCCGAGGATGAATCATGCACACATTCCGATTGCTCCTCGCGGCTGCGTTGCTGTCTCAGGCCGTGGGCTGTTCCTGGGTGGACAACTGGAAGGCCGAGCGTGCCAACGGCCCGCGGCCGGGTGGCAAGCTGCCGGACGTGAACCCCAACCAGCTGGTCACGTATCTCAACGACCGTTCGACACGCCTGCAATCGCTCAACTACGACGACGTTCGCGTTCGCTGCTTCGAGAAGGGTTTGCCGATGCCTGCCCTGGATGGCAACCTCGCCTGTTCGCAGCCGCGTAACTTCCGCATGGTGGGGCAGGGTCGCACCGTTTCGGCGAAGGTCGATCTCGGGTCGAACACCGATCAGTTTTGGGTCTTCGTGCAGGTGCCGACGGAGAAGCCGGTGTACGTGTTTGCCTCGCACGCGGACTTCGAAGCGGGCCGGGCACGCTTGCCGGGCGGCATTCCGTTCGAATCAGACTGGGTGTTGCAGTCACTCGGCATGACGATGCTGCCACCCACGGCCACGTATCAGGTCGAGATCAACGAGCGCGAGCGCACGTACACGCTCTACTGGCCCGCCACCACGCCCTCGGGCCTGGTGGTGCGCAAGGAGATCGTCTTCGATGGCGATGCCGCCACTGGCACCCGGCCGCAGGTGAAGCGCCACGTTATGCGTGACGCCAAGACGAACAAGCCCATTTGCTCGGCCGAGATCAAGAGTGCCCACACCTTCCAGGTCGGCTCGGACCCCCGCACGGGCTATCCGCTTGCCGTGCAATACCCCACTAGCATGACGCTGAAGTGGGAAGAGCAGCGATTCGAGATGGACATGACGATGGAGAAGGCTCAGGTGAACCAGACGATGTCTCCAGAACTCACGAGCCGGCTCTTCACGCGGCCGCTCGTCCCCAATGTGCAAGCGATCGATCTGGCCAAATACGAGTTCCGATAACAGGCTTGGCGGGTGCGATACACTGACTGACACGCCTGCGTGCGTTCGGCGTATCGGTACGGAAGGACACCGCCATGCTCCGTGAGGAACAGATCGACCTGCGCCGGCAACGCGCCAAAGCCGGCAAATTTGCCATCGAGAACCGTGGCAAGAACCGCGTCTTCTCCGAATATCTGGTCGTGAATCCCGAGTCCGGCGGCCAGTACGAAGTTCATATCCGCGGCTTCAACACCGGCGACAACACCTGCACTTGCCCCGATTTTAAATCGAACACGCTGCTCACCTGCAAGCACATCGAAGCCGTTCTCGATGAACTCAAGGACGATCTCCCCGTCCATTTGCAGAAGAAGAAAGCCGCGATCACGCACCCGGAGATTTACCTCCACTACGGCGAGCATCTCCAACTCGGCATCCACCTGCCGCCTCGCCAGTCGGACAAGCTCGCCCGCCTCGCCCAGAAGTTCTTCGACGAGAAAGGCCACTGGTCTGGCCGGGGCAAGTACCGCGACTTGATTCGCGCGGTCGAGGATGTGCCCGAGGAAGTCACGTTCCTCTCGGATGCGCTGGACTTTGCCGATCGCGAGATCGAACGCGCCGATCTGCTCGCGCGCGAGCGCGAGTGGCTCGCCGAACTCGAGCGCGGCACACTCGACCTCGCACTCCTGAACGTCCCGCTCTACGACTACCAGATTCGCGGTGCGCTCTTCCTCGCCTGCCGGGGCCGCAGCATTCTCGGCGACGATATGGGCCTCGGCAAAACCGTGCAGACGCTTGCCGCCGTCGAACTCCTCGCCCGCGAACGCGGCATCGAGCGTGTGCTCGTGGTCGCGCCATCGTCCGTGAAGTACCAGTGGGAAACGGAGATTCGCAAGTTCACCACGCGGCCCGTGCAGGTGATCGATGGCGGCCCGGGTGCACGCCTCGATCAATATGCGCTGTCCACATTCTTCCGCCTCGTGAACTACGAGCAAGTGGTCCGCGATCGCGAAGCCATCAATGCCTGGAAGCCCGATGTGGTGATTCTCGATGAGGCCCAGCGCATCAAGAACTGGGAGTCCAAGACTTCACGCGAGGTGAAGAAACTCCACAGCCGCTATGCCTTCGTGCTCACCGGCACGCCCCTCGAGAACAAGCTCGAAGAGCTTTACAGCATCGTGCAATTCGTGGATGAACGCCGCTTCGGCCCGGCCTTCCAGTTCCTGCACGAACACCGCGTGCTGGATGAAACTGGCAACCTCAAGGGCTATCGCAACCTCGAGGCGATCCGCGAGAAACTGGCCCCGATCTTCTTGCGGCGCACCCGCGGCGAAGTGCTCACGCAGCTCCCGGCCCGCACGGACAGCACCATCTTCGTGGAACTCGCCCCCGAGCAACGCGGCCCGTACGAGGAGCAGCGGACCGCACTCGCCCGCCTCGTGCAAAAGAACTTCCTCACCGATGTGGACCGCAAGCGCATCCTGGCCTGCATGGTGAACATGCGGTCGCTCTGCGATAGCACGTTTCTGTTCGATCGCACCACGCACATCTCGCCGAAACTGGATGAGTTCGCCGAACTCGTGCCCGAGTTGATGGGCAGCGCGGAGGCACCGCACAAGTTGGTGGTCTTCTCGCAGTGGGAAACAATGGTCTTCGAGGCGGCCCGCGTGCTCGATCGACTCGGCGTGGGCTATGTCGTGCTCCACGGCGGCCTGCCCGGCAAGGAACGCAAGGAGGTGCTCGAACGCTTCAAGAGCGATCCCGTCTGTGCGGTTTTCCTGAGCACCGACGCGGGCGGCACCGGCCTGAACCTGCAGAACGCGGATACCGTGGTGAATCTCGAACTCCCCTGGAATCCCGCCGTGCTCGAACAGCGCATCGCCCGCGTGCATCGCATGGGGCAGAGCCGACCCGTGCAGGTGGTTCACTTTGTGGCCCGCGGCACCATTGAAGAGAACGTGCTTCGCACACTCGAAGCCAAGCAGGGGCTGTTTGATGGTCTCTTCGAGGGCAGCGAGGACGAGATACCATTCGAAGCGATCAACCGCAGCGGCTTCCTGAATGGCATCCGCGAACTGGTGGGTGAAGCGGAAACGGTGGTGGTGCCGCCGGTGAAAGCGCCTCCGCCAGACGTGTTGCGTGATGAAATGCCAGATCTGATGATGGCACCTTCCGCGAAGATATGGCAAGCCGCTGCACAAATGCTCGAAGGCTTCTGCGCCATGGCCGCGGCAAACCCGATCGCACCCGCCGAGCACGAACGCTTGTGGCAAGCCCTGCAACATCTTGCGCGATTGATCGACAATAATCAGAATACATGAGGCCGGATTGGCACGGATGCTGCATGAAGTTCTCCCGTCCGACGCAACGGTTCGCCGGGCCTATTTTCGCCCGTGCACATGCAAGGGAGTATTTCACATGAAACGCTATCTCATCGCGGCCGCCGCGGCTGTTCTGATCACTTCGCAGGCTGATGCCCAGATGATCATCCGCACCGGTGGCTTCAGCACACCCGGTCTGCACACGCCCTTCCAGGGCATCACCTCGACCAGCAACTACTACGGCGGCTTCCGCACGCCGCTCTACAACAACAATTACTATCGACCGAACTACCTCCCCACCTGGTCGAACTACGTGCCACGCTACTCAACGGGGTTCAACAACGCGTACCGTCCCTTAGGCGTCCGCTACAACCGCGGCTGGCGTCGCTGGTAAGTGTCCAACTTGCTTCACCTCAGCCACGGACTCCGGTCCGTGGCTGATTCTGTTTAATCCTTCTTCTTCACCTTCTCGTATTTGCCGACCAGTTCATCGACACCCAGAATGTGATTGAGCATGGCGACTTCAAGCTGGGCTTTGGTGGGCTTGTCCAGATCAGGCAAATCACAATCGAGTGCATAGAGCTTGAAGAAATAGCGATGCTTCCCCTTGGGTGGGCAGGGGCCGCCATAGCCGGTGCGTCCCCAGTCATTCAGTCCCTCCCGGGTGCCGGTGGGAAGTTTCGCGTGTGTGACGCCTTCGGGCAACCCGGTGCAATCCGCAGGAAGATTGTAGAGCACCCAGTGCACGTAGGTCATCTGCGGATCTTCCGGATCCGGTGCATCGGGGTCGTCCACGATGAGTGCATAGGTGACCGTGCCAACCGGCGGCCCGATCCATTGAAGTGCCGGCGAGCGGTCCTTGCCCTCACAGGTGTGCACGGTGGGAATGTCGCCACCCGGGGGGAACGCGGGCGACGTGATTTGCAGGGACATGGTGTGGGCTCCAGGGAGAGGGCGACTGCTGCATTATGACTGTGAATCAGGTCCGTCGAAAGGGGCAAAGGGCCCGGCCCATCACGATGCTGGCTCGCCCGTTGTCTGGCATTACACGAGGAAGAAACTTCCGGGCGGGCCGGCAGGTTGAGGTGCCGGAGTCTTTGCACCGATAGGGCTTGTGCGGTGAACGAATTGATCGTAAAACCCTCCTGTCAGCCGGGGCAGACCGGAAAGTCGGCTAGAAATCTCGGAGATGCAGCGTATAATCCCGTTGACGATCCACACAAATGACTTAAAGTGTTGATAGTCGTTTGCCCGCATTTCCCGCGCAGTTCCAGTGATGGCACCGCGCGTCTCGACTGCCCTCCCACGATGTTGCAGACCCAGCATACGATGCATCAGTAAGTGAGTTCTGGCCTGTGTGGGGCAGAACCTGGGAGATGTCCAAATAGCGGATACGTAGACCGAATGCTGAACGTCCGGAGGAACGGTTTCCTCCAACAACCTGTTATCGAGGGGCGAGGACGAACAGCCCCTCTCGCAAGGACGGGCGAGCTCCAACCTGAACGCCCATCCGATTTTCACCTCCTGTTTTGAGGATCCAGTTATGCCCGACGCCAAGGGCGTCGAAGGGCCGCAGACGCGTCCTTCCCTCCTCCGTGCCGCCGCTGCTCGTCGACCGATCCGCAAGCCCGGCGAAGCCGGTCCCCAGGCTGCTCCCGCAGCCGTTGCGCCCGCCC
>JBGSZR010000124.1:0-15513 GCA_041750275.1 Gemmataceae bacterium
GCCATCGGCCGCGAGAACGGCACCCCGCAGTGTCAGGATGCCATCGGCGATGTGCGATGTGGCACCGATCGGCACGAGGCAGCCGCCCCCCAGGGCATACAACATTGCGCGTTCGGCGAGCACGCGGCGGAACGTCTCCAGATCGGTGAGTGCCGTGATGGCGTCCCTCGTCTCGGCATCCTTCGCCCGGCATTCCAGGCCGATGGCCCCCTGACCGACCGCGGGAAGCATCCAGGTGGGATCGAGCCGTTCCGTGATGCGATCGCCGAGCCCGAGCCGCACGAGCCCCGCTTCCGCGAGAATGATGGCGTCCAGGTTCTGCTCGGTGAGCTTTCGCAATCGTGTTTCGACGTTGCCACGCAGGTCCAGCAGCTTCAAATCCGGCCGGCGGTTGAGAATCTGGGCCCGCCGGCGCAGGCTGCTCGTGCCGACCGTGGCCCCTTCAGGAAGCTCATCGAAGCGGCGATGACGCTGCGACACGAACGCATCGGCCGTCGGTCCCCGCGGTGGCACGGCGGCCAGTTCCAGTTCCGGCTCGGGTATCGTCGGCAAATCCTTCAAGCTATGCACGGCGACATCGGCACGCTCCTCCAGCAAGGCATTTTGAATCGCCTTGGTGAAGACGCCGAAGCCACCCATCGCGGCCAGGGCCGTGGCCTGGTCGCGGTCGCCGTGCGTCTCGATGATGGTGAGTTCGACCGCTCGCGGTTCGATCACCGGCCGCAATTTCGACGCCACATGATTGGCTTGCCACAGGGCCAGCTGGCTGCCACGAGTGCCGAGGCGGAGAGTGGAAGTCTTCATCTGGTGGCGGCCCCGTGCTGTTGCAGGTAATCGCGCAGGCGCCGGGCGGCTTCAAGCCGTGGCACCGTGCCGGTTTCGAGCCGTTGCTTCTCCGCCGGATCGCAGTCTGCTTTTTCCAGGGCGAACCACACGGGCCGCAACCGGTCCGCGTCTTCGAGTGAACGCGGGAAGAGGTGCCAGTGCAGGTGCGGCACCTGGTTGCCGAGCAGTTCGTAGTTGAGCTTGTGCGGCTGGAAGCAGCCTTCGATGGCCGCGGCGAGTGTGGCCATTTCGCCCAGGAACGCAGCACGGTGGGAACCGAGCTGGCTTAACTCCGAGGCGTGTTCGCGCGAGACGAGCACGCAATAGCCTGTGAAGAATTGCCACGGCCCGAGCACGGCAATGGAGTGCGGGAAGTCCCAGATAATATCGCCGGCCGGCCAACCATTGGGATCGGCCAGCCGGGTGCAAAATGGGCAGTGCGAATCGCGCGTCATGGAGTCATGTTAAAGAAAATGCGACGCGGCGGACGTCAGAAATCGCCACCCCAGTCGCCACCGCCGCCCCAGTCGCCACCGGCTCCGGATTCACCGCCGAAATCGCCTGCCCCGTCGTTGCCGGTTCCCATGCTATCGGCTCCGTAGGCATCGGAGCCGCCGCCGAACATTCCACCGCCGCCCCCGAAAAAGCTGTTATAGAGCCACATGCCGGCCATCGCGCCGAAGAGGCCGCCGAAGAGGCTGGTCATGAAGCCGCCACCCGTGCCGCCCCCGCCCGAGAACGCACGGATGAGGCCGATGACGAGCCACGCACCGAGCAATCCCACGATGCCGAGGCAAAGATAGCCCATCAGCGGTGAACCCGCAGGCTTGGTCTTCTGATTCGCTTGCCCGGCCGCGGCAGACTCGCCTTTCACCTTCGTGTCCTTCAGCTTCGTGTCCTTCAGCTTTGTCACCACGAATTCCGCTGCCGATTTCAAGCCCGCATCGCGAATTGCTGCGGCATCGGGCAAATCCTGGTGTTTTTCATCGACGCTGGCACGGAAGGCTTTCGCCAGGATCCCAAAGAGTTCTTGCTCATCCGCGTCGGTGAAGCCGCGCTCGCGTGTCTGTTTGTCGGCGATCACCGCGATGCCGCCGGGATGCCGGCAAATCAGCACGAAGATGCCCTTCGCACCCTCGTTCGGTGCCTGTTCCTTCACCCAGTTCTGCATGAAGGCTCGCCACTTGGCCGGGTCGCTTTTGGCCGCTTCGGCTTCCGCCTTCTTGTTCTCGGGTGGTTGCTCGAACGTGGAGACACGCAGGCTGAGCCCCTCGTCGAACAGGGTGTCGCCGAGCACTTTATTCGCAGAGTCGATGCCGGGCTGCGTGAACAGTTTCGCATCATCGCTCACGAACAACTTGCCCGGCATATTGGATTCACGACTCGCGAGCCGGGGCACTGCGAGCAACCCGACAAGCAGGATAGCAGCGAGACGAATGGACATGATTCGCTCCAGTGAGGTTTCGCGCTCAGGTGAACCGACGTTGCCTCTATTTTACACAGCCAGCGCGGCTATCATGGGAGAATCCGGTGGCGAGGTTCGCGTGCTCCGCTGTCCGGTTGAAATGTTATCACTCGTTTTTCACCCAGGAAGCTGTTGCCGTGCCCCGCCTCCGCGCCACCACGATTCTCGCCGTTCGCACGCCCGCCGGTGCCGCCATTGGCGGTGATGGCCAGGTAACGCTCGGCAACATTGTGATGAAGAACGATGCGAAGAAGATTCGCAAGCTGTATGACGGCAAGGTGGTGGCCGGGTTTGCCGGAGCCGCAGCCGATGCCTTCAGCTTGCTGGAGCGATTCGAGGCAAAACTTCGCGATCACCAGGGCTCCGTGCCGAAGGCCGCGACCGAACTCGCGAAGGAATGGCGCACGGACCGCGTGCTTCGCCGGCTTGAAGCCATGCTCATCGTGCTCGATCGCGATAACCTCTTGCTTCTCAGCGGCACCGGCGACGTGATCTCGCCCACGGACAATGTGCTCGCCATTGGCTCGGGCGGCCCATACGCGCTCGCCGCGGCTCGTGCTCTCTCGCTGCACACGCCGATGAGCCCGGGCGAAATCGTCCGCAACGGCCTGGAAATCGCCGGCGAAATCTGCATCTACACCAACCGCAGCATCGAAGTCGTGGAGCTGCAATAAAGTGCAGTGCAGAATCAGGCGAGCGGCCCGCGCAAGCAGGCAGTTCATTCTTCCCCTGACCACTGACGCACGACCACTGACGGCTCATTTTCGAGAGCAACGCTATGGACCTGACACCGCGGCAGATCGTGGCCGAACTTGACCGATACATCGTGGGGCAAAACGCGGCCAAGAAAGCCGTGGCGGTCGCCATCCGCAATCGCTGGCGACGACAACAATTGCCCGAGGAACTCCGCAAAGATGTGACACCCAAGAACATCATCCTCATCGGGCCCACGGGTGTCGGCAAGACCGAGATTGCCCGTCGGCTTGCCCAACTTGTCGGGGCTCCCTTCATCAAGATCGAGGCCACCAAGTTCACCGAAGTGGGTTATGTCGGCCGCGACGTCGAGAGCATCGTGCGCGATCTCACCGAGGCCGCCATCGGCCTCGTGAAGCAGGACATGCGTGCATCCGTGGAGCAGAAGGCCAAGGAACGCGTCACCGAGCGATTGCTCGATTTGCTTGTCCCGGCCGCAAAGAATAGCCCGTGGGAACCGGAGGCCGAGACCGAGGAACAGGAGAAACGGCAGCGCACCCGCGAGAAGTTCCGGGCCAAGCTCGAAGCTGGCGAACTCGAAGATCGCATGGTCGAACTCAGCGTGGAACAGCGGGCGGTGCCGGTGCAAATCTTCTCCAACATGGGCATGGAGAATATGGATGTCGATTTGCAGAACATGTTCGACAAAATCATGCCGAAGAATGCCCAGCCACGCCAGGTATCCATCAAGGACGCCCGCAAGGTGCTGTTAGAACAGGAAACGGAAGCGCTCATCGATCGCGCCACCGTGGCCGAGCAGGCCGTGGATCGCGTCGAGAATCAAGGCATCGTCTTTCTCGATGAGATCGACAAGGTGTGCGGCCCGCAATCGGGGCACGGGCCGGATGTCTCCCGGCAGGGTGTGCAGCGCGATCTGCTGCCGGTGGTCGAAGGCACCACGGTTAACACGAAGCACGGCCCGGTGCGAACGGATCACGTGCTCTTCATCGCGGCGGGTGCGTTCCACGTGTCGAAGCCGGCCGACCTGATGCCGGAGCTGCAGGGCCGCTTCCCCATTCGTGTCGAACTCACGGATCTCACACGCGACGATTTCCTGCGTGTGCTCACCGAACCCAAACACGCCCTCACGAAGCAATACGCGGAACTCTTGAAGACGGAAGGTGTCGATCTCGACTTCACGCGCGACGGCATCGAGGCCATTGCGGATATCGCTTACGAGGTGAACCGCACCAATCAGAACATCGGTGCCCGTCGACTGCACACCATTCTGGAAAAGGTCGTCGAAGAAGTGAGCTTTGAAGGGCCGGACCTGAAGAACAAGACCGTTCGCATCGACGGCCCGTTCGTGCGCGAAAAGCTCGGCCCCATCACACAGAGCGAGGATCTCACGAAGTTTATCCTGTAGTGCTAGATCGCGTACTCCGGTTCGAAGACCTTGCCGGACTTGGGCGTGACGAACACGATCTCCTTCGACTTGAGCCCGAGTGTGCGATAGCGGTCGAGCGTGAGATCGACATTGATCATCAGGCCGAAGTCCTCGGCGAGGAGCCGCACCTTCACGATGGAGCCGGCTGGGTTCACGTGCACCACTTTGGCGAGCATGCAGTTGCCGCCGTCCGCCGTGCGGGCAATGTCCAGTTCGTGCGGTCGAATGTAGGCATCGGCTCGGCCATTCTCGGCCTTCGCGAACATCTGGGCCGGAACTTCCACATCGCCCGTTTCGCCGAGCAACAACCGCCCGCCTTCCACCCGCACAGGGAGCTTGTTGACATTGCCCAGGAAGTCCATCACGAAGGCATTGGCCGGATGCTCGAAGACCTCAATCGGCGTGCCGACCTGCTCGATGCGGCCGCGGTTCATCACCACAACTTTATTGGCCACCTCGAATGCTTCTTCCTGGTCATGCGTCACGAAGATGCTGGTGATGTGATAGTCATCATGGAAGCGTCGCAACCAGTGGCGCAACTCCGTGCGAACCTTGGCATCGAGCGCACCGAACGGTTCGTCGAGCAAGAGCACTTTCGGCTCCGGGGCCAGGGCCCGCACGAGCGCGATCCGCTGCTTCTGCCCGCCAGAAAGCGCCGAGGGGAAACGCGCGGCTTTCTCCTCGAGTCGGACGAGCTTCAGCAGTTCACGCACACGGTCGTTGACGCGCGACTCTGGCCATTTACGAACCCGCAGCCCGAAGGCGACGTTCTCGAACACGGTCATGTGGCGAAACAGGGCATAATGCTGGAAGACGAAACCAACGTGTCGATCCTTCGCCGAGCGCCGGGTGACATCGTCTTCCTCGTAGCGCACGGTGCCGGCATCGGGCACTTCGAGCCCGGCGATGACGCGGAGCAACGTCGTCTTGCCAGATCCGGATGGCCCGAGCAGCGCCACGAGTTGCCCGGCCGGACACTGCACCGAGACATCGTCCAGCGCGGTAAACGTGCCAAAGCGCTTCGTAACGTTGGTGGCCGTGATGCTCATGAACCGTTACTCTGTTTCTAATGCGAGGGCGAGCGGCCCCTGAAAGGGGGCTGTTCAGTTAGAATGTAAGGGGCTCTCAACTCAGAACAGCCCCCTTTCGAAAACCGTTCGCCTTTATCATGTTAGCTAGTGATTCGTCCAGTGACCTTTCCCCGCAGGTTTGTTATGTCGCGTCGCAAAAAGGTGAAGCTCGAAGAAGCGGTTGCGGGCTGGCCGCCGAAGACTGCCAGTAATACCTGGAAATGGCTGGTGCTCGGCGGCATCGGCCTGGGCGCGGGCATCGCACTGATCACGTACCTCCTCGATAGCGGCAATGCCGACACCATCGCGCTGGGACTGGCTGACGACACGCCGCCGAAGATGGTCCGGGTTCCAGGCGGCACCTTTATCATGGGTCGCAACGACGGCCCCGAGGACGAACGACCCGCTCACGAAGTGACCGTTGCACCTTTCGACATGGACGAAACCGAGGTCACCAACTCGCAGTTTGCCGCCTTCGTGAAAGCCACGGGCTACATCACGGTTGCGGAGCAGACGCCGGATGCGAAGAAGTACCCGGATGCCCCGAAGGAGAAGTTGGTGGCGGGCTCGGCGGTCTTCTACCCGTGCGAAGCGTCGTTCGATCCGCGCTCGTGGGGCACACCCTTTCCACCCTGGTGGCGATATGTGCCACAGGCAGACTGGCGGCGGCCCGAAGGCAAGGGCACGAATCTGAAGGGACGCGGCAACTATCCCGTGGTGCAGATTTGCTACGAGGATGCCCTGGCCTATGCAAAGTGGGCGGGCAAGCGACTGCCAACCGAGGCGGAATGGGAATACGCGGCCCGTGGCGGGCTGGTGGAGAAGCCCTTCTGCTGGGGTGAGGCCCGGAACGGCGAGGGAGGCAAGTGGTACGCCAATGCGTTTCAGGGGAAGTTCCCCCAGGAAGACACCGGAGCCGACGGCTTCAAGGGCCTGGCTCCTGTGAAGCAATTCCCGGCCAACGGCTTCGGGCTCTACGACATGAGCGGCAACGCCTGGGAATGGTGCTCGGACTGGTACAGCCCCCAATACTATGCCGAATCGCCCAGGGAGAATCCGAAGGGCCCGGAGCACGGCCTGGCCTATGATGCCGATGGGGCCCAGCGCGTTCGCCGAGGCGGCTCGTTCCTGTGCGACGACAGTTATTGCAAGCGATATCTTCCCTCGGCCCGCGACAAGAACCCCGCGGATAGCGCCGCCAACCACACCGGCTTTCGCTGCGTGAAAGATGTGAAGTGAGGGTAGCTTGAACCCGCCCGTTCACGGCGGGCTTTGTCAACGCCAGCGACGGACTGCGAACACCTGACGAGCGATGATTTACCATGCATTATGAAGGCGATTTCTCCTCCCCGCCCGGGCGCTTCGCACTCATCGCGGGCCGCTTCAACGGCTTTATCGTCGATCAACTCCTGGCGGGTGCCCTCGACGCGCTCCAACGCCATGGCGTCGCCGCGGATTGCATCGATGTGGTGAAGGTACCGGGCTCGTATGAGATCCCGCTCGTGGCCCAGAAACTCGGCCAGAGTGGCAAGTTCGCTGCGGTCATTTGCCTGGGCTGCATCATCCGCGGCGACACGGATCACTACGATCACGTGGCCGGTGCCACGACCAGTGGCATCGCCCAGGCCGCCCTCGCGAGTGGCGTTCCGGTGATCTTTGGCGTCCTCACCTGTGACACACTGGAGCAGGCCATCCACCGTGCCGGCGCCAAGGCCGGCAACAAGGGCTTCGAGGCCGCCGTGACCGCCATTGAGATGGTGAATCTGTTGACAAAGCTGCCCAGGTGAGGCATCAACGCCCCACGCGACACGCGATGTTCCTCAACCGCTGGGGCGGTTTATTCAGCCCTTTTCGACTGCTTGAGCAACTGGATGATTGCTTCAAGTCGCGATTTCATCTCTTCGAACTGCCCGTTGTTCGTCTCGCGCGCCATGGCCAGAACGGCATCGCGAAGTGGGTCGGTTTTTTTAGAAGGCGCGAAACCCATCTCGCGGTAGATGCGCCGGGCGATCTTTAGCGGCGTTCGACCGGTCTCGGGATCGGCGAGCGTGGCATCTGCACCAAAAGCGAGCAGGCGACGCACCTCCTCCACTTCCAGGCGTTCCGTGGCAATGCACAACGGTGGCGTCTCGAGTTGCTCCACATCGTTGATATCGATGCCCGTGGCGGCAAGCGCTCGTGCACGAGCCTCGTCACCAGCCATCACGGCCTCGATCAGCTCTTCGAGTGGCGTCGGAACGTAATCGTCTTCCGATTCTGCTGTGCCGAGTGCGGCATCCAGGCCATCGAACGCCGTGCTGATCGCCTCTCGCTCGGCGGGAGAGTAGACCACGAAGAGCCCTTCTTCGTCTTGCCAGTCTGATTCGATCGGGAAGATGAGTTGAGCAAAGCCGTCGCGTTGTTCGCGTGTGATTTCCACTCGGGAAATGTAGAATCGCCCCTTGAGTTCGGCCGGTGAGGCTGCAGGCTCGATACCGTTGATCTTTCGCCAGGTTTCGTCTGCGTAGGCTTCCTGGAACGATTCCCAGACTTGTTCCATCACAGCCGCCAGCACGGCTGATTCATACGTCTGCAGATGCTGGAATGAGGCGATCTGTTCCGGTGTGGGCCCGGCCTCCTCGGGATCGCCCACACGGAACGGGAAGAGACCACGGGCTAACTTGTCGGCACGCCGGGCTTCGCGAGCCTGTCGCCGCTGTTCGCGTTCCTCGGCGAGGGGATCGAGTTCCTCGTCGTCATTGGGCTCACCATCTGCGTATTGCTGCAATTCCTCATCGAGTTGCTGGAAGGCCGCCTCGGCCGCGGCTCCGAACTTTTCCCGGAGCTGCTCGCGCATGTCCCCGAGGGATTCATTCAAATCCGCAATCATCTGCTCGGCCTGTTCCTCCGTCGGAATCTCGGGTGGAGTCGGCGCTCCCACCGCGGCAAAGGAAGGGAGCGCCGCGCGCCCGAGCCAGCAGCCGACCGTTTCCTTGTACTTCAGCTTCCCGAATACGTTGTGTTTCACGGCGGGGGCTCCTGCATCAGGTGAATTCGTCAATCGTTGATGGCCGCATCAGAAGGGCTCACGTCGCGTACGGTGGCACCCGGGGCGGTGGGCCCCACCGTGACATCCGAGATGGACCAGCCGCTGTTCTCCATGCGGTATTCGAGCACGGCCGTGCCTTGCACCGTGGCGACGCGAAGTGCCCCGGCACGTGTGAGAACCACGGTGACCCGCGTGGCCTGGCCGTTGATGTCGCCGCGAAGTTCCACTCGCTTGGCCGTGATGCTGACTCGCGAACTCCCATCGATCTTACTCCCGGCCTGCCCCGTGACGGTCGCATTCGGAAATCGCACCAGACCACCCGGCGCATGAACCACCACCGTGGATTTGCCATCGACCTTGCCCGCAAAGGTCACCTGGCCTTCGGGTGCGTTCAGCTTGACTGTTGAATTCCCATCGACGCGGTCGACAACGATTTCCGCGGCCACGAGCCCGGAGGCGTCCACGCTCGCACCGCCGTCGACCGCGGCCAGCTTCAGCGATTTGGCCCGACCTTTGAGAATTACGTGTTCGCCGTGTACGGTCGGGAAGGGCAGACTGTATTCCCCGTTTGGTTCGTTGACTTCGATCACGACGGCCTGCCCTGCGGGAGGCGGCACGCCCATCGGTTGCGGAACAACGACTGTCTCGGGACCCGTCGACGGTGGCGAGTAATTCGAGGTCGACTTCTCGGGTTGTGCGGGCGGATGCGAGTCGGGCTGTTGGGGCTGCGGAGGTGGCTCGGGAGACGGCAACTGCACGGGCACGGCAGCCGCGGTTTCCGTTGGATCTTCCTGGGAGAAACGGAAGTCGCTTTGCCACGCGTATAGACCGCCCGCGCCGGCCATGGCACCAATGCTAAAGCCAACAAGCAGCCCGACGGCAACCCATCCCATGGGAAGGCGCGGCATGGGGTAAGCGGCGAGTTCAGACGCATCGGCGGGCAGGCGAGCCGCTGCCGGCGATCGCTCCGAACTTGTCACGAACTCCGGCTCGATTTCACCTGCCATTGGCAAAACCGTGTCGCACACCGGGCAAGGCTTCTCGTCGAAGAGTTCCACGGCACGCGGCATCCCGCATCCGGGGCAGGCAATTGTGGACATCACACACTCCTGGTCGGCACGACGCAACGAGAGGCAAGCCGCGACGTGATTCGTTGGATTAGATATTAACGCTTCACGGATCAGGAGGGAACGACATCCGTGAAGGATGTCCGAGTGATCAGGTGCCGGGCTCGACTCGTTATAGCGGTGGCAGCACGTCGGGTTCGATCTGGTAGCCCTCGGCGAGCATGTTGGTCGAGTTGAACATCGCTGCGATGGCGAGCACCTCGCCGACCGCCTCGGCGTCGAAGCCGAGTTTCATCAGTGCTGCGGTGTGCGAATTCACGCAATAGGCACAGCCGTTGGTCGCGGAGACGGCCAGGGCGATGGCTTCGCGCGTGCTGGCATCGAGCCGCGAGGTGCGGCCCACCGCCTCGGGATGCATCAGGGCCTTGAGTCGCGACCAGATCAGTTCGAGATGATCGGGATTGGTGGCCAGGACACGCCACATGTTCGGCACACGATCGATCTTCTTCGTGCGCTTGATATCGGCGTAGATATCGGCCACTTTGCCGGTCGCGGATTCCTCCGCAACCGGTGCCACGGTGGCGATGCGTTCAACGGCCATTCGTGTGCCTTCAACGAGAATCGGCTTCTGCCGCGAATCACTTCTTCTTGGGTGGCGCAGCGGCGGGCTTCGTGGCGGCCACCTTCGCATCCTTCTTGGGTTTCTTCTTTTCCTTGCCCTGGGAATTATTGCCCTTGGCCATGACGCACTCCTTGGACCTGTGAGAACCGTCGAAACCGGACACCGGGAAACGTGGGAGAAATTCCCACGTCATCGCGAGTTTACGTCGGCACACGCCCGCTTTCAACGCCATGTGCAGGGATTAGCGAGCGGCCCCGCGTGAGCGGGCTGTTCAATTGCCATTGGCGTGATGTTGCGAGTGACACGATTGCGAAGGAACCGGCGAGCGGCCCCGCGTGAGCGGGCTTTTCAGTTGCCATTGGCGTGACGTTGCGAGTGACACGATTGCGAAGGAACCGGCGAGCGGCCCCGCGTGAGCGGGCTGTTCAATTGCAATTGGCGTGACGTTGCAAGTTTCACGATTGCGAAGGAACAGCCCCCTTACGGGGGCCGCTCGCCTTGTTGGCTAGCCTTTTTTGCTTACTCCTTCGTGAACCAGTAGATGCCCTTGCCGTTGATCGTGGTGGTGAGGAAGTACACCTCGCCCGTCTCGTCTTCGCCGTAAGAGAGAATGGGCTTGGAGGGGTCCGCGATGGGGCGGTTGGCCACGACACGGCCAGCTTTCTCGTCGTACTTCAGGCCCCACATCTTCGTGGTCACGTAATCACCGTAGAGGTAGTAGCCGTCGAGTTCCGGGAGGCGTTTGCCGCGGTAGACGGTTCCGCCGGTGACGGACTTGCCCACTTCGTGGTGGTACTCCCAGATGGGGTCGATCAGGTCCTTGCTGGGTCCCGTGCCGCGGGCACCGAACGGGTGCAGCGCTTCGCGGCGATTCCAGCCGTAGTTGCCGCCTTTCTGCACGACGTCGATTTCTTCGTACAGGTTCTGGCCCACATCCGCGGCCCAGAGTTGACCCGTCTTGCGATCGAAGCTCATGCGCCAGACGTTGCGGAAGCCGTAGGCGTAGATCTCGCCGCGGGCATCCTTCACGCCGACGAAAGGATTGTCCTTCGGGATGGCGTAGGGCAGGCCCTCGCTCTTGGCGTTGATGTCGATGCGGAGGATTTTACCGAGCAGGTTGCCGAGGTTCTGGCCGTTGTCGTGCGGGTCGTTGCCGGCACCGCCGTCGCCATGGAAGACGTAAAGGTAGCCATCGGGGCCGAAGCAAATCGTGCCGCCATCATGGTTCCAGAACGGCTTGTTGTACTTCAGCAGAATCTCTTCCGAGGCGGGATCGGCTTCATCCGTGCTTCCCTTCTTCATGCGAAAGCGTGACACGATGTTCACGCCCTTCTCGCTGGTTGGCGTGTAAAAGACGAACAGTTCACCCGTCTCCTTGAATTTCGGGTGGAAGGCGAGGCCGAGGAATCCTTCTTCGTTCTGCTTGTCGTCGTACTTCACGCGATCCTGAATATCGAGCAGGATCTTGGTCTGCGTGGCGTTCTGGTCGTTGGGGAAGCCGTGGATCACGCCGTGCTCGGTGGCGACGAAGATGCGGTTGCTGCCGTCGCCCGCGTGGGTGAGCACGATGGGCCGCAGCGGATTAGGCTTGCCGGCGTCGGTCTCGGGCTTCCAGCCGGTCCACTGCAAATTGGGGAAGGCGATCGCCGTCTTGATCGGCAACGGCGAGACATCAACCTCGGCACCGGGGAGCGTGATGGGCACAGCACTGAGTGTGCCGAGTTTCATGTCCGGAACGAGGATGTTCTTGTCTGTGGGGTCGATGCAGATATCGGCTGCCGCACCGAAGCCTTTGGCCACGAGGATGGGCTTGTCGCCAGGCCGGGGGATCACGAACAACTGGCCGCCCTTGTAGTCGCTGATGAAGAGATGGCCGAAGCGGTCGAAGGCGAGGCCGTCGCTGGCACCGAGCCCCTCGGCGATCTTCTCGCTGGCACCGTTGGCGAGTTTGATGCGATAGAGGAAGCCGGTGCCGAAATCGGCGAGCAGCAAGTGCGAAGCGCCATCGAGCAGCACGCCGTTGGGGGTGTTCAGCCCGGGGAGAAGTTTGGTATCGACCACGGTGCTGACGAGCCCGTTGGGCGTGATGCGATAAACGGCACCGCCGCCACCCTTGCGATCGCCGGAGTCGCTGACGTAGAGCATGCCGCTTTCGGGATCGGCCGTGATGTCGTTCAGGAAGAGCGGTTCGGTGGGGAAGGCGTTCGGCGGTGCGAGCAGATCGACCTTCACGGCACCCTTGCTTCCCGTGTCGATGCGGAGCACGCGTTGCTTGTCGGCAACGTAGAGCCACTGGCGGAAGGAGGTAATGCCTTTGGGGTCATCGAGCCCGGTGACGAATGGCACGAGTTTGCCATTTTCGAGCACCATGATGGCCCCGTCGCCATCCTTGTCGAACTCGCCGATGGCGGTGACATAGGTTTTGCCGTTGCTGCCCACGCAGACGGACTCGGGGTTTACCAGGCCCTTGCCGAGCACCTGGCCTGGTTGCTGGGCAAAGAGTGGTGAAGCAAAGAGGAGCAATGCTGCGAATGAAAGAAGCGACTTCATCGTGTGAATCCCGGGGAGGTTGTGACCCGGGATAGTGAAGCATGTGGCGAGCCGAACAGCAACGAGAATTCGGCGACGCCTCGCACAATATCAGCGATTTCACCAGCGCCATTCGAGGCCGAACTGCAATTGTTCTGGGATCCGGGACAATCGCTTGATGTCGCTGATGGTTTGCGTTTGATGCACGTGGTAAAATGCCTTGTTGCGGGAAACAGCTCGTGTGCTGTTGCTCGAGTCAGTCGAAACTGCCATACTTTCACCCTCGATAAGTAGCGGGTGTACCGCAGAGGGAAGGTTGCAATGCCACACCTGAACAAAAAGTCGAATCACGATTCGATCCGCGAGCGATTGGAGTCGCTGATCTCTTCGTTCGATACAAGCGTTCCTGCTTCACTCGCAGAAGCGATGCAATCATTGCTTGCCGCAGTGAATTACAACGATGTGGCGCTGATCAAGTCTTCGGTCGAATCGGTTTTTGCTGCGGTTGAGCACACCGTTCGAGAAGAGGTCGAAAAGCGGCTCGAGTGGTCGCAGCGTGCCGTGGCAGGGCTCCACAAGGCGATGGTGTCGCTCGAAGACGAGCCAATCGAGCCCGATGAGGAGTCCGATGAAATTGGGAAGCAGATTGCAGCAATGCACGAGAAGTTGCAACCCACGTTGATCGAGCTTCATGCCGGCATGGGTGCGATTCTCGTTCAACGCCTTCCCGATTTGGCCGCGCGGCTTGTCAACGAGATCAACAACTGGAAGGTTCTGAAGGAAAACCTCCTGGATCGCTGGCCGTGGAGTGCTCAAGAGCCGCATCCCGTCGATCGGTCGATGGTTACAGATTCGCGAAAGGCCTTTGATCGCAACGAAGGGAAACCGATCGAGGACTTGATCAATCAGCTAGGCGGCAACTAACCCATCCTTGTTTTGCAAGCACTTGTCGGAGGCGATTCGGTGTACAAGGTCATCGTCTCGCCACAAGTTTCGCAACGACTCGGCGAGTTGTGCAAGAGCCGGTCGGTGCTGCTCAAGGTTCTCAACCGACTTTATCACCAGCTTGGCGAGCAAGCGGTCCGATATCGTGGGCAGCGCGATTATAACGATCCTGATTTGTTCATCTATCGTCACTCTCTCTACACAGCCGATCGGGGCTGGCTCACATTTGAGTTCGCTGTGAACGATGCTCGCGCACAGGATCACTTGTTCGTGGAATCTGTCACTTCAAGACCTTGAGACCGTACTACTTCACCAGCGCCATTCGAGGCCGAACTGCACGCCTTGCACCCAGAGATCGGACTGGGCGAATAGCACCTGGGGCCGATTCTGCCCGCTCGCAGCGATCCCCGGAGGCGGGTTCGGCACGAAGCGCACGTCGATGGTGCGGTCGATCTGATCGCCCGGCCGAATCACGTTCGACCAGAAGAGGAAGTTATAGCCGCCATACACTTTCAAGTTCGGCGTGACGCGGTAGCCCAGGTTCAGGGTTACTTCCGGCACGACACTGAAGACATCGCGTGTGAAGCGGCCCAAGTTCGGCCCGACGGCGAGCAAGCCACCCTGGAACACCATTGGCGTGGTGGCACCGGGCTGAACGCGCATCTGGAAGCCATTGATATCAAGCTGCTGGTGCGTGGCACCGAGCGCAAGGGAAGCCCGACCATCGAGCGTGAGGCGGCCCCAGCTGCGCTCGCCCGCGACACCCACCTGGCCGCCGTTGAACCAGTTCTGCGTGCGGAACGAGTCCTGCACCACGACCTGGGTGCCGGGCGGATCCATGGGGTTGCCCGCCAGCGAGGTGATGTATTCGGTGATCGTCAGGCTTTCACTGAGGCTGAGGAAGCGGTATCCCGCGAAGGCGGAGGCTTCATAATCGCAACCGCGGCACAGGCTCTTCTTGACGTTTACATCGGCACCCCAGAGCAGGCTGGTGGCCTGAACCGAGAGCGTGCCGGTGGCAAAGTTCGGGAAGGCGACGATCTCACCCGTTTCGCCAATCACCTGTCCCGTGGTGGGATCGATGTTCGGCGAGAAGAAGGGCCGCGTGATCACCGGGTTGCCAGGCGAGGAGAACTGCGTGGGCGTCGATTTGCGGCCCAGGTAAAAGAGACTGCCATCGATGCCACAGGTGGCGCAGTCGTCGAGCCAGGCGCTGCCCCGAACGCGGAACCCCTGGCGCTGCCCGGTGCCGAAGGCGTTCGAGCCGAGCAGCACACGTGTCGTGGGATCATCGAGAAAGCCATTGCCCATGGCCAGAGTCGGCACGCCTCCGGGGGCAACCGTGGTAGTGGCGAGCACGGGCGTCTGGGCGGGGTTCACCCACCAGAGCAAGTATTCGCCGGCAACGCGGACGCGATCGATCGCCGGTTCACCCGCTTCCGCAAACGCACCACCCGCTCGGCGATGATTCGCAAACAACTCGTGTACCGACGGATAATCACTCGACAGATGAATCGGCGCCGAGCCGAAGCCGTGTTTCCCGGGCAGGCGGCTATAGTGCAGCATCAACTCGGGCGGAGCCGTCGGCAGTTCGCATTCCGCAGGTGCAACCACTGCCGGTGGTGCGGCTTCTGGCACCTTCGGTTCCGATTTCGGGTCCGGCAACAAACGTGGCGGCTGGAGCGGCTCCTTCGGCAGCGCACGCGGCGGTTCCGTCGGCTTCACCGGAGGCGGTTCGGCCGGTTTTGGCAGCGGCATGGGCAATGTATCCGGCACACGCCGCGGGGGTGGAGCCACGGGTTGCCAGTCGAGCGTGGCGTCA
>JBGSZR010000125.1:0-1723 GCA_041750275.1 Gemmataceae bacterium
AACGTGATATTGGAGAATCCAGAGGGACAAGTACTGTCACAACGATTCGATTTCTTGGTGCGGATCTAACTGGACTGAATTTATGGGTTCGCGCTGTAAACGGTCGAGATCCTCTAACTGCAGAACCAGTTGACTGGCCCAATCGAATTAATGATGGGTTATTTGGCACGATACAGATGCTCCTGACAGCCAGGGGAATTGAGCGATTTGGTCAAGCGCCTGGTCGACCGTCGAGAGCACCGGTAGATGGTGCCCCAACAAGGCCGCTCGGAGCGAGGGGACCGGCGAGTGGCCGGGAGTTCGATCCTAACTTGGCCGGTGGGCCGGTTCGCCAGCTTACGACAGACAACATCAAGATCACGACCCGTGGGATCGACGTTGTCGAGCAGCACGTCGCCCGGTTCGGCCCAGACGCGGCGAACCAGGGGATGGTCCAACGGCTCCGCGACATCGCCGGCGGGCGGCTGCAACCGACCCAAGCCGACCTGAACTTCTACTCGCATGAGTTGCGGGAGTTCGTCCGGTATCGGCGACTGGGCTGGCGCACCGGGCAGCCGGTGGGTGACGACGCCATGCGTGAGCTATGGAACAACACGCACAGCGCCACGCTGGAGGACTATCTGCTTCGTGAGGGGCCGGGAGTGCTATACCACCCGAGCGTCGGGCCGTAACTCAAAACAGCGAGGGTAACATGAGTCCATTGCACATTGCCGTCCTGGGGATCATCAACGCCAACAACGGGACGTTCAGTTGGTATCAGATCGACCGGGCGTTGACGCACCGAGCGGGCTTGGACCCAGGAATCGTATCGGGCGGTTTGATGCCCGCTCTGCGGGAACTGGAACAGTCGGGGTGCATTTCCGCCGCCCCTGGCCAGAACTCTACGCCGTCCTTGTACTCGATCACGCCGGCGGGTCAGCAGCAGCTTGAGGCCCACTCCCACTGACTGTCTCGCCCCGGCATCGGGGCGGCTTTCTTGTGTCCATCCCGTCCTTGGCGGCAACTCGTTCCCGTTCAAGCCCATCGGGTCGGCCAGGGCCACCGATTGGGAGTGTGGTGGGAGCCTGCCGCCGCCCTGACCTATCCATTCGCATTTGCCATCTCACATCTCACATCTCTCCGCCACCTATAGCTATGATGCCAATGGCAATCGCACCAACGCTGGCTATGCCACGGGCACCGGTAACCGCACAATCAATGATGGTGTGTGGACGTATACCTATAATGCTGAAGGCAATGTCATCAAGAAGAGCAAGGGGGCATTCGATGAGACCTGGGAATATGACTATGATCATCGCAACCAGCTGACCGGGTCCGCGTTCAGTGCCACCGACGGTGGCAGCGTCACCACGCAGGTCACATACGTCTACGATGCCCTCGGCAATCGCATCGAACGTGCCGCCTGGGATGGTGCCAGCACCACCGTCGAACGCTATGCCTACGATGGCTGGGATACCGCGAAACCCCGCCCCATCGGCAACGAACAGTTCGATGTGTTCATCGATCTCGATGGCACCAGTGACCTCACGATGCGTCGCCTGCACGGCCCCGGCTTCGACGAGGTGATCGCTCGCATCGACGACAGCGGCGTGGCAGACTGGTACCTGAGCGATAAACAAGGCTCCGTCCGTGTGATCCTTGACAACTCCGCCAGCGTCACCAACACCATCACTTATGATGCGTTCGGTGAGATCACATCGGGTGTGTTGGATGATCGCTATGG
>JBGSZR010000126.1:0-10744 GCA_041750275.1 Gemmataceae bacterium
CGGAATGTCAGCCTCTAAAGGCTGACCTACTTCGCAAACTGAGACACGACCAAACGGTCCCGACAGTGTACACGCTCGCAGGAAAGCGTGTATCATCCGCGTGTTCCCTTTTCTTGAAGGAGGTTTCATCATGACGCTCGCTCGCTCAACGGGACTCGCCGTCCTCGCCCTGGCCGCGGTCGCGTTCACATCGTTCCGCGCCGACGCGATGTACATGCGCATCGAAGCTGTCAAGGTGCCAGTCGATCGGCTGGCGAAGAATCTCGAGGAGCAGATTGCCAAGGATCCCAAGGATGTGAAAGCTCTGGTGAACCTGGCCCGCGTTCATGCCATGGCGTACACGCTCAAGTCGGAGGAACTCCCAACTTACTCTGGCCGGGGCAAGGATAAGGACGGGCCGCCCATGGTGTGGTTTGGGTACGAGCCCAAACTGGTGCCATTCGGCCCACCCATGAAGACCGAGGACGAGAAGAAATTGAAGGCCGCAAGGGAGCACCTCGAACGAGCCATCAAGCTTTACACCCAGGCCGCGGAGCTCAAACCGGACGATCTCACCATCCTGCTCGGGCTCGCCTGGACGCAGGAGCAGGCCGGCAAGAAGGACGCGGCGATCGCGGGCTATCGCAAGGTGATCGAGGCAGGCTGGGCCAAAGAAAAGGACCTGCGTGCCCTCGGACTCGGCGGCCACACGTTCACCACCGAAGCGGCGGGCTACCTTGTCCCCTTGCTCGACGAGACGAAGGACAAGGATGAGATCGCCGAACTCAAAGATCGCATCGCGAAGCTGAAGCAGTTGCCCCGACCGATCACGCCCATCGCCGTGCCGCTTCGTCCGGGACTGAGCGCCACGCAGATTGAGGATCGAAACGCCGCGGTTCGCTTCGATGCTGATGGTACCGGGCTGCGGAAGGAATGGACCTGGATCAACGGCGATGCCGCCTGGCTCGTGCATGATCCGAAGGCCACGGGCAAAATCACCTCGGGCTTGCAGCTATTCGGAAACGTCACATTCTGGCTCTTCTGGGAGAACGGCTACCAGGCACTCGCGGCCCTGGACGACAACGGCGATGGTTCGCTCACAGGTGGTGAACTGACCGGCCTGGCCCTGTGGCACGATGTGAACCGCAATGGCGTCTCCGATCCCGGCGAGGTGAAGCCACTCGCCGAGTGGGGCATCGTGGCCTTGAACTGCAAGTGGGAATGCGACGAAACGCACCCGGACCGCATCGCCCAGAGTCGCACCGGCGTCACCTTCAAGGACGGCACCGTGCGACCCACCTTCGACCTCGTGTTGCACCCTGCCCGCTGAAAACGCGTCCTGAGCACGAGCCGGAACTGTGAACGAGGGCCCACCTGAAACCTCGGTCACAGCTCCGGCTCGTCAATTTCACGCGAGAGCGGCACTCACGATGGTCTGGGCTTCGCTCACGATCCGATTGAGGTGCTCCGGTCCGCGGAAGCTCTCAGCATAAACCTTGTACACATCTTCTGTCCCCGAGGGACGTGCCGCGAACCAGCCGCCCTCGGAAACTACTTTCAAGCCGCCGACGGCCGCGCCGTTACCTGGTGCCTTCGTAAGTTTCGCGGTGATCGGTTCGCCGGCCAGTTCCGCTGCGCTCACGTTTTCGGGGGCAAGCTTCGAGAGCTTGGCCTTCTGCTCTGGCGTTGCCGCGGCATCGATACGCGTGTAACTCGGCATGCCGAACTTCGCTGCCAGTTCCGCAAAGTGTTCGCCCGGGTCTTTGCCTGTCACGGCAGTGATCTCCGCGGCGAGCAGGTCCATGATCGGGCCATCCTTGTCCGTGGTCCACACGGTGCCATCGTGACGCAAGAAGCTCGCTCCGGCGCTCTCCTCGCCACCGAAGCAGATCGTCCCCTCGAACAACCCCGGTGCGAACCACTTGAACCCCACCGGCACTTCCACCAGCTTGCGTCCACGGGCGTGTACCACGCGGTCGATCATGCTGCTGGAAACGAGCGTCTTACCGATGCCCGCACTGCTGCTCCAGCCAGGGCGATGGCTGATGAGATAATCGATGGCCACCGCCAGGAAGTGATTGGGGTTCATCAATCCCGCAGACGGCGTAACGATGCCGTGGCGGTCTGAATCGGGATCGTTGCCGAATGCAACGCGGAACTGGTCCTTCAGCTTCACAAGCCCGGCCATGGCGTAGGGGCTTGAGCAATCCATGCGAATCTTGCCGTCGTGGTCGACGGTCATGAACCCGAATGTGGGATCGAGATGCGGGTTCACCACGGTGAGATCAAGGCCGTACTTCTCGGCGATTGGCACCCAGTACGGCAGCGAGGCACCACCAAGTGGGTCGACGCCGAGCTTCAACTTGGCATCCTGGATCGCCTGCATGTCGATGACGCTGGAAAGGTCCGCAACGTATGGCGTGATGAAATCCGTGGCGTGCGTGGTCGAAGCCTTG
The DNA here is from genome assembly GCA_041750275.1 of Gemmataceae bacterium. Lineage (GTDB taxonomy): Bacteria > Planctomycetota > Planctomycetia > Gemmatales > Gemmataceae > JBGSZR01. Next base: position 2,436 of record JBGSZR010000126.1, read on the forward strand.
ATGGCATCGGCGAAGGGTACGCGCTTCACCTCGCGGTTGCCACCGCGCAGCAATTCATTGGCGCGGTCCTGGATCCACCTCGTGACGTCCGTATCGGCGGGACCGCCGTTCGGCGGGTTGTACTTGAAGCCGCCGTCGGCGGGCGGGTTGTGCGAGGGTGTCACCACGATGCCATCGGCGAACCCACTCGTGCGGCCGCGGTTGTACGCGAGAATCGCATGGGACACCACCGGAGTCGGCGTCACGCCATCGTTCGCCTGGATCAATGCCTCCACGCCATTCGCGGCAAGCACTTCCAACGCCGAGCGCTCCGCAGGTGCCGAGAGTGCATGCGAATCCTTGCCGAGGATGATCGGGCCGCTGTAGCCTTGCTTCACGCGATATTCGCAGATCGCCTGCGTGATCGCGAGAATGTGCGCCTCGGTGAAGGAGCCATCGCCGGGCGTTCCACGATGCCCGCTTGTGCCGAAAGCGACGCGTTGCCGGGCATCGCCCATGTCGGGCTGCCGCTCCGTGTACTGACGAATGAGTGCCACGGGATCGATGAGCAATTCCTGCGGAGCCGGTTTCCCGGCGAGCGGTGAGATCGCCATTCTGATTCATCTCCGATGCGAGAATGTAGGTCACGGTGTATCATGGGCACCCGCACGGTTCCAGGGCCAGCATGAAACTCGGAGTCCTTTCCCATGAAGCGAATGATTGCCGTTCTCGTTGCACTTGCTTTCGCATCGCAAGCGTTCGCCTCCGATTCCTCACCGCCCAATATCGTGGTGATTCTTTGCGATGATCTGGGCTATGGCGATGTGAAGTGCCTGAATCCCCAGGGCAAGATTCCAACACCGCAGATGGACAAGTTCGCCGCGGAGGGCATGATTTTCACGGACGCCCACACGCCGTCTGCTGTCTGTTCGCCCACGCGGTATGGGCTGCTCACAGGCCGCTATGCCTGGCGTTCGAAGCTCAAGAACGGCGTGCTTGGCGGTCTCTCACCTCGGCTCATCGAACCGGACCGCCTCACCATTGCCCAGATGCTCAAGAACCGCGGCTACCACACCGCCTGCGTCGGTAAGTGGCACCTCGGCATGGACTGGGAACTCAAGCCCGACAAGAAGGTGACCGAACTGAGCATCGAGCCGCGAGCTCAGGTGTTCAACGTCCAATACGATCGACCCATCAAGAACGGACCCAACTCGGTCGGCTTCGATGAATACTTCGGCATCTCCGCTTCGCTCGACATGGTGCCGTACACGTTCATTCACAATGATCGTGTCACGGTGAACCCCACCGAGGACCGCGATTTCCCGCTGATGCTCGGGCGTGAGATGGGAGGCCGTTGTCGCAAGGGGCCGGCCGCACCGGGCTTCGATGCGGCGGATGTGTTGCCGGAACTCACGAAGAAAGCCGTGACGTATATCGGTGAACGCGCGAAACAACCGAAGCCGTTCTTCCTCTATTTACCCTTCGCCTCGCCGCACACGCCGATCTTGCCGCTGAAGGAATGGCAGGACAAGAGCGGGTTGAACCCGTACGCCGATTTCGTGATGGCCACCGATGCCGCCATCGGCGAGGTGCTCGCGGCACTGGAAAAGCACGGGCTCACCCGCAACACGCTCGTGATCATCACCAGCGACAACGGCTGTTCCCCGCAAGCCGATTTTCCACAACTGCTGAAGTTGGGCCACAACCCCAGCTCCGTCTTTCGCGGTCACAAGGCGGACATTTTCGAGGGCGGCCATCGCGTGCCGTTCTTCGTGCGCTGGCCGGGTCACGTGCCGGCGGGGGCCAAATCCGATCGGCTCGTCTGCCTCACCGATATCCCGGCGACCTGTGCGGACATTGCGGGCGTGAAGCGCGTGCCCACCGCGTTCGAGGATAGCTTCTCCTTCCGCTCTGCCTGGCAGCCGAACGACAAGGAACCGCAGCGTGAAGCACTCGTGATGCATTCGATCAACGGCTCCTTCGCCATTCGCGAAGGGAAGTGGAAGCTGTGCTTGTGCCCGGGTTCCGGTGGTTGGAGTGCACCACGGCCCGGCAAGGACGATGCCAGTAATTTGCCGCCGGTGCAACTCTTCGACCTCACGGCGGACATCAGCGAAAAGACCAACTTGCAGGATAAGCATGCGGCTGAAGTGATGCGGCTCACAAAGAAGTTGGAAGGGTATGCGGAACAGGGCCGCAGCACGCCGGGTGAGCCGCAGAAAAACACGGGCGAGGTCGACATCTGGAAAGCGGGCAAAGCTGCGATGAACCCGCCAAAGAAGAAGAACTGATGTTCACGCATCCCGCTGATTCACGCGTCGGGCTCGGTGCCCTCGGCCGGTTCCGGCGTGATGTCCCAGAGTGAAAGCGGGGCACTGTTCGCGGCCACCACAAGCGACTTGCCATCGGGGCTAAACGCCAGGGCACGGATGCCACGATTGCCGCATTCCAGCACCTGCACACGCTGGCCCGTCTGGGCGGACCAGATCCAGACCTGGCCATCCTGCATCCCGGCTGCGAGTAGCTTGCCACCGGGCTGAAAGGCAACGCATGTGACTACGCGTTCGAAGCCCTGCAGGGTTCGCAGTAACTGGCGCGATGGCACATCCCAGATTTGCAGGGCACCGCTCGTTCCCGCGGCCATCGTGCGGCCATCCCGTGTGAAGGCGAGAGATGTGATCTGGCGGCGCTGCGTGGGCAAGGCGAAACGGCGTTCGCCCGTTTGCGAATCGAGGAAGACGACCTTGTTATTGCTGCCGCGGCCCAGGTCCGAGATCTCGATCGCGAGCATGCGGCCATCGGGTGTCGCACACATGCAATATGCCGCGTTCTCAAGTTCGTGCGCGAATCGCTCGACACCGGTGAAGGCATCCCAGACGCGAACCGCGGGTTTCGGCTTCGGCCTGGTGACGGCCAGCCAGCGGCCATCGGGCGACACGCAGAGCGTGCGCTGTTCACCCGGTTGCACCGGCAGCACCATGCGTTCCAGTCCACCGGGCATATCGCGGCAGACGATCGAGTCATCACCTCTATCAAGGCGCGATGCGATCAAGGTGCGGCGGTCCGAGGAGAGTTGCGCCATCGGGCCATCGTGCTTCGAGGCGAAGGACAGCATCTGACGCTCCATCAGTGCAACATCCCAGTTCGCCGAGATACGCCAGCGCAGCCATTGTTTGGCGGTGACGGCCCACACTTCCTGCCCATCCGCGGTGAACGCTGCATCCAGCGCTCCGTTAAACTCGAAGCGGAAGCGCGGTGTGGTGTCGACGCGGAACGGCGATTCCACGCGGATCGGCGTGATCTCGTCGCGAACAAACGCAGCCCGGCCGGGGGAGAGAGAAACAGGCTCGCCTGGCTCATTGCGAACCACCTGCACATTGCCCTCGCGACTCTCGACGCGGGCGGAACCGGGGCCGGAGGACCACAAGGAGAAGGAGCCATCCTGCGAAACAACATCGGCGGCGAGTGACCCGATGACGGTGTTGCAGCCAATCACGGTCGCGCTGAGTTGGCCACGTTCAAGCACCAGTCGCCGGGGTGTGGAGGTTCCGTCCGCGGCTGTGGCAAATCGCATCGCGCTTTCCGGATGAAGTTCGACCCGCGTCTGATCGGGGAACTCGAGCACAACGGCGCTGTCCTCGCCGATGGTGCGGATCGTCTGACCGCTGCGAATGAATGCCCCTTCCTGCACAGCCGCGGGCTCACCAGACGTGACGACCTCGACAGACCCGACCACGGAAGCGATACGAGCACTATCGAGTTTCAACAGCAGGTTGGGTTCGGGGGAAACCGGATTCGGTCGGGCTATCCAAAACGCCACCAGCACCAGCGCCGCTATACTCGCGATCGCAACCCACAACACGCGGTGTCGCGCTGGGCGGCGCTGCCAACGAGGTTGTGGCTGGTCCGCGATCTCCGCCATCACTGCCGCCGTCGTGCGTTCGATCCGACTCGCCACGATGTGAGCCAGAACGTTCTCGCCAAGGTTCAAATCGGTGCGAAGCCCACGGAGTGCCGCTTCCAGATTCAGCAGTGTGAGATGACGCGTGCGTGCCTCGGCACTATCGGCCAGGATCGTTTCGAGATCGGCAGCCTCACTGTCGCCGAGCGTGCCGTCGATCAGGCGTTCGGTGAGTGTGTCGATGTCGTTCATGGTGTGCTCAGCTTTCCTTCAATGCAGGACCGCAGGCGCAAGCGGATGCGGGAAATCATCCGCTGCACCGCTTCCGGCGTCTGTCCCTGCCGATCGGCGATCGATTCGAACGACAGCCCTTTTTCGTATCGCAGTTGCACCAGCTTCGCCTCACGCTCGGGCAACTCCTCGCGGCAGCCTCGCAGTGCAGCAATATACAGGTCGCCATCATCGTTGCGATCCGGCGCTTCACTACGCAGTCGCTCGGCGAGTTGATCGCGATAGGTTCGCAGCCGCCGATCTTCGCGTGAAGCGGTGCGGAGTTCCTTGCGGAGGCGGTTGCGAGCCAGGGTGCGAATCCAGGCTCCGAAATCCGTGCCGAGGCGGTACTGATCCAGATGCAGGTACGCATCGAGGAACGCCTGCTGCACGAGGTTCTCCGTGGCCCCGCGATCGCGCAGCATGAGCACTGCTATCCGCCACAGTTCCACTTCGTACATCTGCACCAGCTCGGCAAAGGCGTTCGTCTCGCCGGCCAGCACCGTGCGAACGATGGCATCCGCATCGGGCGTCGTCGAACCCTCTTTCGGATTGGTCCAGCCCATTCCCGCAATCTCGGTGAACGATGGCGGCTCGATTCCTCACTCAAGCTATTGCATTCCCATGAACCCCGCAGGAATCTCCTCCAGACAGCGAGCAGCCCATTCTCATTGTTTCCGATCGCCTTCCGCACCCCCCTCGATCGGAAGCATCGGAATGATGCCCAGAATCTGGAAGCACGTTGATCTGTAGGCTGTTGCGGCATTGTGTCCTGGTGGAACCAATTCCGGGAATCTCGTCTGACTCACACTCCAAACGGAGTTCTGCTTATGCCCACATGCTGAACACCGCCTGAAACCATTCACTCCTGGAGCGGATATGCTTCGATTTGGAACCGCCGCCGGTCTCTTCGCGGGGCTGCTGCTTTTTGCCACCCTCGTTCCTGCCGCGGACACCACCGTTCGCACGGAGCTGCCGCTCAAGGTGGCCCGCTCCCGCGAGCCCGTGCTCGGTGGATCGAAGGATAAAGTCTACTTCAGCGTCTGGATTCCCGAAGGTGTGAAGACGGTCCGCGGTGCGGTGTGCAATCCCTTCTCCCGGGACGAAGCCGTCAGCAAGCACTGGCAGGCCGCGTGTCGCAACTGGCAATTCGCCTATGTGCAAACCGACTTCGACGCCGTTAAGAAGGTCGAGTTCGCGCTCCTTTCCGCTGCCCTCACGGAACTCGCCAAAACGTCCGGTCATCCCGAACTGGCCCACGTCCCCTTCTGCTTTCTGGGCATGTCTCGCGGAGGCGGCATGAGCATGCAACTCGGCGAACTGATGCCTGAACGCACCATTGCAATTGCACCCGTCTGCCTGGAAGTGGGCCCCGAAAGTGAGGCCTCGCGGCACATTCCCGTGATCACCATCTTCGGTGAGAAGGACGGAGCCCAGATGACGAAACTGCTGGACAAGTTCCCGCTCGCCCGCAAGCAGGGCGCTCGCTGGGCGTTGGCACCACAGTGGAACCGCAAGCACGAATTCGGCCAGGCCAACAACCTCGCCTTCGCCTTCTTCGACGATGTCATTGCGAAGCGCGTGAGCGCGAATGCCAACCCCGATCAGCCCGTGAAGTTGAAGGAGATTTCCCTCGAATCCGGCTGGCTCGGCGACAGCAGCACCTGGAGCAAGGACGGCACACGCCCTGCCATTGCGGCGTATGCGGACTTCAAGGGCGATCGTCAAAAAGCATGTTGGTTCCCATCGCAACGCGTCGCGGCCGTGTGGCAGGCATTCGTGGGAGCCAGCAAGTCCATCACAATTAACGAGCCACGGGCCTTGGCGATGGTCAGGCCTTTGCACGGCATTCGACCACCAAACCCGTGACGGTGAAACTGACTCTCGCTTCAGCGTTGATGCCACAAAAGGTGGTGCTGTGGGATGGCGAGCAGCAACTGGGTGAACGAAGCAAAGCACCGTGGAGCTTCGAGGTGAAGCTAAATCCTGGCATCCACGCCCTGTTCGCCACGGTGGAGCAAGCGGGCGATCCTGTCCGCACTTCACGACCGCACACCATCGTGGTCGGGCCGTGAGAAATCAGGCGAGCGGTGCCCGTGAGGGCACTGTTCATCGCGATGGCGAGCGGTGCCCGTGAGGGCACTGTTCACTCACATTCGCCTTGATTTCACGCCAACAATTCCGGGAGCGGCCCCGTCTGGTCGACATGCTTCAAACCCGGATCCGGGACGCCGAAGCTGTCGCGCGGTTTGCCGATAGCGTGCAAGAATGTGAGGTACAGATTCGCCATCGTGCGGTGCTCCTTGGTGGCATAAGCCGGGAACTGCAGGAAGCGGCCGCGGGTCTTGAGCTTGCCGCCGAGATCGCCGAGGAGCACGACAGGCCATTCGTGCAATTGCGGGTGGTGGCCATCACCGGAATCGCTGAGGTAAACGATCAGCGTGTTGTCGAGCATCGTGCCATCGCCTTCCTTCACGCTTTGCAGTTTCTGGGCGAGGCCGGCGATGAGCTTGCAGTGGTATTGGCGGACGGTGGTGAAGCATTGCTGGGCATTCATCCCGCCGGGGACGCCGCCGCCGTGGCCATAGGCATGGCCGCCGATGGGGATGCCGAGATCGGGGAAGGCAATGTACTGCTGGCCGCCCCCGCCCGAGGCAAGCGCCACCACATTCGTGAGGCCCGTGATGAGCGAAGCCGCGGCGATTTCAAACTGGGCCTCGAGCCGCTTGCATTCAGTCGGGTTCTTGAAGTGGGCATCCAGCTTCGGGGCGCGAGCAGCGAGATCGTCCTTGATGGCGTCGATCTTGGCCTGACGATCGCGGAGGTTCTCGAACGATTCGAGATACTGATCGAACTTGGCCCGCTCCTCGGCGGCAAGTCCGTCGCGGCTGCGCTTCACATCATCCGCCATGAAGTCGAGCAGGTTAGTGCGGCGATCGAACTGGGCCCGACTATTGCCGCCGGCGACGCTACCGAACAGACTCTTGAAGGCCTGTTCGGGCGAGCACTGAATGGGATTGGTCTTGCCCGGTCCCGCGGCGGATAGCTGATAATTCATGGTCGAATCAAGCCGATCCATGATGCCGAGGCCGATGTTCGGGATGATGCCGGGGTTGAGTTCCCCCAGGGCACAATCGATGGTCTGGGCGAGCGGGCCCTTGTTGGCGGGATAGCAACCCAGTGCACCGTGGTTGCCAGAGTGATCTGAAAGGGCGATGCGGCCGGAGAGCCCGAGCACGAGCGCTAGTCGATCCTGGAAGGGCTTCAGCGGCGTGATGGCTTCGTGCAGATCCCGGCCCGCGAGGCTCACTTCTTCGAGCTTCTCGTTCGTGCATTTTCCATTCTTGGGCCGCTGCACTCCGGACGGAATCAGGTGCTGCGGCATCATGCCGTTGCTCTGCACCACGAAGACGATGCGCTTGCGGGCCACCGCAGGTGCCTCCCCGGCCGCATGGGCTGCGAGTTGGCTCAGGATCGGCGCGAGCACGGCGGCGCTTGTGCTGTAGCCCGCCAGCTTGAGCATTTCACGACGCGTGGATTCCAGGTGCATGGAGAACTCCGATTATGATTTCGAGCATGATTGAGTGCAGGCGAGCGGTCTGCGTGAGCGGGCTGTTCAATCGGCAATCGAGTTGCGAATCCCGGATACACATTGCTTCTATTGGGGGGAATGAACAGCATGCTCGCCTTGATTACTTTGCCGAGCGATACACGAAGGAGTCGCTCGTGAGCAGCGACACCACGAGCGCCTTGTAGCTGCCGCCGCTCTCGACGTAGGCCCGATCCGCGGCTTGTAATGTGCGGGCATCGCGGAGCGTTTCGTTGCGGCCCATGTAGTAGCGGAAGGCGTGACGGACGAAAACCTGGCGAACGCGCTCCGAGCCAGCGAGCTTGTGAAGCAACTCGCGCGGATCCTTCACTTCACCTTCGAGTTGCGGTTCGCCGCTGAAGGTAATGCGGCCGGTGCTGTTCAGTTCCACTTCACGCGTGACGGGGCCGAGCGGCTGGCCCTTTTTGTCCAGGTTCTTCGCAGTGGCCTCGGGGTCGAGCACGGTTTCCGTGGTGCGGAAGCGGCCATAGTGGTCGAAATTTTCGAAGGGCAGGCCGAGATCGTCCATGCGTTGATGGCACTTCCAACACTGCGAATCGCGCGTGACGG
>JBGSZR010000127.1:0-16135 GCA_041750275.1 Gemmataceae bacterium
CCGCCGACTGGCCGCAGTGGGGCCGCGATGCCACGCACAACGCCGTCAGCCCCGAGACGGGCGTTTCGCTCGACTTCCAGTTCGCACTGAAGAACGAGGACGGCACGTCCAAGCAACCGAGCAAGAACATTGCCTGGGCAGCGGAACTCGGCAATCGCACCGTGATCCCGCCCATCATTTCCGATGGCCTTGTCTGGATCGGCACCAACGCTCGACACCCGGACGACGAGAAGGCTGCCAGCAAGACCTGGGATGGCGGCATCCTCCTCTGCCTCAGCGAGTCCGACGGCAAACTGCTCTGGCGCAATCGCACGCCGCGATTGAAAACATCCTGGGTCGAGGACTTTCCGCAGTCGTCGCTCGGCTCGGTTCCTCTCATCGAGGGCAACCGAATGTGGGTGATGAACAATCGCAACGAAGTGGTCTTCTACGATATCTCCGCACTCAAGTCCGGCACGGGAATGCCGCGGGAGATCGGCATCTACGACACGCGCAAGTCTCTCGGTGTCTACGCCCACAAGCCACTCATGTCCGGAGGCATGGCAGCGTCCATTGCCGGCGACAAGGACCGGTTGTTCGTCGTCACCCACAACGGCGTCGATGAATCGCACATCAACATCCCCAACCCGAACGCCCCGAGCTTGATCTGCCTCCACAAGCGGACGGGCAAGCTGCTCTGGTCCGATCACTCGCCCGGCAAGAACATCATGCACTGCCAGATTTCCAGCCCGCTGGTGTGCGAAGTGAAGGGCCGGAAGATGGTCGTCATGGCACAGGGCGACGGCTGGCTCCGCGGGTTCGACACAGAAACGGGAAAGGTTCTGTGGAAATGTGACCTCAATCCGAAGGACAGCTTCTACGACCTCAGCGGCACCGGCACACGCAATTACATCGTCGCCACACCCATCCTGTACGACAATCGCGTCTACGTTCCGCTCGGGAACGACATCGAGCACGGTGGTGGGGCCGGGGCACTGTTCTGCGTCGATCCCATGAAGGACGGCGACATCAGCCCTGAGATCGTCACTTGGCCGAACAAGTACGTGCCGAACCCCAACCGCGCCGTACCGTGGTTCACGCCACGGACCGTTCCGGACGATGCGCCGCGAATCATGGTCGGCCCGATGAGGAAGCGCGACCTGCTCCGCGATCGTAATATCTTCTTCTGCCGTTGTTTCGGCAGCGTCACGGCTCACGGCGGACTTGTCTATGCCGGCGATGTCCAGGGGTTTGTTTACTGCTTCGACGCGAAGACCGGAAAGCTCTACTGGGTGGATGACACGAAGGATCAGATCACAGGTCAACCGCTGGTCGCGGACGGCAAGGTGTTCGTCGGTAACTGGCTGGGTTCGGTGAACGTCTACGCCCACGGCAAGGAATTGAAGCGGCTTGCCAAGATCGAATGCGACGAGCAGATCCGCGCCGGACTGGTCTATGCCAACCGCACGCTTTACGTCACGACCGACACCACGCTTTACGCCATCCGCACACCGAAAAGAGACCGCCCATGATTCGTTTGGCGCTATTCCTGCTCGCCACCACACCGTGCGGCATCGCCCCAGCCGCCGACTGGCCGCAGTGGGGCCGCGACTCCACCCACAACGCCGTGAGCTTGGAGAAGGGCGTCTCGCTCGACTTCCAGCTCCCGCTCGACGCGAGAGACGGCGACGTGCCGGCGGTCCCGGCCCGGAACGTCGCCTGGAAAGCCGAACTCGGCTTCCGCACCGTGATTCCACCCGTCGTATCCGATGGCCTGATCTGGTGCGGCACCAATGCCCGACACCCCGAGGACGAGAAGATTCCGAGCAAGGAATGGGATGGCGGTGTACTGATGTGCTTCCGCGAATCGGACGGCAAGCCGCTCTGGCGGCACCGCACGCCGCGTCTCAGGAGTGGCAACTGGGTCGAGGACTTCGCGCAATCCGCACTCGGGTCCGCACCGTTCGTAGAGGGAAACCGTCTGTGGTTTACCAACAACCGCAACGAGGTTTTGTGCTTCGATATCTCGCGGCTGAAGACGGGAGAGGGCACGCCGACCGAAGTGTGGAAGTACGATATGCGGAAGGAACTGAAGGTCTTCTCGCACCTGCCGCTGATGCAAGGTGGTTCGGCGGCGTCCATCGCCGGGTGGCGGGAGAACCTTTACGTCGTGACGCACAACGGTGTCGCTGAAGATCACATCAAAATTCCCAGCCCCGACGCCCCGAGTTTGATCTGTTTGGAGAAGGCGACGGGCAAGTTGCTCTGGTCGGACAGATCTCCAGGCAAGAACATCATGGAACACCAGATTTCCAGTCCGCTCGTCTGCGAGGTGAACGGTCGGCCGCAGGTCATCGTCGGCCAGGGCGACGGCTGGCTCCGTAGCTTCAACCCGATGACCGGTGCCTTGCTCTGGAAATGCGAACTGAACGAGAAGACTGCCCCGCCATACGAATTGGGCGGTACCGGCGTTCGCAACTACATCGTCGCTTCGCCCGTGCTGTACGACAACCGCATCTACATCGCCAGCGGCCAGCAGCTCGAAGCCGCCAACGGCATCGGCGCGCTTTACTGCATCGACCCGACGAAGGACGGCGACGTGAGCCGTGAGTTGGACGACGGCCCGATGAAGGGCAAACCGAACCCGAACTCCGGCGTGGTGTGGTACACGCCGGAGAAGGTTCCCGACGATGCGCCGAGGGTGTTGGTCACGAGAAAGAAAAAGGATGGGACTACGGTTACTCTCGACCGCTTGCGCGACTACCGCGACTTCTACTACGGCCGCACGGTCGCCAACGTCACCGTTCACGACGGGCTCGTGTACGCCGCCGAACTTGGCGGCTACTTCTATTGCTTCGACGCCAAGACAGGCAGGCTGTATTGGTACGAGGACACCAAAGATATTCTTCTGGGCCAACCGCTCTGGGTCGATGGGAAAGTGATTGTCGGTACGTACGGGGGGTGCTATCTGTTCGTGTTCGCACACGGCAAGGAGTTGAAGCGGCTCGCGAAAATCGAGTGCGAGCATTCGATCCGGCCCGGGCCGATCTTCGCCAACGGCACGCTATACATCACGACCGAACAAACCCTTTACGCCATCCGCACCCCGAAGTGAGGCCCAGCCATGATTCGCTCCTGCTCGGCTCTGGTAGGGATCGTTGCAAGTGCGCTGACTGCCGCGGCCGCGGACTGGCCGCAGTGGCGCGGACCGGAGCGCACCAACGTCTCGAAGGAGACCGACCTGCTGGAGAAGTGGCCGGAGAACGGCCCGCCGCTGCTCTGGAAGTCGGAAGGCCTCGGAGCAGGTGTGCCTTCCGTCGCCGTCGCGGGCGGCAAGATCTTCGTTCTCGGATACAAGGACGACAACGAACACCTGACCACACTCGACGAGAAGACCGGCAAACTCCTCTGGAGCGAACCCATCGGGCCAGCCGTGAAGGAGCAATCCGTCATGCGCTGGCTCAGCCAGCGCACACCCACAGTGGATAGCGAACGCGTCTACTGCTTCACGGCCCGCGGCGAACTCATCTGCGCTTCCGTCACGGACGGCAAGCCACTGTGGCGGAAAGACTACGTGAAGGACTTCGGCGGCAAGCCAGGTCCGTGGGGATACTGCGACTTTCCGCTCGTGGATGGCGATCGCCTCATCTGCACGCCTGGGGCAAGAGACGCTGCCATCGTCGCACTCGACAAGAAGACCGGCGACGTGATCTGGAAGTGTGTCGTTCCCACGTCCAATCGCGGCACCTATGGCGGGATCGTCGCCGTGGAAATCGACGGCGTGCGGCAGTACGTCCATCAACTCGAAAGTGGCGTGGTCGGCATCGCCGCCAAGGACGGGAAACTCCTCTGGAGTTACTCGCCCATCAGTTCCACGATGGGTAACGTTCACACGATCCTGGTCGATGGCGACGAGGTGTTCGCGTCGTGCGGCTGGGGCGTCGGCGGGGCTCTGCTGAAGGTGACGAAGGATGGCGACGCGTTCACCGTGAAGGAACTTTATCGCATCAAGGAACTCCGCTTCGATCAGTGGATCGGCAGTTCCGTGCGAATCGGATCGAATGCCCACGCCGCCAACGGCCTGAGCATCGAATGGAAGACCGGCAAGCTGCTCGAGTCCTCGGGCAAGGTCGTGCCGACGAGCCGCATCACGATGACTGCCGCGGATGGCAAGCTCATTCACCGCAACGGCAACGGGGTAACCACGCTCACGGAGATCACCCCCGTAGGCACGTATGTCCGTCGCGGCGAGTTCAAGGTTAAACCCGTGGCGAATGATCCGACGTGGACGTTTCCCGTCGTGGCCAACGGCTGCCTCTATCTCCGCGATCAACACGTGCTCGCCTGTTACGACTTGCGGAAGCCCGACCGCGAGCCGAAGGGCAAACCCGCGATCATCTTCGTGCCCACGCCCGACGATGTCGTGGACGCGATGCTGGATCTCGCCAAGGTCACAAAGGGCGACACGCTCGTGGACCTCGGCTGCGGTGATGGTCGCATCCTGGTCGCTGCCGCGAAAAAACACGGCTCCAAGGCCGTGGGCTACGACCTCGATCCCGAATGTGTCAAGATGTCGCAGGCCGCGATCGAGAAGGCGGGCGTCGAGAAACTCGTGCTGGTTCACAAAGGCGACATGCTCGAAGTCGATCTCACGCCGTACTCCGTCGTGACGCTTTACGTCGGCACCACGCTCAACGGCAAGCTCGTGCCTCAACTGGAACGGATGAAGCCTGGCTCGCGAATCGTCTCCCACGCCTTCGCCATCCCTGGCGTGAAGCCCGACAGGGTCGTGAAGTTCTCCTCGACGGACGACGACGTGGAACGCCCGATTTACCTGTACACCCTGCCGTTCAAGAAATAGGCATTGTCGAGCATTCCGGATGGTATCCGGCGATCATCGATCGAATGCGAAATCGCCTCGAAAGCCGCAAGTCCGGGCCGCAAAAAGGCTGGAAAGGCGGGCGTGTCATGATTGCCGGACGCCCGCTTCGTGGACGACTGGAGCTGCCGGACCGAGGCGTTGGAGGCCTCGGTTTTGCAAAAGATGGCGCGCTCCTTCCAACTCCACCGAGATGGACTCTTGAACTACCACCGCGGTCCGATCTCGACCGGACCGCTGGAAGGCCTAAACAACAAAATCAACAACCTTGAACGCCTGGCCAACAGCTACCGGGAACCGCGACCACGAGTTCTTCCAACTCCGCATCTACGCGATACACCGAGCCAAGTACATTCTCCTCGGATGAGCCCAAGAAAATGACGTGCCGAACAGTATTGGCTTGACTTCGACTTTCACCACATCTTACGTGTCGATTGGGCCTCGACGCAGATTAGCGAGATCTGCTTTCGGATTCGCACGCAGACTGGCCATTTCTCCTGCAACCGTCAGAATGCCCTTGGTCTGCATGCCGGACCAATCAACCATTGGTTCTCGTGTGCAGTCCCTCTGTGCGCCTCAGCGACTGTCCATCTCAACGATGATGATCTCTGAGACAAGTCTGCCGCAGTCACCGAGCCGAATGGAGGACAATGATGAATGATGCCTGGGAATCACTGAAAGTGGCTCTTGCCCGGACCATGCTCGGTGTCCCGCTGCAGCAGTGGGCGCTCTTCATTGCGATTACCGTTGGCCTGTTCCTGCTGCTCCGTCTGGTCGCGGCTGTGGTCCTGTCGCGCCTTCAGCGGACCGCAGAGAGGTCCACGCTTCCCTACGATGACTATGCGGTCGGCGTTCTGAAACGCACGCGCTGGTATGGAGCATTGGGTGCCGCGCTGTTCCTGGCGCTGTTCTGCGGCACATTCGAAGGCGGCTCAACGATGGCCGCCCATCTCCGTTCCCTGGCACTCGTGTTGCTGTTTCTGCAATTCGGCTCCTGGGGCACGGGCGTGATTGATGTAGTTCTCTCCCGCGGCTTTCGGGCGGCCGGAGGAAGCGAACCAACTCGGCGCTCGTCGGCCGGGGTCGTCCGCTGGTTCGGCCTCGTATTCGTTTGGGGCATCGTCGGGTTGCTCATCCTGTCTGCATTCCACATCGAGATCACACCGCTCCTCGCCGGTCTCGGGGTGGGTGGCATCGCCGTCGCCTTTGCACTGCAGCAGATTCTCTCTGACGTGTTCTGCTCCGTGGCGATTGTCCTCGATCGACCATTCGAAGTTGGGGACTTCATCATCACGGGCGATTACATGGGCAGTGTTGAAAACATCGGGATCAAGACAACCCGCATCCGCAGCCTGGGCGGTGAGCAGATCGTGATCGCGAACTCGGACTTGCTAGGTAGCCGGATCCGCAACTACAAACGTATGCAGGAACGGCGCGTCGTGTTCGGTTTTGGCGTGCTCTATTCTACTGACACGTTCAAGTTAGAGCGGATTCCGACGATGGTGAAGCAGATCATCGAGGAACAGGAGCACACTCGTTTCGATCGGGCACATTTTCAATTGTTTGGCGACTCGGCTTTGCAATTCGAAGTTGTTTATCACGTCCTCTCGGCCGATTATAATTTGTACATGGATATTCAGCAGGCCATCAATCTCACCCTGTTGCATCAGTTCCGCGAGCAAGGGATCGGGATGGCCTATCCGTCGCAGACGCTCTATATCGACCGAGAATCGGCGGCAATGTTAAACGAGTCGGCGCAACGAGGTGCGACGCAGCAGCAAGGCTAGCACGTGTGCATCTCGATGAGCATTTGATTTGTTCGCCGCGACGAACTGAGTCGTGTGTGAATCGAGCTCACCTGGGATTGCATGTGAGCGGTTCGCGTGGCCCGGAGGAGCGTCGGACGTGAGGATGGACGAGCCGTTGACAGCATCTCGCGGCCGCTGGGATCAGGCGAGCTTGACAGTTTTTTTATTGTCGAGTTCTTTCCAGTCCACTGGCGGTAAACGTCAGAAAGAGTCATTTCGCGAGCCTTCAATCGGAAACCGACTTTTTCGATTGTGCCTGCACCGCGAGTTGTGTCGATTGCCCGACTTGAAGAATTTCTAACTTTTGTGCATTTCGCTTTGCATCCTTCCGCGATTAGACGCATTATTATTCCTATCTCTCCTTGACCGCCTGAGTTCGCGTCTTGCTGTAAACGTTCAATCCCGATGTGTGGGGAGCGCCGCCCGCACCCACGAACCGTGCCAGGATGGCCCGGTCGCAACTGCCATATGAAAACAGCGATATGCCGCACCGCAGCCGCAGACCGGTTCGGTCTGCCTATATCCATTAATCCAAATTCTCCGCCTTTTCTCCCGAGGCCGCCCCATGTCCGCCAAGAAATCAATCCGCGATCTGTTCACCAACGCGTTCCGCAACCGCAAGGTGAAGCCCATCCGCAAAGCACTGGGCATATTGGGCCTACAGATCGAGTTGCTGGAGGATCGCGTGGTGCCGGCGACATATCCTGCCAGCCTCGTGCACTTCTGGAACTTCGACGAGGCCTCAAGCGGTACGGCGACGGCGGGCAACAAAATCACACCTGCTAATAGTGGATCCTTCACAAATACAGCTTCACGCGCCTCGGGATTGGTGGGGGCCGGTGCTGCCAATTTCAATAACTTCGGTGGCGACAGCGTGAGTGTTGGTACTGCCAACTTCAGCTTCACCACGGGCATCACCATCGAAGCTGTCATTCAATCGGGCTGGGACGGGGCATTCCTGAATTACGATGAGATCTTCCGCAAGGAAGATGGCGGCAACCGCATCCTTCTTTCATTTCAGAACGATTCCTTCGGTGGCAGTGCGAATCCCGCTGTAGTTGCAGGGCCGGTACTTTCGTTCGGAATGAATGTGGGCGGTGTCTACCGCGAACTGGACATGCCGCTCGATGGTGTTTCCGGCCGACCAACACTGGCGGAGATGACCGATGCAACTCCGGACCATGTCGTCGCGACCTATGATTCTGTCAGTGGTGTGAAAGCCATCTATATCAATGGAACACTTCGTTTCACGGTGACGGAAAGCGGAAGCATTACGAGTGGCGGTGGGGCCACGGCGGCCATCGGCAACATCTCACCCACAGGTGGAGAACCATTCACGAATCGCATTGATGAAGTGGCCATTTATAGTGCTGCACTGAGCTCGACGGAAGTGGCTGCACACTACGCGAACGTTCAAGCCGGTTACAATTATTTCTTCGATGGCTCCATTAACGCCAATGACCTTGCACCGGGCAAAGCGAATGATGGAACACCAGATGCATTTGTCGTCAAGAATACCGGCGGCAACTATGAGGTGACCGTGAATGGCGTGTCCGTGGCGCTGCTTCCCGCCACGACCACCAGCATCACAATCGATGGATCTAATGACGTCGATGCCCTCACCGTTGATTTTTCGACAGGTAACGCGATGCCCAGCGGCGGCATCACCTTTAATGGTGGCAACCCCACCAGCGGCCCCGGCGATGTCCTCCGCATCGTCGGCACCGGCTTGGTCGCGACATACACACCGAGCGCCACCACCTTCGGCAATGGTACCATCGCCATTGGCGGCAGCACCATCAACTTCACCGGCCTGGAGCCGATTGATTACGACGTGGTGGGCGGCACCTTCACACTCAATTTGCCCGGTGCCGACGATATCGTGAATATCACCAACGGCACCACCATCGTGGGCGGGAATGATGCACTGGTCATCACCGGAAGCAGCGGCGGCGTCCCCTTCGAATCGCCCCACGTGCGCGGCACAACTTCACTCATCATCGACACCGTCACCGGCGGCACCGATGGCAACGATTCCATCACCATCAACTCGGCGAACAACGCACATAATAATGCGAATCTCACCATTATTACGGGAGCCAACGCTGACGTTGTGAATGTCAACGCTGCCACAGCATTCAGCGGCGGCGTGAACATTAACACCGCGAAAGTGAATTCCTCACTCGCCGGTACCATCAGCACTGGCACGGGCCTGACGATAAGCAACACCGGGCTTTCCAGCACGCTTGGCGGAGCCATCAGCGGTGCCGGCGGCTTCACCAAGAACGGCACAGGCTCGCTCACACTTTCGGGAACAAATGTCTACACCGGTGCAACAAACATCAATGCCGGGATTGTCAATGCCTCGAATGGTTCCGCTCTCGGTGTGAATAGTGCTGTCACGGTCGCTGCCGCCGCCACCGTGCAAATCACCGGCACGACGGCCGTCGGCATCATCGGCGAGTATTACAACATTGGCCCAGCAAATGTTGGCAACCAAAATCCCAATTTCGCCAGTCTTGGCGCTCTCAATGCCCATCTCACCGGGCAGACGGTCCAACTCACCACCACGATACTACCGAACTCGCCGCCAACATTTGATTTCGCCACAAACGGTTCGCTCTTCCCGGCCCCATACAACTCGGGTGCCTCGAACTTCGAAGTGCGTTGGAATGGCATTTTCACGGCACCCGTAGCCGGGAATTATTATTTTGAGACGGCTAGCGACGATGGCAGCATGTTATTCATTGATGGCGTCACCGTTGTGAATAACAACTTTTTCCAGGGCGTCACCACACGCAATGGTTCGATTAACCTCGCGGCTGGGTCACACAGCATCGTCCTCGCCTTCTACCAGGGCGGCGGCGGCTATGGCCTGTTCGCCAATGTGCAAGGCCCCGCAGGCAGCGGCCTGGAAACGCTCCAGCGCTTGCCGCAAAGTTTGCTCTCGTATCCCATCAGCACCACGAATCTCACCATCGGGTCGCTCGCCGGAGTCGGCAGCGTCGTCATGACCGCGGCCGGGGCACTCACCACCGGCACGGCGAACACGAGCACCACATTCAGTGGTGTGATTTCGGGTAGCAATAACCTCACCAAGGTCGGCACGGGCACGCAAACCCTCAGCGGTGCCAATTCGTATACCGGTTCCACCGCCATTCAGAATGGCACGATTCAACTGACCAGCGGAGCCAACCGCCTACCCACCAGCACGGTTGTGACGCTAGGCAGCGGAGCGAATAGCGGCATTCTCGATCTGAATGGCCAGAGTCAGACGCTGGCGGATCTCATGACAAGTGGCGGCGGGAGTGGCAATGCCGTCATCAACACCGGACCCGGAACACCCACGCTGACGCTTCGCACCGGCGGCAACAACACCTTCGGCGGCACCCTCGGCATCGGTAGTTTCAACCTCGTGATGGACGGAACCGGCACCCTCATACTCACCAGTGCTAATACCTACACCGGCACAACCACGGTGCTGAGCGGCACTCTCGCCGCCGGCACGAACGCTCCCAGTGGAGCGAACGGAGCTTTCGGCAATTCGACCACA
The DNA here is from genome assembly GCA_041750275.1 of Gemmataceae bacterium. Taxonomy (GTDB): domain Bacteria; phylum Planctomycetota; class Planctomycetia; order Gemmatales; family Gemmataceae; genus JBGSZR01. Next base: position 10,220 of record JBGSZR010000127.1, read on the forward strand.
CCAATTGTGCTCGGCGATGCCAGCGCTCATTACCCCATATTCGACCTGACACCGGTCGTCACGAAAACCTTGACGATCCCGCTGGCCTTCCCGAACAGTGCGGCTATGAACACCGAATCCGGCAACGTGCTGACGTTCGACGTTGGCCAGGGACAGTACGTAAATTATTCCGCACTTTGGACGGGCCAATTCAATGTTAGCGCCGCCGGCCAGTATGCTTTCGGCACCACCAGCGACGATGGCAGTGCCATCTTCATCGACTTGAATCAAGATGGTGTTTATAGCAGCAACGAACGTGTCGTTGATAACAATTTCTTCCAGGGCCCCACAACGCGCACCGGCACCGCGACACTGAACACCGGTGTCTACGACTATGCCATTGGCTTCTACCAGGGTGGCGGCGGTGCGTCCATGGAAGCCCGCTTCGGCAGCGGCAATATTGGCTATGGTGCCATGACTGTCTTCGCTCCTGGAGCCGTAAACGGCACCATCAGCACCCCGGCCACCATCACCGAACAGTTCTTCAACGGAGCACCTTCGCAAGCGTTGCTCAACCCCTCTGCCACAAACACAGCGGCCACACTCGCCATCGCGAACACCAATGGCACAATCGGGCGATCCGTCACCGTGCAAGCCGGAAATCCGGGAGCCAAGAGCCTTTCCTATCGTCCCAATAATGGCACAGGCTCCGTCAGCGGGAACATCGTACTAAGCGATAATCTGAACTTGACAGCGAGCAATGGTGGCACACTCACGATCGGTAGCACTGTCTCCGGTGCGAACGCGCTCACCGCCACCCCCGCGAATATGGGTAACGGCAACGCTCCTGGCACTGTTAACCTCACCGGCCCGCAAAACCAACTCGGCACAACCTTTCTCAACTCGGGGGTGCTGTTGTTAAACACACCGGCCGGTGCGGGCGGCCTCACGGTGAACGGCATCGGCACCGCCGTCGCCAATGTGCCCAACGCGCTCGGCAACGTCACATCCACCGTGAATGGCGGGGGCCTGCTCATCGCGGCCGTCCCCAACGCACTTAACGGCACCACTGTGAATGTCAGCGGCGGCACCCTCTATTACGGCTCGTATGGAGGCGGTGGAACAGGCATCCCCGGCTCCGCCACACAATCCGCCGCCACTGTAAATATCTCAGGCACTGGCGTCGCTCGAGTCGTCGCGAGCGGCAACCTCGGAGCCGGCATCATCAACGTCCAGACCGGCGGTCGTCTGCTCGTCGATCCCGGCACCGGCACCGTGACATACGGTGGTGCAAACCTGAACATTAACGCCGGCACTCTCGAAGTCGCTAGCGGCACATTCGACGCGACAGGAAATGATACAGTGATTGCAACAACGCCCAGTGGTTTCAGTAACGGTTTGCAGGCATCCGAGTATAACGCCGTCGGCCTCGGCATCTTCAATGATGGCGTTCCGGCTCTCAATAACACAAACACGTATTCCACGACCCTCTCAGGTGCACTCAATTTCCCCAATGATGGTGCCTTCAATACCTTTTTTGGTGCCGGCCTCAACGATCAATTCACTGCCTTTTACACAGGGCGGTTTACTGCTCCGTCCACAGGGACTTATCAATTTCAACTTCTCGGCATCGACGACAATGCCATAATTTGGATTGATCTCAACCAAAATGGGATCTTTGAAGCCTCAAACGGTGAGAATATTCTGACCCGAGTTGGTGTCGGCAGCGCCGGGCCCGTCGGTGTCAATCTTACTGGCGGCCAGTCGTACCGTGTCGCCTTTGGCATCGAGGATACAGGCGGCGGTTCCGGCTTCAACGTCCAGTTTCAGGGCGGGCCCATCGTCGGCTTCACCGACATTAATCCTTCCGCACCCGCACAGAATGGTTTCTGGACAATACCAAGCGGCGGCGGCAGCATCAACATCGCCGGCGGGGCCACACTTGCCGCGGGTTCTGCCACCGGAAATCCCACCGTCAACCTTAACACGAACGCCATCCGCGAAGCCTTCTTCGTCGGTAACCCCACCGAGACCTTCCTCAATCCTATTAACGATGTACCTGGGTTGCTTACGCAAACACCCGTCATTCTCAATCAGTTAACACATTCACTCACTTTCGACATCAGCAATGGCAACAATGGGAGCCAGTTCAACGCTGAAGCGGGTGGCCGCACCGGCGTGGATAATATGTCCGGCCTCTGGCGCACCAAGATGAACGTGACGACGTCGGGACTCTATACTTTTGGTACCGCCAGTGATGATGGCAGCGTTGTCTATGTTGATGGCGTTCTCATCGTGAATAACAACTTCTTCCAGGGCACGACTGCACGCACCGGTACTGTAAACCTCGCTGTCGGTGTGCACGATATTATCATCGGAACTTATGAAGGGGGTGGCGGCAGTTCAATTGAAACTCGCTACGCTTTCGGTGACTTCACCGGAAACTACAACGGTATGCCCATCATCGACCCCACCAGCCTCGCGCAGGCCGGCGTATGGTCCGGCGGCACGGCCACGCTCCAACTAACGAGCGTCGGCGTAACGACTAGCACGCTGGGTGCCGTGTCACTGTTGGGCGCCACCGCCTCAACCGGTTCTGGCATTATCAATGTCGGTGCGAATAATGCCATTATTGTCGCCTCACTCACCGTGGCCCAAGGTTTACTTACACATACAGGAAGTGGCACTATCGAGGTCGCGGGTCTCACAACAATCAGCACGGGTGGTGTCGTTTCCATCGCCGGTGGTCGTACGAATATTAACGGCACAACTTCTGGCACTGGCCCTATCGGAGTCACGACCGGTGGCACCCTCGGCGGTACCGGTATCATCTCGAACCCACTGTCGATTTCTGGCACGGCTACGGTCGCACCTGGTAGCATCGTCTCGACCACCGGCACTCTCGGCACCACCTCGCTCGGCTTTCCGGCGACTACCACCTACGACGTGCAAATTAACGGCACAGGTATCGGGCAGTACGACCAGGCCAACGTCATGGGTGCGGTCGCGTTGAATGGTGCTACGCTAGATCTGAGCGGCAGTTTTGTCCCCAGTGGTGCTACACAGCAATCATTCATCATTATTAACAATGATGGAAGTGATGCCGTGGTCGGCCAGTTTGCAGGCCTCCCCGAAGGGGCCGTGGTACTGCTCGGCGGCCAACAACTCTACATCACTTATCAGGGTGGTGATGGCAATGATGTGGCGTTGAATAGTCAGCCGGTGGTGTATGGCACGGCCAATGGTGACTTGCTTGTGCTCACACCCACGGCGACGGGGTATGACTACACACTCAATGCCAATCCAACGGTGAGCGTCGTCGGCACGATTCCCTTCGTCTTCAACGGCCTCGCCGGCGACGACCTCATGGTTGTGAATACCAATGCCAACCTCATTCCGCAAATCCTCTATGTCGGCGGCGATCAGGATACGCCGCTGAGCAGCGGCAATAATAGTGTTCACGGTGATGTGCTTTCCATCAATGATGATGGCACAAACACCATCACCTATCTTGCTGACGGCACCGTCTCGGCACTCGATAATGATGGCACCATTACCGTGGTGGGTCAGAACACCATAACCTTCCAGCAACTCGAACCGGTCGACATTATCGGCGCGCTAGTCGCCCATGTGAATTTCCCGAACGGCAATGACATTGTGAATGTCGCCGATGGCCTCGATGCCGGCACCAACACGGATGCGGCGTTGGTGGTGAGCGGTACTTCGAATGGTGTGCCGTTCGAGGCCGTGCATTTGCGGAATAACACCACGGTGAACATCAATACCGTGACGGATGGCATTGATGGCAACGACACCATCACACTCGCCAGCGGCACGGGTGCTCATGGCAATGTGAATCTCACCATCAACACCGGTGCGGGTGCCGATAGCATCACCACCACGGGCAACTTCACCATCACGGGCACCGCCACCTTCAACAGTGGTGGTGTCATCGCCTTCAATGGCGGCACCCTCACCGCGGCCACGGCGATTCTCACAGCCGGTGCCGGTGGCATCACCACCAATGGTGCGGGCCTCGATATCGTCGCACCTCTGATGACCTTCACATCCGGCGGTGCCATCGGCTCTGGCGCCAACCGCCTGGAGATCGATGCCACGACGCTGCAATTTAACACCACCGGGTTCGATACATTTGTCACCGACACGGCCGGCGGCCTGCAGGTGAATAATTCCTCCGTGGGTGCTTCCAACACCATTGATATGTTGGTGCTGGGCGGCAATCTCACCAGCGTACTCGGCGGCGTGCGTGATCTGGGTGCACAAACACTCATTCTCAATGTGCCGAGCGGCACCATTGGAACCAGCACGGCGGACCGCCTGGAGATTAATACACTCGGCTCACTCACAGCGATCACCACGCCGGGCAATGGCGATATTTACTTCCGACAATTCTCGACCAGCAATTTGCCCGTCGCCGATGTGAATGCCGGCACGGGCAATGTGGATATCCTGGTCGATGGCGGCAATCTCACCAGTGCCGCGGGTGATGCTGGCGTCGCCGATATCACAGGTACGAATGTGACACTGCGACTCGGCACGACCGGCCGCAACTTCGGTGTGAGTGCCGCGAACCGCCTGGAGATCGATGCCGGTCTGCTGCAACTCATCACAACAGGAAATGGCAATAATGCCTGGATCGTGGACACCGCCGGCGGCCTGCAAGTCACCAATTCGAGCATGGGTGCGGGCGGTTCGGTGTTCAACGTGCTCGTGCAGAATGGCAATCTCACCAGTGTGGTCGATGGCACGGGTGATGTGCGTGCGGATATTGTGATTGTGCAAACCACGGGCACGGGCACCATTGGCACGGGCGTGGCGGCACCACTGGAGATAAATGCCAATACACGTTTCGATGCGACGACGGCGAATCAAAATGTATTTGTGGTGGATGTGAGTGGCAATTTGCCGCTGGGCACGGTTGCCATCGGCACGGGCACCGCGGACCTGCGTGCCCCGGTCGGTGCGATCACCGATGCCAATGGCGTCGCCACGAATGTGACAGCCGCGGGCGTTTCGCTGGTTGCCGGCACGGGCATCGGCGCCGCTGGGGATCCTCTGGAAACCGCGGTCGGTTTACTGGCCGCGAGCACAACCACCGGCGGCATCTTTATTGCGAATAGCGGGAACATTGATCTCACCACGGTGAACGGCGTGGTGGGTATCTCGGCCGGAGGGGCGGTGAGTATCACCACACCCACGGATCTCACGGTGAGCCAACCGGTGAATGCCGGGGGTGCGGTGAACCTGCTCTTTGGTCAGGGTGGAGCGGGCAATGCGGCTCTCATCAATGCTCCGATCAATGGGAGTTCGGCGGCGGTGCTGGGGGGGACCGGCAATGATGCCATCACCGTGAATTCCACGGGCACCACACTTCTCACACTCGATGGTGCGGCGGGAGATGATACCTACATTGTGAACTTCGGCGGGTTCGGCACGGGCATCGCAGCCATCAATGATAGTGGTGCGGGCGGAAATGATGTGGTGCTGATTAATGGCACCGCGGGCAATGATACATTCGAAGTCAACACCCTCGCGGCGGGCGGGCCACTCACCGTGGGATTCTATTCGCCGGTCACGCAGCGTGCCACCTATACGGTTGCCATCGAGGTGATGACCATCGATGGTGATGAGGGCGCGGATACCTACAATGTGCAGTTTGCCAATGGCCCGCTGCCATCGCTGTTCACGATCGAAGACACGGGCACCATCGGCACGCCCGATACCGCGAATCTCTTCGGCACGGCGGGTGTGGATAGCTTCCAGGTGAACACCACACCCAACACGGTGAGCCTCGGTAGTGAGGTGGTGAACTTCACGGCGAACCTCGAAGCGTTGTCGGTGAATGGTGCCCCGAGCCCGCTCGAGGCCGATCCGCAGAACCCGGCCACGCTGGATGTGGGTGATACGTTCAATGTG
>JBGSZR010000128.1:0-7259 GCA_041750275.1 Gemmataceae bacterium
GAGTTCGGCATCGTCCATCATCTCACGCAGGCGGAGGTCGAACCGGTCGTCCATGACAATCTCCTTCCGTCAAGAGCAACGAAACGGAAGAGATTGTCTGCGAAATAGTTGCGACAGGTCAATGTCAAGAAACAGTAGAACTAGACCCTGATCGCAGAACTCCACGAACAACGGGAGCAGGTGGCATGAGTACGCCGGTGACAGTTGGCGGGACGATCCACTTCGGTCGAACGGGTCGCGGTGCCCGGAAGGTCATTCGCGAGGGACCGGCTCCGAACCCCGTTTTGGGACGGATTCCGCGGGTGGCATGTCTGATGGCCCTGACCGGGTTGCCTGGGGCATTCCCGTTGTTGCGTGCCCGCTGCCTGGTCCCTCTCCGAATTTGAAGAGCGAGCCGTCCGTGGCAGTACTCTCCACCGACCGGCGAGGGCGGTAGTCATAACAGCAGCGTCGGAGAAAGGCGGCGAGCAAAACGGTGACTCGGGCCAGGGTCGGTGACCAGAAGAAGCGAGCCGTGATCACCACAACATGTCGCACGTGTCATCGCCGACGAGACGCTCGCGTGGATGACGGTGAACAAGGACAAGCCGTTCTTCCTGTTCTACTCGATCACGCTGCCGCACGGGCGGCACGAGATCGACGACCAGGGCATCTACTAGATGGAGAGAAACACGTCGCGGACGGGGGGGAATGTGCTTGACAGGGACCGAGTGCGGACCAAAACTAGTGTGAGACTGGCACCGATCTCTCCAAACGCCGTCACCTGGGCAAGACCCGCCTGGACCAAATCCACCTCTGCGAGATGCCGCCGAAGTCGTCACTGCAGCCCTCACCTGCGGAGCAGAAGGCGTTCGTCGAACAGGTGAAGAAGGCGCTCGGAGAGTGAATCTCGACAGACGAGCAAGTGGCCGAGATGCGAATGCGTGTTCAGGCTGGAAACTGTTTGAACCCACCCAGCGACGTTCTGGGAATCCAGAGCAATTTTGCCGATACCCGGTTCCGATACTCTTTCTCCGCCGGAAGAATTGATCGTCCAGATTGTATGTGTCGAAGCTGGCTGCCGAGGAAACGCTAAACCATGAAGCCAATCACGATCGCCTTTCTCGTTGCACTCGGAATCGCGTCCGCGATTGCTGCCGACGGCCAGGAGACTCAGATCACTTTGGAAGCGGCCAGAGTGCAGGGGCGCGTCAAGTCCAGGTACCTGAAAGAGATCAAGGCCGCGGCCGTTTCCAGCGATGCGATCCCCAAGGCCAACGTCGCAGACTTTCAGAAGTCGGTGGTGCCGATTCTGACGAAGAACTGCGTGGATTGTCATGGCCCCAAAAAGGCCAAGGGCAGACTTCGCATCGATCAACTGAATCCAGACCTGCTGGCCGGTCCCGATGCTGAGAAATGGCGCGAAGTTTATAGCGCGCTCAGCAAATCGGAGATGCCGCCCGCGACAGAGTCGGCTTATGCCCTCTCCGACGCCAATCGCGCGATCGTTGTGGATTGGCTCAGCGAGGAACTGAACAAGGCGTCTCTCGTCCGTCGCAACAGCAAGGAACATTCCTCTTTCCGTCGGCTGGCGAAGTACGAGTACGACTACGCCCTGCAGGATCTACTGGGCGTGCCCTATCCCCTGGCAAACAAACTGCCGCCGGAATCCACTACGGAAGACGGTTTCAAGAACAGTTCGGAATTGCTGCAGATATCGGCCATGCAGTTCGAGACGTATCGTGAGATCGCACTGAAAGCTCTCAAACGAGCGACTGTGAGCGGTCCGCGTCCTCAACCTGTGACCTACATCATCTCGATGCCGCAAGAGATGGATAAGGCCGGAACGAAGGCCAAGACGTTCGACAAGAGTGAAACAGGCTATCGCAAGCAAAAGAATCAACCGCATTTGTTGAATCGTGAGACAGGCAAGGGCGTTCAATTCTCCCCTGGACCATTGAAGCCTCTGGACGGGGAGGTTGCGGGTCAAACACCTGCCGTTTCACCCGTTGTACTCGTGCTTCCCGGCGAGAACGAACTGAAGCTGAATCTGGATCGCTTCCTCCCCGACGATGGTATCATGCGTGTTCGTGTTCGCGCCGCACGCTCAACGATGAGCCCGGACGAGTACGCCAGCCTGCGGCTGATGCTCAGTGCCCATACCAGCAACGATGCCAATTTCACGCAAGTCATCAGTCAGCGCGACATCCCGGTGACGGCGGTGGGCGACAAGCCGGAGTTCATTCACTTCGATATCCCGCTGAGCGACATCCAACGTAACCCGTTTCGGAAACTCTCGACCACTTTTCCGAGACGCGACGAGTTTCTGCACATTCGCAATGTGTCCAACGCAACCGGAGGGGAAGAGCGGCTCAAAGTCCTGATCGATTACATTGAGATCAGTGCACCGTTCTACGAGCAGTGGCCGCCCAAAACACACACCGACATCTTTATTGAGAGCAAGAACAAGAACGACGAGTCGATCTACGGCCGCGAGGTGCTAAATCGGTTCCTGAAGCGAGTCTGGCGTCGTCCCGTCACCCCGGCGGAAGTTGACAAGTTCATGGCCCTGTTCACGAAGTATCGGCCGGAGTTCTCAACTTTCGAAGATGCCATGGTCGAAGTGCTGGCCACGGCGCTGGCCTCGCCGGAATTCCTCTACCTGACGCAACGAGCGACAACCGACGATAAAGGATCGCCGGCCAAGATCAGCGAGTTCGAACTGGCCAGTCGGCTCTCCATATTCCTGTGGTCGAGCCTACCGGACGACGAACTGTTGAAACTCGCGGAGCAAGGAAGCCTCCGAAAGCCAGAAGTCTTGGCGGATCAAGTGAAACGCATGCTGGCAGACCCGCGGTCGAGACGATTCTCTGAAAATTTCGTCGAGCAATGGCTGGGGCTGGATGGCCTGAACAGCGTGACGCATGTCGAGGCTGGCCCGTTGAAAGATGCGATGCAGGAAGAGCCGATCGCCTTCTTCGAGGAAGTCCTCAGGCAGAACCACAGCGTCATGGACTTCATCCATTCCGACTACGCCATGGTCAACGAACGCCTCGCGGCGCACTACGGGGTTCCGAAGGTGTACGGCCCTCACTTCCGCAAGGTGCCCATCACTCCGCAAATGAATCGCGGTGGCCTTTTGACGGGGGCAGCAATCCTCGCCATGAACTCCGACGGCAAGGATTCTCATCCACTGAAACGAGGCGTTTGGATGTTGAAACGCATCCTTAACGATCCGCCGCCGCCGCCGCCGCCGGATGTCCCGGAAGTGGACCTGACGAACCCGGAGATTCTCAAACTGACTTTGAAGGAGCGCATCGCCGATCACCGGAACAAGGCGGCCTGCGCATCGTGTCACTCGCGGATCGACCCGTGGGGAATCGCGTTTGAAAACTACGACGCCGTTGGACTGTTCCGGACGCAGATCAAGAACAAGCCCGTCGATGCGACGTCCGAACTATTCAATCGGCAGACGCTGGCCGGGATGGACGGACTCAAGCGATACCTGCTGATGGACCGGCAAGATCAGTTCGCCCGAGCGTTGGTCCACAAGCTGACGGCTTACAGTCTTGGCAGGCCGCTCACGTTCGGCGACCAGGCCGAAATCGATCACATGACCGCGGCGTTTCGACGCCGCGGCGACGGCCTGCGCGACCTGATCACCCTGATCGTTGCCAGCAACCTTTTTCACTCAAAGTAAGTCAGGAACAAGCGATGATCACCAAATCCGTATCGCTGTGCCGACGAGCGTTTCTTCGTGGGACAGGGGTGGCGCTTGCGCTGCCGTGGTTCGAATCGTTTGCCAGCGGCGCTCCTGGTTCGGACGAGACACCAAGGCGGTTTCTGAGCGTTTACCACCCCGACGGTGTCGGTCTGCCGCTCAAATCCGACCCCGCGTGGAAGGACTGGTGTTGGTTCCCACGGGGCGGCGAGAAGGATTTCGAGCTGACGAAAGTGCTCGATGTGCTCCAGCCGTTGCGCGACGACATCACGATTTATTCGGGGTTGTCGCATCCCGCCGCACGACAGGTCCACGGCCATTCGAACGCCGATCAGTATTTGACCGGAGCGCCGATCGGCGGTTCGGGGCCTTATCAGAATTCGATCTCGGTCGATCAGGTCTATGCGGAGGTCGCCGGGGAATTCACGCGACACTCGTCGTTAGTCATGTCGACGAACGGGGGCGTCGGCGGCCCGCGCGGCGCCCAGACGCAGTCCTTCAACCGCGAGGGGCGGCCGATCCCGGCCATGAACAAGCCCAAAGAAATCTTCGACATGCTGTTCGTGACGAGCGGCAAGGACGCGGCCGCAAGACTGGCGCGAAGCAAGAGCGCGCTGGACCTCCTGATTGACCACACGCGCTCGCTGTCTCGCGATCTCTCCCGCAAGGATCAAGAGACCCTCAAGCAGTACCTCGACGCGGTCCGCGACACCGAGTTGAAGCTCGCGAAGGCCCAACAGTGGATCGACACGCCCATTCCCAAGGTTGACACCCGCAACCTGCATTTGAACGCTGAGCCCAAAGAAGCCCGGCTCTATTTCCAGACGATGTACGAACTGATTTATCTCGCCTTCCTGAGTGACTCGACGCGCGTCGCGACATTCCAGTTGGGGCGAGAGAACGGCGAAGGCCCGCACGACCTGCTGTCTCTCGCGGTCGGACTTGGCGCCGCTCACGGGCTGACGCACCAGGTCAAGAAGCCCAACGGCTGGAAGAACCTGGGCACCTATAACCGTTACCAGGCTGAAGAATTTGGCCGCTTCGTCCAGAAACTGAAAGACACCAATGAACCGACCGGCAAAGGCAACATGCTGGACAACACGTTCGCCATGCACGGCTCCGCGTCCAGCAGCTTCCACCTCTCGCGCAACTACCCCCTCATTTCCGCCGGCGGCAAGAACCTCGGCTTCACCAACGGCCGCTATCTCAAGTTCGGCAAAGGAAACGAGGACAATCAGGCCGGTGCAGGAATCGACACGGATGCCGGCTGGAAAGGCAAGGTTGCGGTGGAAGAGCTTCCGCTGGCAAAGCTGTTCGTCACCATTCTGCAACGGCTTGGCATCAAGACGGATTCGTTCGCCGGGCAGAGTGGGACGTTAAGTCGGGTTTGATTCGTAAAGCATGGCGTGTTCACGGAGGACGATGGAGGGTGAAGAAAAGAGCAGGTGCCGTTGATGGGCTGTACGTTTCACTGCCAGTCAGCGGAATGGTTTTCATTGCAGCGTTTTGGCCAATATGGTGAGCCTCTGAGTTGGCAGGCACGTTTTGCATATTGCGCAGAACGGAATGTAATCCGGTGATATAGCCATCGGCGGCTGTCTGTGCGCAGAAAGCAATATGCGCCCAAACCGCGAAGCCCCACTCTTCGTTGCCGACGAAGTACGTGTGGTGGTCGGCGATGCGGAGGTTGTACACCACGGCCCATTCGCCGGTGTCGTACACTTCCTCAACTCGGACCCACTCACCCGTGAGCGTCGCGATCCGGTCGCCCGGGTGCAACTCGTTCGCCTGCACCCAGCCGCGGTCCGCCTCGAAGAAGGGGTGCTCCAGCGTCGTGCCGATCACCTCGCCGCCCGCGTGGAGATGGGCCACGCGACCCGTCCGCACGAACACTTCCTCGATCACCTTCGCCTCGATCGGCCCCGTCGGGTCGAACTCCGACCGCGACAGGATCGCATCCCCCACCCGGAACTGCTCGATCAACTTCGACCCACCCGGCGTCAACAGCGGCGTGCCCGCCACAAAACACGCACCCTCCAACTGCATGCACGCCAGCGCATCCGCGGCCAACTTCGGGCTATCAGCAGCGACCGTCGTTCTACTTGTTGTCGCTGTCGCCAAATTCTTGTTATGGTCTTCCTCCCGCTTCTCACGCTCCTTGGCATTCAGTGGCATTTCCTTCAATACCTTCTGGTCAGCGGCCACCGCGTCCTTCGCCGTGATGAGCGCGTCCAGGTGGCTCAGTGACTTGCCGGTCCGCCTCTTCCACTCGGCCTCTAACTCCTCCCGGTCCAGGCCCCGGACGTGCAGTTCCCGCACCACCACTCTCCATGAACCCACCAGCATCTGGCAGGCCAGTTCGGTTACAAGGCGGCCAGCCCCCTGTCCACGATTTTATAGATGATTTGGAAGGGGGAGATCTACGAGCACCTTAGCCCAGTAGTCGTGGGACTCATGATACATCAGGTCGAGCGGGTTCGTGAAATCACGCCCCGCCCATACTCGATTAATGAACGACAGGGCTTTCGCAGTATCATAGCCGTAGATCCTGCAAATGCTCTGCACGATTTTTTCGCAATACGTGTGCGACTTCGCATCAGTGATAAAGGTGAATGTCATAAGGCCTTACCATTCTCCCAGACTTTCACGGGCGGATCGTGTTGAAGGACGCCCAATCCTCTGGATGTCAGCCACACTGTCTGTAGACCCGTGCCCGTCGCCCTCTCTCCGTCCGGGTCGGCTGCCACCTGCTCCCAGTTGATGAGCATCGGACCGGAGATCACGTCGTAGACGAGCGGGGTCGTATCGAGAATGCCTCTGCGACCTTCCCAGACCGTGTGTTTCCAGTCCGGGTCACTGGTCGTCGTGAAGGCGAATTTGTTCAAGCTGTTAAAGTCGGCATCCGAAACGGAGTACCGGAGCACGGTTCCGCCGGGCCGCCTGCTGGCCCAATCTATGGCCTGGCTCTCGATGGTTGTGGTGTAAAAGCCCTTGCCAAAGTCTTTCTTCGGCTCGAAGAAGGCAGAGCTAATCCCGACGGAGAGGATGCTGGCCGCCCCAGTACCACTCGTACCAGGGTAGTAGTATGTGTTATGCGCCCAGACCGCAAACCCCCACTCTTCGTTGCCCACGAAGTACGTGTGGTGGTCGGCGATGCGGAGGTTGTACACCACGGCCCATTCGCCGGTGTCGTACACTTCCTCGACCCGCACCCACTCGCCTGATAGTGTCGCGATCCGGTCGCCAGGACGCAACTCGTTCGCCTGCACCCAGCCGCGTTCCGCCTCGAAGAACGGGTGCTCCAGCGTCGTGCCGATCACCTCGCCGCCCGCGTGCAGATGGGCCACGCGGCCCGTCCGCACGAACACCTCCTCGATCACCTTCGCCTCGATCGGCCCCGTCGGGTCGAACTCCGACCGCGACAGGATCGCAGGAGCACTTCGAATCCTTTGCGGGGAATGGTGCCACCGACGAAGAGCTTGAGGCGTTTGGATGTGGCAAGTGGTAACGGATCGAGGCCGGGGCGGAAGCGTTCGCTATCAACACCGGGCGGCACGAT
>JBGSZR010000129.1:0-8245 GCA_041750275.1 Gemmataceae bacterium
GAGCCGCACCGGATGCCGTCCGTGGGTCGCCATCCTTCAGGACATTGCATAAATCGGGCAGAGCACCCCGCGACAACGGGCCAAGTTTCCCCATCGCCCAAACTGCATTCCGACGGACGTATTTATCCTCGTGTGTCAGCATTCCGCGGAGTGATGGCAAGGCATCGGGCCCCATTTGTCCGATCGCCTGGGCAACGGCTTCACGCACCCGGGCGTCCTCGTCGCACAGTGCCGAGACGAGGGGATTCATCGCGTCGCGTGCCAGCCAGCCCAGCCGCCCCAGCGACTTCGCAGCACGCAGACGGTCACTGGAAACCCGGCCACGCAACGACCGGATCAGGTCCGGCAAGGGGTCTTCCGTGCTACTCATTGGTGGTTTCGGCGCGACGGACATCTTCGTTGGCTCCCACACCGCAGCGGGTTCGACCAAAGCCTCGAACCGCATGATACGAACGATCTCACGGATACCGAACGGAACCTGATGTTCCATCCACTTCTTCCGGAAGTCCGACGGCGGGTGACGATCCCAAGGCAGCTATCGGCAACCCTAGTTCACTCGCGGACTCCCGCAACTACCTGAAGCCATTTTTTCAGATACCCGCTCTGCGAATTCTGGCCAGAATGGGATGATTACTGCTCCAACACATCCCGGGTGAACTTTTTTTGCTCGAAACGAGAAAGGTGTGCCATCGCGTCGGTAGAATAAACGAAGGATCACCCCCGTGGAGAATTGGCGAATGAAACCGTTCGTCCCAGCGGCTCGGTCCAAGGCCATGATGATGGCCGTCATGCTCGGCACGGCGCTGGCATCGAGCCCAGCCCGTGGTGCGGGTGGGGAACCGAATCCTAAAGCCATCCAGGAGATAAGCCGCTACTGCCAGGCTTGCTGGCGTAATGCACGCCTGCCAGCCGACCACTGGCAGGATTGCACCCAGGAAGTATTCGCCCGGCTTCTACAGAGTGTGGAAGCGGACAAGTGGGGCACCGTGCTCAAGGACGACGAGACGCTTGAGCGACGCGAGTTCATCCGGGCCATTGATGCGGTGAAGAAGCGCACGCAACGGACTCGCAAGTTCTCCACGCTGTCCCCGGACCTGCCCGAGCGCATCAATCGCACCGAGAATAGCGTTCGCGACGACCGCGACGCCATCGCCAAAGCGGCTCGTGAGATGCTCAGCCCTCGCCAGCGCCGCATCCTCGAACTCGCTGCAGACGGTTGGGCCATCCCCGATATTGCCAACGAACTGGCTACCACCGCCGAACGCATCAGCGACGAGAAGTACAAAGCGGTGAAGAAACTCCAGCATCACTTCAGCACCGTGTGAAGTCGTTATTTCGCCGGCACATAGCCTGCCGGCGGTATCACCACTTCGAAGTCCGACCCCTTCAACTTCCTCAGTTCATCGTGAAGCACCGGAATCCGCGGATCCGGTGCACAGGAAAGCGCCCACTCGATGCCATTATCCGCGACCAACATCCCATAACGCTTTAGACCGATCAGGATCACCTTCACTTCGGGTGAGAACTTCGATACGTCGAAATCCGAACGCAATCGGAAGCGCTCCCCCATTCTCGGCAGATTCTCGTCCTTCATCCGACTGGCAAAATGTGTGGCAGGGAACACGTATGCCCGTCTCGTTCGGCGAACCGTGACGCGCATGGCGTGATCAATCGTGCCGCGTTTCAGTTCGTCGTGCCGGATGATTGAAGGGAAGATGGGCAGGCCGGCCGCATCGGATGAAGTCCAGCCATCCGGGCGGAGTTTGTTCGATTTCAGATCGAAGGTTGCCGCACAGGCCGCCTGCCAGCCCGCGTTGGTTTTCTTCAACTGGTAGAACTCGTACAGCATTCGATTGGTGGGATCGACCACGATGCCGTGCCGATCGCCATTCTCGTTGCGGGTATCGCGCTGCACCTGATCGAGTGTCGTGCCCTTGCGACCAGGGTCGCGCTGATAGTGCACCGGCCAACCCTCAATCGGCACATTCGCTGGCACCGGGAACGGTCCCTTGTCCGATTCATCTGGATACTCAACCAGTTTCACATCCACTCGCTTTTGATCCGGCGGCACCAGCACGAAGGCCATGTCCGGGTTGTAACGCAGTGGCTTGTCCGCACCCACCGATGCCACAATCGCTTTCGAATCGGGATGGACGGGCCAATCCTCGACGAGCAAGTTCCAGGGATTGTCGGGCGGAAAAATTTCGAGTGCTGCCAGGATGGCATCGGCCTCAGGTGTGTCAAACATCACCGGGGCGGTGATGGCGGGCATCTTCGCCGCACGAATGCGAGCCAATCGCGCCGGATCACCCGACACCACGGCCTTCGGTGGTTCGTTCGCGAAACAGGCCGCGAGCCCGGCAGACATCATCAGCAGAAGAGTTGGCAGTCGCATGAGGCACCTCGGTTAGGAGAGATACGCCCGAGCAGCGGTTGTCGATTCAGTGCCTCGATCAGACTGAACGTGAGCCGATTCCTGTCCAGCATCCGAACCCTGGCAGTGCGACTTCCGCGAATATTCACGTAGAATACCAGCACGCGATATTGCGAGGGAGGGTGAGGCTGATGCGTCGGATCATGATGAAGTCGAAGATTCACCGGGCCACGGTTACCGGTGCGGAACTGCATTACGAAGGCAGCCTGACCATCGACGAAGACCTCATGCTGCTCGCAGACATTCTGCCGCACGAGCAGATCCACGTCTGGGATGTCACAAATGGCACCCGACTCGTCACCTATGCCCTGGCTGGGGAGCGTGGCTCCGGCGATATCCGCGTCAACGGGGCCGGTGCCCACCTTATCAAACCGGGTGATCTCGTCATCATCGCCACCTATGCGGAGATGGACGAGATCGAAGCGCGTGAACTGGTGCCGACGGTGGTGCAAGTGGATGGCAAGAATCGCGTTCCGGGTAGCCAGATTAGGCTGTGAAGTGCTGGCAATCCAATCGATCAGTTCTGGGAATCAAAGCCGAAGTGAAAAAAACCACCCGAGCGGTCGGCAGCCTCTCCCCTCTGCCGATTCACCCGGGTGATTGATTCACGAAGCCTTTTTCAACTCTCCCGCCAAACCGCCTCTCCCCTCGGTCTGCCGCGATCAGTTGGTTATTGGCTCGCTGAGAAAGTGTAAAGCAGAGGCTGTGCCAAACGGGCCACAAGTTGCATCCGCCTCGATTGATTTGTTTCAATGACAGGAAATCAAAGCATTTAACGCAATCGTGTGATTCCGTTTTTTGGGTGTCGACCCGGCGTGCCTCCTCGCTGTGCCAAGTTCGCAGGCACTCATCGCTTCGAGAGCGCGCGAAGCGTGGGCATCTCGACCTGCTCTCGGTTCGAAAATGGTGCAGCCCCGCCGAAGCGACACCCGAAGTAAACTGCTGTGGTCCACACGGAGTACCCAACACGACCATTACGATCGCTAAAATAATCTGCAGCCGCGACGGGATGCTTACGAGGATGACGCATGGCCACAGATATTCGCCTGAAAGAAGAGCTGCCGACTATCACCGAGCAGCTAATCGATACGTACACCGAATGCAGCCGGATGAACCACCTGGCACATGAGCCGTTGCCGAACCGCGATGCCGTGGCCGAGATCGTGGCGGACCTCCACGAAGTGCTCTACCCCGGCTACGGCAAGCGCCAGAGCCTGCACATCGGCAACATCGGCTACTACGTCGGCAGCCTCATGGATGCCCTGCATGACAAGCTCACACAGCAAATCGCCCGCGCGCTGCGGCACGAACTCTGCGAAGAAGCTCCTCATGTCGATTGCGAGAAGATGGCTCAGCCCAAAGCCGTGGAATTGCTTCGCCGGCTTCCCGAAATCCGCAAGACGCTCGAACAGGACGTGGATGCCGCGTTTCGCGGTGACCCCGCCGCACGCAGCCATCACGAGATCATCTTTTGCTATCCCGGTCTCGAAGCGATCACGGTCTTCCGAGTCGCGCATGAATTGCATGCTCTCGCGGTCCCGTTCATCCCGCGCATGATGACGGAGTTCGCTCACGCCAAGACCGGTATCGACATCCACCCCGGTGCCACCATCGGGCCAGGCTTCTTCATCGACCACGGAACTGGCGTCGTTATTGGTGAGACCTGTGAACTCGGCCGAAACGTGAAGCTCTATCAGGGTGTGACACTCGGAGCACTCAGCTTTTCCAAGGATGACGATGGCGGTCTGGTCCATGGCAGCTACAAGCGACACCCCACCTTGAAGGATGATGTTGTGGTCTATGCCAATGCCACCATCCTCGGTGGCCAGACCAGCATCGGCGAACGATCTGTGATCGGCTCGAACGTCTGGCTCACCGAAAGCGTGCCAGCCGATACCACCGTGGTGCTCGAGAAACCCAAACTCCGACTGCGCGGCTCACGCAACAGCCCACGCGGCGATGAATTCCTGATGTACCACATCTAACCACAACAGTCGGAGTCCCGGCCGCAATACCACCCTCCGGTCGTGGCCGGTTCGTTGACACAGAGGTGCAGCATGACAGACCCGGACGTGGCTCGGCTCGATGACTATCGCTTCCAGATGGGGCACGATGCAGGCAACCTGGCGCTCGTGCTCGATCAACTCACGGATGCCCTCACCGCAGTCTCGCTTCACGGCGTTTATTATCGGCAGGAACCCAATCAGCGACGAACGGCCCCGCCCGATCTGGCCCCCATCGCGGACTTGCTTCGTTCGGCAAAGGGGCTGGTGCAAGACTCGCTGTTGCGTCTCAAGGGACAAGGTGAACCGCGATGAACACACCGGAGTTATACCCGCTTCGCTTCGAGCCGATCTTCAAGAGCATGCTCTGGGGCGGCCGACGCCTTCCGGAATTCCTCCAGCGTGAAGTGCCCGGCACCGAGCCAATCGGTGAAGCCTGGGTGCTCAGCGATGTGGAAGGTAGCCCCAGCCGCGTCGCCGATGGGCCCCTGGCCAGTACGACCCTTGGCGAATTGCTTGCCGCTGGTACTTCACGCATCCTCGGCACCGCCCAACCGGCGAACGGTCGTTTCCCGCTTCTGCTGAAGTTCATCGATGCTCGCCACGAACTCTCCGTTCAGGTGCACCCGGACGACGAAAAAGCGGCCCGGAAGGCACCCGGCCTGGCCGGCAAGACGGAAGCCTGGGTGATTCTCCAAGCCAACCCCGCCACAAGCCTCATCTACGCCGGCCTCGGCAAGGGTATCCGCGAAGAACACGTCCGTGCCGCACTTGCAGAACGCACTGCACTCCAAACGCTCCACAGATATGTGCCAAAACCCGGTGATTGCATCTACCTGGAAGCGGGTACCGTGCACGCGATTGGTGCGGACATCCTGCTCTTCGAGGTCCAGCAAACCTCGGAGATCACCTATCGCCTGTACGACTGGGACCGCGTCGATGAGAAGACCGGTCGCTCTCGTGAACTTCACCTCGACGAGGGCCTCGCTTGCGTGAACTACGAGCGTGGCCCCTGCGACCCGGTCATACCCCAGCGACAGTCTCACGACGGGCTCCACCACGAGGTGCTCGTTTCGTGTCCTTACTTCACGCTGAAGCGACTGGCAGCCGAGCGGCCCTTCCCGCTGGGGATGCCGGGTGAATGCCGGGCGATTGTTTGCCTCTCCGGGCATGGTGAACTCGAATCTCGTGGCACACGCTACCCGCTCGGTGTCGGTGATGTGTATCTCCTGCCCGCGGAGATTGGCGAGTGCACCTGCGAACCCACGATACCGTTGACTCTGTTGGAGTGTGGTATTCCTTGATGGAGATGGTGCCTGGTCCCGTTCGTGAGATGGAGCCGACAGAAGTTTAAAAGCCCGACGCCCCGTCGAAGCCAGATGGCATTCGGCGGGGCGTCGGGCATTGGTTAGCACGATCGCACGTTTGCGATTAGCCGACATACACGGCGCCGAGGAACTCGTCGTCGAACGGCTGGACGGAGCCGATATTGCCCAGGCTGTTGCCGTTCAGCAACTGAACGAGCGGGCCGAACCCAGCACCGGGGCCGGCGATGACATCGTCCCGACCATCGTTGTTGAGGTCGGCGGTGGCGACTGTGAAGCCGTTGCGGAGCGACTCACCGGTGATGCTGCTGGGGCCGAACGCGAATGCACTCCGCTCCAGTGCCCCGAACTGGTTGAAGACCTTGACCACCGGGCCACCCCCGATACCAGGACCGGTGACGATCTGGTTCTGCAGGCCGCCATTGAGGTTGCCGGCCGCCACGAACACACCACCCAGGAAGTCCTGCTCGTACGCGAAGAAGCTCAGGATCTGGGAGTTGTTCAGCGTGTTGAAGGCCTTGACGTGCGGTGCCACGCCAGCCCCAGCACCTGTGATGATCTCGGCGCGGCCATCGCCATCGAGGTCACCCGCGGCCACATTCACACCGCTGCGGACGTTGATGTCGTAGGCGGCGAAGCTCGTGAGCAGGCTCAGGCCGTTGCCCAGCCCACCGCGGAACGCCTTCACAACCGGGCCGCCACCCACACCCGTGCCGGTGACGATATCGCCGATGCCATCGCCATCGACATCGCCAACGCTCACCTGGACGCCACCGCGGAAGCTTTCTTCGTAGGCGAAGAAGCTGGCGAGGAGTGCGTGTGTGACGCCATCCCAGACCTTAACAACGGGGCCGCCACCCACACCTGTGCCGGTGATGATATCGGGCACCTGGTCGCCAGTGACATCGCCGACCGCGACCTGGACACCACCGGTGAAGGAGGGCTCGTACGCGAAGAAGTTGGCTCGGGAGCTTCCGTCCTCGTTGTACACGATCACGGCTGGGCCACCGGTGTTGCCGGCACCCACTGCGAAGAAGTCCACATCCTGGACGACGATGCCCGGTTGCTGACCCTGGACCTGCACGCCGGCCACGAAGTGGTAATCCGTGAAGCCGCCGTCCTTGTCCGTGATCCGGCCCACCACCGGGTAGATGCCTTCGATGGGCGGGATGAACGTGTAGTTGTTCACCGAGCCCGTATTGACTTCAAACACGCCATCGTTGTTGAGGTCCCAGCTATAGGTGAAGCCGGCCGTGACGTCCGGACCCGAAGGATCCTGCGGGTTGACCAGGCTGACGGTGACCGGCTGCCGTTCCACCAGGAAGCCCGCGACCTCGGGCGTGGCCGTGGGGGCCACGTTCGTGATCGTGATCGTCGTGGTGTAGTCGGTGAAGCCATTGTCCTTGTCGATGATGCGAGCACGAACCGTTCGCGTGCCCGGGCCATCAGCCAGGAAGCTGGCCGGCACCACCCAGCTTTCGCTCTCGACCGACCCGGCGTAAGAGCCGTTGCCGATGTCGAAGACGCCGTCGTTGTTGAAGTCGTACGCGTAGTGGAAGCCCGCGACGATATCGACCTGCGACGGATCGGTCTGCGTGGTGAAGCGGACACTACCGGTGCTTCCCTCATTCACCGGGCCACCGTTGGTCAACGCGGCCGTGGGCACCGAGTTGGTCACGTTGACCTGGAGCGTGCGGATGGTCTCGGCGGAGCTACCGTTCGAGGACTCGGTGGCCGTCGCGATCACCGTGAGAATCAGTGTCGCGGGTCCATCCGGCACCGTGATCGTCAACCCGGCGAGTTGAGCGGCTGTGAAGGTCCAGCTGCCATCGCCCACGTTCGTGCCCTGGTTGAAGACCGCATCGAGCGGCACACCCAGGATCGTGATCGACAGCGTCTCCGAGCCATCGGTATCGACCAGGGACGCGGTGATCGTCACCGGGATGGCAACGTTCTCCGAACCCGTGGCGGGCGAGACCACAGCCAGGTTCGGGGCATCGGCCACGGCCACCACGGTGATGGCCACGGTGTCGGTATCGGTGAGCGGTCCACCGGAGCCGGTGTTGCCGTTATCGTTGCTCACCATCGTCAAGGTGTCCGAACCGCTGTAGTGCAGGTTCGGCGTGTAGACGACGGTCGCCAGCCAGGCATTGACCTGAGCGAGCGTGCCATCCATCACCACAGTGGCTGTTCCGTTGCCAACCACACCAGCACCGATTGCCGTGAGCGTGCCGTTGAGCACGGAGAGTGTCACGGTCATGTTTCCGGCGCCAGCATCCACATCCGCCACGCTCATCCCGGCAACGGGGAGCGGCGTGTCTTCGTTGGTGGTCAGCGGCCCGGGCACCGTGTTCACCGGAGCGTCGTTCACCGCGGTCACATCCAGAGCGATCGTGGCCGAGGCCAGCAGGTTCCCGCCGCCGATGTTGCCCAGATCGTCCACCGTCACCACGATGCTGTCCGCACCGTTGAAGTTCAGGTTG
>JBGSZR010000130.1:0-7227 GCA_041750275.1 Gemmataceae bacterium
GATGTTTCTCGGCCAACGACTCCAAACCCATGTGGTTCAGGATCGCCGCCTCGAGGGCCTGCGGCGTCGAGGCGAACGGGCGGGTGTTGATGGACGGAACCCGGGGTCGATCGGCCCGCATCACTTCGAGCCGCGTCCGCTGGGCATCCCAACCCTCGCGGATGGCCTTCAATTCGATGTCGCCGTGGCGACCGCCGCACGCGGCCCGGATCGCGTTGACCCGCTCCGTCTCGGCGATGGCCGAAGCCCGGATGCCGTCGGCGGTTTCCAGTTCGTTCATGGTGCTCTCCTTGCTGGCCGCGATGGCGACCGATGTGTTGGCATCGGCCCCGATGGCGACGATGCTCACCTCCCGCAGCACCGACGCCTTGACCAGCGTGAACCCGCTGGCCGGAGCCTTGATGCTCTTGCCGTTTACCTGCACGGAATCGCCGGCGCGAACCCGTTCGTAATCGGTGGGCATCACGCCGACCGACGCCTGGAACTTGAACCCGCCCTTGGCCAGTTCGACCACCTGGCGGGCCGCTTCCGTCGCCCCGGTAATGGTTCCGTTCACCAGCAACTTGCCGCCGGTGATCGCCGCCTGGCCATGCCCGACGATGCCATTGAGTGAGGCGTTGTGATCGGCGAGCAGGCTGATCTGCTCGGCCGTGGCATCGAGGCCCGCGAGGTCGATGGCGACCGGCCCCCAGCCCGGCACGCTCATCAACCCGCCGGTGTAGGCCACGATGGAAACCGCCGGCGGCTTGCCTGCCGTGGCCTGAATTTCGACCTCGCTCGCGGCGAGAAGCAATTCGTCGACCGCAGTCATGATTTTTCCTCCGGTGGAAAGGGATCGAAACCGGCCGCCAGCAGCTTGGACCTGAGCAGTTTGAAGCGATAGCGAACCGTTCCTTCCTGCAATCCAAGCCTCCGAGCGGCTTCACTCACGTTGCCGCCGCATTCGATCACAAGCCGGCAGAGCGACTTGCTCTCTTCGTTGTCGATGTAATCCAGAATGTCTTCCGTCGTTGCCGCACGCTTCCGAAGCTCGGCCCGACGGTTCTTCGGTTGATGAAGTTGACTCAACGGCGGTTCAGACTCGCCAGCAGCCGGGGGAGTCGGCTCGGCTTCTTGAGGGTATCTCTTGGCGAACGTGGCCTCACGCACGGCGTACTTCAGAACGACCCGAAGCACGATGGTGTAAATCAGCGTCTTCTCCGAGGCGTTCTTCGTGGCATCGAACTTGGGCGGGTTTCTCATGAGCATGAGCACCGCCTCTTGGGCAACATCATCCGGATCGACGAACCCCGGGCAGCGTTTCCGGGCTTCCTTGATCGCCGTGGCCCTGGCGAACTCGATCAAATCCGGAGTCAGTTCAAGCTCCCGAGGCGAGGAGGGATTCATTCATACCTCCTCGCCGCGTTCGAGCCGTTCGCGGATGTCGTCTGCCAAGGTGAAGCTGATGACCGCCGCTTGATCGCCGCGAGGCGGAACGCGGTGCATCACGTAGTACTGGTCATCTTCCGGCAATCGCCGACGGTACTTCTGGGATTCGCGTTCTGCCGCTTCCCGGAGCGGCCGGAGGAAGTGAGCGTAGTCGCAACCGAGGGCGACACACATCATCGCGTAGGGCACGAAGAACGAGCAGTCCTCGAAGTAGTCGGCGGCGGCATCGACATGCTCTTGCGTCCAGGTTTCCGGCTCGGCCAGCTTCACAACGCCGTTCTTGACCAGGACATCGAGCATTTCCGGCCGGCAGTCGTACCCGCGCGTGCGGAGGTGGTTGGATGCGGACACGGTCGGCATCGGGAACATCGAGTCCCGCATCTGTTCCGCGGCTTCGTGGAAGCAGTGATCCGCCCCGGCATACGGCTTGAGCTTCAGTTCCACGTACTCGTCGAACGTCAGTCCGGTTGGCATTTCAGTTCTCCTTGGGAACGGGGCGACCACCGCCCCTTACCCACTTATTTCCCGGAGGTGGGCCGATTCGTAAAAGCGGAACGAGAAATTTTGCAGATGACTCGTGACGGATTTCGGGTGAGTCGAACCGTGCAACGGAAAGCGAAGCAGATTCCGAATGGCTTGTCAAAGCCGGTAGCTGCTTTGCTTGAACGGCAAGTGTCGAACCGACTGCCGAATTGGATGGTGCTGGGCGAAAGCTGCTTGAAGTGCGAGAATCATTAGCAACAGACACGAGGCGTTGAATCGCACCGAGGAACTCTCTGATGACACAGGCTGAACAGCAGGAGGTGGTTGATGACTTCCTCGAACCCTACTTCGGTGCGGAGTTCTCGCCGGTAACGATCAAGCCTGAGGAAGAAGCCCTCACGACTTCTGTCGTGAAGTTCGTGCAGGACAAGTTCTCCGACGCCAAGTACGTTCTCGGCCTCGCTTTGGATTTCACACTCCTCGCACAAAAAATTTCGCAGTCCGATCCCGAAGCCAAACCTTTCCGACCCGCATTTACCAAGGACATTCTATTCGCGAGATACACGCTGGTTACGTCTCGCGGAGCACGACAGGCCAACACGCTATCATTGCAGTTCAATCGCCGCAAGGAGGGCATTCGGAAGATCGAGGAGGCGGTTGTTGACTTGTTTGTTGGCTTGTTGCGTCCGGGCTATCCCAGTGCTTACGTCTACAACACAGGCCAGTGGCAGAAATTCCAAGATACGCTTCTCGTACCCTGTTTCAGCCTTTCGGAGTCCGGCCGGTTTTCGCTGTGTCACAAACTGATTGAATTCGGGAAGTCCAATCTCAAACAAAGCACTCCGATTGGTCGCGCAAAGCCCAGAGCCAGGCTCTTCGAAGACATTATTCGGTCTTACCCGCGAGGCCATGAAACGGAGAACGCCGGCGCAGTTTTTCAGGGAATGGTGGCCGGGTTCATCAAGGCGGATCGACCGCACCTTTTCTTAATCGTTGACAAAACAAGAACCGGCTCCGCTCGACAGGCTAGAATCGGTGACTTGGATGGCTACCACGGGCTTGACCTGGAAATGTCCGTTGAAGTTAAAGACCATCCATTGACAGCCGATAACGTGACGAGAGAGATAGGCGAATTCCTCGCGAAGGTGAAACAAAACCGCGTGATGGGGCTGGTCTTCTGTCAAGCGGCCGATGCCAGCGCGGCAAGAACTATTCGAGATGCAGGCGCAGCGTCCATTACTCTCGAGCAGTTCCTTGGTGTTGTGGAAACATGGGATTGGCGGAAGCAGGACGCAGCCGTAAACGGGTTGCTCCACTACCTGGCGCACGTCGAACAAAACCCTGAGGCAGTTGAACGGTTGTTGGCCTTCATCCAAACGAAAGACGCTTCGCACGATTCCCTGATCTTTTACAAGGCCGCGGTCTCTTCTTCATAGTCGAACAGCCCTCGAACACGCTTAACGCGTTTCGGAGTGGCAGATCGTGCGCGAGCGATCAGCCCGGTAGTGTTGTTTCGATAAGCCTTCA
Organism: Gemmataceae bacterium; assembly: GCA_041750275.1. Classification (GTDB taxonomy): domain Bacteria; phylum Planctomycetota; class Planctomycetia; order Gemmatales; family Gemmataceae; genus JBGSZR01. Next base: position 3,439 of record JBGSZR010000130.1, read on the forward strand.
GCACTTCTCGACCGATCGCCAATCCGAGCAATGGTGGTACAGCATTTCCGACTTGAAGGTATTGGGAGGACCGGCTCCCCAACACGACGAAATCATCGTCGAATGATTGAAGGCGTAATCCTTCTCGAACGGTTAGTCCGCGATCCTGAACAGGGTGGGTGGCACGGGCAGAAGATGGCTTCCTCATGTTCGAAGTAACTGCGACAGCCGGTTTCCAACTTGCAAGCCTCGAATAGCTATTGTGAAACCCGCTCTTGGGCTGAAGATGCGCGGGAATTGATTTGCGATTTCCGCCATCAGGGATGTGACTGATGACCTCGACTAACTCTGGCTCGTGATTCGCTGCTTCGTGATTCGAGAGAATTTGGCACTGTTTCCGTCTTGCTCGCTGATATTCCGTGGTTGGATCGTTGCAGTAAACTGCAACAATTTCTGCTGGCTTCAATGCGGGGAGATCGAAAATCGCATCAGCCACCGAGACATGCGATCCCCCCAAAGGTCGAGGAAATTCAGGTTCGATGAGGCCATCGAGCCACCCTAAGAATACGGCACGCTTCCGGAGTTGAGGGATGCCATAGTCTGCCGACACAAGCAGACGGCATTTCATGTGGTAGCCAATCGAGGCGAACGAATCGATTATTTCTTGTTGAACGGCACCTTTCTCCATCACGATGATGCCTTCGACATTCTCGATGATCACGTAGGCTGGGCGAATCTCTGCGACTAGAGATTGGTATGCCGTCCAAAGGCTGTTCCTCGGGTCAGCAGCGTCGCGTTTGCCAACGGTACTAAAACCTTGGCAGGGTGGGCCGCCAGCGACAAGATCGATTGCGGAAGCAGGAACTCCGAAGAATGATTCAATGTCTGACAGTGAGGTTTTGGTGATATCCGCTCTCATGCACCTTACCGGGGCAAGGTTGTGGTTGAACGTCGCCTGTGCCTCCTCCCAGCAATCAACACCGCCAATCGTATCGATACCGGCTTGGTGTAGCCCGAGGGACAAACCGCCGATGCCGCAGAATAGATCGAGAGCCTTCGGAACAGAACCTTTGAGCATTGGTGAATTCCACTGTTTCGTTGCCGGCTGTCCAGAATCATCTTCGCGAGTTCGGATGCACAATCGGGACACGCTCCTGCGGTACACCACGATAACCTACGGGTCGTGACGAATCCACGGCAAGAGTTCGTCGATTTCGCTGAACCGCTTGCGCTACAGTGCGTTGGGATTATCTCAAGCGAATCGCATGACCTGCCCGCGCTCCCAGGCGAACCCGACCCGTTCCACACGGCTACCCCGTGAATCGAGAACGACGAGCGAGGGACGGACCGTCCGCCCATCCGCACGCTTGTACTTCATCCCCCGAATGCGACCCGTAATGCCGGCCACCTTGATGATGGCGCTGCTCGCCGGACTACCGGCAATCGTGGGCAGCACCACCTCACGGGCCGTCCAGGCAATATGGGTTCGTGCTCCCTGGTACAGTTGACCACTGCAGCGGTTGGCGATCCCGTCGAGACAGCGGATCGGATGCGTTACCTCGGGGAAGTCGGCCGCGAGCTGATCGTTCGACTCGAGTTCCATCTTGATGGCGTCGAGCATGTCCATGGCATGCCCCTCGTCGGAGCCGATCAGGCAAAGGAACTCGCGGTGCCCATAGAGCATGGCCCAGATGCAGGCACATTCACACAGGCTCGACTTGCCGAATCCGCGTGGCGTGGCGACCGCGAACAGGCCGCCGTGGAGCACGGCCTGCTCGATCCGGGCGATGACCTTAAGGTGATCGGGCGACCAGCACAGGTGGAAGGTCTTCGGGAAATAGGTTTCGCAGAAGAAGCGAAAATCCGTCGCAGCCTGGGCCTTGCGCTGCGGGTTGGACACGGGCGGGAGTGCACCGATATCTCGCCCCGCCAGCGAGAGTGCGGCGTTGCGGGTCCGGGCCCGGTCCTTGAGCGATTCGTAGGGATCACTGGGCTGCGGACGAGCCGTATGCCGGACCTGCACGAGCCAGGCGAGGTAGCGCACAAGATCGACGTGCCGGGCGTTGCCCACCCGCAGGCCCGCCCGCGTGCGGTGGCGGTGCAGTTGCCGCTCGCCGATCACCTCGCCCAAGGGCGTCGAGTTCAGCAGCCGGCACAATTCGCTCGGCCGGAGTCGTCGCGGATCAATCGCCACCGGCCATCTCCCGCACCAGCCAGGCCGCGTAATGCACCAGGTTGAGCGTGCCGTCGGCGTTCTCAGGCGCGCCGGCCCCGATATCGGTTCGGATCATTTCCTCCGTGACAGGCCAGGAGCCGACCTTCGTCAGAAGCCGTGCCGCGTCGGCAATCCCGAGCGCATTCGGGTTGAGTCCGCCTGTGGGATGTGCATTCTGTTCTGCCGGCATGTCGCCTCCTCAGAAGCCGATCCGAGAATTCGGATTAACAGAACTTGATGCGTCCCGGAACACAAGGTAACAGTGTCAGGCCTCCCCTTCGGAGGCACTTCAATCACCACCGAGGAGACGACGCATGGCCACGACCCAGAATGCGACGAAGGCCCCGAAGGCAACCACGAATTCGAGGGGCCGGGCGGTTCCCAAGGCGAACGCCCCGCTTGACCCGAAGCCAGCGAACACACACCACACCAAGGGCACGGCGGAGTTGGCCACGGCGAGCGCGCCCGCGAAACTCAGTGCCCTCGACGCAGCGGCCCTGGTCCTGGTGGAAGCGGGCATTCCGATGAACACCAAGCAATTGATCGAAGTGATGGCCGCGAAGGGATACTGGTCGAGCCCCGCCGGCCGGACTCCACACGCCACCCTGTACTCGGCAATCGCGCGCGAGATCTGCGTCAAGAAGAACGAGTCCCGCTTCCACAAGACCGCCCGGGGACACTTCGCTGCCACACCGAACGGCTGAGGCCGGCTGGCCCCTTCCACACGTTCGCACACGAGGCCCCTCACCGCGGGCCTCTTTTCGTTGGCACACCCGGTTCACCGCTCGGCTCCTGCCCCCACTGCGGCCAGCGTCGGCGAACGCTCGGCCTCCGTCGCGGGCACGCGCTCGGCCCGATTCCCCGTGAACCGCTGCCAGCGTTCCACGATGACATCGCAATATCGCGGATCCAGTTCCGCCAGATGGGCCTGTCGACCGGACTGTTCGGCGGCGATCACGGTCGTGCCGCTGCCGCCGAAGGGATCGAGCACGCGACCACCACGGGGACAGGAGTTCCCCACCAGGTACGCAAACAGGGCCACGGGCTTCATGGTGGGATGCTCGGCACTGCGGGCCGGCTTGTCGAATTGCAGCACGGTCGTCTGCGTGCGATCGGAGAGCCAGGTGTGGGCCGCACCGTCGGCCCAGCCGTAAAGGCAGGGTTCATGTCGCCACTGGTAATCCTGCCGGCCCAGTACCAACACCGACTTCACCCAGACCAGACACTGGCGCACCGTGAGGCCGGCCGCGGCACAGGCTGCACGTGTGGGCAGTCCCGCCGTGTCGGCATGCCAGAGGTAGAACGACCCGCCTGGTCGAAGGTGCAAGGCCGCGGCCGCCAGGGCGTCGGCCAGGAAGCGGCGATACTGGTCGGCGTCCAGGGCGTCGTTGGCGATCGTCAGGGCCTCGGCGGTCTTGCCCTCATAGCCCACGCCGTAAGGCGGGTCGGTCAGGAGCATGTCGGCCGGGGTATCGCCCAGCACACGCTTCACATCGTCGGCCTTCGTGGCGTCGCCACAGAGCAGGCGGTGTCGGCCGAGTTCCCACAGGTCGCCGGGCTGGGTGATGGGCTCGGCAGGCGGCTCCGGCACCTCG
>JBGSZR010000131.1:0-12012 GCA_041750275.1 Gemmataceae bacterium
CACCGGGCAGGGCCGCGTGCGACACCATATCCCCTTGCAAGCTCTGTCGCCGCAACACCGCGAACGAGCCAACCGTACCGGCGACGAGCCCCAGCAACGCCGTGCCGAGCGCGGGCGTTCGCAGCGCGGCTGTATCCAGCAACGACCACAGACTGTCAGCGAGAATCGGCATCGGCCGCGGCTCCGGGTTCCCCGATCTGACGGAGGTACTCGCCTTCGTACGACTCCTGCTCATCGACCGGCTCGACGTGGATCGTCACTTCCAGTTCCGGCATCGCCGCGGTGAGGGCTTGCTCGATGAGGTGAGCCGTGTGGTGGCCGGCACGAACGGATTCGTCGCCGTCCACGAGCAAGTGAAACTCGATGAAGCGCCGGGCACCCGCCTGCCGCGAACGCAGGCCGTGGAAGTCGGCCCCGGCGGGGAGGTGTTTGCGAATCACCTCACGGATCGTGTCGAGTTCCTCCGCAGGAATGGCGTGGTCCATCAGGCCATCGAAGGAGCGGCGGATGAGTTCGCCACCAGTCCACATGATGTTCAGACCCACCACGATGGCGAGCACGGGATCGAGAATCTTCCAGCCGGTGAGGATCACGAGCCCCAGACCGAGCACGACGCCGACCGAGGTGATGACATCGGACATGAGGTGCTTGCCATCGGCCTCGAGGACGATGGAGTTGTACTGCCGGCCAGTTCGAAGTAGCACACGGGCGACGGCGAAGTTCACACCCGATGCTGCCAGCGCGATTAGTGTGCCAATCTCGAGGTCCTGGAGCGGCTCCGGGTGCACCATCCGCCGCACGGCGTACCCCGCGGTGGCCAGCCCGGCAACCAGGATCAGCACGCCTTCAAGCCCGCTCGAAAGGTATTCGATCTTCTCATGGCCATAGGTGTGGCCGGAATCCGCGGGTCGCGATGCGTACCACAACGCCACATAGGCGGTAACGGCGGCGAAGAGGTTCACCAGGGATTCGAGTGCATCGGAGAAGAGGCCCACGGAACCCGTCAGTGCGTAGGCCGTGCCCTTCATCGCGATGGTGATGAGGGCTGCGCCGATGGAGAGAGCAATCGGCCAGCGAAGTTGAGCGGAGTGTGAAGGCATCCCGGAATTGTACGCGTGGCGGGTCCGTGTCGAACGAAAAGCCGCACGCGAACGGCGGCTTATTCACACAGGGTTCGCGAGGCTCACTCGTCGGGTTGGTCCGCGGCGAACTTCTCGTTCAGGCGGCGCACGATGTCGTCTGTGAACTCGACGGAGGGATCGAGGAAGAACGGGTGGGCCGCAGGGGCCTTCAGAATCATCTCCATCTCGGGAAGCACTTCGGTAGCAGGGTTACCGGGATATCCGAGCACGGCATCCAGGTGGCGTTCGCGGGCCAGTTCTTGCGTCACGATGCGAAGGTCCTTGTAAAGATCCGTGATGACGCTGCCGGCCTGTTCGGTGAGCAGTTTCGAACACTGTCGATCCGTGTCCTCAGCCAGGCGAGTGAGTGCGAGCAGATCGCCGCTGATGCGGTGCTTGGCGTTGGGGTCGGCCGTGGTTTGCAGCGATTTCTGCAGATCCATGTGCATGGCACGAAGGCCGATCAGATTGGCCGCCATGCGTTCGCGCTTCACATTGAGACGAATGATATTGGTACGCGCCCGTTCGGATTCGCGCAGAACGCGGGCTAAGTTGAAGTAACCAGTCTTTTGACCGATGCGAATATCCGGTTTCGGCCCAGCCTCGACGTGCGGCGGAATGCTGACGGAGCCGGCAACATAAGCGATGGCGAGCAAACCGATGCCGACGGCAATGAGTCCGAACTGACGTATCACGACCCGCCCTCCATGACAGAACAGCGCTGGCAGAGCGGAGGGGAAGCTAACCGGAAGTGTGCGGAGCGGGCAATCCCAATCGCCCCGCCTTGAGGTCACGGCTGCAAGCAGCGATTTAGACTTTCGCTTCCGGCTCGGCGACATGGCGACCGTAGCGAGCGAGCAGCATTTGCACGGCCTGCACCGTTTGCCACTCGGCGAATCCAAGCTTGATCTCGGTGCCGTCCTCATTCGCGTCGATGTTTTCGACGGCTGTGGTGAGCCCGCGGTGGAGATAGTCGAAGATTTCGGCGAGCCGGGCCGCCTGCGAAGGTGTGAGCTTCTGCGGCAGGGGCGGGATATCCTCGTCAAAGGCCGTCCAGTTGGAAACGGCAGGATTGGCGGGTTCGGGCTCCAGCGTGCGACGGCTATCGGCAACGCTCACGCGTCCGCTCGCGGCGGCGAGTTCTTCCGCGCGAATCGTCTGAGCCTGGGCTCCACCATTGGCCGGAACGGTGCCCGCTCGCCGGGCTGCGATCTCTTCCATGGTGCCGAAGAGCAACATCGTGCGGCCAATGGAGACCTGATCGCCCGCTCGCAAGCGGCGAATCTGAATGGCGGCACCGTTCACGCGAGTACCGTTGGTGCTATCCAGGTCTGTCAGGATGATGTCGTTATCTTCCGTCTGCACCTTGGCGTGATAACGACTCACGCGCTCATCGTTGAGCCGCAACGCGTTACCCTCCTCACGCCCAATGGTCACCGGGATCTGAAGATCGCGGTAGACTCGTCCCTTATCAACGCCTTCCAGAACCAGAAAGGTGACGCTTCGCATCGTTATCCCTTGCAACATGACCCCGGGCAGAGGGCGAGGCCGTTCATAGTGGTATAGCACAGACCGGCGACCAGGTGCGAGAAACCGCCACCGGGGTGTGACAGTTTCTACCCAGGAATTGTCCGCGCTTCAGGCCGCGGTGTCAATTTCAGCCTGGGGAGAAGAAATAATTACGGCGGCTCGTGCGGAATTCGCGTCGCTCATCAATTGCGTGTTCAGCCGTGCTTCAGCGTTTCACGCATTTCCTGGAAGCGGGGGCCACACTCCGGGCAGCGGGCGATGTGCTTGGCAATCTTCGACTTCGTTGGCTCAGGGACTTTTCCAGCCAGATAATCCATCGCAAGCGGGTCCACGGCGGAACAGGTGATGCCGCCGTAGTCGTATTCTTCTTCTCGCTGCCGGCCACGTGCAAGCCAGACCACCCCGCCCCCGGCCAGGATCGAGGCGACGGCCGTCATACCCGAGCGAAGAAAAACGCGGCGCGATTTGCGGATCCGGAGCCGCTTCCCCAACCGCGCGATCTCACCCGGCGCACACGGCTCCCACCTTGGTGGAAGTGCGGCATCCGTTTGATCACGTCGGGGCATCTCGAGTCTCAGGAAACGCAGGTCGGCGGGACGGTTCCAACAGAATTATGGCACATGCGTGGCGGGCGGGTCAGTGAGCCATCTCACAGTGCGCTCAACGCGGCGTGCGATCCACGGGCTGCGCGGGCGTGCCACACGCTTCGGCTTGCAAGCGCGGCCAGTCGCGGATCGCGACCCGCCGGCGCGTCACTTCGACCAGGCCTTCATTCTGCATTTGCCCCAGCGTGAGTGTCGCCGTTTCACGTGTCACTCCAATGAGGCTGGCGATGTCCTGGTGAGAGAGTGGAATGCGAATCTCGACGCGGATACCGTTGCGATCGCCATGGGCCTCGGCGAGTTCCAGGAGGATGTGGGCCATACGTTCCCGGCTGGGCAGGAAGAGCAGGTTTCGCAACCGGGATTCGATCCGCCGACGCCTCAGGCCGATCAGCTTCGTGATGGAGAGTGCAAGATCCGGCCGCTTCTCCATCAGAGCAAGAATATCGGCACGGGGTATCACAAGGACTTCGGAAGCTTCGACCGTCTCGGCGTATTCCTGGCGCGTGTCGCCATCGAGCAGGGCCAGTTCCCCGAACAACTCGCCTTGTTCAATGAAGGCCAGGATCGTTTCTCGACCGCCAAGCGTGATGTCCTTGATTTTGACCCGACCGGAGGCGAGCACCAGCACGCTTTCACCCGGCTGTGTCGGGGAATAGATGACGGTGCCGCGCGGAAAGGTGCGGGCCAGGGCGTGAGCGTTCAGAAAGTCCGCTTCCGCCTCGGAGAGTTGTTCGAACAGCTCGCACTGCTTGAGGTACCAAATGGCCGCGCCCATCGGTCGTCGCCCTTGGTCCGGAGACGTTGCTTCGTGTGCAACCTCGGACATTGTACGAACGGCGGAATTGAACTCGCAAACGAGTCTGTGGAAACCGCTGGTGAACCTGGCCTCTGTGAAATCTTGCGAGATTCTTGCCTGATGTGAGTTGGCTCACAGACCGCGGGTATATGAATTGCAAGGATGTGTCGAAGGCTGCGGGATCGTCTTGCGGCCGCATCCAGGGCCTCGCGTTCGCGCGGCCCGCTGGAATCACTTCGAGGACTATCGATGCCGAACCGCCGTGAGTTCACCAGGTTGGCCGCCGCCGCCGTGGGCGGGTTGATCGCGGGCACCGCGATCGCTCAGGACAAGAAGGAAGATAAGAAGGAAGACAAGAAGAACCCGCTTCTCTCGGACAAGCACGTGTGCCGCGGGCTCAACACCTGCAAGGGCAAGGGCAAAGGCGAGAAGAACGACTGTGCTGGCATGGGTTCGTGCGCCACGGCCAAGGCTCATGATTGCGCCATGGACAACGAGTGCCGCGGCCAGGGCGGTTGCGGAGAGCATCCAGGCGAGAACGAGTGCAAGGGCAAGGGTGCCTGCCACGTTCCCTTGAACGCCAAAGCATGGCCCAAGGCCCGTAAGCGCTTCGAAGAACTCATGACCGCGGACAAGAAGAAATTCGGCCCGGCACCGAAGATGTAAAGTTTGGTTCCTGCGATCCGGCGGGTGGAAGCGCACTCGCCGGATTGTTCCATTTCACGAGCACACCATGACCCCGCCGCGATTCGACCTACCCCAACTCGGCTTCGGTGTCGGCCTGCGCACACCGCACTTCGCCCACATCCTGCGCGAGCAACCGCCTGTGGACTGGTTCGAGATCATCTCCGAGAACTACATGGATACCGGCGGCCGACCCCGGTACATCCTCGATCAGGTCGCCGAGCGCTACCCCATCGTGATGCACGGCGTCTCGCTCTCCATCGGCAGCACGGACGCGCTCGACTTCGACTACCTGCGCAAGCTCAAGGCACTCGCCAGCCAGGTGAACGCTCGCTGGGTTTCGGATCACATTTGCTGGACGGGTGTGGCTGGGCGGAACGCCCACGACTTGCTTCCCGTTCCGTTCACCGAGGAATCGCTTGCCCATATCACGGCGCGTGTTCGCCTGGTGCAGGAGTTCCTCGAACGGCCGCTCGTGCTGGAGAATCCGAGTTCCTACGTCGAGTTTGCCAGTTCCACGATGCCAGAGTGGGAGTTCGTGACACGGCTCGCCAACGACACCGACTGCGGACTGCTGCTCGATGTGAATAATGTCTTCGTCTCCGCAATGAACCATGACTTCGACCCGGCCGAGTACATTCGCGAGGTGCCGCACAACCGGGTCGTGCAGTTCCATCTGGCCGGGCACACGGACTGCGGCACACACCGCATCGACACGCATGATGGCCCGGTCATTGATCCCGTGTGGGAGCTTTATCGCCTGGCTCACAACTTCACAGGCCGCGCGGCCACACTGCTCGAGTGGGATGCGAACATCCCCACATTCCCTGAAGTGCATGCCGAGGTGCTCAAGGCGAAGCGCCTCCTCGCGGGTGAGACTGTGCCGAGTCTGCACGCCGCACCCGTGAGCCGCGGCGGTGCGCCGAACCCCATCGCACACATGATCCCGGAAGTGGCATGAACACGCCGAGCACTACCCCCAGCCTCGATCAGTTGCAGCGCTGGATGCAAGCGGTCATCACGCATCCCGACGGTGTCGCGGCCGGGTGTGGTTGTGCCGAAGCGTGCGAGCAGATCGAGGTGACCGCACCCGAACTCGAACGTGTCCTGACACGCTCCCAGTCACTGCCGGCCGCGGACCGCCTTGCGGTGTATTCGCACGCCTACACGGCACGGCTGATCGAGTGCCTGCGTGAAGAATTCCCGGCACTCGTTTACACGCTCGAACCGGAACTGTTCGACGAATTCGCCATCGGCTACCTCGAACGCTATCCCTCGCGCAGCTACACGCTGCACCATCTCGGTGCGAACTTCCCGCAGTATCTCACCGAGACCTGCCCCGCGGATGAAGACCCACGCTGGGTGGCGCTCTTGCTCGATCTCGCCCGGCTGGAACGGCTGTATAGTGATGTGTTTGATGGGCCCGGCTCCGAAGGCCAAACGCTCATGTCGGTCGAGCACCTGGCCCGTGTCGCGCCGGAGCAACTCGCATCAGCACGGTTGGTCCCCGCACCGGACTTGCGCCTGATCGAACTGCGCTCGCCGGTGCACGAATACATCCGCGCGGTGCGACGCAAGCAGGACCCAGCACCGCCGGAACCCGCCGAGACCTTCCTGGCCGTGCATCGCCGCGACTACACCGTGCGTCGACATGCCTTGAGCCGCTCGCAATTCGTGTTGCTGAGCGCACTCGTGTCCGGCGAGACAGTTGGTGATGTGATCGGCACCTGGGAAGAATCGCTGGCTGCCGACGCCAGCGATCTGGCCTCATCACTGCAAGATTGGTTCCGCGACTGGGCCGCGGAAGGCTTGTTCCAGCGTATTGACCTGCCCGTTGCATGAGGCAACAGGCAGTGCTCAACCCACGAACACGCCATCCTTGATCGGCTTGCCCGTGTTGAACGGGTCGAAGCTCTGCACCGGCACGGGGTCGCTGCCCGGCTGGATCGAGTTCCCCGCGAAGACTTGCACGCGAGCCGTGATGCCTGAGCCGCTGCTGGCAACGAGATCCGCATTCGCATCGCCATCGAGATCGACAATCGCCACGCGAATACCGCCACGATCCGTTTCGGCATTGCCCGCGTAGAAGTTCGCCAGCGGTGTGGCCTGGGCAAACTCCATCGGCTCGTTCACAACGGTCTCGCCATTGAGTGCGAAGATGCGTGGTGCACCACCGGGGCCGCCACCGAAGATGAGATCGCCAAAGCCATCGCCATTCACATCGCCGATGGTGACGAATGCTCCGTTGCGGAGCCGTGCGGCATCGGCACCGGGATAGGCGTAGAAATCGCTCACCAGCTTGCGCTGCCCGCCGAGCAGGTCCGCCCCGTCGAAGAGTGCCACGCGGGGGCCGCCACCTTGCCCGGCGGCCACGGCAAGATCCGCCACGCCATCGCCGTTCACATCACCGATCGCAGCTCGGGCTCCACCGCGGAATTCCAGATCCTGAATGCCGTAGAAATCGGCTCGCACCTTCAAGCCGTCGGGCAGTAGCGACATCACCACGACACGGCCGCCGCCACCATTATCCGGCGTCACCAGGATTTCATCGCGGCCATCGTTATCAAGGTCGCCCACGGCCACGTTGCCGCCGCCGGTGAAGCTTTCACTTCCGGCGAAGGGCGACATCGGGCCGACCAGAATCGTGCGATTATCCTTGCCGCTGACCACGGCGAGGCCGATGCGGGTTCCTGGCCCCGTGATCGTCACGAGATCGTCGATGCCATCGCCATCCACATCGCCTGTGGCCGTGCGGACGTTGCCGACGAAGCCGCCGAACGGTGCCACGGAGGTGGTATTCACGAGACTGGTGCCATCCGCGGAGGGTGTGAACACCTGGGCGGTGCCGTCCGGAGTGCCGGAGGCGGAAACGCTGGTGGGGATGCTGGAGGAGCCGACGAGCCGCAGAATCTGCCCGTTGCCATCCGAGTTGCCGACGACCACGAGCCGGCCACCCGTGGCGGTCGCGATGCCCACAGCGGCCTCGTTGCCACCGAGATCGAGCACGGCGGTTCCCTGGTTGCCAAAGGCCATGTCGAGTGAGCCATCGGCCTTCAAGCGAGCGACCACGGCGTCGCCATTGCCATTGCCACCGGCGACCACGAGCTTGTTGTCGGCCTGGATAGCCAGGGCTTTCACGCTGTCCACGCCGTTGAAGTCGAGCGTGACTTTGCCCATGCTGCCGAAAGAATTGTCGTTCTCGCCGTTCGCTCCAACAAGGCGCATCAGCACCACATCGGCCCCGTTGGTGCCAGCCGCGAGAATCTTGCCATCGGACTGCAGGGTGAGTGCCGTGATGCTGTCCGTACCACCACCACCATCAATCAGGCGAAGGCCATCGGCATCGAAGCTGGTGTCCAGTTCGCCCGCGGACGTTAAGCGAGTGAAGGCGAAGTCGGTACCAGTGGTCCCGGCGAGAAGAATGCTGCCATTCCCTTGGATGGCCACGGCGTTCGCGCTATCGGTTTCGCCGCCAAGATCCAGGAGCTTCGTGCCGATCGTATTGAAGCTGGTGTCGAGCGAGCCATCAGCATAGTTGAGGCGAGCCACGGCGACATCCATGCCGTCGGTGCCCGTGACCACGATCCGCTGATCATTCTGAATCGCGACGGCATTGGCCGTGTCCGCTTCGCCGCCGAAGTCGAGCACTTGCAAGCCGGTGCCGTTGAAGCCGGTGTCGAGTGAGCCATCCGTGCGGAAGCGTGCCACCACGGCATCGGCCCCGTTACTGCCGACCACGACGATCTTGCCATCACCCTGGATGGCCAGTGCATTGGCCCTGTCTTCCGTGCCGCCACCATCCATGACGCGCACTCCCGTCACGTTAAAAGTAGGATCGAGTGCTCCGTCGGCCGTGTAGCGGGCCACGACGATATCGGTTCCGTCGGTGCCGACGGCCACCACCTTGCCATCGGCCTGCACCGCGCTGGCGTGATACGTGATGCCCGTGACCGCATCGGCGGCGGCGAAGGTCGGATCGAGCGCACCGACCACGGCTGGCGTGTCCCGCGTTTCGAGTTGCTCCGCCTGCAGATGAGCTTCCGGTGTGCGGGCCGTATTGCGTGGCGTCATGTCACGACCTCGAATGGCGAACGGGAACGGAGCGCACGGTGCGCCTTGAACACCGTTGTCGGCATCCGAAAGGGGCAAACTACAATCATTGCGACCGGAATTCTTTTCCCAGTGTGATGCGCGAATCTGGGAAAGCACCGAACGCGACTGGAGAAGATCCACATCCAGGAACTCGAACCGCAACTGTCAAAAGGCGGTCCCGCACACAGCGGCCGGACTCTTTCGCTTTCCTTACAATCTCGGCACGCAACCCATCCGCGACCTCTTCCCGGGAGTTCTCACATGCCCACCAATGCTCCACTCAACCGCAAGCTTCGCATGGGCCTGATCGGCGGCGGCCAGGGTTCCTTCATTGGCCGGGTGCATGCCACGGCAGCCGTGCTCGATAACCGTGCTGCTCTTGTCGCCGGGGCTCTCTCCTCTGATCCCAAGAAGGCCAAGGACTCCGCCCCGGACTACGACATTCCCTCGGAACGGGCCTACACATCCTTCAAGGAAATGGCAGAAGCCGAGAAGAAGCGCAGCGATGGCATCGATTTCGTCTCGGTCGCCACGCCCAACCACACGCACTTCGAGATCGCGAAGACGTTCGCGGAAACCGGGTTCAACGTCGTCTGCGATAAGCCCTTGACCTTCGACCTCGCCCAGGCGGAAGAACTGCTGAAAGTCGTGGAGAAATCCGGCGTCGTCTTCGCGGTCTCGCACAACTACACCGGCTACCCGCTCGTGCGTCAGGCCCGCGAAATGATCCTCAATGGCGAACTCGGCGAGATCAACGCCACACGCTCCAACTACATCCAGGGCTGGCTCCGCACCCGCCTCGAAGCCAGCGACCAGAAGCAAGCCAAGTGGCGCACCGATCCGAAAATGTCCGGTGCGGCCGGCTGCTTCGGCGACATCGGCACCCACGCCTACAACCTCGGCCGCTACATGACCGGCCTGCTGCCCGCCGAGATTTCCTGCACGCTCAAGGTGTTCGAAGGCGGTCGCGCTCTCGATGACTACGGCACAGCACTCGTGCGCTACGAAAACGGTGCACTCGGCAGCGTCACCGCCTCACAGATCAGCCATGGCCGCGAGAACGATCTCTTCATCGAAGTCGATGGCACCAAGGCCGCACTCGAATGGCACCAGGAAGAGCCAAACAAGCTGATCGTTCGCAAGAACGGCGAACCGCACAAAATCTACACGCGTAGCGGTGGTCCGTATCTCGGCGCGATGGCCGGAGCCAGCAGTCGCCTCCCCAGTGGTCACCCCGAGGCCTTCTTCGAAGCCTTCGCCAATATCTATGCCGCGACCTACGACGCCATCGTGAAGCGAGCCAGCGGCGAAGCCTTTGAGAAGGTGAACACCATTTATCCGAATGTCTACGACGGCATCGAGGGGATGCTCTTCATCACGCAATGTGTCGAAAGCAGCAAGCAGAACGGCCAGTGGATCCCCTTCCGCCATGCCAAGAGCCGGAAGTAATAGGGCATCTGCCGCTCAGGGTAACTCGCGCACCAGCCGCTGCGAAAACGCCACGGCTCCGCGGCGCAGAGGGTGATGGCCATCCGTGAAGTCGGCATCGGCGAGCCAGCTGCGTGCGTCGATCAGGCGTACGCGGTGTTCGCGGCAAAGCTCAGCAAGGGAGGCTTCAAATCGCTTCAAGGCAGCTGGGTCGTACCAGGAGCGGAACTCGCTCGATTCGGGCGTGAGCAGCAGCACGGGCTCGATGCCATGCTGACGGCACAGCGCGAGTGTATCGCGAATGGCCTGGTTGGCGCCCGTTCCCACCTCCAGGTTTCGCACCACCACACCATGCATGCGCTCCTGGTTGGCTGTGCGGGCAACCCGATCGCTCTCCGTGATGTCTACTTCCAACCCCACGGCTCCGCCGCAGGAGCCCATAGGAGCGACCACGATTGTCGGTTCGAAGAGCGATTTCAGGTTCGCAGGTTTCACGATGCGGTGCCGCAAGCCGTGCCAGACCAGCGGTCCCACGCTGGTATAGCGCGATGCTCGCCGGACCTCACGGCTGGAAAGGCAGGGCCCCAGGAAGCGTGGGTTCTCCTGTGCCGCAAACGCGGGCATCACTTCAAGAATCAGTCGCCTGGGATGAATGCCATCGTGAACCAGTCGCTGCAGAATGGTGTAGTTCAAGACCGGCCCGGCTCCGGAATGCGCCATGTTGAACCAGAGCGTGCCATCGGCAGGCGTGGTCACTTCCGGTGTGAAGCCCATGTTGAGCCGCGAACTACCCAGTACGACCGTAAGAGAAGCATGCGGTTGCTCGGCAATTCGCTCGTGCAGCAGATCACGGCGAACGGTGTATTCCGGGTCGAGGCGAGCCGGAGCCACTGCGTCCGCGGCAGACCAGATGCCAATCAGGCAGAGCAAGAATGCGATGGGAACGGAGAGCACAGCCAGGCGGCCCCGTTCACGTGCGGAGCGACGCTTCTGGACGTGTGGGCGCAACAGGAACAGGCCGGTCGTGACACGCACAAACTGTGAGGCGTTCACCCGCATAACCGACATCATCGACCACGACGAATCAGCGACTTGAGAAATACGTGCAGAATTTCTCAAGCCTGCCTCAGGCGGGTGTAACCAAATTTTCTTGGGATATTGAATTCCTCCGCAGGAGCGTGGTCCTGGAGTGCGGAATGCGGAATGCGGAATGCGGAGTGCGAAATCAAATAACCCAGCAAACTGCTGCAATTGTCCTCGTGCCACTCCAAAAGAAAATGGTTGCACCCCCTCAGCCAGCCGGGAGGTCCATCCGCTTCATGAGCGCATCGTACTTGCGGATCGTGGCATGACGATCGACTTCGTTCAGGGCATGGACCAAACCGGGGAAGTAAAACAGAGCGGTGAGGCCAAGGTTCGCGGCGGCACGGGACGGTCGACCGGTTGCGAGCACAGCCAGTGGCGGGCAAAGAATGGCGAGACAGGTGAACATGACGCACGACTCCAGCAGGGATTTGCATTCGGGCGGTGCTTCAGGAATAGCACAACCGTCATGAACAACTGCTGAGCCGATACTGAAAACGAAGTGAGAGAGGAAAGCGAGCCGCCACCGTGAGGCGGCGGTTCCCTTGCCCGTCGATCACATCAGGAATGGTCCGCATACGCGAGCCGCTTGCCTGATGTGTGCATTTCACACTCAATCGCGGCGGGGGCCACGGGGACCGCCCCGGCCGCCGCCACCACCACCGCGTGGGCC
>JBGSZR010000132.1:0-4564 GCA_041750275.1 Gemmataceae bacterium
GGCGGCGTGCGGGTTCGCGGCTCGGACGGGGTGGTCGGCGGCGATGCCGTGATACTCGCGATCCAGAAGCAGCCGGGGGCGAACACCCTCGAACTCACCCCGAAGATCGACGCCGCCCTCGACCAGCTTCAGCAGGAACTCCCACCGGACGTGAAGGTCGAGCGGCAAATATTTCGGCAGGCCGACTTCATCCGAGCGGCCATCGACAACGTTGTCGAGGCGATCCGCGACGGCACCCTCTGGGTGGTGCTGATCCTGTTCCTGTTCCTCGCTAACTTCCGCACCAGTTTCATCACCCTGACGGCCATCCCGCTGTCGATTCTGGTCACGGTGCTGGTCTTCAACTACCTCGGTATCACGATCAACACTATGACTCTCGGCGGGATTGCGGTGGCGATCGGCGAACTCGTCGATGACGCGGTCGTGGACATCGAGAACATCTATCGCCGACTGAAGGAGAACAGACAGAAGACCGCACCGGAACCACCGCTCAAGGTCATCTTCCAGGCTTCGAGCGAGGTGCGGAACTCCATCGTTTACGCGACTCTGATCGTCTGTCTCGTCGTGCTGCCGCTGTTCGTGCTTTCGGGGTTGGAGGGGCGGATGTTCGCCCCGCTCGCGCTGGCCTACGTCGTCTCGTTGCTCGCCTCGCTAGTGGTCTCCCTTACCGTCACGCCAGCATTGGCCTCACTCCTGCTGCCCCGCGCGCGGTTCATGAAACGTAAGGGCGATTCTTATTTGCTGCGGGCGCTGAAGTGGCTCGACGCCAAGCTCATCCGCTGGGCGCTGCGACACCCGCGTAAAATCCTCGTCGCCGCCGCTGTACTGGCGTTCGGATCGAAATTCATCGTGCTCTGGATGGGGTCGGAGTTCCTACCGCCATTCAACGAAGGAACGCTCACGGTCAACATCCAAACGCGGCCCGGCACCAGCCTGGAAGAGAGCAAACGGATCGCGGAACGGGCGGAGGCCATGCTGTGGGAAGTTCCCGAGGTGGTAGCCGTGGCCCGGCGGACGGGCCGGGCCGAGCAGGACGAACACGCCGAAGGGGTCAACACCTCCGAACTCGAAGTGCGGCTGACGCCGCACGAACGGCCCAAACCCGGCTTCGGTTACGCTCTCCTGCGGGCCGTGCCGGGGCTGCACAAGCGCGGTGTCGAGACGACTGGGAGGCCCCACGATCAGGTTCAAGCTGACATCCGCGACCGGATCGCTCGGCTGCCGAACGTGAACGTGAACATCGGCCAGCCCATCAGCCACCGGCTCGATCACGTCATGAGCGGCGTGCGGGCGCAGGTGGCGATCAAAGTCTTCGGGGACGACCTGCGCGAACTCGTGACCTCGGCCTACGACATCCGCGACCGGATCAGCAAAATCCCCGGCGTGGTCGATCTCCAGGTCGAACCGCAGGAGAACATTAAGCAGGTGCGCCTCGAAGTGGATCGGAAGGCCGCCGCTGAATACGGGCTGGCCCCTGGCGACGTCGCGCGGCTCTTGGAGACGGCGTACAAGGGACGGGTCGTCTCGACCGTCCTCGACCGGGATCGATACTTCGATTTGGTCGTCTGGTACGACGAGGCGGCCCGCGCCGACCGCGCGGTGATCGGGCAAACGATCCTCGACACGCCCTCGGGTCGGAAGGTGGCGCTCTCCCAGGTCGCCCGCGTCCTCGACGCCCGCGGGCCAAACACTATTAACCACGAACACGTCCAGCGCCGGGTCGTGGTCGCGTGCAACGTCCAGGGCCGCGACTTGGGCCGTGTGGTCGAGGATATCCAACGTGAGATTCGCTCGGTCGAGGAGAAACTGAAAGCCCTGCCGGGAAGTTACCGCATCGAGGTCGGAGGACAGTTCGAGGCCCAACAGCAGGCGAACACACTTCTGTTCTGGCTGTTCTGGGCGGTGCTGTTCGGCGTCTTTCTTCTCCTGTGGAAATGCCTGAACTCCTGGGTCGCGGCGGCAATGGTGCTGCTGATCAACATCCCGCTCGCCGCCCTCGGGTCGGTGGTCGCGCTCTTGATCATGAATCGGCCGGAGAGCGCCGTTCTCAATGCCACACCGTGGTGGCAATGGCCGCAGGTCTGGGCGTCGGCGACGACGCTCTCGGTGGCGCACTGGGTCGGGTTCATCACGCTCATCGGCATCGTCAGCCGTAACGGGATCATGATGATCGCCCATTACATCCACCTCCAGAAAGTGGAAGGGGAAAACTTCAGCGACGCGATGATCGTTCGCGGCACATTGGAGCGACTGGCCCCGGTGCTGATGACGGCCCTGACCGCCATCATCGGGCTGATCCCGCTCGCGCTGGGGGCCGGGCAGACGGGCAAAGAGATTCTGCACCCGCTGGCGATTGTCGTGATAGGCGGGCTGATTGACGCGACGATCATGGATCAGATTGTTACTCCTGCCGCATTCAAGCTCTTCGGCAGGTACGTTTACAAGAAGCACGACCCTGGCGCGGGCAATCCGCCCGCAGCCTGGGACGACGCTTGGCTGCATGAGCCGGCGACAGCATCCGTCAATCGACTTGAGGACATGCCCACGCTGACGCCCGTTCCCATACCCACCCCTGTCGCAGCCGTAGTGCCGGATGCCGTCGTGCCGCTCCCGCCCCGTACCACCGGGACTGGGGAGCATGTCCCTTGATACGGCCCCAACGCAAGCCGTGGTCGAAAATATTCAGGTTTCCTACCGACTAGAGAGGCGATCCGTCATGGCAACCGACCCCATCTGCGGGATGACCGTCAACGACGCGACCGCGCTGCGGGCCGACCGCGGCGGCCAGGCGTTCTATTTTTGCAGCGACCACTGCCGGCGGACTTTTCTCGCGGGAGAGGTCACTCACAAGAACGGCCCTCCGCCCGGACAAGAACACCACCCGATCAAGCCGCCAGCCGTTTCGGACCCTGCTGCGGGCGGCGGTGAAGTCGTTTACACTTGCCCGATGCACCCGCAGGTCGAGCAGGTCGGACCGGGAACGTGCCCGATTTGCGGCATGGCCCTTGAACCGAAGATCGTCCAAGCAGGTGCGGCCGGCGACGACCCGGAACTCTCCCTCATGACCCGCCGCTTCTGGGTGGCTGTCGTACTGTCCATCCCTCTGCTCGGGCTGGCCATGCTGCCGATGGCCGGTGTGTCGTTGGACCGCTGGCTCGGTGCCGGCCCGTATTTGTGGTTGCAACTCGGCCTGAGCACCCCGGTCGTGCTGTGGGCCGGGTGGCCGTTCTTCGTTCGCGGCTGGCGGTCGGTTGTCACCCGCAACCCGAACATGTTTACCTTGATCGCGCTCGGGGTCGGGGCCGCCTACCTCTATAGCCTCGTCGCCGTGCTGGCCCCGGGTCTCTTCCCCGACAGTTTCCGCCGGCACGGGCATGTCGAGGTATACTTCGAAGCGGCGGCGGTAATCGTCACCTTGGTGCTACTCGGGCAAGTGTTGGAGTTGCGGGCCAGAAGTCGCACCGGAGCGGCGATCCGGGCACTCCTGTCGCTGGCCCCGCCCACCGCCCGAATCGTAAAGGACGGGTCGGAGCAGCAGGTGCCCCTGGAAGAGGTCCGCAAGGGGGACGCGGTGCGGGTGCGGCCGGGCGAGAAGGTGCCTGTGGACGGGCGGCTAACCGATGGCCACAGCGCGGTCGACGAGTCGATGGTCACCGGCGAGCCGCTGCCGGTCGAGAAAGCGGTCGGGGACCGGGTGGTCGGCGGCACGGTCAACCAGACCGGGTCGTTTCTGATGGAGGCCGAGAAGGTCGGCCAGGACACTGTGCTGGCCCGCATCGTTCACATGGTGGCCGAAGCCCAGCGGAGCCGCGCCCCGATACAGAAACTTGTAGACACCGTTGCGGGTTACTTCGTCCCCGCCGTCGTGGCGGTCGCTGTTCTGACATTCCTTGTTTGGGCGGTTCTTCGGCCGGAAGAGCCGGCCCTCGCCTGGGCCTTCGTCAACGCCGTCGCGGTGTTGATTATCGCCTGCCCGTGCGCTCTCGGCCTCGCCACCCCGATGTCGATTATGGTCGGCGTCGGCCGGGGAGCGCAGGAGGGCGTCCTCGTCAAGAACGCCGAAGTGCTGGAGAAACTGGAGAAAGTCGATACAGTCCTGGTCGATAAGACTGGGACACTCACGGAAGGCCGTCCGAAACTCACCGAGTGCGTACCCGCCGCCCCGTTCTCCGAAGCCGATGTCGTCCGCTTCGCCGCCGGCGTCGAGCAGCACAGCGAACACCCGCTCGCCCGAGCGATCCTCCAAGGTGCAACCGAACGGGGTGTTTCCGTTCCGGCCGTGGAAGGGTTCGAGTCGATCACCGGCGGCGGGGTCCGCGGCACGGTCGAAGGTCAGGCTGTCCTCGTCGGGCAGCGGACGTTGCTTGAAGCCGCCGATGTGAAAGACATCGGGTCGCAGGACGGCAAGGCCGAAGAGTTGCAGCGGCAGGGCCGCACGGTCATGTTCGTCGCCGTCGGCGGCCGGCTCGCCGGGCTGGTGGCCGTTTCCGATCCGATCAAACCCTCCACGCCGGAAGCCGTGCGGGCACTCCTGGCCCTAGGCCTCCGGGTCGTCATGCTCACC
>JBGSZR010000133.1:0-31139 GCA_041750275.1 Gemmataceae bacterium
CGCTCCGGCTCCGGGCATCGCTGCACCGGGTGCGCTCTTGAATTGAGCGTGGGTGGTGGCGGCCGACCCCGCGGCCAGCACCGGGACCAGCAGGAGCCTGGCCGCGAGCCGCTTCCAGCCCCATTTCTTTGCCTGGAACACCGTGGCCTCCTTGCCCTCGCCCGGAGCAAACGAGTGCTGCCGAAATCCGTCCCCCGACGGCGTCCGACCGCACTTGCTTCGGCAACCGGGGTCACGAATGGCGACCGTGAATCGGTTGCCGGTGAATCCCCGGGGCCGCGAGCCCCTGCGTTGAGAGTGTGTGAGAAAGCGAGGCGGCTATAACTCGACGGCGAACGCGGGTCAAGCGGTTTTTACTCAAGAAACAGGGATATACACTGGTGACGAAGGCAGGCAATTCCTGGGGAATGGGGGCTCTACTTTCGATCAGGCTGACGCCAACTCGGTGGTCGAGACATCGCATTCGACCCAGCTTCCGTGATCCGAATACTTGCGCTGCCGAAACGTGATTGAAGTATTGCAGTCGCTTGAAGCGCCAGTCCGCAAGGAGGTAGGATGAAGCCGCAACATTGACGCCCGCATCATCGAGAAGGGCCCAGTATGAGGCAGTTTCTGGTCAGTGTGGTGGTGTGCGTGCTTGCTTTGCCACTGGCGGCCAGCGAGCCCAAAATCTTGGTCCATGTGTGGATCGACCAACTGGGTTCAGAATCGTACGAAGAGCGCGAAGCAGCCACGAAGGAACTGGAGCGTATCGGCCCCGCGGCCATTCCGGCACTTGCGATTGCAGTCTGCAGTGAGAACCAGGAAGTGGCTCGCCGGGCCAAACGGCTCCTCGATCGACTGCGTCCACGCGATAGTTCTTCCAGGTTGCTCCGGCCGCGGCTCATAACTGTGTCGTACCGCAACACGCCGCTCCTGTTCGCACTCGCCGATTTGAAAGCACGAACCGGGTTGCCGCTCGAGTTCCCGATGATCCAGGATCCGCTGAGGCTCATTACGTGCGAGACGGGTGAAGTGCCAGTGTGGGAAGCACTCGACCTCTTCTGCCGGGATGCGAGTTTGCGCGAACTCATTCAGCCAGAACTCGAAACACTGCACACAGGTGCCCAGAACCGCACATACGCGTTCCCGCCAGCATTCCTGACTGCCGAAACGACCCCCATCGTTCTTGTTGAGGGCGCATCGCCACGCCTTCCCGGTTCACGTCAGTCGTCTGTGCGCGTGCAGATACTGCCGGCCAGCTTTCCGGGTCATCGCGTCTGGCTGGGAACGGGCGAGGTGGAATTATGTCTCGATGTTACCCCTGCACCCGGCTTGCACTGGCAGGACTCACCGACGGTTCGCATCACTCGTGTTCAGGATGACGCCGAGCGTGAAGGCGGCGCAGGCACGCCTCGGATCGAGCAGTTAGACCCGGTCTTCACACACTTTGGGCCACGCATCAACCGGAGGAATGGACTGGCATTTCGGCCGGACTTCTCGAATGGAACAACCGCACCGCACCGGCAACCGAATCCACGGATCGTGCGAGTGCCGCTGAAACTGGCCACGCCATCAGCAAGTTCGTTGAAGCGACTCGAAGGAGTGGTTGTCGGCACGGTGCTCGTGCCCTCGCAGACTTTGATCGGCATCACAGACCTTGAGCAGAACTTGAACCGCACCTTCGAAGGGCCGGATGGATTTAGGGTCACGGTGCTGAGCATCGAGCGAGTAGGGGACTTCGTGCAACTTCGCGTGCAATCAGACTCGCGAGTGTTGTGGAACGGACGCACGAACAATGGCGGCATCGCCTGGCCTGAGGCGCCGCGGAACGAAGCGTCGAGCAACCAGTGGCACGCTCGGAATGCTGCCGGCCAAACTGTGCCGTTAACGGGTCGTTTTCTGCTCGACTTACGTAGCAACGAGGAGACGCAGACCGTGGTGCATCAACTGACGTTTTCCCACAGCTCCGGCATGCCACATTCACTGCACGTCGTAGGGCCGAAACGCGAGGTGGTTGAAGTGCCATTCCGCTTCGAGAATGTGCCATTGCCCTGACGCGGCCTCGCACTTCATCTGGACAAATGATCGACGCCACGGCATAGAATCGCCAGTCCAGTATCGATGGGGGTAGAACGATGCGTGCGGTAATATCGGCCGTCGCGGCACTGCTCGTCGTCACGCCCGGCCTTTGCTTCGCGCAGGCCGAATTGTCCACTCTGACACCGCCACCCACGATCGCTCCACCGCCCGCCGCGTCCAGCCTGCCGGTGCTTTCCTCGGCTGAACCGGAGGTGTTGCCCGGTGGTGCGGCTGTGTCGCAGCCGTTGCAACCCGTGGTGATCCCGACGACGCCCGTGCCCGATGTGAATCCCCCTCCGGGGTTCGCGGAAATCCCTTGCTGCCCGCCCGAGAAGCCGAAGAAACGCAAGATTCTGGGCGGCGTCTGGGGGAGCGACGACATCCTGATGTGGTATCCGAAGTCGCATCCGGTCCCGTCGCTCGTGACCGCGACGAAGCGTGGCTCGCCGCCTATTCTGGGCCGGGCCAACACGCTCACACTCGTCGGCAACCAGGCCATCGACAACCAGATGATCATGGGTTACCGCACGCTCATTGGCTACTCGCTCAACGAAGAGGACACGGTCGGCATTGAAGGGAGCTACTTCTTCCTCGGCACGCGCACCGCATCCTTCTCGATGAGCGACTTCGCGGCACCACGCTACCAGACAATCGGCTTGCCCTTCGTCAACGCCCTCACGGGTGAAGAAGATGTGCTTACCGTGGCCAGCCCTGGTGTCAGCAGTGCGCTGGTCACAGTCTCCACCACCACGCGCATGCAGGGTGCCGAGATGAACGGCATCGCCAACCTCTACGCCAGTGACAACGTGAGACTGCACGCGCTCGTGGGCTATCGCTTTTACCAGTTGCAAGAAGGGCTCCGCGTCGAGCAAACCTGGCTGCAATACGGCACGGCTGCGACGGCGGGCCACACCACCATTGGTGCGATTGCCGATCAGTTCAGCACCTCGAACCGCTTCAACGGCGGCCAGTTGGGCTTCCTCTTCGATGCCGAGAAGGGCCCCGTGTATCTTGAAGTCGGCGGCAAGGTCGCGCTCGGTCAGAACTACGAAGTGCTGCGAACCCAGGGCGAAACGCACCTCATCACCTACGGCACCAATCCGTTGCCACTGGTCCGTTCGTACCTCGGTGGCGTCTACGTTCAGCCCACGAATCAAGGTCGTCTCACCCACTCCGCCTTCGCCGTGCTGCCCGAGGGCACCTTCAAGGTGGGTCTGAAGAGTCAACGCCATCGCTTCTTCGTGGGCTACAACTTTCTCTACCTGAACGACGTGATCCGCCCCGGCGATCAAGTCGATCGCACGCTCAACCCCACTCAGATTCCGCTCATGCATGGCGGCCATCCCGCCACCGGCCCGGACCGCCCCCAGTTCGCCATCACCCGCGGCGACTTCTGGGTGCAGGGCCTGATCGTCGGCTGGGAATCACGCTACTAATGCCGTTCAAAATGATTCCGGCCGATGCCCCACCCCCCTCAATCGGAAGCATCGGAATCATGTCATCTGTCTGGAAGAATGAGCGTCAGATCCATTCTCGGGTCCCGCATTCCTTTTCCGCATGAAGCTGCATTTCTGAGAAATGCGAGAATGGTGTTGAACAGCACCTTCGCAACGGTAACATCTTAACAACTGGGCAGGTGTCATGGCATTGACCGGCCCTTCCGCATCGTGTGCATCAGCGAGAATGTGCCATGAAACCCCGCCGCGGCTTCACGCTCATCGAACTCTTGGTGGTGATCGCCATCATCGCCATTCTGATAGGTCTTTTGCTGCCCGCGGTCCAAAAGGTGCGAGAAGCGGCCGCCCGCGTCAAGTGTCAGAACAACTTGAAGCAACTCGGGCTCGCACTCCACAACTTTGAAAGCGGAACGGGCAAGTGGCCCGCGCTCTATCCCGGCACCGCGCCGGGATCCACCACCTTCGATTACAAGTACACCTGGAGCGTGCTCGCGCAGCTCAACCCCTATCTCGAGCAGACCGCCATTTACAACACGATGGACGTGAAGCTACCCATGTACGATGCCAGCAACCTCATCACGAGCCAGAACCAGTTCGCGGTCGTTCAAAAAGTCTCGATCTTCCTCTGCCCTTCGGATCGCGGGGTTCCGGTCAGCAGCGCCTATGGCGTCACGGACATGGGGCCCACCAACTATGTCGCCAATCATGGCTCCGGGCTCAGTGGCGGCGGCTACGGTTCACCCATAGCTGCCGATGGGATTTTCCCGGCTGTGAATGGCGTGAGAATTAACGACATGAGCGATGGCACTTCGAACACCGTGGCGATGTCCGAAAGCATCCTTGGTGATGGAGCCGAAATCGCCTCGACTCAGCCCGGCGACGAGACCGTGGCTTACAAGTACCTCGGGTATAGCGGCACGCTCCCCAGCGATTCCGCCTGTGCGGGCACACCCTCATCCTGGAACGGCTACAATCGCCGCGGCTTCATGTGGGCTTCGGGTGAAGCTCGCTGTGTGAGCTACAACCATTACTACACGCCGAATTCCAGGAGCTTCGATTGCATTGCGAATGACCCGTCGAAGTCTTACATCGCGGTAGGCTATCGGGCGGCTCGCAGTCGTCACTCCGGCGGCGTGAATGTGCTTCTTGGTGATGGAAGCATTCGCTTCGTTCGCGATTCGGTTACCCCCACGAACTGGCGCTATCTGGCGACGCGAGCCAACGGTGAAGTGGTAGAGGAATATTGACCCATGTCGGCTGTCTCCACCACACGCCGAACGGCGACCGCGGCTGCGATTGGCACCGCGGCCGCCGCGATGGTCGCAACGCTTCCCGGGCGAACGCATGGCCTGGGGCTCATCACGGAACCGCTCCTCGCCGATCTCGAACTCGGGCGTGTGACTTATGCCGCGTTGAACTTCTGGGCCACCTTGCTCGGGGCACTCTTCTGCCTCCCCATTGGCTGGGCGATCGACCGCCTGGGTGTCCGCTACATGCTTGTGAGCGTGCTGCTCAGCCTCGGTGCCGTGGTCGTGTGGATGGCCGGCCTCACCGCGGGCACTTCCACCATTGGGTTGCTTACGCCGACATTGTTTTTGGGAAATGGCCGTGAAACCGCATCGGTTCCGCTGGAACTCTTTATCCTGGTGCTTCTCACACGCGGGCTGGGGCAGAGTGCCCTTTCCGTGGTGAGCCTGACACTGGTCGGCAAGGCGGTTGGTGACCGTCCCGGTAAGGCGATTGGTGTTTACTCCTTCCTGGTCGCGCTCGGCTTCATGGCGGCTTTCACCGGCGTGAAGGCGGCATTCGAGCAGTTCCACGCGGACTGGCGTTCCGTGTGGAGTGGAATCGGTTGGGTGCTGATTGGTTTCGGTTTGCTGGCTCTGCTGTTGGTCCGGGAACCGCTGCCGCTTTCCTCTTCACCAGCAGAAGCCAGCCAGGAGAGCACACCGAGCTGGACACTTGGCGCGGCCTTGCTCTCGCCGGGCTTCTGGGTGTTCGGCCTGGCGACCTCGTTCTATGGGCTCGTCGCGGCGGGGTTGTCGCTCTTCAATCAATCGCTGCTGGCCGAGCGCGGCTTTGAACGCAACGTGTTCCTGACGATCACCGCGATCACGCCGCTCGTCGGCCTGGCGGCGAACCTGTTCACCGGTTGGCTGGCGCTTCGCATTCGCCTGGGTGTGTTGCTCGCAGCAGCGTTGCTGATTCAAGCTGTCGCTTTGGCTGCGTTTCCCGCCATTGCGACGCTCACCGAAGTGTATGCGTATGCGGCGGCGATGGGTGTGGCCGGGGGCATGCTCACGGTGGTGTTTTTCACGGTCTGGCGTCAGGCGTATGGCCCGGCCCATCTCGGGCAAATCCAGGGTGCCGCTCAGTTCCTTACGGTGCTCGCCTCGGCCGCCGGGCCGTTGGTCCTCGCGGCCGGACATCGCGAGTACGGGTCGTATGCCCCGATTGTTCAGAACTGTGCCGTGGTCGCGGCTGCATTTGCCGTGGCCGCATGGCTTGTGCCGCTTCCGACTGCCCGCACGAGGGAATCGACATCATGATTGCGACCAAAATCACAGCGGCTGCCGGGCGGCGCGACGCGTATCGACGTGATGGATTCATCGTCGTTCGCTCGCTGTTCGATCCCTCTCAGATGGCTGACGCCTCCGACGAAGCCGACAGAATGCTCGCGGATCATCAGCATTTGAAGTCGGTGCGGAACTTGCGCTGCCGCTGGCAAACCAATGTGTTCACCGGAGAATGCACCTTTGAAACATTCGATCCCATCGTGGATATTGCCCCCGTGTGCCGGCGGCTCGCCCTGGACGCACAGTTGCTGACACTCCTGGGCGATCTCTACGGCGAGCCCGCCTGCCTCTTCAAGGACAAGCTGATCTACAAGCCGCCAGGTGTGAAAGGCTATGGCTTACATCAGGACTGGATCGCCTGGAAAGACTTCCCGCAATCATTCCTGACCGTGTTGATTCCCTTCGACTCCGCCGACGAAAGCAACGGCTGCACCGTGGTCTATCCCGGCTATCACCACGAGGGTTCTTTGACGCCAGGGGATGGGCAGTACCACGAATTGTCGGAGGAGACAGTCGACGAATCGCGCGGAGTGCCGTTATTGCTCGAACCGGGCGATGTGGCGATCTTCGGCGGCTTCACCCCGCATCGTTCGGATCCCAACCGCTCCGCACGCTGGCGTCGCCAACTCTACCTCAGCTATAACGCCTTCTCCGATGGTGGTGAGCAGCGTGAGAGACATTACCGCGATTTCCACGCCTGGCTCCGACAGAAGTATGCCGAACATGGCAAGCCCGATACCTACTTTGAATAAGCAGTTACCCTCGTCGAGTCGCGGCACGGACGGGATGCAGTTACCTGATCAATTGAACACTCAATATTCGACATAAGGAAACCCATGAGCCTTTCACTGCAGACGGCATCGGTGGTTCGTTTTCATCTCTCCTTGAACATCTCGAGCCTGGATCGCTCCGTCGCGTTCTATCGCACCCTGTTCGGCATGGAACCGACCAAGGTGCGAGCCGACTATGCGAAGTTCGAGCCGGAAGATCCGCCGATCGTGCTCTCGCTGGAGCCGAATGGCCGACCGGGTCCGGGCACGCTCAACCACCTCGGCATCCGCTTGCCCGACGCGGCCACACTGGTGGCGATGCAGGAACGGCTCGAGAGGGCCGGCATCCGCAGCCAGCGCGAAGAAGGCGTCGAATGCTGTTATGCGAAGCAGACAAAGTTCTGGGTGACCGACCCCGATGGCACACTCTGGGAACTGTACACCCTGGAAGAGGACATCGATCATCGCGGCATCGGGCAGGCCCGCGAAACGATGATCGATGCGGGCGGCAACATCTGGGAGCACCGCCTCGGTGCGGCGGTGCCAGAACGCTTGCCGACCGCGGAGAACACGCTCGATGAAGCGCGCTTGCGTGGCTCGTTCAATGTGCCCATGCCCGCAAGCGAACGGACGCATTTATTGAACGAGGTGAAGCGTTCGCTCAAGCCGAATGGCCGCGTGGTCGTGCAGGTGCTCACGGGCGACCGGGAAGTGCTGTCGCCCGCTCTTACCGGACCCGCGGCAATGGTGGAGTTCGTGCCCACGAAGGACGATCTCGTGAGCCAGATTGAAGCGGCGGGCTTCACGGGAGTGAAGCTCACCAAAATCAGCGATCCGCCTTGCTTTATCAAGGACGGAGTCGCCATGCGCGAGACACACATCGAGGCGTGGAAAGCGTGAGTGAGCGGGTTCACTTCTTCAATCGGTCGATCAGGAAATCGGCCGAGACCTTGTACTTCTCGTGCGTCACGCCGGGGTAGACCAGGATCACTTCCACCTTGGCTTCCTTCAACTTCTCCATCAGGATCAGGCCGAGCAGGGCCGAGTGCGTCGGGTCGTCCTGAGCTTCGCCCTTCACCGGCGGCTTCTTCTGGGCCGGGTATTCGAGGAACACCGGCGGATCGTCCTGGCTCACGTGCGTGATCGGCGAATACTCCTTGATCCACGGCAACAGCTTCTCGCGATTTTCAAAGAACTGCTGGAACGAACCATCGCGATTCTCGGCCGTGCGGATGGCAAAGGCATGGCCGCCGTACCGGGCGTTGGGCATCCATTCGCGGAGCACTTTGGGATCGAGTGTGGTCTGGGCACCCGTGACGGCGACGCATTGCAGCCGCGTGGATTCGCGTGCGACCGGGTCTTCACTCTTCGGGTCGGCCATGTCGTTGTGGAACGCGAGCCAGAGTGACGAGCAACCGCCGGCCGAGCCGCCGGTGGCACCGAAGCGGGTCTTGTCGAGGTTCCACTCCTTGGCCTTCGACCGGATGAACTGAATGGCCCGGGCCGCGTCTTCCAGAGGCCACTTCACGGGCGGCTCGATCTTCTTCTCGGTGGCCTCTGTGACCATGCGATAGTTGATGGCCACAACGGAGATGCCGGCCTTCAAGTAGCGGTCGACACTCTTCGCATAGCTGCTTTTGTCGCCGTTGACCCAGCCGCCGCC
Organism: Gemmataceae bacterium; assembly: GCA_041750275.1. Classification (GTDB taxonomy): domain Bacteria; phylum Planctomycetota; class Planctomycetia; order Gemmatales; family Gemmataceae; genus JBGSZR01. The sequence continues at coordinate 8,528 of JBGSZR010000133.1, forward strand.
GTGGATGAGCACGACCACAGGTGTGGGCGTGTCGGACTTCGCCTGCCAGAAATCGAGCACTTGCCGGGCGTGCGGGCCGTAGTGCACATCGGCGGCCGTTTTGGTCGTGCCCGGTTGTGCAGGCGTTTTGGCCTGGGCGAACGCCAGGGTGGGTGCGAACGCCAGTGCAATCGCAGCAGAGAGGCGGATCATGAGGTTCTCACGAGAAAGAGTGGAGAGTGAACGCGGTTGCCATCCTATCGCGGTTGCCGGCGGTGTGAAAGAGTCGAGCGGCCCCCATGAAGCGGCACCGGAGTATAATCACCGTTCACATGATTCCACCCCGGATGGGGTCCGCTGACATGCCCGCATCGCTGCCACAGGAACTTCTCTCCGCGATCGAACGCCACTGGGGCTTTGCCTCGCTGCGACCGTTGCAGGAGCGTGCCATTCAAGCGGCGCTGGGCAGGCGCGATTCGCTCGTGGTGCTCCCCACCGGTGGCGGCAAATCGCTGTGCTACCAGGCACCCGCTGTGATCCGCACTGGACTCACGGTGGTGGTGTCGCCGCTCATTGCCTTGATGAAAGATCAAGTGGATGGGCTCGCGCGGATGGGTGTGCCCGCGGCGCGTCTTGATAGTTCGATGACAGCCAGCGAACGCGCCGATACCGAGAACGCCATCAGAAGTGGCTCGGTTCGCCTCGTGTTCGTGTCGCCGGAACGGCTGATCAACACCAACACGCCGCAACTGCTGCGCGAAGCCGGAGCCCACAGCGTGGCTGTGGATGAAGCACACTGCGTCAGCCACTGGGGGCACGACTTCCGCCCGGAATATCGTCAGCTTTCGCGTGTGCGCGAATTCTTCCCGCAAGCTGCCATTCACGCGTACACCGCCACGGCCACCGAGCGTGTTCGCAAGGACATCGTGAATCAACTTGGCCTCCGCAACGCCGAGATTCTGATCGGTGATTTCGACCGGCCAAACCTCACCTATCGCGTGTTGCCGCGAGTGAACGAACTGGCACAGATTCGTGAGTTGCTGGACCGTCATCGCGGCGACGCGGGCATCGTGTACTGCTTGCGACGCAAGGACGTGGACGGCATCGCCTCCTCACTTCAGGCTGCAGGCTACAGGGCCATGCCCTATCATGCCGGCATGACGCCGGATGCCCGGCGGCGCACACAGGAAGCGTTCGCTTCGGAGGAAGCGGATGTGGTCGTCGCCACGATTGCCTTTGGCATGGGCATCGATCGCTCGAATGTGCGGTTCGTGGCCCACGCGGCCCTGCCCAAGTCGATCGAGCACTACCAGCAAGAGACCGGTCGCGCTGGCCGTGATGGCTTGCCCTCGGAATGCGTACTCTTCTTCTCCGGTGGCGATGTCTTCGTGCTGAGATCGATCATCGAGAAGTCCGCCCTCGAAGGCGGTGCCTCACCCGAGTATCTTGCAGCGAGCTTGAAACACCTGGAGCAGATGGCCGGCTACGCCCGCAGTGGCACCTGCCGCCATCGGGCCCTCGTGCAGCATTTCGACCAGCGCTACGATAAACCCAGTTGCTCGGCGTGCGATGTCTGCCTGGGTGACACCACCGAGGTGACGGATGGCATGGTGATCGCCAAGAAAATCCTCTCCGGCGTGGCCCGGGTGAAGGAAGCGTTCGGCATCAATCATGTCATCGACATGCTTCGCGGGGCCAACACGGAGGCGATCCGTTCACGCGGGCACCACTCGCTGAGCACATACGGCATTCTGAAGGACGTGCCCAAGGCGGACCTACGTGACTGGGTTTATCAACTCATCGGCCAGGGCGTGCTCGTGCAAGGCGGCGAGGAATACCCCATCCTGAAGTTGAACGCGGAGTCGTGGGCCGTGATGAAGGGCGAACGCACGGTGCGATTGATTGAACTGACCCGGCATGAGCAAGTGCCGGGCGAGAAGCGCGAAAAGGGTGTGCTCCCCGAGGGAGCCGATGCCGCGCTCTTCGAGGTGCTTCGCCTGGTTCGCCGTGAAGAGGCCGCCGCGTCCGGCATCCCGCCATACCAGGTCTTCCCCGATACCGTGCTGGCCGAGTTGGCTCGCGGCCGACCCACCACAGCCGCTGCGATGCGTCGCGTTTCGGGTGTCGGCGACCACAAGTTACAAGCGTTCGGCGAGATCTTCCTGAACGCCATTATCGAGCACTGCCAGCAAACCGGGCTTGCGACCGATGTGCCCGTTCCGAATGCCAGCAAGCCGCCCGCGAATGCACCGATTAAAGTCTCGGTGAAGAAGGAGCAATCGTTCAGCCTCTTTCGCAGAGGTGCTGCGGTGGCGGATGTGGTGGCACAGACAGGGTTGAGCCATTCCACCGTCACGGAGCATCTCGCAGACTTCGTGCGTCTGGAGAAACCCGCCTCGATTTTTACGTGGGTCGCCGAGGATGTATGCGAGCGCATCGCCTCGGCCGCCGAGACGCACGGCACCGCCCGCATGAAGCCGACTTATCTTGAACTCAATGAAGAGGTGAGCTACGACGATATCCGCGTGGTCTTCGCCTTTCTCGATGCGACGAAAGCCACATAGCCCGCCGTCTCGGCGGGCCTTCCCTTTGTGCATAGGCGTGAGGTGGAAACTTCCACTGATGTGAAGTTCCGATTCGAATTTCGCCTCACTTCCACCCCTCTCCCTCAAGGTGCGAGGGGAGAAAGGCGAGGCGCGCCCGTGCCTCAATAGTCCATCTTGCGAAATTCGTACGCGGCTATGGCCAGCACGCCCACAGCGAAAGCGAGCGAGGCAAAGACCGAAAGTTCGGGGTAGAAAGCGTCGCGCATCCGCACGGCTTCGAGTTCAGGCACCGGTGCGGAGTAGTCACGGGCATTCATCGCTTCGAAGAAGATGCCGCTCATATCCAGCGGCTTCGGCAACAGCCAGTAGCCCGCGTCGAGCAAGAAATGGGACATCGGCGTGAGCCCCTGCACGTCGAAGCCGATCACGCGATGATGGGTGAAGTTCATCGTCCAGCACAGAATCCAAAACAGCAACGTACCAAAAACGCTCACCACCGTGCTGCGCGTGCAGACGGCCAGGAAGGCGCTGAAAGCATAAAAGACCGCGAAGTTCAGCACGAGCAATGGTACGGCAAACCAGTACGACACATCCCAGATCCCCGTGCTCGAACCGATGCCGATCCAGGTGCCTGCCACAAACAAAATGGCGTGCAAGCCGACGAAGAAGACGACACCAAAATACTTGCCAAGCAAGATGGCCCAGCGTGAGACCGGTTTCGCGAGCAGCACCGTGACGGCTTGCGGTTCCAGGAACGTGGGCAGAAAGCCGGCCGTCCACAGCAACGCGAGTAGCACACCGGCCGTGTCCGCGAGAATGCCCGCGAGCCAGAGTTGCAGCAACCGGATCGAATCGGTGCGGCTCTTGCCAATCGGGAATTCGAAGAGCCCGAAGCCGAGCCGCACGTGGCCTTCGATCACGGGGGTGCCAGGGTTGCGCTCGCTCTCGGGTGTGATGTTCGGATTGACGCGATCTCGAATCTCGCCCGGTTCGCGCGTGCGTTCGGGTGGGGCATCGATCTCGACGCCGAAACAAAAGAGTGTGCAGAGCCCCGTGAGCCCGAGCATGACCCAGAAAAGCTTGGTGTAGAGCGATTGGCGGAAGGTGTCGCGGACCATCCAGCGAACGGTTCGCAGGGCTGTCGGTGCGGGTGTCACGCGGCCACCTCCTTTTCGTACAGAGGCTTCAGGGCCGCTTCGAGCGTGCGTTTCTTGCCAGCCTTATCGAGCAGCAATTCCGCCACGAGACCTTGATGGACGACCTTGCCGGAAACGAGCACGGCCAGCCGATCGCACAGTTCCTCAACCTCCGTGAGCACGTGTGAGACGAGCAGAACGCTTTTCCCGGCGGCCTTGAACTCGCGCACCACTTGCCGCATCAGTTGGCGGCCAAAGAGATCGAGCCCTTCCGTGGGTTCGTCCAGGATGAGCAGATCCGGATCATTGATGAGCGCCTGGGCGAGGCCGAGCCTCTGCACCATGCCCTTGCTGAAGCGGGCGATCGGTTCGTCCCTGCGGTCCGCCAGTCCCACGCGCGTGAGCAATTGTTCGGTGCGAGCGGTGAGAATGGCTGAGGGCACACCGCTCAGACCGCCGTAAAAGCCAAGCAACTCCACGGCAGTGAGGTAGCGGGGGAAGGCGTGGTTCTCGTGCATGTAGCCGATGCGGGCCAGTGTGCGGCGATCGCCGAGCGGAGCCCCGAGCCGCGTGATCACCCCGGCCGACGGTGCCGAGAGCGAGAGCAGGAGTTTGATGAGCGTGGTCTTGCCGGCGCGGTTAGGACCGAGCAGGGCGAACACGCTTCCCGTGGGAACGCCGAGTGTGACGCTTCGAAGTGCGGGAACGCCGGTGCGGCCGAGCGTTCCGATCTTGTAAGTCTTCTCGACTTTTTCAAAGGCAGCCGCCGCGGTCAAGGCTTACTCCTGGACGTTGCCGAAAGTTAACATGGATGAGGGGAAGTGTAGCTTACACAAGAGGAGATGCGAGGAGTGGAAATGCAAAAAGCCCGGGGAGTGCTGCTCCCCGGGCATTCGATTGTGCGGGTCCGGCTTACTCGATGAGCGTGACCGAGACACCGCTCTGGAAGATGCGCTGCAGGTGGTCGCGGAGGCGGGCGATGCGTTGCTGGTAGGTGCCGGTGATGATGCGATCATCGGTGAGCGTGGTGGCACCAGCCGGTCCCGTACCGCCATGCTCGGCACATTTCGCCATGAACGATAGGGCCGTGGGGCGGAAGGTCGCAGCGGGGGCCAGATCGACATCAAAGAGGTCGCCGAAGGCCACAGGATAAACGCGGGCCGGGGCGTTGGGCAAACTCAGCCCGCTATCCACACCATTGTTATTGTTACTGGACATCGGCTTGACGATTTGCTGAATGACCTTGTAGGCCTCGTCCTGGCATGTGGTGTTGCCGTTGCCGATGTTGCCACTCGAGGAGCCGACGGTGAAGTAAGAGTCATAACCCTTCTTGTTGAAGGTCATGTTGCGATAAGTATTGGGCACACCATCGGTTTCGAAGATCACGATCTTGGCCGCCCCGCGTCTCCCTTTCACAGTGCCATACGTTCCGGTCGGGAGTGTTGCGGATGGTGAAAGCAGATTGAAAGCGTAGGCCAGCCCCGTGTTGGGATCGGTGCTGCCGCCAGCGTTGGGAATCTCATCACCTGTCACGTTGCCGAAGCTGGTGTTGTAAGGTCGATACTCGCTCGTGGTGTTGCCGCTCTTGATCGTCCCCAACAGTGACTTCGGGTAGAACAACGCGTTCTGCATGGTCTTATAGTCCTGCCCCATCTGGACACGGATCCCGTTGTGTTGGTTGGCGGCGAAGAAGGTCATGCCAATGTAATCATTGGGATGGTTGTTCTGCACATCGTCGATGACGGCATTCACACCGGCTTTGAGTTGCCAGGAGTGAGCTTCATAGGCGGTCCCCGGCGTCCAGTTGGTACTGTTGCCCCCGGCTGCAATAAAGTCCATCATCGAGAGTGGGCCGAACCAGAAGTGCAACCGCGGCCGGCTCGGGCTATCCGTGTAACGCATGTAGGGCCGCTTACTGTTCGATTCCCAGGAGTATTTATATGTCGTGAGATCACTCCCTGTGATGCTAGCGGACGCCGAGCTCCAGCTATCACCCGATCCGTAGAGATTTGTGTTTGAGGTGTAATTCCAGCCAATGACATAATCGATATAGTTTTTCCAGAACACCTTATCGAGCCGTTCCTCCGTCGTGCCCGAGGAAGTATTGACGTCGTCTGGGATCGAAGTGTAGTAGCGAATGCGTCCTGCCCGGAGGTTGGGAGGAAGCACCATGGGGCCGGACTTGATCCACCTCAGAACGGCCGTGTAGTTGATTCGCCAGTTCGGGTTGGATGTGGAGCCATAGGCTGAGACCGTGTACCCACTGCCATTGCGCAGGAGCACTTCATTCACCGCCTGGGTTCCCGAAGTCGCGGAGTTGTTATCCGACTGCGTATCAAACGCGTCGCCACTGCGATCGAGGAAGTAGCGGAGTCGCCAGTCGCCAGCCTGGTAGTTGGTTGCGCCGGGATTGCCGACCGGGTCACGTGGATCGGGCGGCCAGATGAAGAATGTCTTGCCCCAGTAACCCGGCCCCATCGAGTAGCCCTGATAGCGATCGGCGGCGGGCACGAGAATGTTATTCAAGTTACCACTATTGCTCGAAAGATATGTTGCCGGGTTCAGTGGCGCACCTGATCCGCGAGTCGTGCGGTATTTCTCAATGTCCAGGTCATACCCATAGGTCTCCCAGACCGGATCACGAAAATTCAGCCAGTTTGTCGTGAAGGATGGCGAGATGCCCGTGGGCGGGCTCGAACCATATCCGAGCAAGTCAGCGGCGTGGTAGGCGGCGCGATTCGTGGAACCAGACCAGCTCGTTGTGGTCTTGTCGATGCTGCCATTCGCTCGTCGCCAGCGATCACCCGCGTAAGTGATGCCGCTCACATCAGTCATGGTGCCGTAACTGTCCGGTGCAGGTACAGGACCCTTGGGACTGCCTTCGTTCCCCTTGTGGTCGGGGTTGTAGCCTGTGAAATCATAGGTCGGAGGTGTGTACGAGGTGGAGTCCGCACCACTCTCGGGTGGGCTCCAGCGATGAAAGGCGTTCAAAAGCGATGACGAGTTGACTGTCGTCGCTGTGCTCGTGGGGTTCGAAATGTTGGATGGATCAAAGAAGTAGTTCCTCACGATTGGTGGTCCTGCAGGGGTCCCGATCGTAAAGTTATTTCGAGGATAGGCTTCCCCTCCGCCATTCGCCTGGTTCGAGGTAGCCCTTAACTCCGCGTAAGTTGAGGCATAATGCCCAAACGTGGGGTACAGATCATCCGGATTCAACGACTGATTATCGAAGCTATTATTCTGCACATTGCCGGTGTTGAACGAACTGGAGTAGGCCATCGAACCTGTCATGTCGAGCACGAAGGCGATGTCGCGTGGGCGGTAGACCGCCACGGCGCGAGCACCGCTGGGCATCGTGTTCACACCCAGCACACGCATGAAGTACGTTGGTTCGCTGGTTCGCAGCGTGACTTGCATCGCCGTCCACGAACCGCTGGGCGGTATGGCCGTCTGGGCACTGGTGACATTCGCCCAGGTCGAAACCGAGAATTCCTGGGCCGACGCATTGTAGAGGTACTGACCAACTTCAATCTTGTTGATGTCCGCGTTGTTGTACTTCACACCCATGTGCGGGTTGCCGGTCGCCGATTGCCTGGCCAGCTGGACTGCCTGGTACAGGTTGCTGTTTGTCGAGGTTGGCTTGTTATTCAGTGTGCGTGCACCGACGAGCGCCGCGACATCGGCGGCATTCTGGGCCTGGGTGCGGCTCACAGCCAGTAGACCGAGGTCGATGGCAAGAGCAACGAAGGAGCAGAGCCCGATCAGGCACATGGCCAGCATCGGCAGGACAGTTCCCTGGCGAGATCGCGAAGTTGCAGGACGCATGATGCAGAACTCCCGGTTGGCGGCCACGTCGACACGCGAACAAGCCGCGCACGACGGCGCACGGAGGGCACGCGCAACCTTAGTTCACGTTCCGGGTGGATGAGATGCAAAAGCCGCCAGGATTTGGTGGGAATTGGGGCGATTTCTCAGACGAGGGGCACGTCACGCTCGGCGAGCACGGCCAGCTCGGTCAGCTTCGCGGCCGTGACTCCGACGCGTTCAAAACATTCTGCCACGATACTATTCGGCGTGGTGAAAAGAGTGATTAACAGATCCATGGGGCAAATTGTGCCTCGACCGGAATCGGCGGCCCGCGAGTGCGCATCCCGCAGGAGGCGAATCACGTTGTCGGAGAGAAATTCACGGTTAAGCAGAAGTGGCGGAACCGGCTCGGCATCGTCCTGGTGGAAGAGCTCACGGAACTGTTCGAGAAGTCCGGGAATGTCTGCGCCGAGCCGCTTGGCCCACTTGAACACACCCGAATCGGGCGAAGCGAGCAACCCCATGAACAGGTGCGGCGTGCGAACGCTGTCCCAGTTGGTTCCTCGCGTGTGGGCCAGAGCCTCGCGAAGTGCTCGCATTGCCGCTTCGTCCAGAATATCCGGACAAATGCGGCCACTGGGAAGGAAAATGTCGTCCACGGTGCGATCCGTTTCCGTCTCGAATATCGTTCCGGCCACACGCGCGTGCCGCCCGAACCGGTGTTTCAGCCGGAGCGAGTTGGGTGGATTATGTCGCGCCGCGCCTTCCGCTGCAAGATGGGCTGTGTCGGGTCAAACACTTTTTCCTTGCTCGCCTGGTTCGCACGGTCGACGATGAGGCGGATTCCGGGCAGGCCAATAATCTTGCGGAGGCTTCCAATGCGGCAGTGGGTCTGGGCGGTGCTCGTCGTCGGCAGCGTGCTTGCTCTGGCTGTTCAGGCCGAAGAACCGGCAAGCGAATCGGTTGATGTGATCGATGCAACCGGCAAAGCGTGGAAGCTGAAAAACTTCAAACCCACAACAGGCGTGCGGCGGCTCAGCTGGCTCGGCGAGGCGGTGGCTCCACTCGCACTCGAACTCCGCGAAACGCATTCCACCACGTTTGCCAAGGGCATTATCACACTCGTGCCGATCACAAGCCTCGAGTCGATCCGCTATGACTATGACAAGAAATCGGTGAGCGTGCAGGTGAGAGGGCAGGGCGAGCCGCTGGTCGGATCACTGCAATACAAGGGAGTTAACGCACTCGGGTTCGAGGCCGAGTCCGAGGGCGTGGTGGGCAAGTTTGCAGGCGGCGTCCCCGCCACTGGCATCCGTTCGATTGCCTTCTCCAATGCCAGGCCACTTCCCGCACGCACGTCGGCCGGCACCAACTGGGTGGTGCAGATCGTCCAGCCCACGGCGAAGGATCCCACCGTCCGCGTGCGCAATCTGAAACCCCTGTTTGCCTTCTCGAATGGCGGGGAGGTCTTGCTCGAGGCGTTGCCGATCCGCAAGGCGGAGGCACTATCTTTCACAGGCACTGGCTTGAAGCGACTGGAAATGCTTGCAGTCGATCCGAACACGCACTTCGCCGCGGTCGAGGTGTCATCCGCCGTCGGGCCCGAGAGAGTGCTGGCAGTGCCCTTGACGCTCGAACAGGATAAAAAAATTGGAACGCTCGTCGGCTTGCTCGGCGAGGTCGATGCTGGCTGGAAGCTATTCCCGCTCCACACGATTCGAACCATCGCACTGGAAGCAAAACCTTGAACCCACTGCTCAGACACAATTCAGGAGGATTTACCATGCGACTGCTGATGGCATGCCTGCTCGTACTTGTGACCACAACTTTCTCGCGTGCAGCCGACACCGAGTTGGAGAAGTTGCTGCCCGAGGACACCGACTTTGTCGTGATCGTAGACAGCAACAAGTTGCTGAACTCTGCGGCTCTCAAGACGCACATGCCGGATCTGGTGGGTCGATACGGCTATGAGGGTTTGCTCGCCGCAACCGCGGACAGCCCCGGCTCGCAAAAGGCACTCAAGGCCAAGTCGGTTGAGATCAAGAAGTTGCTCTCGGATCGTGCCGAGATCCAGAAACTCATGGGCACGCTCGGCGAGATGGTGACCCGTGTCACCTTGGCCGGCTCAGTCGGCGGAGGCGGCGAGCCGGGCCTCATTATCGTCGAAGGGAAGTGGGAGAAGGATTACGTCGAAGGCTTCCTCACCATGATGGTGCTGTTCGCCCCCGAAGACGCCTCGGTGACACTCAAGAATGGCCGCAAGACCTTTCAGATCAACTCCGGTCCGGGCCAGCAGATGTACATCGCTGTGCCGAGCAGTGGCCTTCTGCTGATGGCAATGCAAGAGAGCGAACTCACGGCAGCCCTGGATCGCGCGACAGGCAAGAGCAAACCCGCTGCCAGGCCTGGTATTCGCACCATGGTCCGCGAGATCGATCCCGAAAACGCCATCACCATCCTGGCGGATATCGGCGAACAGGGCATCAAGGTGACGGGTGGTGCCAAGGTGAAAACGGATGTCCAGTTCAAACTGGTTATCGATGCGGGCAACGCCGATATGGCCATGCTGCTGGAAGATGCCTCGGGCGAGTTAATCGATCAGATGCGCGACTCCCTGGCCGATCAGGCCGGCAACATGCCTGCCTTGAAAGTGTTGCTCGATGCCACCAAACGATTGAAGAAATCCCGCAAGGGCCAGTTGCTCACGTTCGAACTGACGCTCACCGAGAAGGAAGTCGACACGATGGTGAAATCCGCCCTCAAGCCTGACATCGACTGAGATCGAGTGGGGTCCGGGCTGCAACCAAGGTCATGCAGCCCGGCGACTCCGCCCTCGCGAGAACACATCTCTTTCGTCTCGCCGCCTCCGAGGTCTCTCCCATGGCCACCTTGCCACTTATTCTTTCGATCGATCAGGGCACCACCAGCACGCGAGCCGTGCTCTACGACGTGGGCTCATTACGCCCCGTGGCCTCCGCTCAACAGGAGATCGAACAGCACTATCCCCAGGATGGCTGGGTCGAGCACGAACCCGAGGATATCTGGTACTCCGTGGCCCGCACGGTGCGTGAGGCACTCGCCAAATCGGGCAGCCCGGCCAGCCAGATCGCCGCCATCGGCATCACCAACCAGCGTGAGACGCTGGTGGTATGGGATCGCTCCACAAGCCAGCCCTCGCACCGGGCGATCGTGTGGCAGGATCGCCGCACCACGGACTTTTGCCGCGAGCGGGCCGGAGATGAGCCGTGGATCACCGAACGCACCGGGCTCGTGATTGACCCATATTTCACTGGCACGAAGCTCCGCTGGCTGCTGGAATCCCGTGCGGACCTGCACCCGCTGGCGGAAGCCGGTGAACTCGCCTGCGGCACCGTCGATTCCTTCCTGATCTGGCGACTGACCGGCGGGGCCGTGCATGCCACCGACGCCACGAATGCCAGCCGCACTCTGTTGTTTAACATCCACTCGATGCAGTGGGATGAGGAGTTGCTGCACTACTTCAATGTGCCTCGACCACTCCTGCCCGAAGTCAAACCGAGTGCGGCCGACTTCGGCGTGACACGCGGGCTCGACTTCCTTCCGGATGGCATTCCGATCCGCGGTGTCGCGGGCGATCAACAAGCGGCCCTGTTCGGCCAGGCCTGCTTCGATCCCGGTGAGGGCAAATGCACGTACGGCACCGGAGCGTTTTTCTTGGTGCACACCGGAGACAATGCAGTTGCTTCTCACTCGAAGTTGCTGACAACCATCGCCGCCATGACAAGCGAGAAACCGCAGTATGCCCTCGAGGGAGCGGTCTTCGTGGCCGGCGCTGCCGTGCAGTGGCTGCGCGATGGGCTGCGCCTGTTTCGCAGTGCTGCCGAAATTGAGTCGCTGGCGAAGGCTTCCAACCGTGCCGAGCCGGTGATCTTCGTCCCTGGTTTCGTGGGGCTGGGTGCGCCTCACTGGGTGCCTGAAGCCCGCGGTGTGCTGTTTGGCCTCACACGGGCCACCACAGCCGCAGACCTGGGCCGGGCCGCTCTTGAAGGTGTCGCCTGCCAGATTGTGGATCTCATCGAGGCAGCTACGAAAGATAGCGGCCAGGCCGCAGCAAGCCTGAAGGTCGATGGCGGCATGGCTCAGAATGACTGGTTTTTGCAGTGCCAGGCCGATCTGCTGGGGCTTCCCGTGGTGCGTGCCGCCAATAGCGAATCCACCGCGCTCGGTGCCGCCATGCTCGCCGCAGTCGGTGTCGGCCTGGTGACCGACGAGCGAAAACTCCGCGAACGGGTTTCGACGGCAGAGACCTTCCAGCCCCGGTTACCCGTCCCCGATCGCGATCGGATGTTGAAGCAGTGGCGCAAGGCGGTTCAGGCAGTGATCGGCTTCTATTCTGGATGAGCATGAATCACGTTCGAATGAGTAGCGTGCTGAAGAAGTCTTGCCTGCCGCAGAGGCATCGACAAATCCTTCCAGCAGGCGAACGGCCCCTGTGAGCGGGGGGATTCCTCATACACTCGAAAAGCAAGCGAACAGCCTTCGGATGGGGGCCGCTCGCTTGATACAAGCGATAAATGTCAAACCGGTTGGATGTGCACGGAGGAAACAGGGTGTATCCGAATGCTCTGTGGATACTGAATTCATCCGCATGAACCTGGTTCTGCAGTGCGGAATTCGGAATGCGGAGTACGGAATGAAAGACCCATCAAACCGCCGCAATTGTCATCGTGCCACCCCCAGAAAAATTGGTTGCACCCGAGGAAACTTCGGCGCAGGGGTGCACGGGCGTATCGGTTTCGAGTGAAACTTCCACCATGTGGCAACTTGGGAACGCGTTTACTTTGCAGCGTTTCCGGTGGGCCGTGGTGTCGAGGCAACCACACGCGCCAAGAATTCGCGGTTCAGTGGCATCGCGTTCCAGACCCGGGCCGTCCCGTCTGAACTCGCGATCACGATTCGCCGGTTGCGCGGCCGTACAGCCTCACGTTCCCGCTCTGTTGCACATTTGAGAATTCAAATCGGTGCGGCGCGTGTTAAGCTGGGTGGTCTTGCAAACTTCCGGAGACTCACCGATGACAGCTCGCCGCCTCGCCGTCGAACTACTCGAAGACCGCGTTACCCCCGTCACATTGTACGGGGTGACGGACGCGAATGTCCTGCTCACGTTCGACAGCGCAACGCCCGGCACGATCGCCGATTCGGACACCATCACCGGCCTGCAAGTGGGCGAGCAGATTGTCGGCATCGACGTCCGCCCGGCGACCGGCCAACTCTACGCCCTCGGGCTGGTGGACGACGGCGCGACCCGCACCGCCCGCATCTACACCCTGGATCCGATCACCGGCGCAGCCACCCAGGTCGGCGGCACCCCATGGACGACCGCCTACCCCGACAACGAGTTCGGCGGGTTCAACTTCAACCCGAACGTCGATCTGATCCGCGTCATCTCGCGGGAGGGGCCGAACTTCCGCGTCAGCCCGGTCACCGGGGCGCTGGTCGGTACGGACACGAACACGTCGGAAACCGGCATGAACGGGGTGTCGTACACGAACAACGACGGGTTCCTGCCGACCACCACCCTGTTCGCGATGGATTTTGACGACGACGAGTTGGCCACGATCGGCGGGCTGAACGGCACCCCGTCGCCGAACGGCGGGCAGGTGATCACGGTCGGCTCCACGGGCGTCACCGCGATCGACTCCTACGCGATCGAGATCACGTCGTCCGGTGGGGTCGCCACGGCCTTTGCCACCGAAGACGGGAACCTGCACACCGTGAACCTGGGGACCGGGGCGCTAACCTTGGTCGGGGCGATCGGCGGCGCGCCGTCCATCCGCGGACTGACGGCCGCCCTGCCAAACACCATCACCGTCGGCGGATCAGGCGGGAACGACACCGTCGTGGTCACGGCCACCAACGCGAACTCCGGGTCGTACACGCTCAACGGCGGCACGCCGGTGTCGTTCAGCGGCATCGAATCGTTTAGCTTCATCGGCGGCGGCGGGAACGACACGCTCACGATCAACAACCCGGCCATCGCCGTGTTCGCGCCGGTGGACGGCATCATCTTCCACGGCGGCGGCGGCAACGGCGACGCCCTGTTCAACCTCGGCGGGATTGCCTCGAACGGGTTCTACGTACCCCTGAACGCAACCGACGGCACCCTCGTTCACGTCGACGGGCCTGATACCCAGACCATCACCTTCACCGGCCTGTCCCCGGTGACCGACACGGTCGCGGAGACCTTTTTCGAAATCAACGGCACGGCCGCGGCCGACACGATCAACGTCGTCAACGGGCCGGTCGCCGGGCAGATCCAGGTGAACAGCGGGGCCGTCCCGACGTTCGAGCTGGTCAACTTCGCGAACAAGGAGTTGGTGACGATCAAAACCGGCGAGGGCGACAACACCGTCAACCTGAACTTCACCGACACCACCTCTGGGATGGTCTTCCTCACCGTGCTCGGTGGTTCCACGATCGACACGTTCAACGTCCTGTCGACCGCGGTGCCGACGAACATCTTCGCCGGAGGCGGGAACGACAGCATCGTGTTCGCCGACGGGGCGACGCTCTCCGGTGGCGAACCGAACGGCGAGGGCGGGACCGACACGCTCGACTACACCGCGTACACCACGCCGGTCGCCGCCAACCTCGGCCTCGGCGTGACCGGCCTGAGCGCGGTCCTCGACGGCGGCCAGGAGGTTACGTCCAACGGCAGCAGCGCCACCGGCACGGCCGCGTTTAGCAACTACAGCGTGCCCAACAAGACGTTCGACCTGACGCTCACCGTCACGGACCTCGCCCCGGCGGACGTGACTGGGCTCCACCTGCACCGTGGTGGCGTTGGTTTGAACGGCCCGGTCATCCTCGACCTGCTGGCGCTCGGCACCCTCACCCCCGTGGGCACCGGCTTCACGCTCACACTCACCGGCGTGGACCTGAGTAACTCGCTGCTCGGAGGCGACGCGAACGAAGCCGCGTTCCTCGGCGGCATCACATACGTGAACATCCACACCGCGGCGTTCCCCAACGGCCTGATCCGCGGGCAGGTCTTCTCGACCGGGAACGTGAACCTCCCATCCGGCACCGCGACCGGTACCGGCGGCGCGGACAACTTCGAGAACGTGATCGGCGGGTCGGCGGCCGACAGCCTCATCGGGAGCTTCGCCGCGAACGTCCTGACGGGTAACGGCGAGAACGACATTCTGCTCGGCGGGCCGGGGGGCGACACGTTCCTCGGCGGGATCGGCAACGACATCATGATCTGGAGCAACGGCGACGGCAGCGACATCATGGACGGCGAGGCCGGCGACGACCTCGTGCAGGTCAACGGGGCGCTCGCCGGCGGGGCGCTGAACGACACATTCAGCGTCGCGGCCAACGGTACGCGGATCGACTTCGACCGGACCAGCACCGGGCCGTTCAGCCTCGACATCGGGACCGTCGAAACGCTCAACGTCAACGGCATCGACGGCACCGACACGTTCAACGTCAGCGACCTGACCGGGGTCACCGACCTGGGCCTGATCCGACTGAACGGCTTCGCCGGCGACGATACGTTCAACATCAACGGCTTTGCCCCCGCCGGGATCGCGATGAACGTCGTTGGCGGCTTGCCGACCACGGCCCCGGGAGACACGCTCAACTTCGATGCTCAGGGTGGTGCGGCCGTGCACAACGGGCCATCGATCACCGATGGTTTCCGCACGCTCAACCACACTCAACTCGAAGCGGTGAACATCACCAACGCCGTGAACCCGTTGACGCCGGGTCCACTCCTGGTGACCGGGCCTCCGGCCGGGAATGGCCTGCTCTTCACACCCAACGCCAGCGGTGCTTACGAGACAGGTGTGACCGTTGCCCTCATCCCCGGGTTCGCAGGCGAACTTCACACGGCACTCGGCGATGTGAACGGCGATGGCATCCTCGACACCGTGGTGGGCACCGGTGCTGGCAATTCACGCATTCGCGTGCTGAACGGAGCGGATCAGTCCGTTCTCGCAGACTTCATCGCCTTCCCCGGTTACACCGGCGGCGTCTTCGTCTCCGTCGGCGATCTCACCGGCGATGGCAATGCAGACATTGCCGTGACGCCCGATGCCATCGATGCCTTCAGTGGGCCCGTCTCGAATCAGTTACCCGTGCGGGTCTTCAGTGGTGCGTCTCTCGTTGGTGGCACAGCGAACCCGGCCCTCGTAGCCGCGTTCGACGGACTCGCGTCGCTCAATGGTTCCAGCGGCCAGGGTAACCCGGACGTGCGTCTCGGCGGCCGCCCGTCCATCGCCGATGTGAATAACGATGGCTTGCCGGACTTGCTCATCGCCGCCGGAAATGGTGGGGGGCCACGCATTACCATTTGGAACGGTACTGGCTTCGCCGGTGCGAATGGTGGCACGCCCACCACGAATCCCATCGCCAACCTGTTTGTCTTCGAGAGCACGCAGCGTGGCGGCGCATTCGTAACGGCCGGTGATGTGAACCGTGATGGCCGGGCCGAAATCATCGTGGGCGGCGGCCCCGGTGGCGGACCGCGCGTTCGCATCGTGAATTCGGCGATCCTGCTCGGCCTCGCCAACCTGGAAGGCGTGAACCTGGACGACCCGACAAACCTGGCCAACGGCCTCGTGCTGAACAACTTCTTCGCAGGTGATCAGAACCTTCGGGGCGGTATTCGCCTCACCGTCCGCGATGTGAACGGCGATGGCATCGCGGATGTGGTGACCGGCAGCGGCACCAATGAACAATCCTCGGTGCGCGTTTACAACGGGCTCGCCCTGGAAGCTGTTTTCGGGAGCAGCCAGGAACCGGCCAATCCCCAGGTGTTCGATCCCTTCAATACCCTTATTCCCGGCGGGGTGTTTGTGGGTTAATTCGGCTGTGTTGACTCAAGCTGATTCTGATAATCAGCCTGGGTCACACGCAAATCGGTTCGCTCCTTGATCGCATCTTCGGAAGAGATCGCACTGTTGTTGAAAGCTGTCACGGATCGTTCGAGCTTCACCGTCGCCTGATCCTTTCGAGCCGCTGCCTGGATCAGGCAGCGAGTCGTCGTGTGAGAGCCACGGCGGCAGTACAGACAGCCGCCAGCCTGGCCAGTTCGACACCAGGCGTTTTCTCGGTCTGGCGCACGGCCAGTTCGTAGAACCAATTTCAAATCCATCCGATTGCTCTCACGGCACACGCCAGAGGGACAAATCCAGGGGTGCGAGTCGTATTCGTGGCGGACGAGCACGCGTCGGTAGCTGTGCAACCACCCGAAGAATCGTTCGACCACAGAGCGGCGTTTGTAGTGCCGCATTTTTCGGCCGTCGTTGCGACTCGGTCGTGTGCGGTTCTTGCGATGCCAGCAACTTGACGCCGTGATCCTCCAGGTCGTCCCGCAACGTGTCGCTGTCGAAGCCGCGGTCGGCCAGGACCGGAACGCCCGCCGGCATCGGTTCGAGCACACGCTGCCCGTGATCCGGTTCGCTGACGTTCGACGCTCCAAGTCGACTCAATCATCGCGGCCATGCAATTCGAGGTCCCACAGCCGCACCACCTTGTCGGTTCCAGTCACGGCGATGTAGCGTCCGGTGGGGCTGAACGCGAGACCGGCAATCCCGTTGCCGCGTGCCCAGAACTCCTTCACCAATTTGCGTTCGCGCAGATCCCAAACCCGGACGACGCCGAGGCCGTCGCCGGAAGCGAGCCAGCGACCATCGGGCGATACCGCCACACGCACGCAGCCTCCGGAGTGGTCGCCCGGCAGCGGTTGGCGGGCACCCGTCTTCAGGTCGATGAGTTGGAGCGACACGGTTTGCTTCGCAAAATCACTACTGGTTCGGTCCGTCGCCACAATGCTCTCACCGCCGGGCAACACCAGCCAGAGATGCTCCACCATTGTCTTGAGTGGAACCTCTCGCAACTCGGTCCGCTTGCCGGTTGTGGGGTCGTAGTGAGAAACCGCGAGTTCGTTGTACTTGGGCTGGACCGCTACGATCGTTTTGTCGCTTGGACGATAGCCGGCGCGTACTTTGTGCATCTCATACAGGCTGTTTTCCATTTTCTTGGCCACGCCTCGGAGGGCCGTGACCGGACAGGATTCCGTTCCCCCGCGGACGATTTGGGCCTGCTCCAATCTGGATTCGGGAGCGCGAACCGAAGGATATTCGCTGAAGTCCACCAACACATTCGCTTCGGGCAAAAATACACGAACTTCACCCGGCACCCAGTTCTCGCCGCCGAACTTGACTTCCTTCCACTCCGTCGCCTCGCGGGTGAACAGTGTCTCACCCACTGCGAGCACGTTGCCGTCTGTGCTGTACGACATCGAAGTTGGTTCGCCGAAGGAATTGATCTTCTGTGCGCCGCTCCGTCCGGTCTTCAGGTCGAAGAACGTCACCGCCTCGTGAACCATCTGCGGCTGCCGGTCGATGCGATGTCCGCCAACGGCCAAGGTCTTCTCATCGGGGCTGAACGCTGCGGCGGTGCCTTGCCACTGACCCAGCAGGGCCGGTGCGCTGAAGTCCCACACCTTCACGACGTGGGATTTGTCGAGGCTCGCCAGCACTCGCCCGTTGGGGCTAAACCGAAGTGCTGTAATCGGGTGTCCGTGGCTCTCCAGTGTGGCGCGCAAACGTTTCGTGCGCACGTCCCAGAGTTCGATATCGCCATTGACCGCGACGGTCGCCGAAGTACGGCCATCGGGACTCACGGGAAGCGGTGGTGTCCCGTTCTCGGGGAACGCGGTTTTCGCAAGGGCGTGATCCGTCAACCCGAGTGGCTTCCAGTCCGGCGGCTCCAGTGACTTGACGTGTTGATACCACGTTGCATCATGCTGACCGCCAACCACGAGAAGGTCGGCGGGCGGTTGAGCGATCCGCTCGGTTCCGTTGTGCCAGTGCGAGTAATGGTAGCGGACAAAGAGCCGGGAGCCGGCATTCGCAAATGCAATCTCCGAGTCACCACGTTGGAGAGAAAGTTTCTCATGCGGTGAGATGTGGGGCAGGGTCGCGGTTGCATCGTCGGGGTTGAGCCGCCAGCGGTGCAACGTGCCGAACTCGGTCACGACGAATAGCTCGTTCCGCGAACTGATGTGAGCGTTGGCATCGGTGTTCTCTCGCCCGAAGATGTGCGGGAGGGAAGCGGGAAGCAGTCGCAACCGGCCCGAGCGAACATGAGCCTCGACCACGTGATAGCCGGCGTCCGTTTGCACCGCGAGTGTCACGCATGAATCGTCCGGCGCGAACGACAACCCACGAACGCTTCCCCAATCGGAACCCTTGGCATCGTTCGCCAGCGGATGGGGCACTGGAACGGGCGACACGAATTTGTGAACGACGGGCAGCGGGAAATCGCCGTTCTTTTTGGGGTTGGTCCGGTAAATCCCGAGCGTTCCGCGGGCTCCACCCCAGCCAGAGCCGACGTTGCACGAGACTGCCAACAGCGAGCCATCTTGATTGAACGCGACGTATGTCGGGAACTCGGAGTTCGCAACGTCGTGAACCCCGATTCGGACGCCATCGGGAACGGACACGACGTGGCATTCGTCGTAGTGTTCGGGAATGCTAATCTTCCCATAATAGCGGTACACGATGGCCAACTTCTTGCCGTCCGGGCTGAACTGAAGCAAAGACACCACAAGCTTCACCTCTGGGTCGGTGAGGGCGCGATTCTTGCCAGATAGTTCAATCTCGCGCTTTGGCGGTGCGACCTGCGCGAGTTCCGTGTTGGTCTGGGCGTCGATGATCCGCACGAGACCGGGTGACTTGTTGCTCTTCACGAATGAGGCAAGGTATTTTCCATCCGCGCTTACAGCCGTGGTGCCTTCGACTCGTTCAAATTCCTCTCCGTATGCCACCTTGCTGACTTCGTCGCCGGTCGCCACATCGTACATGGCTCGCTCAGATTCGTTATGAATCACGAAGCGTTTGCCGTCGGGTGTGAGGAGGCCCCGCGATGAATTGAGCCGCAGTTTGTGCCACTGCCCGGTCTCGACATCCACGAACCCGTACTCGGACGGGGTCTCGACCTTTCCAGTCTCTTCGTTCTTGATTTCCTTTCCCTTCGTCCAGACGCCGACCGTGTTGCCGTGAATGCTCAGCGTGTGAATTTCGCCACGCTTCTTGAGGTCCGGATGTGCCGCGCGAACGATCGTTCCGGAGGCAACGTCCATGATCTGCCATTTCCCATCGGATGCCTCCACGAGTGCGAGCACTCGTCCGGCTGCGTCGCGGTGGGGAACGGGATAGATGTTGTACCTTCGGCCCTGGATGGAATAGGCAATCACCTTCCCGAGCACGTCCGGTTGAAGGCGGCGTTCGCAGCACTGGGCGTAGAAGTTCCACACCGCGTCGCGTTGATCGATCGGGAAGAGATCGTAGTCGTGGAGCAGCGCCAGTGCGCCGAGGGGATCGGGCTTGTACATGCCCGCAACTCGCATGAACTGGCTCGTGGCCAGATGCGCGTTTCCGAGTTCGGTCGCGTCCTGGAGCCGTTTCGTCTCGGCGGCCAGTTGCGCCCGAAGCACATCCTCGGGGCTGGCGGGCTGGGGGGGCGGCGTTTCGCCGGGTGATGTGTTCGATGCGACGTGTTTGGGCTCATCGTGCTGAACCCGGCGAAGGAGGTGCATTCCCCCCGCCGATCACAAGTGCGCTGGCGAGAACCCAGAGAATCCAGAAGCGGATACGCTGCGGGCGGCGCTGGATCGCCCCGACACCGCACCGAAGTTCATCCAACCGGGACGGCACGGATGAATTCTCGGGAATGCTGGGTGAGATCGTATCGGGTGCGTTGTTGGATGATTCAGGCATGGCTTCGATCTCCGATGTGTGGGAGGTCTGCATCGCACGGCGTTAGGGAAGCACCTATGCCTCGGTTAAATCCGGACCGCCTGAGGCGTTGGGGTGAGTTCGCGATCGGGGGTCGGGCCAGCAGGCCGGATGGCCGAGCCCATGCGACCCCCCTGCAACGGCGCAGGACCCCTTGCGGCCTGACCCTCTCATTTCACAGGGCACCGGGGACATCGCGCGGCAAGAGTTCGCCATTCATTGCACTCGCGTCCCACACCCGGGCTGTCCCGTCGGAACTCGCGGTCACAATCCGCACCCCGTCCGGGCTGAACGCCACCGAGGTGACGCTGCCAGTGTGTCCCTTGAGGGTGAGCAACTCGGCTCCGGTTTTCGCGTCCCACACCCGCGCCGTCCTGTCCCCGCTGGCCGTCACGATCCGGGTGCCATCCGGGCTAAATGCGACCGAGGTGACGCCACTGGTGTGACCGCGGAGGGTGAGGATTTCCTGTCCGGTCGTCGCGTCCCACATCCGTGCCGTTCCATCGCGGCTCCCGGTCAGCACGCGTGTCCCGTCCGGGCTGAACACCGCGGAGGTGACGGCGTTCGCGGTTCCATCTCGCATTCGAGCGAGATCGGGTGGAAGGGCCGGGCTGAATACCATTGAGGCTGCGTCGTGGGTGTGCCCCTTGAGAACGAGCAACACGGCCCCCGTCGTCGCGTCCCAGACCCGGGCCGTCCCGTCGAGGCTCGCGGTCACGATCCGAGTGCCGTCCAGATTGAAAGCCGCCGAGGTGAGGAAGGTGGCATGCCCCTTGAGTTCGAGCAGTTCCTTCCCGGTGTTTGCGTCCCAGACCCGGGCGACCAGACTGTTCCCCGCTGTCACCACCCGGAACCCGTCCGGGCTGAACGATGCCGACGTGACGATACCAGTCTGCCCCCGGAGGGTGGATCGCTCGACCCCGGTTGTTGCATCCCACACCCGGGTGGACGCATCGTCGGCGGTGATGACCCGTGCCCCGTCCGGGCTGAAGCATACCGTGTGGACGTGGCCCCTGTGCCGCTTGAGAGCGAGGAGGTCCTTCCCAGTCTTGGCGTTCCACACCCGTGCCGTCCCATCGAAACTCGCAGTTGCCAACCACTCGCCATCCGGGCAGAACGCGGCCATCCGGACGTCGCGAGTGTGCCCCTGGATGGCGAGCGAATCAGCGCCCGTCAACGCGTCCCACACCCGGGCCGTCTGGTCTCCACTCGCAGTGACGACTCGCGATCCGTCCGGGCTGAAAACTGCTGCGGTGATAAAGGTGGCATGCCCCTTGAGAGCGAACAACTCGGCCCCGGTCTGGGCGTTCCACACGCGTGCCGTCCCGTCGGAACTTGCGGTCACCACGCGCGCCCCGTCCGGGCTGAACCCTGCCGTGGTGATGCCGTTATTGTGACCCCAGAGTGAGAGCAACTCGGCTCCGGTTTTCGCGCCCCA
Source organism: Gemmataceae bacterium (assembly GCA_041750275.1). Lineage (GTDB taxonomy): Bacteria > Planctomycetota > Planctomycetia > Gemmatales > Gemmataceae > JBGSZR01. The sequence continues at coordinate 30,222 of JBGSZR010000133.1, forward strand.
CACCCGGGCCGTTCCGTCGGAACTCGCCGTCACGATCCGGGTGCCGTCCGGGCTAAAACACGCGGACCGCACACCGTCTGTGTGCCCTTTTAACGTGAGCGATTCCTTGCCGGTCCTGATGTCCCAGACTCGGGCTGTCTTGTCGTTTCCGGCGGTCACGATCCGAGTGCCGTCCGGGCTGAATGCCGCCGAAGTGACGCCGCCGGTGTGGCCCGGGAGGGTGCCCAGCCGGAGCCCCGACTTTGCGTCCCACACCCGGGCCGTCCCGTCGGAACTCGCCGTTACGATTCGGGCGCCGTCCGGGCTAAAGCCCGCCGCGTGGACGTGCCCTTTGTGCTCGCGGAGGGTGAAGAGTTCCTTCCCGGTTGTCGCGTCCCACATCCGGGCCGTTCCGTCGAGGCTCGTGGTCACGATCCGACTGCTGTCCGGGCTGAACGCTGCCGAGGTGAGGGGAGGCAGAGGGGCGGCGTTCCCCGGGAAGGGGGCGACCGGCCTGAACCCCGGCGGGAGACGGGGAGCGGTGTTCCCCCGGAGCACGAGGAGTTCCTTCCCCGTTTTAGCGTCCCACACCCGGGCGGACCCGTCGGCGCTGGCAGTCACCACCCGCGCCCCGTCCGGGCTGAACCCCGCCGAGGTGACGACAAGTGTGTGGCCCCGGAGGGTGAGGAGTTCCGCCTGGCAGAGGCGATGGACGTAGTGCCACTCCCAGCCGCGCAGGTCCGGCCGGGTGCCGTTGAGCAACGTCATCGCCCCGGCGATGTTGTTGTACCGCCACTCCTGATGGGCAAGTTCAATCGTCCGGCCGTACTCAAACACCGCCGACTTTTCACGCTCACGATCGGCTTCGGCCCGGGCCGCCTTCTCGCCGTCGCGAGCCGTCTCCGCCTCGCTCCGGGCCGCCTTCTCGCGATCCCGGGC
>JBGSZR010000134.1:0-86118 GCA_041750275.1 Gemmataceae bacterium
GCTCGGCACCATCGGCACGCTCGCCGCCGTGGATGCGTGGCATATCCGCGACGGTTGCCGTGGCGAAGCGATCCCACCAGGCGGCAAGTTCGCGCATGCCGGCCACGAGCTTCTCACGAACCGCTTCTTCACCCGCCACGGCCGCGGCTGCAATCACAGCGGCATACAGTTCAAATTGCCGACCCACAATCTGAATCAGTTCTTCCGCCCGCGGGTCGCGAACGGTGTCCTCGCGGCCGGGGAATATCGGGAACAGCCCCTGATAGCCAAGAATGTTCCAGGGATCGATCATGGCACCGACATCGATGCCGCGGCGGAGCAAGTCCTCGACTTCCGCCAGCAGCGGCAGCGCATCGGCACAGCGGTCGTGGTTCGCAGCGAACTCGGCTTCGGTCTGGCGAATCCGGATTTCCGTGCCGAAGCGGACCGCGGGTGCAGTGATCTTCTTGGCCTGGGTGCGTGCCGCAGAGGGATAGCCCATCGCGGCGTAAAGCTGAGCCAACCGGCGATCCTGCAAGTGGGCGGCACGCTGCGAGGCGATGGCCTGGTTCAGGAACTGCCGCACGCCGGCAAAGGCTTGCTTGCGTTTCTCGGATTCCTGGCGAAGCCGATCGCCGTGCGGTCCGGGGAGTGCTTTTAGAAGCTGCTGATAGAAACCATCGCGATAGCGGGCGATGCGAGGCACCAACTTCGAGAGCGTGACGTTCGAATCGTAATAATTCGGCCCGGTGCCACTGACGCCGGCCCCCATCAGGATGGTTCCCGCGAGCACGGCGGAAGCCTCGAAGAGCCGTTCGCTGTCCGTGCCAACAGCGTGCGGTCCGGGTGCGACCCACGTGAGCAGCGTGTCCAGCGTCATTTGCCGCAGCACGAAGCGGCGGAAGAAGCCGGCGTTATCAATGGTGTGCGGGTCCCACTCGCCGAAGAGCACGTTGGGCCGCTTGTTCACCGGGTGGAAGTGATCGTGGGCCCGCGGATCGAAGGCGAGTTCGTCCATCTTCTCGGGATCAAAGCAGGCTTCTTCGAGCAGCACCGGTTCCGTCTTGGCCAGCAATTCGAGTGCGGGCCGCAGCAAATCGGCGTACTTGCCCGGTGCAACACCGGCGTTCCTCAGATAAATCGGAACCGGCCGGACCTTCTCGTGCGGATAGAACTCGGTGTTCGGCCGCGTCTCCAGAATGGCGATCGGGCGGTAGCCAACGTAGTCATTGAGGAGCGTGAGCGCCCCGGTGACGAGGCGTTCGAGTTCGTCCCATGGCCCGGCCTGGCGCAGAATCGCCTCGGCGACGCGTGCCAGGAAGAAGGCCGTGAATAGCTCGGCATCGGGCTGGTGCGCGAGCATATCGCGGTGATGCAGGCGGTACTCTTTCAGCACCACGCCCAGCGCTTCCACGACGCCACGGGCTTGCGTGGCATCGCGGAATGCGGCCGATTCGGAGCTTTCCAGTTCCGATAGTGCCTGGGATAGCCAGAGCGGCACCGCTTCCCACGGAGCCGGGTGGCCCGCTTCCAGCAGCGCAGCGTAAGCCTCCGCCAGGCCCTTCTGGAACTTGGGGTCTGGCCGGCCATCAGCGAAGTTCAGATATCCAAGCAGCTTTGCCGGGTCGGTCTTTCGGCCAAGCTCGTGGTAGATGCCGTCCATCCGCGGCCATTCCTTTGTGCACCGGGTCGATCCCCGAGTATCCCTTCAGCATAAAACAACCGCGACCGAATTACAGTGGGAACAGCTCCAACGCGGGGAAGCCATGGCCAGCCCGATCCGGATTGTCGCCTTGCTCAGTGGGAGCGGCACGACTCTGCAAAACCTCATTGACCGCATCACCACAGGCCATTTGCAAGCCGAAATTGTGGGTGTGGTCTCCAGCCGAACCGATGCCTTCGGCGTGGAACGAGCTAGACAGGCCGGCATTCCTGCTGTGATCGTCACGGCTCGAACGGAATCGTTTGCCGAAAATGTGTGGACCGCCGTTCGTAAATTCGAGCCACAACTCGTCTGCTTTGCCGGCTGGCTGCATTTGCTGCCGATTCCCGCGGACTTCCACCATCGCGTGCTGAATATCCACCCGTCCTTGCTCCCCGCTTTCGGCGGCCACGGCATGTACGGCACTCGCGTCCACCAGGCCGCGCTCGATGCCGGTGTGAAGATCAGCGGTTGCACCGTCCACTTTGCGGACGACACCTACGACACCGGCCCCATTCTCGTGCAAAAATGCGTCCCCGTCCACACCAACGACACCGCCGCGAGTCTGGCCGCTCGCGTCTTCACCGCGGAATGCGCGGCCTACCCCGAGGCCATTTTGCTCATCGCCAGCGGCTGCGTAAAGTTCGAGGGTAACCGAGCGATCATCGCGGAAAATCAAGGTTAACCGGCATAACGTGTGGGGTCGGCCACGCCGGCTTGTGAGAAGGCTGTGCGACGGTCGACACAGGTGCCACACTGGCCACAGTGGAGTGCACCGCCCGAATAACAACTCCAGGTCCGTTCGAAAGGCACACCGAGTTCCGCTCCTCGGCGAATGATGTCCGCCTTCACGCCATCGATAAACGGGGCCAGCACTCGCAGGGGCCGAAAATCGCACACCCGGGCCGCGCCATCCATTGCCGCAGCGAACGCCGGCTGGCAGTCGGGATAATTCGTGTGGGTGCCACCATGCGCACCGTACGCCACCGCGTCGAATCCGAGGCTCCCGGCCCAGGTCAGCCCGATCGAGAGCATCACCATATTGCGGTTTGGCACGGTGGAGAGGCCAATCGTTTGCTCCGCGTATTCACCCGTGGGAACGGGCAGATCGAGTTGTGTGAGTGCGTTCTGCCCGAAGAAATCGACCAATGCTGTGAGATCCACGACGCGGCGTTCAACTCCCAACAATTGACAGATGGCCTCCGAAGCGGCCAGTTCCTGCTCGCGATGCCGCTGCCCGTAGTCCACCGCCAGGGCCTTCACCTCATGGCCCAGTGCACGATAGTGATACAACAACACCGTTGAATCGAGCCCGCCCGAATGCACGATCACAACACGTGATAACACTTATACTCTCCCGATCACGGCGAGTGATAATTGATCGATTCCATGATAGCAGACATTCATTGCTAAGGTACATACGCTCCGGCAATCTACACGGCCAGGTGCCTGTGTCGAAACGATCAACAACCTGAATCGCAAGGATTCGCGTGGACGTGAGAGTATGAGCGGGTAGGATGGCTCACGAGTGGTCCGATAGTCTTGATTTGTGAGGAGCAATCAATGATTCAACTCGATGAAGTTGCCATCGATCGGACACTTCCAGATGTCAAGATCGGGCTGAATAGATACTGTGTTATCCAAAAATTGTTGAACGAGACGGACGCATCGACTGACGGCAATTTCCAAAAAATATTCAACGGCTTCTATCGTGTCCGGCGGAATGTGGAATGGCGGACTGTCTACTTCAAGATTCTACAGGAAGAACGATCGCACAAGCGGCCATTCTGTGAAATCCTGAAGGCGATTTACAATGCCACCGGCCGTGTCGAGGCGTCGTTCGCCAGCAAGCTCCTGGCGACGGTTGATCCGGAGATGCCAGTGATCGACTCGATCGTGTTGAAGAATCTCGGGCTCAAACTGCCGCCTCGCCACGACATTACGGTGCGACTGAGGGAGATCAGAAAGGTCTATGACGAAATCATACATCTGTACGCTGAGTTCCTTAGGCTTGATGCTGGGAGTTATCTCGTCACGCAGTTCGGAAAGCATTACCCAGAGCATCCGATTACAAAGGTTAAGATGCTCGATTTGGTGCTCTGGAAGACGACTCCTCATACGATTCCGTGATTCGATCAGGAGTGACACGTCGACCATCTCCTCACCCACCACATCGCCATCTCTTCAATCGTGTGTAGACTATCACGACTCGCTAACACAAGCAGAACCGGACGCACTCCTGTGGAGTCTCTCCTTATGCGTTGCCGAATCTACTTCGCCTTATTCATGCTTGCAGGGATGTCGCCACTCGGTGCAGCGGAGAAGCCCAATATCGTGCTCATTGTGGCCGATGATCTCGGCTGGCATGATCTCGGCTGCTACGGCAGCAAATACTTCAAAACGCCCTTCATCGATCAACTCGCCAAGGATGGCATGCGTTTCACGGACTTCTATGCCGCGTGCCCCGTCTGTTCGCCCACGCGGGCCAGCATCATGACTGGCAAGTACCCGCAGCGTGTGAACATCACCGACTGGCTGCCGGGCCGGCCCGATCGCCCGGACCAGATGCTCAACCGCCCCGCATTGCGACAGGAATTGCCGCTCGAAGAAGTCACCATTGCCGAGGCGCTCAAGGCCAACGGCTACGTCACGGGCTTCATCGGCAAATGGCACCTGGGCGGCCAAGGGTTCGAGCCGCAGAAACAAGGCTTCGATGTGAACATTGGCGGCGAGCACATCGGCACCACCCGCAGCTATTTCGCCCCGTTCAAGAACAAATCTGGCGTCATGCCCGGGCTCGAGGACGCACCGGACGGGCAGTACCTCACCGACCGCGTCACTCTTGATGCCGAGAAGTTCCTCACCGCAAACAAGGACAAACCCTTCTTCCTCTACATGCCGCACTACGCACCGCACACGCCGCTGGTCGCGAAGCCGGACATCATTGCAAAGTACCCCGGGCAACCCGTGCACGGCAAGCAGAGCCACCCCACTTATGCTGCGATGCTGGACAGCCTCGATGAAAGCGTCGGCAAGGTTGTGAAGAAGTTGGACGAACTCCAGCTCACGGGCAACACGATTGTGATCTTCTCCAGCGATAACGGCGGCCTCGCGACACTCGAGGGGATGAAGTTCTCGCCCACCATCAATAGTCCGCTTCGTGAAGGCAAGGGTTACCTCTACGAAGGCGGCATCCGCGTGCCGTTGATCGTGAAGTGGCCCGGAGTCGTGAAGCCTGGCAGCGTGACGGATATCCCCGCCATCAGCAACGATTTCCTCCCCACGCTCGTGGCCGCCAGCGGCGAGAGCAAGCTGCCGTTGCCACCCCACGATGGCGTCTCGCTGCTTCCTGTTCTGAAAGGCGGAAGCTTGCCCGAGCGAGCACTCTTCTGGCACTACCCACATTATGCCAACCAGGGTTCGAAGCCCGGCGGCGCCATACGCCTTGGATCACTCAAGCTCATCGAGCACTACGAGGATGGCCGGCAGGAACTCTTCGATGTCAAGAAGGATCTTTCGGAGAGCCGCAACCTCAGCAAGGAGAAACCCGAAGTTGTGAAGGAACTGGCCGCGAAGCTGGACGCCTGGCGAAAGGACGTGGGCGCGAAGATGCCCACGCCGAATCCGAACTATGTGCCGAACCCCCAAAATAAGGATGGCGTTATCACCTTGCCGGGCCGCTCGGCAAAGGTGCACGCCATTCAACTGCGTTACGAACCGCTGCCGCACAAGAACACGCTTGGCTTCTGGGTGAACAAGGACGACTGGGCCGAATTCGAGTTCACGGTCGCGAAAGGTGGCACTTTTACGGTCGAGGTGTTGCAGGGCTGCGGCAAGGGCAGTGGCGGGGCGGAAGTGGAACTGGCCATCGGCGAGCAGAAGCTCAACTTCACCGTCAAGGACACCGGCGGCTTCCAGGCCTTCGAAGCTCGCGACATCGGCGAGGTGAAGTTCGATCAACCCGGCCGCTACACACTCACCGTCAAGGCGAAAACCAAGCCCGGTGTCGCCGTCATGGACCTGCGTCAAATCGTGCTGAAACCGAAGAAGTGAGCAGCCCGCTTCGTATCTCCCTCGAATCACGGGGGAGATTCTGTCGAACCGACGATCATCATTTCGGGGAACATCTCTCCCGCACAAATTGGACTTCAGGCCAGATGTGACTTACGGTTCATCTGGCATCTCTCGTCAGATCGCTCCGGTTCGGACTCCGCGCCGGGCTCGCCCACGCCCCGGGAGACCGTTTCAAGTGGTGGTGGCCGGGTTCCCGGCCGAGTGGAAACACAGGTTGAACAGCACATGAACTGGCTCCGCGAGCCCGACAGTGAACCGATCCCCGGCTATCGGCTCATTGAACCGATCGGCACCGGCGGCTTCGGCGAAGTCTGGAAGTGCGTCGCGCCTGGCGGCATTCTCAAGGCGATCAAGTTCGTCTACGGCAACCTCAATTCGCTGGACGGCGACGATGTCCGTGCCCAGCAAGAGCTCAAGGCACTGGAACGCGTCAAGGACGTCCGCCACCCGTTCGTTCTCTCGAACGAGCGCATCGAGGATGTCGGTGGCGAGCTCCTGATCGTCATGGAGCTGGCGGATAAGAACCTCCATGAGCTGCTCTGTGAGTACCAGCAGGCGGGTCGGCCCGGGATTCCGCGCGATGTGCTCCTCGGCTTACTGGATGATGCCGCCATCGGGCTCGATCACCTGATTGAGAAGCATAATCTCCAGCACCTGGATGTGAAGCCCCGCAACCTGTTCATGGTCGCGGACCGCGTCAAGGTGGCCGACTTCGGCCTGGTCAAGCAACTGGAGCGTTCCAGTTCTTCGGGCCTGATGGGTGGCGTCACACCCATTTATGCGGCACCGGAAACTTTCTCGAACAAGATTAGCAAGCACTCGGATCAGTACAGCCTCGCCATCGTTTATGTGGAATTGCTCACCGGCAAGCGCCCCTTCGCGGGCAAGAACATTCGTCAACTCGCACTCCAGCACATGACGGAGCCGCCCGATCTCTCCATGTTGCCGGAGCAGGACCGGGGCGTTGTCGCGAAAGCGCTCGACAAGGATCCGGACTCGCGCTTCCCCAGCTGCACCGCATTTATTCGTGCACTCAACAATGGTCGCGGCCCCGGCGACAGCAGTGGTGGCGGCTCGGGCGGTGTGCGCGAACCGCTGGCCTGGTCCCGGTCATCCCATACCGTTCATGACGTTGATCTCACGCCGCCGGGTGCGGGCCGTGGCAGCGTCGCCACACTCACACCCCGGGCCCGTGCTTCGAAGCGAACGCAGCCTGACATTGAGATCGACGAAGAGCACCTCCTCGGCATGACGGCTCCCCAGCGTGAAACGGGAGTGCTAAGGCCGACCATTCTCATCGGTGTCGGCAGCTTCGGCCGGCGGGCCCTCCAGGAAGTGCGTTGTCGACTGGTCGACCGCGTGGGCGATGTCAATCTCGTTCCCAGCTTCCGCTTCCTCTATGTCGATTGCGATCCCGATGCGGTGGCCAAGGCCGTCTCGGCACCCCCGGACGTGGCGCTCTCGCCCGACGAAGTGTTTCACGTGCCGCTGCAACCGGTGACAGGCTATCGCCGCCGTCAGCTCGATCAACTTCTCGACTGGATGCCCCGCGAAAAGCTTTACTCGATCCCACGCAGTTTGCAGGCGGGCGGTTCGCGGGCGCTGGGTCGGCTGGCGTTTTGTGATAACTATCTCCGCTTCGTCACTCGTCTTCGCCGCGAGTTGCAGATCGCCACACACCCGGAATCGATGGCGCAATCGTGCGATCAGACCGGTCTCGCTCCGCGCGATGCTGTGCCGCAGGTGTACATTTTTGCGAGTGGGACGGGCGGCTCCGGTGGCATGCTCATTGATCTGGGGTACGCCGTTCGCCGCGTGCTCACCCGCATGACGCCCGCGGATGCCCAGGTCACGGCGTTCCTGTATGCGTCCTCTCCCACCGACCCGGGCTGCAGCGATCACGAACTGGCAAATCTCTACGCTGCGTTGACCGAGTTAAATCACTACGCCGACGAGGATGTTTCCTTCGCGGCTCATTACGGCGGGCCTGAAGGGCCGAAGGTTGAGGGTCAGGGGTTGCCCTTCACCGCGACGTACCTGATGCCGATGCCGGAACGCAAGACCCAGGCATTTCGTGATGTCGTCTCGCACCTCGCAGGCTATGTCGCGCATGATCTCACGACACCGCTGGGGCCCGCTCTCGAACAGATTCGCCGCAAGCCCGCCAGCTTCGGCAAGAGTCCGTTCCGTGGCTTCGGCACGTACGGTGTTTGGTTTCCACGCGGGCTGTTACTGCGTGCCGCGGCCCAGAAGATCTGCACCAGTTTGATCCGCGAATGGCATCGGGATGCCTATCCCAAGGAACCGGCCCGCATCGATGCCGTGGTCAACGCGATCATGGCGGACACGCGGCTCAAGCCCGACGCGGTACAACGCCTTCTCGAACAGGAAACACCACGCGGCCCAGAAGGTGGTCCCACCGAACAGATCGAGCGCTGGCTCAGCGGGCTCGAAGGGCAGATCGAGATGACCGGCCGGCGACAGGACACCGGCGTGTGGGCCAAAAACGTCTGGGATCAGGCACGCGAATTCATCGGGACGCGGCCTTTCAACGAAGGCGATACCACGGTCCGCAAGAGCCGGGTCAGCAAGTCGCTCGACGTGGCGATCAGCCGTGCGGCAGACATGTGGGCCAATGAGTTTGTCGCACTCACACGCTCCCTCGAAGAGCACCCGGGCCCACGCATTGCCGCGATCGAATCGGCCCTGCGGAAACTGGCAGACCTGTGCAGCAGCGCAGCCGGGGCGATGGAGAAGAAGATCGAAGCAGCCGGCGTGAAAAGCCGTCAGGCCCGCACCGATGTGCAATCGGCCCTTGAAGCGTGCCAGGCCGGCAGCGGGGCCTTCAGCTTCTTCGGCGGCCGCACCAATCGCAGCATGAAGCACTTGCTCGATCAGTTGCGCGACTTCATCCGACTGCGATTGCAAGAGGATCTCGTCGATGCCATCGCCCGCTTCTATCGCACACTGCGATCGAAGATCGAGGACCGCCTGCGGCATCTGACGAACTGCCGCACGCGTCTCGTCCAACTGCTCCTCACGCTGGATTCGCCCCTGCTGAATTTGCCGGCCAGTTCCGACACGCCTCTGGCTTTATCCGAAGAGGCCTTGCAGCACACGCTTCATCCCACGAATACACTTCAAGTGGTGCTCCCGGCTGGCGAAACTCACATCGAGCGTTCGGCCCGCACCGTGGTGAAATCGGTGAAAGCCACCGAGATGCTGCGACTCGAACATGCTCTGCAGAAACTGGTGCTTGAACCGCGTGGCGGCTTGCTCGCCCTCTGCGCCGTGCACGCGGATATGCTCCGCACGCTCGTCGCACCGATGATCGAACAAACCACGGCGTTTCTCGGCGAATTGCTGCCCGTGACGGATGTGGCCGAGGTGGAACTGTCGCTGGCGCGGACACGCAACATTGAGATGACGCCGCGAATCCAGGAATACTACAATCGGGCGGAACCCTGCGCCGGAAACCAATCCGAAGAGCAAACCTTTGTGTTGGTTCCTGAGAGCGATGCGGGGCAGGTCTATTCATCGATGATCAAGACCGCTGTGCCCTCGGCATTGGTGGTGCCCGTGCAGGGTTCGGCGACGGATCTGATGTATTGCCGTGAACGTGGCTGCTTGAAGACGGGTGAAGTCACGGCGCTCCTGGAGATGTGCCTGCCCGCCTATTACGCCTCACTCGCCAGCCCCCAATCGAATCCTCATGCTCGCTTCGATGTGACGGAATGGATGCCGCTGAACGAGTAGCTCCACCTCATCGATTGCGGACCTTTAACTTCCGCATCTCGGGTGTTTCACAAAGCGGCACGCTATCTGTGGGCTCGGCGAGCACCTCTGCGAGCGTCGTGTTTCGAAATGCCTCTTCCACAGAGGCCATGGCCGCATCGAGCCGCTTGTGCAGTGGACAGAGCCGCACGCCGTGCGTCCGCAGTCCTAGCGGGCACGACGTGATCCGCTCGATCGGTTCCACGGCATTCACCACATCGAGAATCGTTACCTCTTCCGGTGTCTTCAAGAGGCTGATCCCACCACCCACGCCACGTTGCGTCTGCACGATGCCACGCTTAGCGAGCCCCTGCAGAATCTTCGAGAGGTAATCCTTCGGCACGCGGGTCGCCTCGGCGATTTGAGCCGTGGTGCGAGCCTCCGGCGCTTCGTACGCCAGATGCACCACGGCACGCAAAGCGTACTCAACCGTCTGCGAAAACATGCGAGACCCCGATTTTTTGGAACGCAGCCTTGAAATGCGATTATAGGCAGTTACACTGCCAGTGGAAATTGGAATTGATTGTCCTCTATTCCGATTTAACCTCTCCCTGGAGTTTTGCCGTGAAGCAGATTGATGAACCACGTCTTGAGACCGACCTTGGGTATCGTTTTGGGTACGTGTCGGAATTCATGGGCCTTGGCGCGGCCGATGTCGCTGCGATCCACGGCGCCGCGGCCCATATCGCTCCGCTTGTAGGTGGGCTCGTTGATGCCGTCTACGAGAAACTCCACAGCTACGATGCCACGTGGCGGCACTTCGTGCCCCGCCAGCATGGCTACACAGGCGAAACGCCCAAGGACGCTGCCTCGCTCGGCATGGATCACGAGCAGATCAAGTTCCGCAAGGAGCACCTGGCCCGTTATCTCGTGACGCTTGTGACCAAGCCTTACGACGCCAAGATGATGGAATACCTGGACATGGTCGGCAAGATGCACACACCGAAGGCCGGGAGCAAGGAATTGAATGTGCCCCTGGTGCAGATGAATGCACTCATGGGCTTTGTCTCGGATGCGCTCCTGGCCACGATCCTTGGTCTGGGCTTGCCACGCGAAGCCGAGGTGAGCACGCTTCGCGCCTTCAACAAGCTCCTGTGGGTGCAGAACGACCTGATCACCCGTCACTATGCCGCCGCGTAATCATGGCATCTTGGGCTCGCGGGGTTCGATCACCTGCCCATCGCCCCAGACGATCTTGCACCCCGGCAAACGCTCGCTCCATTCCATGATGGCCTCGGGCGTGACGCCAGACTTGATCACGTAGAGGTGATTGAGGTGCGTGCAATCCTTGAAGTAGTTCAGGCCGGTGTCGGTGATGGTGGTTTCGCCGAAGCCGAGGAAGACCAGGTTCTTGCACCCGGAGAAGTGCTTCAGCCCCGCATCGGTCACTTTCGTGCCCGAAACGTCAAAGTGGTTCAGGTGCCGGCAATCCTTGAAGATGGCGATACCTTTATCCGTGACACGGGTGCCTCCAAGCCAGAGGCTGACGACCTGTGTACATCCCGCAAAGTTCATGATTCCGTCATCATCGATATGGGTGCCGACGAGATCGAGGAGGCGAATGTCCTTGCATTCGCGGAAGTGGGCCAGGGCCGCGTTGGTAATGGGTGTGCGCACGAGATCGAGTGTTTGCAGGCCCCGACACCCCTTGAACACACTGAGCCCTTCATCAGTGACTTGCTGATTTCCACGGAGCAGGACCCCTTCCAGTGCAAAGGGTTCATCCGGCAACTCGTCCGTCTTGCGAATGTTCTTATCCAGCCCTTGCATGCGCACAACACCACCGATCGAGAGCACGTACTCGGCGGCACGCCGATCGACGGCGAACGGTACGATGCGCTGGCGGTTGCCCCACTCGATACTGAGTTCCGGCCGCGCTGCTGCGAGTTTCTTGGCACCAGCCTCAGTCACGCTCGAGAACTCGACATGGACGACACGCAGAGCCGGGAACGCGGTCAGCTTCAGTAATCCCGCGTCGTCGAGTTTCGTATAGGCGATGAAAACGTGTGAGAGCTTTTCCAGTTCCTGAAGGGACAGCAACCCCGTTCCATCGATGGCGGTGTTATTGAGGGACAGCCAGTTGAGGTTCTTGCAATTCTTCAAGTGGATGAGACCAGCATCTGTGACGAATGTGTTCGGGATTTCGATGCGTTCGAGCTTCGTGAGCTTGCCGAGATGGGCCAGGCCACGATCGCCAACACGTGTACCGGCAAGATGAAGTTGCTTGAGGTCAGTCGCGACCGCGAGCATCTCGAGTGTGGCGTCATCGACCTTCGCATTGCCGGTGAGATCGATCGCGATGATCCGGAAGGGCGTGCGAGGCAGCTTCCCGACACCGAGCACTTCCGTCTCGGAATCACCCGTGGCGATCCAGACCCGGCCGCCAATTGAGAGCACATGCTCGGCTGCCTGCCGGTCATGATCAATCACCGTCTGCGGTTCCCGAGGTTGGACACCCCCAGGCATTCGGACCAGATTCCACACAGCGACATGTTCCACCTCGAAGCGGCCAGGGCTGGTCGGATTGGAATCACAGGAAATCGTGACGGCCGCGGTGATCGGCTTCATGTTCAGAGAGCGATCACCTCGCAAACGACCGCGGGCGAGTGGTTTCCCATCAACCGAAATATCGACGTCATCACCCACAGACCGAAGGGTGAGAGTCAACCAGCGGCCCGAGAGCTTGTCTTCTTCTCGATTATTCGAAGAGTCCAGGGTCTCGATCGGCTGGGGCACCATGAATTCGGGCTTTTGTTTGTCCTGCACAAACGTGACGCGATCCAGCGACCAGCCCCCGCCGGCGAACACACGGAACATGGTGTACCCACTCTTCCCGGGCGTGGACCACGCGCCGAACATCAGGGTCCAGTCCAGGTCGGTGGCGCGGGCGCGGAGCACGAGCGCCACATCGTTCGTCGGCCGACCCAGTAGCGCCCACTGTTTCTGGGTGGTCCCGGCGGGGAACTCACGAATGTAGACGCCGTCCTTAACCGATGCGCCCGGGGCCTTGAGGTCGAAAACGCTCGTCGAAGGGTTGTCGACGATATCGTACGCGAGCAGTTCACCGGGGAAGGCGTTGCGGGCCGGTGGACTCGAGATGTCATCTTCCTTCATCGCATCGATGGGCTTCTTGTTGAGATCCCAGACCGCGGTGTAGTCGATTTCCACGCGTGCGGGGCCATCTTGATGCACATAGCTGCAGTATTGCAGGCCCTGGCGGAAGATCGATTTTCCGAGGAACATCCTGTTATCAACTCCCTCGACGACGCGTTGGCCGTTGAGCCAGACTTCGTAGCGTTCTCCGACCGATCGCCCGGCCACATTGATCCATTTCCCGCCTGCCAGGTCAGGGTTATCCGCCTCGGAAGCTGCGAGGATCGTGAGCTTCTCCTCGTACCTGCCACCTTGCAGCACGCGGTCCAGCCGGCCGAGCGACCACCGGCCGGATGGTGTGATCTGCACCAGGAGCCAATTCCCCGCCTCTTCATCGGACTGGATGCGAAAGGCCATCTGGATGACGGCATTCTCGCTCCGCACTCGCGTGGCAAAAGCCATATCACGGGCAGGCGGAGCCAGGCTGGCGAATAGTGACTTGTTCGCGTTCGCCTTGCCTGTGGAGAGCCGATAAAGCCCGCGATCGACCGCATAATCGACACCATCCCAGCTGCCGATATAGATGTCAGCCCCCACTGCGGTGTCGTAGGCGTTGAAAAAGGTGAGCCGACCGGGGAACGCGTCCTTGGCTGGTGGCGTGTCACCGGCGGGTAGTTGGGGCTCTGCGCCGGTCGCTGGCGGCTTCACCGTCTCCTTCTTCCGGGCTGCGGCCAGTTTCTCGTTGCTGACGCTCACCACAGATTTGCCGCCACGCTTGACGCGGAACTTCTCGGTCACGAGCACGTTGTCCGTGCCCTTTTCGCGTATCTCCACTTCGCCGTCCTTGCCAGCACTGACGAGATAACGCTTCCCATCCGGGTCGAGAATCTCGACGCTGGTGCCCTTCACCACCACCTCGACGTTGTCATCATCCACAACGACAACGAGTTCACCTTCGTTGCTGACGACGCGAATAATCGTGGGCCCATTCGCAGCCGCGAGTGTGGCGAATGCCAGGAAGAGCACACCGGCAGTGAAAAGGGCTCGTCGGCGTCGCTTTGGCTTCGCGGGCGTGTGCGGTTCGTGCAGTTCCGTCTCGGTCACGGCAGACCAGGCGTCGGCAGGATTGGCATGCGCGTTATGAATCACGGCGATCAGCGTGCCGGATCCCGCTGCGGTGTGCTGAGCAATGCGGGCCAGTTCCTTCAAAACCTCCGCCGCCGTTTGAGGCCAGCGCTCGTTGGGATCCTTGGCCAGCAGTCGTGCAATCAACTCGGAAAGTGCGGGTGGCAATGCGGGGTTCAGCACGAGCGGCGGCGGTGGCGTTTCCGTGGCAAGGGCCGTGAGAATGGCGAAAGTGTCCGGCCCCGTGAAGGCACGCCGGCCGGTGGCCAGCTGGTACAACACCGAGCCGAGGCTGAAGAGATCGGCACGCTGATCGACCGCGAGGCCGCGGCCCTGCTCGGGTGCCATGTACGCGGGCGTGCCCATGATGGCACCCGAATGCGTGAGGTTCTCGGAGGTGGTGCGAATCGAACGAGCCAGACCGAAATCCAGAATGCGGACACGCTTGAACAGGCCGCCGGGCTCGCGCTCGAGCCAGATGTTGCTGGGTTTGATATCGCGGTGGATCAGGCCTGCCTCATGAGCCGCCTGCAAACCATCGGCGATCTGCTGCCCGATTGTGAGCACATCGGCCACGGCGAGTGGCTGTCTCGTGCGGAGCCGATCTTCCAGACTCTCGCCCGCGAGCAACGGCATCACGAGGAACGGCAAGCCGCGGGGGTCCTCGCCAATCTGGAAGATTGGCACGATGTGATCGTGCGCCACGGTCGCAGCGGCTCGTGCTTCGAGCAGGAATCGCTTCTTCGCCGTGGGGTTGGCTGCGAGTGTGGCGGACATCACCTTCAGGGCCACACGCCGGCCGAGCTTCGGGTCTTCCGCCTCGAACACAAGACCCATCCCGCCACGACCCAGTTCGCGAAGCACGCGGAACTCGGCGAAGCGGCCCATTTCGTCGGGAGCCTCGGCCGGGGTCAAGATCCCCGCGAGCAGAGAATCCGGGCTGGATGTCTCGGCATGTTGCTCATCCACCTCGGGTTGCACGCTTGAGGTCACCTTCCCGGCTTCGGAAGCGTGCGAGGTGTCCGGCGGGGCGGCCTGATGCACCATTGAGACGATACGAGTGATCAGTCCCTCCAGGTCCGGCGTGTCGTGCGAAAGTTGCGCAGGAATCGATTGCAAGGCCGAGAGTAACGGATCACTGGCCTGCAAGGCACTCAGTCCGTCCGCAAGCTGCGGGTTCGAATCGAGGAAATGTGCCACGGCGTCGATCTCGGCGTCCGGCAATTCACCGAGCAGAAACTTTCTTAGTGCCGTCTCATCCGGCAGATGCGTGCGGTGCGCCATATCCATTCTCCGAAACGCCTGCTCTTGACACGAAAGGCATACGAAAGGAGCGAGCGAAATCTGTCGAGAAAAATGCAAATTGCACTCGAAGCCCAAGTAACGGAGCCGCGGATGCGAGTGCCTCGAAGGGCTAGCCGCGTGCACTTCAAGCTCAATCGAGCAACCCCGCGAGTTCGGCACGCAATCGGGCCAGGACGCGGGACCGCGCGACATAGATCGCATTCGTGGTCTTGCCGAGCTCCTTCGCGACCGTGGTGATCTTGCGATTCTCGACCGTGGTGGCCCAGAACGCTTGCCATGTAACAGCATCAAAGTCAGTCTGAATCAACCGCGCGGCTCGCGCGACGATTACAGCGCGGTACTCGGCTTCCTCGTATGCCAGGGTTTGATCCTCGACCGCGGGCACGGGGAAGTTGCTGCCCGTGACATCCAAGGTGATGGGAAGGCGTTTGCGGCAGGCGTCGTTCCACTTGTTCCGAGTGATGGTGACGAGCCAGGCCCGGAAGCTGGCACCACACGTATAACTGAACGAAGGCAGCACTCGCAGGAGCGTCAGGAAGACATCCTGGATCAGCTCATCGCGGTCGGCATCGCGGGCCCCGAGTCGCTGGGCCCAGCGAGCCAGCACGGGTGTGTAGAGGTGCACGAATCGCGGCCACGCCGATGCGGAATCATCCCCTTGCAATTGCTCCAACAGACTGTGTGAAGTGGCATCCATCAGATGGCGAAATCACGTGTGTGCAACAGGAATCGAGAAATCGCCGCACGTTGTGTTCGTGGCGATCGGAACCGTTCATCGGCGTGAAGTATACCCAATTTGGTCGAGAGTGCGATGCGAACGGAAACGATTTTCGTTGATGCGGTGAACCCGGACCCCGTGATTGTCGCCCGAGCGGCTGCGCTCCTTCGCACGGGCGGTCTCGTTGCCTTTCCCACGGAAACGGTGTACGGCCTGGGTGCGAATGCACGGGATGCGGCAGCCGTTGCTCGCATTTTCGAGGCAAAGGGTCGGCCGGCCGCGAACCCGGTGATCGTGCACGTGGCTGAGCCTGAGCAGGCACTCACCGTCGCGTCGGCATGGCCGGAACAGGCGGCGAAACTAGCGGCTCACTTCTGGCCCGGCCCACTCACGATCGTGGTACCCCGAAGCCCGGAACTGCCCAAAATCATCACAGCCGGCGGTGCCACACTCGGCATTCGCTGCCCCGCACACCCCGTCGCACGAGCGTTGATCGCTGCAGCCGGCGTGCCCATTGCTGCGCCGAGTGCCAACCGCAGCACGGAGCTTTCACCCACACGTGCCGAGCACGTGCTCCACAGCCTTGAAGGCCGAATCGAGATGGTGCTGGATGGCGGGCCCTGCCCGGGCGGGCTCGAATCAACCGTCGTGGATGCAACGGGTGAAATCGTGCGCCTGTTGCGGCCCGGGCTCATCACGGTGCCGATGCTGGAAGCGGTGGTGGGGCCGTTGATGTCGAATCCGATTGCGAACGCACACGAGCCCGTCCGCTCTCCCGGCCAGATGGCAAAGCACTACAGCCCGCGGACGCCTGTGCGGCTGGTCGATGGCACCGATCTGGCCGAGGCTCTGCTGAGCGCCCGGCACTCCGGCTTGCGGTTCGTTTGCGTCACCTTTCACCGCAGCGAGAACGAGGACGACGCGGACTACACCAGCGGCCAATTCGTGAACCTGCCTGCCAACGCGTCCCAGGCTGCGGCAGAGCTCTACGACACACTCTTTCGCCTGGATTCGCTTGGCTTGCACTTCATACTCATCGAAGTTCCACCGAAGACACCCGAATGGGCCGCCGTGCGCGATCGCTTGCAGCGTGCCGCTTCAACGTGACAGAAACGCGATTCCATCGTTTCCACATCGTGATGAATGCGGCGAGCCCTCGGGCCTGGAATCCTTTTTTTACGTTGAGCGAGCCTCGGCAATCGGAGAAATGCCGATCTTCCCCTGGGCCGGTGGCCGGTTCGTTGGCCTCGCTTGTGTTTTGGCGCGACATTCCGATAATCTCCTGGAACTTGCGGCGAACACCTTATGGCCCGTTCGCAGTCCCCGGGAACCGTGATGCACGTCACCTGTCCCCGCTGCCATCGATCGCTCTCGACCACCGAGCCCAGCGGGCCGCCGGTTTTTTGCATGTATTGTGGGCAAAAACTCCGCGACACGGACCCCGACTTGTTGATCCCTCCCACGGTGGAGATGCGGACGACCTCTTTCGTCCCCTTTGGCCCGGATCCGGACGATTTGCCCACGATCGAGACTCCGCCCGAAGCCATCGGCGGCTATACGTTGCTCAAGTTGCTCGGTTCCGGCGGCATGGGCAGTGTCTACGAAGCGGAAGTGCCTGGCGGCCGACATCGCGTCGCGGTGAAGTTGCTCTCCTCGCGGCTTGCCTCCAGCCCCACTTCCGTCGAACGCTTCAAACAGGAAGGCCGGCTGGCCAGTCAACTTTCGCATCCGCGCTGTGTTTTCGTTCTGGCTGCCGACACCGAGGCCGGGCGGCCTTACATCGTGATGGAGTTAATGCCAGGTCGGACGCTTCGTGAAGTGGTGGATGAGGGCGGTCCGCTTGGTTCTGTCAAAGCGATCACGTACATTCTCGACGTGATCGATGGCCTCGCCGAGGCACACCGCCTGGGTGTCCTGCATCGCGACATCAAACCCTCGAACTGTTTCCTGACAACCGACGACCGTGTAAAGGTGGGTGATTTCGGACTGTCGAAATCGCTTGCCGGTCCGCGTGACCAGCACCTCACCACCTCAGGTGCATTTCTCGGCACCGTGCTCTTCGCATCGCCCGAACAGTTGCGGGGCGAACCGCTCGACTATGCATCGGACGTCTACTCGGTCTGCGCGACCCTTTACTACCTCTTGTGCGGGGAAGCTCCTTATCAACACGAAAGTGTGATGGCGGCACTCGCACGTGTGATTACGGAGCCGCCGCCGCCGATTCGTCTGAAAGTGCCCGATGTGCCGGTGGCCCTCGAACGCGTCGTAATGCGGGGGCTTGAGCGCGATCGCAGTCGGCGTTGGGCTTCGCTGGACGATCTACGCGACGCTCTTGCGGGTATGCTGCCGAGTCGCCAGCCACCGGCTCGCCCGCGCTTGATGATGGCTGCTTATGTTCTGGATCGCATTCTGTTGACATTCCTCACGGTGCCGGCCGAGTTGTTACGCCGGGCTCTGGTGGGGGAACCGGATATGCATCTCGAACTCTTCGAGCTGCGCTGGGCAGCCGTTCTCACCTTGCTCCTCTACTTCACGATCGGCGAAGGGCTCTTCGGAGCCACACCCGCCAAGTGGCTGCTCAACCTTCGTGTCAGTCGAATCGGCCGAACGGAGCCGCCAGGACTCTGGGCGGCTTTCCTTCGCTCGGCGACGTTCACTGCAATGATCTTGTTAGTCCTCGGTGCACCGGAACTACTCTCGTCGTTGCTACCCGGTGCCTCCGGTGGGCTGCTGGGGCTCGGTGTCTTCATCCTGGGGCTCGCGGCACTCGCGATCCAGCTCCGCCGCAGTGAGTTCGGCTATCGCGGCTTACACGATCGCCTGAGCGGTTGTCACGTCACCCAGCGGCCGCTCCCCGCACGCAAGCTACGATTGCTACCCTTGAAGCCCCACTCGCCGGATGCCGAGTTCCTGGCCTCCAGCGAGAAGTTGCCACAAACCGTCAGTGGCTTCGCCATCCGCGGCTGCATCCAGGCGAGTGATTCCGGTGAACAGGTGTGGGCCGCCGAGGACAAGGCACTTGAGCGCAAAGTGCTGCTCTGGTTGCGACCGACAAGCGCGGAAACACACGTCGCTCAAATAACGGAAGTGACGCGGCCATCTCGGCTGCGGCGGCTCGGTTCGGGCTCCATTTACTGGAACAGTGCGGACTACGAGTGGGTGGCCTTCTCCGCCCCGGTCGGCAGCCCGCTTGTCGAGACCATTTCTCCCGATCGGCCCTTGCCGTGGGCCGATGCCCGCTTCCTGATTGAGCAACTGGTGGAAGAATTCCTGGTAGCCGAGTGTGAGGGAAGCGTTCCACTACAACTTTCCTTGCGGCAAGTGTGGGTCGAGCCCAATGGCCGATTGATCCTGGCAGATATATCCGCTCAGCGTGAGGAGGACGCGAAGCCAGGAAACACGGTGAGCGACACTGAGGAGGATGAACAACGATCCTTGTGCCTGGTGCGACAGGTGGCCACTCTGACACTGGAAGGCACACCGCGTGTGAGCGGTGCCCGTGTGCGAGCGCCCGTGCCGCCGCATGCTGCGCCGATACTGGAGAAACTCTTCGCGCCGACAGGTTATCGCTCATTAAGCGAATTGCACGCGGACCTGAATGAAACACACGCCCATACACCGGAAGTCACCGCGTCCGTTCGCACGGCCCAGTTGGGCATCCAGGCCGGTGTGCTCGCATTCGGGCTGTTCTTAATGTTCTTCGTTGCGGCGATTCCTGCCGTGTTGCTGGCCAAGGTTGCGGAGCATCGCGCGGAAGCCGCCGAGCAGACCCTGCTCGCTCTCTCCGATCCTGCCGTGAGAAGCGAGTGGGAACGTGATCCCGAATTCGAGGCCGCGCTTCGCAATTTACCTCAGACGCGGCAACGCATCGAACGATTGCACCGCCGCAAGCAACACGAAGCCGAGGAGCGAAGGCGCGAGTTGCTCTCCTTCCAGCGCTTCGCGCTGCTGAATTTCGAGGAAGGAATCGAGGGGGAAGAGAATGCACAACGCGACGCCGAGCTGGAACGTGACGTGCTGCTCTGGGCTGCGGCCGATCCGCGCTCGGTGCTCGGCCGCAAGCAGTCGCCCTGGGAATTCGAAAGCATGCTCCTCTGGATTCCTGTACTCATCGTACCGCTGATCTGGATTATGGTATCGGCCGTCATGCGTGGTGGTGTATCGATGGCGTTAACCGGCGTCACACTGGTCCGCGCAGATGGTCGAAGCGCGACCCGACGGCGTTGTGCCCTCCGAACCGCGCTGGTCTGGGCTCCGATCACGCTCTTGCTCACACTCTCGCTCTGGCTGCAGGTCGAGCATCCCGCCTGGGCACTCGCGTACGTCTCGCTCTGGTTGATCGCAGCCGTGCTTGTGCCCGTCTATATTGCCGTTGCACTCTGGAGGCCCGATCGGCCGCCACACGATCGAATTCTCGGAACTTACCTGGTGCCAATTTAAAGGCTGTCACGAATCCAGAGCCTTCGATCGGCTCCAGCTCACATGTCCTGACAAAGCTTCAAGCGGAACACCGCCACTCAGTGAATGGCTTCGGATCCGAGATGGAATCGTTGACGCCTGCTTGCCAGCGCCTTACGCTCGGGCAAACTCACTGAGGAACTTCTCCATGATCACACGTCGTGATTTGCTGGCACTCCCCGCACTCGG
The DNA here is from genome assembly GCA_041750275.1 of Gemmataceae bacterium. Lineage (GTDB taxonomy): Bacteria > Planctomycetota > Planctomycetia > Gemmatales > Gemmataceae > JBGSZR01. The sequence continues at coordinate 20,418 of JBGSZR010000134.1, forward strand.
GCTTGTCTCGCGTTTCGCCCTCGGTGCGGACGACGAGGATCCCACTCGCGTCTTCACGGACGGACGGAAGCCCACGGATGTGCGGCTTGGGCCGCCCAAAACGTTGAACGGCGACTTTCCGTTCCACGTCCCCAAAACGAAGGATCTGTGGGAGACGCGCCGCCAGCAACTTCGCGAGCAACTTTTCGTTGCCACCGGCTTGTGGCCGCTGCCCGAGAAGACGCCGCTGAACCCCGTGATCCACGGGAAGATCGAAAAGGATGGCTACAGCATTGAGAAGGTGTACTTCGCCAGCACTCCCGGCCACTCTGTCACCGGTAATCTCTACCGGCCGCTGCGTAGCCCGAACGCCAGCCCTGCTCGAAAGGTTGGCGAAGCAGGCCCTGCCGTGCTGTTCGCCCATGGCCACTGGGCCAACGGCCGCTTCCACGATGCGGGCGAGAAGGCCGCGGAAGCCAGCGTGAAGAGTGGCAGCGAGCCAGACCTGGACCGCGGCCGCTTCTTCATGCAGGCGATCCCCATCACGCTGGCACGCATGGGCTTCGTCGTCTTCCAGTACGACATGATCGGCTATGCCGACTCACTCGCCATCCCACACCGCACCGGCTTCACCGATGCCGACGCTGAACTGCGATTGCAATCGTTCATGGGACTGCAAGCCTGGAACAGCATCCGCGCCCTCGATTTCCTCTCATCATTGCCCGATGTGGATGCAAAGCGCATCGGCATGACCGGTGCCAGCGGCGGTGGCACGCAGACCTTTCTGCTCGCTGCGATGGACGATCGCCTCGCCGCCGCGTTCCCGGCCGTCATGGTCTCCACGGCGATGCAGGGCGGTTGCGTCTGCGAGAACTGTTCATTGCTTCGCATCAACACAGGCAATGTCGAATTCGCTGCGATGTTCGCCCCCAAGCCGCTGGCACTCTCCGCCGCCAACGACTGGACCAAAGAGATGATGTCAAAGGGTTACCCGGAGTTGAAGGAACTGTATTCGCTCTACAAGGCCGAAGAGAAGGTCGCGGCGAAGGCCTGGCTGGAGTATGGGCATCAGTACAACGTGCACGCCCGCGAATTCATGTACGCCTGGTTCGCCAAGCATCTGCAAGGCAAGGACGGCCCTGTGAAGGAAGCCTCCTTCAAGCCGACGCCGGCGAAAGAACTGAGCGTCTTCGACACGGAGCACCCTCGACCGAAAGACGAACGGGATGCTGCGAAGTTGCGTGAAGCGATGGCGAAGGCCTCCGATGCCCAGATGGCGAAGCTCACGCCAAAGGACGCCGTGAGTTTGAAGGAATTTCAGAGGGTGGTGGGCACAGCGTTGCAGGCCATTACGAATGAACACGCCCCCGCGAAGCTGGCTATTCGCCAGGGGCCCTTCGAATCGAAGCATGATGGGATCGTGATGCACCGCGCCGTGCTGGGGCGGGAAGGCGAGCAGGACGCGATCCCGTGTGCCGGCTTGATTGGCAAGAAGTTCGATGGGGCAGCCGTGGCGATCTGGGCTCATCCGCTGGGCAAGACAAGCCTGATGCAGAAGGGCAAGCCCGTGCCCGCGGTTCAAGCGCTCCTGGATGAGGGAATCGCTGTGGTGGCCACGGACCTCCTCGGCACCGGCGAACAGGTGCCGGAGAAACCCTTCACGGTGGACAAGGGCTACGCAGGCTTCACCTTTGGCTACAACCGCAGCTTACTGGCCAATCGCGTTCACGATCTGCTGACGCTCGTCAGTTTCACCGGCTTCTTGAAGGCGAAGCAGGTTTCGCTGATTGGATTCGGCGAGATGGGACCCGTTGCCATCCTGGCCAGGGCACTCGCTGGCATGTCCGTCCAGAAGGTCGCGGCCGATCTGAACCAGTTCCGCTTCGAGAACATCAAGGACACGGCCGATCCCATGATGTTGCCCGGTGCCGTGAAGTACGGCGGAATGTCTGCCTTTCTGGCGCTGTGTGCCCCAGGTGCGGTGCTGGCTCACAACCACGCGGGCACGGCTTCCGGCAAACTCTCCAAGGCAGCATACGAAGCGGCTGGCGTGCCCGATCACCTCACCCGCATCAACGAGAAACTGGACGACCTGAAGGTCGTGGAGTGGTTGCTCAAGTAAGCTCGCGGCTCGTCTGGCCCCACGCTGGCCGCTGATGCGGATTGGCTGGGTGCCAACCTTTTTTTGCTGGGTGTGGCAAGAGGCCAATTGCGGCGGTGTGCTGGGTATTTCATTCCGCACACCGCATTCCGAATTCCGCACCGCAGGACCAGATTCCTGTGGGGGAATTCAAGATCCCAAGAATAATCCGGCAACGCCCGACTGGCTCGCCCGGTAATAACCTGCCGCCGAGCGTGACAGGCACCCTATAACTATTTTCATGTCATCCGCCCTGGTGTGTTCCCGCTGATAACCGGAAACTGACATGAATCTTCCCGATCCGCTTGCTGGTCGCTGGGCTGGCGTTGAACTGAGCCAGCCGGAGTTTGCCCGCTATTCGCGCCATGTGATCATGCCCGAGGTGGGGCTCGATGGGCAGAAGAAGCTAAAGGCCGCGAAGGTGCTGATCATCGGCACCGGCGGCCTCGGTTCACCGCTTGCGCTTTATCTCGCGGCCGCCGGCGTCGGCACCATCGGCCTCGTCGATTTTGATACGGTCGATGTCTCGAATCTGCAGCGGCAAATCATTCATGGCACCCAGGATGTTGGCCGTTCGAAGTGCCAGTCCGCGGCCGACACGCTCCGCGACATCAACCCGCACGTCGAAGTGGTGCTGCACGAGGAACGCTTCACCTCGAAGAACGCCATCGCCATTGTGGAGCCTTACGACGTCGTGATCGACGGCACCGATAACTTTCCCACGCGGTATCTCACGAATGATGTGTGCGTGCTGTTGAACAAGCCGAATGTGTATGGCAGCATCTTCCGCTTCGATGGTCAGGCCACGGTCTTTCACCCCGCACTCGGCCCCTGCTATCGCTGCCTTTATCCCGAACCGCCTCCGCCCGGCGAAGTGCCCAGCTGTGCCGAGGGCGGCGTGCTCGGCATCTTGCCCGGCGTCATCGGCTGCATCCAGGCCACCGAGACCATCAAGCTCCTGCTCGGCATCGGCGAGCCGCTCATTGGTCGTTTGCTGCACTACGACGCTCTGAACATGACCTTCAAGACCTTCAAGATTCGCCGCGATCCGAAGTGGGCCATCGGGGCACCGCACCCCACCATCACCGGGCTCATCGACTACGAACAGTTCTGTGGCGTCCGTGGCGGTCCGACCACGGCTCAACCCACCGGAAGCGAGATCACCGCCGAGCAGTTGAAGCAACGCATCGATGCCGGCGAAAACTTGTTCGTGCTTGATGTGCGCAATCCGAATGAGTTCCAGATCTGTCGCATCCCGGGCACGGTGCTCGTGCCATTGCCCGAGTTGCCGAACCGATTCGCAGAGGTGCCAAAGGATCGCCAGGTGATCGTGCACTGCAAGAGCGGCATGCGCAGTGCGAAGGCGATCGAGTTCCTGAAATCGCAGGGTTTCACGAATCTCGCGAACCTGAGCGGCGGCATCCTGGCCTGGGCGGAAAAGGTCGATCCGGGCATGCCGCGTTATTAACTCTCACGCGGCCTGACGCAGCGGGGCTTGCATCGAAATCACCTTCGCCTCGGCTCGCTTGCCGAGCCGGGTGAGGCCAAAGGCCCAGAGTCCGACCGTGGCAGCGGTGCCGAAGCCGCATTCGCGGAGTTCGTCGAAGGGTGAGCCCGGGAAGAGTGGCAAGGCCACGGCCAGACCCCACAGCACGAGCACGGTGGTGGTGCGGGCATCGGCACATACTTCACCTGGCCGTTCCGCCAGTGAGCGCAGCCAGAGTGCGCTGACCATCGGAAGCACCATGGCGTAGTAGTGCATGTGCGAGACCGGTGTTACCACCATCAAAAGGGCACAGAGGCAACCAAAGAAGACGAGTTGATCCTTCGGCTCGGGTGTGAGTCGACGCCAGGCCACCAGGAGCGTGATCAGTGTGAGTGTGCCGCCGATGGCCCAGTGGGCGAGGCGGGTGTGCGAGGAAGCCTGCTTGGGCCGCTCGCTGCGAGGCAGATGCTGATAGCGAATGTGGTGGATGGCCGCGACGAACGACTGAGAATCCGTTGCGGTCGTGTGGGTCAGGTCCTTACCCATGGGGTGATCGCCTGAACCGGTGGTACCGGCGAGCACCACGTTCTTGATAAAGAATTCATGCTGAGCGCGTGCCTTTTGTGGGCCCCACATTGCGATTGGAATGACACCCAACCCCACGATGAGTGCCACGGCCACGCCCGCACCCGCCCGCCAGTCGCGTCGCAGTGCGGGGAACAACAGTAAGAATGCCGGGATCAGCTTGAAGACGATGGCGACCCCGAGCCAGAGGCCCGAGGTGAGGCGTCGGCCACGAATCGCGGCTGCGAACGAAGCCGCGAACAGGGCCACGATCATCAGGTTCACCTGACCACGGCCGAGCGAGAAACCGATGCCTCCCAGGCAGACGTAAAAGGGGATCGTGCGGGCATACCACCAGCGGCGCGTGCCTCGCTTCGCATCGGGGAGAATTGCCCCGGCGAGCAAGTGCACCGCCCACATCGCGAACGCCACGCTGATCGTGAACCACACACCCACGGACACCGGGTACGGCACGTAGAATTCATCTGTCGTGATCCACGGCGGCGGATCGGCGAATGGCACCATCAGGATCGAGAACGGCGAGGGATAGACGTAGTGGAGGCCATTGGTGGCAATCGCATCGCCATAAATATCGCCACCGTTGCGAACCACCCAGCCGACGTGCGTGTAGACGTTAAAATCGGTGTGCTTGAAGCTGAGGAAGGCCGAGCGGATTTCCGTGATGACCCCGAAGGCGAGGATGAACACGCCGAATGCGATGAGTGCCAGTTTTTCCCAGCGGTCGAGCGGCTGGTTGCCTCGGGGCAGAATCATCGGCTTGTGCCTCGTGAAATTCACACGATTGCCGCCCGCGACGGACGCTGGCTGTGACCTACCCATCGGCACATTGCAAGCAAAACATTCGGCATCTTCAGAAAAATAGGAATAATCCTCCAAATTGTTAGACCCGCCACATTCAGCCCAGCCTGCCAGTTCTCGCCACAGTGCCAGCCGATTCACAGTTCAGCGGAAGAACGGGTATTTAACAAATCTGGGTCGCCCGCCGCGTTGCCTTCATGAGGTTTACTTCAACACGCCTTTCACCACCTCGCCATGCACATTCGTGAGCCGTCGTTGGATGCCGTTGTGGTAATACGTCAGCTTCTCGTGGTTGATGCCGAGCAGGTGCAGCACCGTGGCGTGGAAGTCGTTCCAGGTCACGGGGTGTTCCGCGGCTTTCCAGCCAAGGTCGTCGGTGTTGCCGAAGGCGATGCCGGGCTTCAATCCCGCTCCCGCCAGCCAGCAGGAGAAGCCATAGCGGTTGTGGTCGCGACCGGTGCCGACCGTGCCCGCGGCGGACTGGGCGAAGGGCGTGCGACCGAACTCGGTGGTGAAGATCAGGAGCGTGTCATCAAGCAGGCCGCGTTGCTTCAAGTCGGCCAGGAGTGCGGCCATAGGCCGATCGATGCGGGCCGCCTCGAGCGTGTGGTTCTCTTTCACATTCTCGTGGGCGTCCCAGCTGGTGCGCGGATTGCCGCCGATCGGGCCGCCACTGTAGAGTTGCACGAAGCGCACGCCGCGCTCGAGCAAGCGCCGGGCCAACAGGCAGCGCGAACCACAATCGGCCGTGGTGGGCTGATCGATGCCGTAGGCCGTGAGCGTCTTCCGCGTCTCCTTCGACAGATCCGCGACGGCTGGCACGGCCCGTTGCATCTTTGCGGCCAGTTGGTAGCTCGTCATGCGTGCGGCCAGGTTTGCTTCGCCACCCGCCTGTTCCAGGTGCAAGGCATTGAGTTTCGCGAGCAGTGCACGCGAGTCCTGTTCCTCGGCTGCGGGAATGGCCTGTGCCGGCACAAGATCACGGACTGGTTCCGCGCCACTTCGAAACACCACACCCTGATGCTGGGCCGGCAAGAACCCGCTAGACCAGTTTGAAGCGGCACCCGTCGCCTCGCCGCGTTCGTCGGGCAGGACCACGAAGGCGGGGAGATCCTCAGTGAGTGTGCCGAGTCCGTAGCTGAGCCACGAGCCGAGTGCGGGATAACCATTGAACTGGAAGCCGCTATTTTGCACGAACAGTGCGGGTGTGTGGTTGGCACTTTCGGAGGTCATCGAGCGGATGAGCGTGAGGTCATCGGCATGAGCGGCGATGTGTGGAAAGAGGTCCGAGAGCCACAACCCGGACTGGCCGCGCTGTCGAAAGGCCCAGTCGTTTTGGCGGAGCAGTCCGACCTGATTGAAGAAGACATCGGGTTTCGCATCGGTCTGCAATGCTTTGCCGTGGTGCTTGCCGAGCTCGGGTTTGTAGTCAAAGGAATCGACGTGGCTGAGCCCGCCGATCAGCGAGATCTGCACGGCACGTTTGGCCTTGGCCAGGTGATGCGGGGCTGCGAGCACGCCATCCCGGGCGAGCAGATGCAACGCCGCGGTGGCTCCCAGCCCCTGCGTGGCCCAGTTCAAAAAAGAACGCCGGTCCGGCAATGGCACCATCATGTTTTCCCCTGAAGTGCCGCCATTCTAACAGACCAAGACGGCAATCGAGGTATCCAACTCGCACGTCTGGCAATCCCGCACCTGTTCCATACATGCGGACGAGAACACGTGAATAGGACCGGTCCGTTAGAAACGAGGCCTTGGCGTACCTCGGCCTGGCGGCAGCGGCTTAGCCTTGGCGGCTCACCATCGCGCGAATCCAGATTGGGGCGAAGGGTGAAGTGCAACCCTTCGGGGTGGGATAGTCTCGATAGATTCCCAGCGCTTCGCCAATGGCAATAGCCCGCTTCCGCAGTTTCGGGAAGTGGATTCCGATTTCCGCCAGAGTGCTGTTCATCGTCCACTGCACGGCAGGATCGGCGTTCCCCATCTCCGTCTCAATGCGATCCAGCAGTGCGGAGGGGTCGAGCCCTTCCGGACTCTTCACGATTCGCTCGGCGGTGAGGTTCCATCCGGCTCGTGCCGCCCAGGGATCCGCATCAACCATCCAGTTCTGGCGAAGAACTTCTTTGTCGGAGTTTTTCTTGACGACGTACGAGTTGAGCCAGTCTGCCACTGCCACGCACGTGGCGGCCCGCACCATTCGATCGACTTCGTCGATGGTCAAGCTCTTCGGATTGAGCAGCAGGATTGCCAGAAGCCGGGCATCCGTGTTCGCGGTATCCCAGAGAGCCATGGCCAGGGTGGGGTTTGTCTTGATTTTCGTGGCCAGTTTCCGGATGTCACCGTGCAGGACACCGAATTGATTCTCGCCAGCACCGCGTTTCCTGTTCTGGGCGCGAACCTTCTCATTGCCAAGGTTTTTGAGTTGCGAGAGAGTTTCATTGAGCGTAATCGCCATGATGTTGCCGTCGGGGGGCTCTTGAAGTGGGATGACCCGTTTTAGATTGAATTCGCCGGGATGTTATCAGAGTGATCATGGGCAGCAACGACAATTCACCGCAAGAGATTATGAACCGTACCCTGATGGGCAGCGCTCACCTGGAATCCGATCGTTCCATCCCGATCTCACAGGCCGCCCGCCCATTGGCTGCCCGTTCCTAAATTCGAGCAAAAAGTCGTACGGCTCTTCGGATCGTGTCGGTTATACTGTGTGCGAGATTCGCCTGACTCTGCTCGGGTGAATCATTCAGCCGGTCACCCGGAGGTCGATCATGAGAACGGTTCGCCATGCTCTGCTGTCCCTTTCTACTGCGGCTCTGCTGGCAGCGGGAAGCGCAAACGCTCAACCACTCCCTGGTTTCGGGACAACCCCACCCATTGTCGTTGGCCCTCCCGGTGGACCACTGGGCGGCCCACCACCCATCGTGGTCGGACCTCCCGGCGTGATTCCTGGCGTGCCGGGTGTTCCTGGCGTGCCAGGTGTCCTCGTTCCCCGACCCCTCGTGCCCACACCGATGCCTTTGCCTGTTGGCCCGGGCGTGGTCATCCCGCAACCCGCGACACCGGTGATCGGCATCGGCGGCGGACCGGGCATCACTGTGGGTGGCGTCGCGCCGGTGATTGGCGTGGGTGGTGCCGTACCGGCCACGGTGTATGTCGGCCCGGCTGCTGTTGGAACACCTGCCGCCGCGACCTATGTGTTCCCCTTCGTCTATGTCGTACCCGCTCCCGTGATCAACGCGAACTCAGCCTCGCTCACAGTCGTTTCACCTCCTGGTGCAAGAGTGTGGTTCAACGACACACCCAGTGAACAGACCGGAACGACTCACAGTTGCACCACCACTCCGATTGCCGATGGCACGACGCAAACCGTGACGGTGAAGATGGTGGTCGGCACGAATAGCCCGGTGACGATGCCGTTGCAAATGAAGCCGGGCGACAAGACCTCGGTCGATCTGAGTGCCTTCCGTTAAGTCGATGCTTGTCCGGACCGTCACCGTGGGGTATTACGGAAGCATTACGATGCTTCCGGCCTTTCTCCCGCCCCACGGTGACCCGGATGAATGCTGCACTTCTCGCGCTCACCTTGCTCGCATCGACCCAGCCTCCCGGCGATAAAAATACTGGCGTGCTCCCTCTCGGCGCGGACGGCAAGCCGCTCAATCTCGACTTCGAGACCGGCACTCTGAAGGATTGGACCGCCGTGGGCGATGCCTTCAAGGGACAGCCCATCAAGGGCGATACGGTGCATCCGCGTCGGGCCGATTCGCACTCCCGCCATCAGGGGCAATTCTGGATCGGCGGCTTCGAGAAGCTCGGCGATAAGCCGGTGGGAACGCTCACAAGTGTGTCGTTCACCGCGACGCACCGCTGGGCCAGCTTCCTGATCGGTGGCGGACCGCACGAGAAGGAAACGTGCGTCGAGATCGTCAGCGGCAACGATGTGATCTTCCGGGTCAGCGGCGTCGAAGAAGAGGACATGCGGCGCGTCGTCGTCGATCTCGGACCGCATCAACAGAAGGATATTTTTATCCGCATCGTCGATCGGCACACGGGCCACTGGGGCCACATCAACTTCGACGATTTCCGCTTCCATACAACCAAGCCGAACTTCCCGCCGCGGCCGAAAGCCGTGCCGCAGATCGCAGATACGTACCCGTTCGCGGGCCAAAAACCCGAGGATGCGGCGAAGAACATGACCGTGCCCGAAGGGTTCCGCGTCACTCTCTTCGCGGGCGAGCCCGAAGTGCATCAACCCGTCGCCATGTGCATGGACGACCGCGGCCGTCTCTGGGTGGTGGAAGCATACGTCTATCCGCGGCGATTGCCCTTCGACGGCCCCCTGCTGCCTGAAGCCGATCGCAAACGCGGCGACAAGATTCTGATCTTCGAGGACGTGGACGGTGACGGCACGTTCGACAAGAAGACCGTGTTCATCGAAGGGTTGAACATGGTCAGCGGCATCGAACTCGGCTTCGGCGGCGTGTGGGTCGGAGCCGCGCCGTACTTCCTGTTCATCCCGGACAAGGACGGCGACGACAAGCCCGATGCCAAACCGCAGATTCTCCTCGATGGCTGGGGCTACCAGGACACGCACGAAACGCTCAACAGCTTCATCTGGGGCCCGGACGGCTGGCTATATGGCTGCCACGGCGTCTTCACCCATAGCCGCGTGGGCAAGCCCGGCACGCCGGACAAAGATCGCACACCGATCAATGCCGGTGTCTGGCGCTACCATCCGACGAAGCACACGTTCGAAGTCTTCGCCCACGGCACCTCGAACCCGTGGGGACTCGATTACAACGAACACGGCGAATTCTTCATCGAAGCGTGCGTCATCCCGCACATGTGGCACATGATCCAGGGCGGTCGCTACCAACGGCAAGGCGGCGTGCACTTCAATCCCTACACCTTCGACGACATCAAGACGATCGCCCTGCACCGGCACTATCTCGGCGCGACGCCCCACGGCGGCAATGGGCGCAGCGACTCGGCCGGCGGCGGCCACGCTCATTGCGGCCTGATGTGCTACCAGGGCGGGGCCTGGCCCAAGGAATACTGGGGCAAACTCTTCATGGGCAACCTACACGGCCACCGCATCAACGTGGATGTGCTGAAACCGAAGGGCAGCGGCTATGAGGCCGACCGCAACCCGGACTTCCTGCTGAGCAACGATAAGTGGTTCATCCCGATCACGATCCTGAGCGGCCCGGACGGCAACGTGTATGTCAGCGACTGGTCCGACAAGCAAATCTGCCATCTGCCGCAGCCCGAGAAATGGGATCGCACCAACGGCCGCATCTTCAAGATTAGCTACCAGGGCACGAAGCCCGTGAAGGTCGATTTGCAGAAGTGCACGGACGCCGAGTTGGTGCAGTACCAGTTACATGAGAATCAGTGGTATGTGAGACATGCGAGGAGGATTCTGCAGGAACGATGTGCGGCCCGCGATGTGAAAAGTAACCTGGCGGTGCTGATCGCGTTCCAGAAAATCATCGCGGAAGATAAGATCGCGACACGTCGTCTACATGCATTGTGGGCTGCACCATTTTCTGGTGAAGCCGGAGAAAAGGAACTCTCAAGAGCGACCAAAGACGAGGACCAACACGTTCGAGCCTGGGCATATCGGAGAGTATTGGAAGAGTCTTTACGGCCGCGAAACACGGCCACGCTGAAGGAACGGGCGATTGGTGAGCCTTCGCCAGTCGTCCGACGTGAACTCGCATCGGCAACACAACGAATGCCGTTAGCAGTTCGATGGGATATTCTCGAAGGTCTTGTCTCCCACCCCGAGGACGCTTCTGACCACAACCTCCCCTACCTCTACTGGTACGCGATGGAGCCGCTTGCGGAGGTGGATGCGGCCCGCGCGCTGAGCCTCGCCGCGAACGCGAAGGTGCCGCAGCTTCTGCCGTGGATGGCGCGGCGCGTTGGGGCCATCGGCACACCCGAGGCCATTGCGCTTCTTGTGAAAGAGGCAGGTGAGGCGCAGAACGCGGACCAGCAACTTGCTTACCTTCGCGGCATTCAGGATGGCCTGAAGGGCAAACGTCAGTTCCCGATGCCGAAGGAATGGCCGGCCGCGTTCGAGGCACTGCTGAAATCTGCGGATGCGAACGTTCGCAACCAGGCCCAGACGCTGGCCGTAACGTTCGGCGACAAGAACGCCCTGGCCACGATTCGCAAAATCGTCAGCGATCCGAAGGCAGACGTGGCCGCGCGACAAGCGGCCATCGCCACGCTGGTCGATGCGAAAGACCCTGAAGTGGTGCGGATGCTGCAAGCACTCGTGAGTGATGCGGCACTCCGCGGCGCGGCTCTACGCGGCCTCGCGGCGTTTGATGATGCCAAGACGCCGGACGTGATTCTCGCTGCGTATGCCACCTTCACCCCCGCCGAGAAGAAGGATGCAGTGGCCACGCTCGCCTCGCGTTCGACCTACGCCAAAGCCCTGCTCGCCGCGGTGGGGGCGAAAAAGATACCGATTTCGGACGTCTCCGGCGAAACGATCCGCCAGCTTCGCAATCTGCAGGACAAGGAACTGGACGCGCTCATCGTGCAGCACTGGGGCACGGTGCGCGACACACCGGAGGAACGCAAGAAACTCATCGCCGAGTGGCGCGGCAAGCTCGCCGTGCCGATGCCCGCACCCGATGTGAACCTGGGCCGGGCCGTGTTCGCGAAGACGTGTCAGCAATGCCACACGCTGTTTGGCAGTGGCGGCAAGGTCGGCCCGGACATCACCGGTGCGAACCGCACGGACTTGAATTACCTGCTGGAGAATGTCTTCGATGCGAGTTCGGTCATCCCGAAGGAATATGCCGCGACCGTGTTGACGCTCGCCGATGGCCGTGTGATCACGGGCATCGTGAAGGAAGAGACGAAGAACGCCGTCACGGTGCTCACCGAGCGCGAAACGATGGTGATCCCCACCGCGGACATCGAGAAGCGGCTTGCCTCTTCGAGTTCGATGATGCCGGACGACATCACCAAGAGCCTCAGCATGCACGAGGTGCGTTCGCTGTTCGCGTATCTGCAAAGCCCGTCGCAAGTGCCGATGCTCGCCAGCGTCGATAACGCCAGGGAGTTCTTCAACGGCAAGGATCTCGCCGGTTGGGATGGCGATGCCGAGGTGTGGAGCGTCGCCGAGGGCGAGATCGTGGGCAAGACCGCGACGGGCCTCAAACGAAACACCTTCCTGAAGTCGCACCTGGCGGTCGAGGATTTCAAGCTTTCGGTGAAGGTGAAGCTCACGCCAAACGCTGCGAACAGCGGTATCCAGTTTCGCAGCGTCCCCTTGCCGGACGGCGAGATGCGTGGCCCGCAGGCCGACATCGGGGCAGGCTGGTGGGGCAAACTCTACGAGGAAAATGGCCGCGGCATCCTCGCTGACAAAGCGGGCGATGAGCACGTGAAGTTGAATGAGTGGAATGACTATGTGGTTGAAGCGTATCAAGGAAACGTGCGCATCACGATCAATGGCAAAATCGTGACCGACTACTTCAAGGACGACAAGCTCGCCCGCCGCGGCATCCTCGGCTTCCAGGTCCACAGCGGCGGCCCCACCGAAGTGCGCTTCAAGGATCTTAAACTCGAAGTGCTCAAGTGATTCCTGCACGTAAGATATCATCACCATGACACGCACTCTCACATTATTGCTGTTGTTCATCGCCTCCACCGCTCGCGCCGCGGAGCCGCCGACCGTGGACTTTGGCCGCGAAGTGTTGCCCATCCTTTCGGATTTCTGCTTCCAGTGCCACGGGCCCGATCCGAAGGCCCGCAAGGCGGATTTGCGTTTCGACCTCAAGGAATCCGCACTCGAAGTGGTGTCCCCCGGGAAGCCTACGGATAGCCCGCTGATCGTGCGTGTGGCCAGCACGGATGCGGACGATGTGATGCCTCCGCCTTCCCTGAAACGCAAGCTTTCGCCGCAACAAATCGCCACGCTGAAACGCTGGGTCGAGCAAGGGGCGAAGTGGGATCAACACTGGTCCTTCGAGCCGATGGCACGGCCGGCGCCGCCGGTGAGCCGCGATGCGAAGCGGAACGCCTGGGTGCGCTCACCCATCGATTCTTTCGTGATGCAGGGGCTCGAACGCGAGCAACTCGTCCCGGCACCGCCCGCAGATAAGGCTCGCTTGCTGCGCCGCGTCACCTTCGATCTCACCGGCTTGCCGCCCACGCTCGCCGAACTCGATGCTTTCCTCGCGGACGATGCACCCGATGCCTATGAAAAGGTGATCGACCGCTTGCTCGCCTCACCGCATTATGGCGAACGCATGGCCTCCGAATGGCTGGACATCGCCCGCTTCGCGGACACCCACGGCTACCAGATGGACCGCACCCGGGCTGTCTGGCCGTATCGCGACTGGGTGATCGCATCGTTCAATCGCAACCAGCCCTTTGATGAATTCGCCACCTGGCAACTGGCCGGCGACCTGCTCCCGAATGCCACCAAGGAACAGCGACTGGCCACCGCCTTCAACCGCCTGCACATGCAGAACGAAGAGGGCGGCATCGTCGAGGAAGAGTTCCGCATCGCGTACGTCGTCGATCGCGTCAACACCTTTGGCACCGCGTTCCTCGGCATGACCTTCGAGTGCAGCCGCTGCCACGATCACAAGTACGACCCCATCACGCAGAAGGATTTTTACTCACTCAGTGCCTTCTTCCAGAACATCGATGAAAGCGGCCAAACTAGCTACTTCACCGCCTCGACACCCGTGCCGGCACTCATGCTCACGACGGACGATCAGGATGCCCGAATCGTGCAACTGCGTGCCGTGATCGCGGAGAAGGAAGCCGCACTGGCGAAGGCCCGCACCGCTGCAAAGGCCGAATTCGGCAGATGGAAGCACCCCGAGCACCCCGAACTGCTCGGGCTCGTCGCGGCTTATTCCTTCGATGCGTTCACGGGCAACACCCTCGCGAACAGTGCGGATGCGAAGAAACCGGGTCACCGCCACGAGGCACCGTCGCTCGTTCCCGGCCAGCACGGCCAGGCCATCGCCCTCGATGGTGATAATGGTCTCACCTTCCCCGGTGTCGGCCACTTCACGCGAGATGATCCGTTCACGCTGAGCCTCTGGATCAAGCCGCCCCAGGCCACACCGCGTGCCGTTCTCGTTCATCACAGCAAGGCCCCCATCGATGCTGGCAGCCGCGGTTATGAATTGCTCCTGGAGGATGGGCACATCGCATTCGGGCTGCACCACATGTGGCCCGGAAACTCGCTGAAGATCCGCACCACATCGGCCGTGCCGATCGATCGCTGGACTCACATCGCCGCCACCTATGATGGCAGCAGCACTGCTGCGGGGATGAAAGTCTTCGTCAACGGTGAGGCCGCGACACTCGATGTGGTGCGGGACAAGCTCACCAAGGACATCACTTATGGCGGGGCCGAGCCAAATCTCGCCATCGGCTTTCGCTTCCGGGACAATGGATTCAAGGGAGGCGCAGTTGATGAATTCCGCGTCTTCAATCGTGCGATCACGGCGCCCGAGGCAGCGGAAATCGCCGGTGCGAAGGCGAATGACGCGTCCTGGTTCGATTACTTCGCCGCGGTGGAGCACGAGCCGAGCCGCAAGGCGGAGGCCGAGTTGCACGCAGCGCGGAAGGCGTTCACGGCACTTGTGAATCCGATTCCCGAGATCATGGTGATGGACGAGTTGCCGAAGCCGCGACCCGCGTTCATCCTGAAACGCGGCGCGTACGACGCGCACGGCGACGCGGTGACGGCAGATACGCCCCGGGCCTTGCCGCCGATGCAACCCGGGTTGCCGCGCAATCGGCTGGGGCTGGCGAAGTGGCTCACGAATCCCGAGCAACCGCTTTTTGCACGTGTCACGGTGAACCGCGCCTGGCAGATGATGTTCGGCCGCGGCCTCGTGGAAACCTCGGATAACTTCGGTACGCAAGGTTCACGCCCGACGCACCCGGAATTGCTCGACTGGCTGGCCCGCGACTTCGCCGCCTCGAGCTGGGACTACAAGCGATTGCTGAAGCAGATCGCGCTCTCGGCCACGTATCGACAGAGTTCGAAAGCTCCCGCCGAGTTGCTGGCCCGCGATCCGGACAACGACCTGCTTGCCCGCGGCCCGGTGAAACGTCTGACGGCCGAGATGCTGCGAGACCAGGCACTCCATGAAAGCGGGCTTCTCGTGGAGAAACTGGGTGGGCCGAGCGTGAAGCCGTATCAACCGGCCGGGCTCTGGGAAGAGATTGCGATGGGCCGGCCAAATTATGGGCAGGGCAAGGGTGCGGACCTCTATCGCCGCAGTCTGTACACGTTCTGGAAGCGCACGGTGCCGCCGCCGAGCATGGCCACATTCGATGCTGCGGATCGCAGCGTCTGCACGGTGCACCGGCAAAGCACGAGCACGCCTTTACAAGCGCTGGTGTTATTGAACGACACGCAATTCGTGGAAGCCGCGCGCTTCGTGGGGCAACGCACACTGAAGGAAGGCGGAGCGACGACGGAAGAACGCGTGGCATTCACCTTCCGACTCATCACCAGTCGCGAACCGACAGCGCGCGAACGGGCCGTTCTGGTGATGCTGTTCGAGGAGCAGAAAGCACTCTTCGAGAAGGATTTGCCCGGCGCGAAGAAGTTGCTCGGTGTCGGAGAGAAGCCCGCGGATGCGAAGTTGCCGATCGCCGATCTCGCAGCCGCGACCGTGCTGGCCAATGTGTTATTGAGCCACGATGATGCGGTGATGCTGCGTTAAGTTTCCCTCGCTCACGCTTCGGGCTCGTCTGAGAGATGGAATCTATTTGAGGAGTTCCTTGACCACATGTCCGTGTACGTCCGTGAGGCGATAGTAGCGGCCCTGGTGCTTGAAGGTGAGTTTCTCGTGATCGATGCCGAGTTGGTGGAGAATCGTGGCTTGCAGGTCGTGCACGCTCACGGGATTCTCGGCGACGTTGTACCCAAATTCATCGGTTGAGCCGAAGGTGGTGCCGGGCTTGATGCCGCCGCCCGCCATCCACATGGTGAAGCAGCGCGGGTGATGGTCGCGCCCATAATCGCCTGCCGTGAGCTTGCCCTGGCTGTAATTCGTGCGGCCGAACTCACCACCCCACACCACAAGTGTGTCGTCCAACATGCCACGCTGTTTGAGATCGGTGATGAGCCCATAACAGGCTTGATCCACATCCTTGCATTGCCGGCGAATGGCACGCGGCAAGCCCCCGTGTTGATCCCAGCCAGGGTGATAGAGTTGAATGAAGCGGACGTTTCGTTCGGCGAGTCGGCGGGCCAACAAGCAGTTCGCGGCAAAGGTGCCGGGCGTGCGGGCCTCTTCGCCATACAGTTCGAATGTCGCCTTTGGTTCCTTGCTGAGATCGACCACGTCCGGCACACTTGTCTGCATGCGGAAGGCCATTTCGTACTGGGCCGTGCGGGCGTTCACCTCGGCATCGCCCAGGTCCTGCGCCTGAATCGCGTTTAACTCGGAGAGTCGGTCGAGCGCGAGTTCACGGCTCTTCGCAGAAACGCCGGGCGGGTTATCAAGGTATAGCACCGGAGCGCCGCCGCTGCGAAACTGCACACCCTGGTGTGTGCTGGGCAGGAAGCCGTTGCCCCAGAGGCGTGCGTAAAGCGGCTGGTCGATGCGGTCCTTCGAGATGAGCACGACGAAGGCGGGGAGATTCGCATTGGCACTGCCGAGGCCATAGCTCAGCCAGCTGCCCATGCTTGGCCGGCCCGCAAGATGATGGCCCGTCTGCACGAAGGTGATGGCGGGGTCGTGGTTGATATGCTCGGTGTGCACGGACTTGATGAAGCTCACATCATCGACAATCTTCGCCGTCCATGGCATCAACTCACTGACGGATGCCCCGGACTTTCCCTGTTTCGTGAACTTGAAGATGGAGCCGGCCATGAGGAATACGGCCTGGTGCGCGGTCATGCCCGTGACGCGCTGCCCCATGCGAATCGAGGCGGGCAGATCCTGGCCATTGAGTTCGTTGAGCTTGGGCTTGTGATCGAAGAGATCGAGCTGACTGGGGCCGCCAGCCATGAATAGATAGATGATGCGTTTGGCTTTGGGTTCGAAGTGCGGCTTCTCGAGAATCCCCTGGATGGGATTCGCTTTCTCCGCATCGGCACGGGCGAGCAGATTCATGAGTGCGACGCCGCCGAGCCCGAGCCCGGAGCGGGTGAGGAACTGGCGGCGCGTGGCATTCACGATCATGGAATGGTTCATGAGTTGTTCGCAGCTCGAAGGAGTGAGAACCCGCCGCGATCGGCGGGTGAGATGCGGATACCGCGAGACTACTTGCCTGACTTGGCAGCGGCGAGCTTGCCTTCGACGGCCTTCCAGTTCACCGTATTCCACCAGGCATCGAGGTACGCCGCACGCAGGTTCTGGTACTTCAGGTAGTATGCGTGCTCCCAGACATCGACGCCGAGGATGGGCGTGAGGCCATCCATCAGCGGGCTGTCCTGGTTGGGCTTCTTGATAGCGGCGAGCTTCTGGGCATTCGGATCCCATACGATCCAGCTCCAGCCGCTGCCGAACTGCGTCAGGCCGTTATTCTTCACGGTGTCCTTGAACTTCGCGAAATCGCCGAAGGCGGCCGTAATGGCTTCCGCCACAGCGCCGCTCGGTTCGCCGCCACCGCCCGGGCCCATGATTTCCCAGAAGAGCGAGTGATTGTGGTGCCCGCCGCCGTTGTTGATCACGGCCTGGCGGCTCGCTTCCGGCACGGATTTGATGTTCCGCAACAGCGACACAATATCAGCGTTCTGCAATTCGGCCGGGGCGGATTCGAGTGCCTTGTTCAGGTTATCGACGTACGCCTTGTGGTGCTTCTGCGAGTGGATCTCCATTGTCTTCGAATCGATATGCGGCTCGAGCGCATCAAACGCATACGGCAGGTTTGGCAAGGTGTGCGGCATCGGTAGCTGCTCCAGGGATTTCGGGGCAAAACAGGAACGCGGGTATTGTACGCCTGGAAAGGCTTTGGAAAGGTCGTGCGGCTCTGTGGTCACCGATTCACGGCATCGGTGAAACCAATGAAAACGGGCGAGGATTGCTTTTTGCTATCTGTACCTTGCTCAGGCCGATTAAACTCAGGTTATTCAAGTCGTTGTTGTTATCGAGTCTCACAGAAACTTCCAGGTGGAGTAGCCGATGAGCGCCATGCCAGCGCCCCTGAAAGCACCTGTTCTGGCCGATCAATTATCGATGCCCGAGGTGTTACGGCGTGTGTGCGAGGCGGGTGCGGAAGCGCTGTGTGTGGAACGGGTGGGAGTCTGGCTGCTTCTGAACAACGACAAGATTCTCCGTTGTGTGAATCTTTATGAGCGATCGAAACGGATGCACACCAAGGGGGCAACGCTGCTCGTTGCCGATTTTCCGAGCTACTTCCAGGCTGTCGCCTCGCTCCCGGCCTTGCCCTCTGCTTATGCCAAGGATGATCCGCGGACTACCGAACTCCGTGAAGCCTATCTCGAGCCACTGAACATTTTCTCCATGCTCGATGCGGCCCTTTTTCGAAATGGGAAATTAATAGGAGTGGTCTGTCATGAACAGGTGGGCGAGCCGCGGAATTGGTCCGAACCAGAGCACGACTATGCTCGGGCCCTCGCAGACCTGATCACGGAACGGATGCAACTCGCGGAATCGAAACTCACCCACGACCACGCGCTCGGCTATGGTTCTGTGGAAGCGAGCCGGGCCGAGGTGATTGGGCGACTCGCAGCCGGAGTCGCCCACGACTTCAAGAACCTGCTGATGGTCATCCTGGGTAATGCCGATGCGATCAAAGGCCACAGTGACTCGCCCAAGGATGTGGAACTGTCGGCTCGCCACATCATCGATGCCGCCGAGCGTGGCAATGCGCTGGTTCGGCAACTCCTGGACTTCGGTCGGGAATCGGCCGGTGCTCCCCGCGTCTTGAGTGTGCCCGAGGCTGTAGGAGGCTGCGTTCACCTGCTTCGAGCTGCCGCCGGGCCACGCCATCCCATCGAGTTCACACGCGACAAGACACCCGGCCGCGTGCTGATCGATCGTGGTCAGCTGGAGCGAATCCTCCTCAACCTGGTTCTGAATGCACGAGATGCCATGCGCTCCGGTGGAACGATCCGCATCCACGTTTGTGCCCGAGAGGACTCGCAGGACGGCGGCGATCTCGCACCGTACGTACGCGTCTCCGTCAGTGATACCGGTGAAGGTATTGCCGACGGGGACCGTTCCCACATCTTTGAACCATTCTTCACAACCAAGCACGAGCATCAGGGCACGGGGTTGGGGCTCGCTGTGGTCCAGCGCGCCGTCGACCGCACGGGTGGCTTCGTGCGTGTGGTGAGCGAACCGGGAAGCGGCTCAACCTTTCAAATCTACTTTCCCTGCGTAACAACTGAAGCACACTGAGGATCGTTCAGGTCAGGCAATAATCCGCTGTCCCCTTCCGCAGTTCCCCCCACCGTGAAGAAGATTGTGCGAGGGATGGGTGCAGTTCTGCCAAGAAAATACCGTTGGCGACCCAGTTTGGCTTGACTTGTGGGCTTTCCCCTCCAGGCTTGGTGTGGTTACACTGTTTGGAACGGTGGGTTTGTAAGAAGCGGTTAACAGGTTGTAAACAAAAACGAACGTGCTATCCATTACAGCGGTCTTCAGGGCGAGGCGCACCGCGAACGTGGATCGTGTGCAAACGATTCGGTGTAGACCGAATCCACTGTTTGATAAGGATTTGCGAACCGCCCGCTGGGTGTCTCCGACGCATGCGGGGCGATCGCGCAAATCTGGCACCCGGGATGCTATCGTCTGAGCAGACGATTTATGCCGCAGCGGAATCCGATTTCTTCGGGTTGAGGCTGAGTGCTCCCGGTTGTGTGCGTGACACAGCTGTATGATTGTCTTCAAACGAACCTGCGAAGGTGTCGTACTTGCCGGGAGATTTTGCGAATGGCCCGTTCGAATGCTGGCGACCCGCCTCCGAACCAATCACTGTCGCCCTTTCATACACCTCCGGGCGGAATGCCGTTGCCTGTGCCGGGTGTTCCTCTGAATTATCTGGGGCAACCGGTACCAGCTGGCCCGCCCCCCCGGACGGGCCCGACTCCGCTTGGTATTCTCAACGCGCTCAAGCGTCGCTGGGTGCTGGCCACCTTGATCGGGGGCATCGCGGCTTCTCTCGCCTGCGTGGCCGTGTGGTTGCTTCTGCCGGCCGGAAAGCATCAGGCCCAGTCCCATGTCCGGTTGAAGCTCACCCAGGCGGATGGCATTAATCGCCCAACAGAGGACCCCGAAAGCTTTCGACGCACCCAGGTCTTTCATCTGAAGTCGCGTGATTTGATCAATCGCACCCTGGCGGATGCGTCGGTTTCCAGTTTGCCGATGATTCGCAATTCCGATGACCCGGTGCGTTTTCTCGAGGAGGGTCTGAAAGTCTCGATGGACGGCCCCGAAATTATCTCGATCACTCTGACTGGAAACGAGCCCGAGGACATGCGGGTGGTTCTGGATCAGCTGGTTCGACGATACATAGATGATGCAACCTCCACGGAACGCCGTGGGCGTGATGAGATGATGCGCAAGCTGGAAAAAACCGCCGAGGCGTTCAAACAGGAGATCACCTCGCGAGAGCGACAGATTCAGCTGATGGCAGACACGTACACCACTACCGGCGGCGAAGAAGCAGCCGTGCAGGCGGCACGAATGCAAAACGATCTCGCCAAACTCGATGCCGAGGTGTTCACGGCCAACAAAGAGCTTCAGGAAATCGATGCCCGCCTCGAGTTGCTCCGCAGCAAGCTGAAGGCGGAGCGGTTCGATTTCAGCCCGGAAGAAATTAATCAGTTCGTCGATTCCGATATTCGCGTCTCGACTTTGATCAACCAGCGGCTCGAAAAGAGCCACCTGCTCGGCGTCGAGAAGTCGCGCGTGTCGCCCGAGAATCCCAACCCGCCCACGGTGATGGCATTCCAGAATGCGATCGACCAGCTGGACAAGGATATTCCCGCCATGCGGGAAAAGGTGCGTCCCGAAGTCGAAACTTATCTCAAGACCTTGACCAAGCAGAAGTTCAAGAACGATATTACGGACCTCGAGGAGAAGCGTGCCGTTGTTGCCAAGATTCTCGACTCTCGCGTGGGGGTGCGCCGCTCCCTTGAAGAGAAGGTCAAGCAGATTGGCAAGGGCACGCTCAATCTCGAATCGCTTCGCAAGGAACTCGATCCGCTACGAGTGGTGCATAGCAAGGTTGAGGAAAGGCTCGCACTCCTGCGAGTGGATCGCGAGAGCGAACCACGCGTTTCCGCGCATGGCAGCGCTTACTACACATTGAACAAGAACCTGAAGCAGAAGATCCTCATCTGTTCGGCCGTGGGTTTGATCACACTCATTGGCGTCCTCGGGCTCGTCGGCTTCCTGGAGTGGCGGACCCGCCGCATCGACAGTGTCGACCAGGTCGTGACCGATCTGGGCATGCGTGTCATCGGCACCGTGCCCGCCTTCCCGAACAAGGCCAACCTCCGTGCCGCAGAGGTCGCGGGGGGGGCGAACTGGCGTTTCGCACTGAACGAATCCATCAATTCCACCCGCACCATGCTTCTACATGCGGCACGCAGCAGTTCCATGCAGGTGGTGATGGTAACCAGTGCGACACAAGGCGAAGGCAAGACCTCGCTCGCTAGCCAACTCGGCACCAGCATGGCCACCGCGGGCATGCGGACGTTGATCGTCGATTGCGACCTGCGCAATCCGTCCATCCACAAGTTATTCGATCTAGGATTGAGCAACGGTGTTTCGGAAGTGCTCTGCCAGGAGGCGGATGTGACCGAGGCGGTCCAGCCCACGGCGGTGCCAAACCTCTGGGTGATTCCGGCCGGGCAATGTTCGAACCGCGTCATCAATGCCCTCGCACAGGGTCATCCGCTGGAGACGCTGTTTAACCGCCTGCGTGGGCAGTTCGATTTCATCATCGTGGATAGCTGCCCGGTGCTTCCGGTGGCCGATGCGCTGTTGATCGGCCAACACGTGGATGGCGTCCTCTTCTCGATCATGCAGGACATCAGCCAGTTGCCGAAGGTCGTGACCGCGTCCGAGAAACTGGCCCAGCTGAACATTCCGCTTGTCGGAGCCGTGGTCAATGGCATCCGCCAAAACACGTACTCTTACGGCTACAACTACGTGAAACAGTTGCCCGCATAACATGAACCGCCTTCGCATCTTTGGGGACTCGGTTCATGCTTCGCTCGCTCTCGATCGTTGCGGCCATTGCCATCCTGATCACCGCTGGCATTTTTGCCGGGTTGCGAACCGGTCGGTTCGGTCCGCGTGAAGATTTGAAGGCTGCGGCAGCGCGACTCCAGGAAATCCCGAAACAAACGGGCTCCTGGGTGATGAAAGCCGAATTCGAGCTGGACCGCAAGATCCAGGAGCGCGCCGAGGCTGTGGGTTATCTGGATCGGGCCTACCAGAACGAGAAGACGGGTGAACGCGTTCGCGTGTTGATGCTGTGTGGCGATCCGGGCCCAATCGGTGCCCACACACCGGAAGTGTGCTACGGCGGACTCGACTTCATCGCGGGTAGCAAAAGACATTGCTCCCTTGCCTTGCCGGGGGAGTCTAACGAATACTTCTCGACCGTGTTTCGCAAGGAGAACGGTGGCGAGCAACCGCTTCGAGTCTGCTGGGCCTGGGGTGTTGACGGCGACTGGTACGCATCAGATAGCCCTCGAGCGGAGTTCGTCGCACGGTCGGTGCTTTACAAGTTTTATGTGACACGAGTCGCGCGGGCGGGCGAGTCCGAGGCGGCGGGCGACGACGTGATACGTGATTTCTTGCTGGAATTCCTGCCTGAAGTGAAAAAGGTTCTGGCTCCGCAGTGAAGCAAGGCATGAGCCGCTTGATCCGGCCTCTCCGGGCCCTGCGTTCGAAAATGGATGATCATGATCGCTCCACACAACCAATCTCATTCGCACTCAGACGACCAGCGCGAAGCCTGGCCGGAGATCGATCGACTCACCACGAGCGCAGCGGTCGATGTCCCGGCGTCACTGGGCTGGTATGCCGGGACAAAGGTTCTTCTCGACTACGCCTTGACGCTCTTGCTATTGCCGATTGCGTTGCCTTTGATCGCCATTGCCGCTGTGGCGATCAAACTCACCTCACCTGGGCCAATTTTCTACTGTCAGACCCGGTTGGGGCTCCAGGGTCGACACTATCGCATCATCAAGCTGCGGACGATGCACCACAACTGTGAACTGCATTCGGGCATTCGCTGGAGCAACAACGGCGACAATCGCATCACCCGCGTTGGGAAGTTCCTCCGGACCACTCACCTCGATGAGTTGCCGCAACTTTTTAACGTCCTGATGGGTCAGATGAGTCTGGCGGGCCCACGTCCGGAACGCCCCGAAGTTGTCGCGGCAAAGGGGCTTGATCGCCTTGTGCCCGGCTATCGGCATCGATTGCTGGTTCGCCCCGGTGTCACCGGGCTGGCTCAACTCCAGCTGCCCGCAGACACGGATATCACCAGCGTTCGCTACAAGATCGTGTACGATCTGTACTACGTGCAAAATCAGAGCCTGTTGCTCGATCTCCGGCTCATCCTGGCGACCGCCATGAAGACAGCAGGCGCTGGCCCCTGGTTGCTGAGGCACCTATTCTGGTTGCCCACACGCCGACGGGTCGCCGCGGTGTTTCACAGCAATGTCGTTGCGGCACCCGAGACACTCTCGGCACTCCTTCAACCTGCTTGATCCGGGGCCACTGTGCCGAGTCCGGTTTTGTACCTCACGCACCGGGTGCCGTACCCACCGGATAAGGGCGACCGCATCCGCAACTTCCACGTGCTTCGGCAACTGGCCGCACGCGGACCGGTCTGGCTGGGCTGTCTCGCGGATGAACCGGTTCGTCCTTCGGATGAGGCCGAACTCCATCGACTCTGCGAACGGGTCGCGATCCTTCCGGCTGGTGGGAAAAGCCGATGGCTCACTGCCGTGTTGAGCCTGTTGAAAGGCCGCAGCCTTTCAGAAGGGCTCTTCAGCGATCGTGGGCTGCGGCAACTGGTGCGTACATGGGCGGCGGAAACGCGGTTCCGTGCGGCTGTGGTCTCAGCTTCAAGCCTCTGCCCTTATCTGGAACGGGTGGAGTTGCGGGCGACTCCGAAGATCGTGGATCTGGTCGATGTGGATAGTCAGAAGTGGTTTGATTTCGCGTCGGCGGTTCGAGCGCCGCGAAGCTGGCTGTATCGCCTGGAAGGGCACCGCATCCGCAAACTCGAGCGCGGCTTGCCCAGCTGGACGCAGGCTCGTTCTGTGGTAAGCCGGGCGGAAGCCGATGTCTTCGAGAGCTACGCCGGTCAGGGCACCATGACGGTTGCTGCCAATGGCGTGGACCTCGAATATTTCACTCCCGTTGATGCTCCCTCCGAGCCCACCTGCGCCTTCGTTGGTGCTCTGGACTACTTGCCGAATGTGGATGCCGCGGTGTGGTTCGCGCGATCGGTTTGGCCGGCGATCCTTGCGAAACGGCCCGAGGCGAAGTTCCAGATCATTGGTCGCAAACCGACTTCGGCCGTGCTGGAACTGGCAACGATACCAGGAGTGGAATTGATTGGCCAGGTCGCGGATGTCCGCCCGTATCTGGCCCGCGCCGCCCTGGCCGTGATCCCACTGCGTCTGGCTCGCGGCATTCAGAATAAGGTGTTGGAAGCTCTGGCGATGGCGAAGCCCGTGATCGCTGCTCCGCCCGCTCTGGCCGCGCTGGCGACCGTACCGGGCGAGCACTTGCTCGCAGCCACGAGCCCGCAGGAATGGGTCGAAGCTGTGTGTGAACTGCTGGCCGACCCGGCTCGCTGTCGAAAACTGGGAGAAGCTGGCCGACGATTTGTGGAGACGCATCACCACTGGGATCGTTGCCTGCAACCTCTCATGGATCCGATATTCACCCCCGAGGCCCATCGCGCGTGACCCCTCACACGCTGCTGGGCCATGACCCTCGAACCCCGTGTTGTGCCTTGGACATCGCTGACCAGACCCTGACCCACACTGCGGCCCCGACCGCACAACATCCCGTTCTCTCGGAGTCGGTCGGATCCTCCCGGAGCCGGGCGAAAGCGAAGAGGCAAAAAGGCGTGTCCGTTCCCGTCGTGATGGATGCCCGCGTGGTCACCGGGTCCGGTGGCGGACCGGATAAAACCATCCTGAACTCTCCACGCTTTCTCGAACCACTCGGCTATCGCATGGTGTGTGCCTACATGCACCCGCCGGAAGACCCGGGTTTCGAGGGCCTTCGTCAGAAAGCCGCTCGCTATCGTGCACCGCTGGTTTCCATTCCCGATCGTGGCCCGTGGGACTGGCGTGTCTTCAGTCAAACCCTCGCTGCGTGCCGTCGCGAGAAGGTCTCGATCTGGCATGGCCACGACTACAAAACCAATGCTCTCGGGCTCTTGCTCCGCCGCTTCTGGCCGATGAAACTCGTCACCACGGTGCATGGTTGGGTGCAGCACACCGCCCGAACGCCGCTCTATTATCGCATCGATCAGATGTGCCTGCCGCGGTACGAGAAGGTCATCTGCGTCTCGGACGATCTGCTCGAATCGTGTCTCGAGTGTGGGGTGGCCACGCGCGATATCGTGCTTCTTGAAAACGCCATCGACACCAGTGAGTATACCCGGCAGCTTGCGATCAAAGCTGCCAAGGCGAAGCTCGGCATCCCGACGGACGGCTTCCTGATTGGCTCGGTCGGTCGGCTCGCGGCGGAAAAAGCCTTCGATGTGCAGATTCGTTCCGTGCGTGAACTGCTCAATCGCGGTCACGATGTGCGGCTCGTCATCGTGGGTGAGGGCGATCAGCGTCAGGAACTCGAACGAGTTGCCGAGAGCCTGGGCGTTGCTGATCGCGTCCTACTGCCGGGCTGGCAGAGCGATGTCCGCACCTATTACGAGGCCATGGATCTGTTCGCGTTGAGCAGTTTGCGGGAAGGTTTGCCGAACGTGCTGCTCGAAGCAATGGCTCTGGAGGTGCCGATCGTCTCCACGTGCGTCAACGGTATTCCCAGGCTCATCCAGGATGGTCGGAACGGCCTGCTGGTGCGTTCCGGC
This sequence comes from Gemmataceae bacterium, assembly GCA_041750275.1. Taxonomy (GTDB): domain Bacteria; phylum Planctomycetota; class Planctomycetia; order Gemmatales; family Gemmataceae; genus JBGSZR01. Next base: position 46,463 of record JBGSZR010000134.1, read on the forward strand.
GACCAGGAGGGATTCACGCGGGCCCTGCTGGCGGTGCTCGCGAATGACGGGCTGGCGAATCTGTTCCGCTGTGCGGGCCGGCGCACGGTCGAAGGCCGCTATAGCTTCCAGACGCGGATGGAAAAACTGAAGCGTATCTACGACGAGTTGCTCGCCGAATGAGCATTCGTATCATTCGCCGGATGCCGCCCTCCGACGCCGAACTCGTCGTTCACGTTCACACACGCGCTGCACTCGCTTCCCGCCTGCCTGCACTTCTCGAATTCGTCCTCGCTTCTGGCTCGCCGATGCCGCTCAGCAAGCATCCGGCGTGGCTGGAGATCTTCCACGAAACGCTTGGGCACGATGTCTACGCAATCGAAGTCCTCCGGGCTTCCCGCACGGTCGGGTTCCTGCCACTGGCATTTATCAGCAGCTTCCTCTTCGGCCGCTTCCTCGTTAGCCTGCCGTACCTGAATACCAATGGTGTCGTCTCAGCCTGTCCCGAGGCTGCGGCGATCTTGATCGCACGTGCCGTCGCACTCGCCGAGGAACGCAATGCCCGTTATCTCGAACTGCGTCATGAAGCACCACTCGTGCACGCTGATCTGGGCGTGAGCCTGACCAGCAAGGTGCATATGCGCCTGCCGCTGCCAGGCCATGAGGCCGCACTGTGGAAGTCGTTCGATCCGCGCGTGCGCAATCAAATCCGCAAAGGTGAGAAGCCCGGCTTCACCATCAAATGGGGTGGCGTGGAGAGCGTGGACGCTTTCTATCAGGTGCTCAGCGAGAATATGCGTGATCTCGGAACGCCGGTTTATGCCTGTTCGTTGTTCCGCGAGATACTGCAGACCTTTGCGAGCGACGCTGAACTGTGTGTGGTGCGTGACGGCCCCCGACCGATCGCCGCGGCGTTGCTGCTTCATGGCAAGGGCATCACCGAGGTGCCCACGGCATCTTCGCTAAAGGAATACAACTCGAGTTGTGCCAACATGCTCATGTACTGGCATTTGCTCCAGCGGGCGATCAGCCGCGGCCAGGCGACCTTCGACTTCGGCCGTTCGACGCTTGATGGCCCCACATTCAAGTTCAAGAAGCAATGGGGTGCCCAGCCACATCCTGCCGTGTGGCAATACCACGTCCGCGAAGGCAGTGTGGGAGAAATGCGGCCCGATAGCCCCCGCTACCAGCGAGCCATTCGCCTCTGGCAGAAACTCCCCGTTGCAGTCACACGGCTCCTCGGCCCGCACATCGTTCGCGGCATTCCCTGAGCCAGCTGAGCCTCTGCAAAGTTTGCGCTGTTAACTCAACTTCACGTTTCCTTCCGCTCAAGCCACAACTTCGTGCCATTTCGCAGGCTGTCTTCTGGAAGAATCGGAAAAACCGGTTGCGTCGACGCGGATCGTAAACTTTCCTTACTGTGTGCGATCCGCGTGCTAGCTTCTGGAACGGGCTTGTTCGCCACGGGGACCGGTTGTGATGAATCTCCGGATGGAATCGGTCAGGCATACGGTCAACACTAGCGATGGTTCGTGAAAGAATTCGCTGCGGAGCACGGTAAGTTCCGCGGGCCGCCCGTTCGCCCGTTCACGGTCGATTCGAAAAGGGAACGCCCATAATGATTCCGCCTCGCCGACTGATCCTGGCTGCCAGCGACCCGCGACTCACGCTCGCCGTGCAATCGCACGTGCACAAATCGTTGCAGCTTGCGGCACCGGTGGTGCGGTTCGATGAGGTTGCCAATCTGTTGGGGCCCGACACCGATGGCGATGTGGTCCTGATCGCCTCGGATCCTTCGGATGCCGCCTCCGTGGAAGCTGTGGTACGCGAGACTCGAGTGCAGCAGTTGCCAGCGAATCTCGCGATACTGGAGTCCGAGAGCGTCGCGGGCATCCGTGCCTTCGATCACCTCGCCCCGCACCTGGCCGGTCGTTGGACCTGGCCGCATCAGTTGCGGGAGTTCGGTCTCTGGGCACGTCGATCGCTCGGTCCGGGCGTTTCGTTTCCTGATCCCGCCAGCGAAACGATGGCCCACAAGATTCGCCGCAAGCTGGTGAATCACACCCCTTCGCTCACCACGATGGTGGATCAACTCTGCATTGCCGCGGCCCACGATGTCACGGTGCTGATCGAAGGTGAGACCGGCACAGGCAAGACGTTCCTGGCGAAGCTGATCCACGATTGCTCGACACGCCGACCCAACCGCTTCCTGGTCGTCGCCTGTGGCACGCTCACGGGCAACCTGATCTCGAGTGAATTCTTCGGCCATGCCCGCGGCTCGTTTACCGGAGCCGACAGCGCGAAGATCGGCAAGTTCGCCGCGGCCGGGGAAGGCACATTGCTTCTCGATGAGATCGATACGCTGGGGCTCGAGCACCAGGCCAACCTGCTCCGCGTCATCGAGACGGGCGAGTTCGAAGCGGTGGGCAGCAACGAAACGCAGATGTGCCAGGCTCGCATCATCGCCGCCACCAACTGGAACCTGGCAGACGCGGTCGAGCGTGGCTCCTTCCGCCGTGATCTGTACTACCGCCTGCAAGTCATCAGCTTCCAGTTGCCACCCCTGCGGCATCGCCCCGAGGATATTGGCCCGCTGGTTCGCGGCATGGTGGCCCGCTATGGCACCAAATTCGGCAAGAAACTCTTCTCCGTCTGCCCCGATGCTCTGCGCACTCTGGAAGCGTTCCCCTGGCCTGGCAACATCCGCCAGCTGGAGAACGTGGTGCAACAAGCCGTGCTCACCAGTGTCGGCAACGAACTCAAGCAACACCACCTGTCGCCGCTCGTGCACAACCGCACGGATGCACCGGCTCCAATTCTACCGGTGGCAAGTGGCTTCGGCGGCACGCTCAAGCAAAACCGCGAATCGACCGAACGCTCGAATATTTTGCGTGCACTCGAGAAGGCCGGGCAAAGCCGCACGCGCGCTGCTCAGATTCTGGGTGTGAGCCGTGTGACGCTGTATAAGAAGATGAAGAAGTACGGCCTCGATAACAAGCAGATGCCGCCCATCGCGTTCCCGTTCGAGCATTATGTGCCGCGTGTGGGGAATGGGTGAATCAATCACGGAGCAGGCACGTGGCGGAACCCGAACTCCACTACTTCTGCAAGCCCCGCCAACGACTTGCGGTCACACACCCCATTGAGTTCGTAACGGCGGCCGAGTTCACAAGTGACGAATCCGCCTGCAAGGCATTGTGGGAACTCGTGGCCACGCAGTTCCGCACGCGTGGCAAGTTCCTGGCGGTCTGGAGTGGGGTGAAGTTCGTGGCCATCAGCCGCGATCAACAGTCCGCCGCCGATGGCTTCCTTCTCGTGAACGCCCCGGTTAACTGGCAGATCGACTACGTTGTTGTTCGCCCCGATCGACGGGGACATGGCATCGCCGCGGCCTTGCTCCAGGAAACGCTGAACCAGGCCTTCCTCCGCGGCGTGCCCTATGTGATGCTTACCAGCAAGGCGAGCCTGCGACCGCTATACGAAAGCCAGGGCTTCACGCCGGTGAACGCCTGTGAGCCCCTTCTGCACACGACCACACACGAACAATAGCATGACCCCGTTGAAGTCGACGCAACCGAGCAGAGCCTGACAGGTGCTGTTCCGCTTGCCGTTCGTTTACCCGAGGTCCATGCTATGTCGCAATCGCTGACGGTCGTGATCTTCGGAGCTTCCGGCGATCTCACGAGCCGCAAACTTATACCTGCCCTTTATCACCTGGCCCAGAAGAACCGGCTGCCCGCCGAGGCGCGAATCGTCGGCGTGGCCCGCTCCGAATACACTGATGAATCGTTTCGCGAGCACATCGCCAGCAAGGTCAAAGCAGCCATCACCGGTTCGGGCGAGGCGTTTGATAACGCGAAGTGGACCGAGTTCGCCGCCCGCCTGCACTACGTTCGCACCGATGTCACGCAGCCCGGCGGCATGGCACCCCTCACCGAGTGGTTCACCACCAACGATGCAGCGAACGGCCGATGCCTCTTTTATCTCTCCGTTGCACCCGAGCTTTACCCCGAATTGAGTGCGACACTCGGCGAAGCCGGCTTCAACAAGGAAGACTCCGGCTTCCGTCGGCTCGTCATCGAGAAGCCCTTTGGCCACGACTTGGAGACGGCAAAAGCCCTGAACGTCGCCCTGCATAAGCACTGGCGCGAGGACCAGCTTTACCGCATCGACCACTACCTGGGCAAGGAGACCGTCCAGAACATTCTGGTATTCCGCTTCGCCAATACGCTGTTGGAACCGCTCTGGAACTACCAGTACATCGATCATGTGCAGATCACAGTGGCCGAGCAGGTGCCTGTGGGCCGGCGTGGGGCGTACTACGACAACAGCGGCGTGCTCCGCGACATGATCCAGAATCACCTGCTCTCGATTCTGACGATGGTGGCGATGGACGATCCCGTGCGCTTCACTGCCGAGAATCTCCGCAACGAGAAGATGAAGGTGCTCAACGCCATACCGGTGCCGACGGTGGCGACCGCGTGCAAGAGCGTGGCCGTCGGGCAGTATGCGGGGTATCACGCCGAGCCGGGTGTGCCGGCCAACTCCAAGACGCCGACCTTCGCAGCGGTGCGGCTCGAAGTGGAGAACCGCCGCTGGCGTGGCGTGCCGTTCTACCTTCGCAGCGGCAAGGCGCTCAAGAACCGCTACAGCGAAGTGATGGTGCAGTTCCGCTGCCCCTCACACCTGATGTTCCCGCTGGCTCCCGGCGAGACGCTCCAGTGCAACCGCGTCTCGATCGTGTTGCAGCCGAACGAAGGCATTCAACTCAACTTCCAGACGAAGGTACCGGAAGTGGATGGAGTGCGCCTGCAGCCGCGCGATCTCTCCTTCGACTACAAGGAAGCCTACAAGGAGAAGGCGTTGCCCGAGGCGTATGAGCGGCTGCTTCTCGATGCGATCCAGGGCGATGCCTCGTTGTTCATGCGCAGCGATGAGATCGAACGAGCCTGGGAGATCATCGACCCCATCATCGCCGCCTCGCAACTGGACGAGACGCCCGCACCCGAGGAGTATGCGGTCGGTTCTGAAGGGCCCGCTAGTTCCGATGCGTTGCTGGCTGCCGAAGGCAAGAAGTGGCAATCGATCCGCTGAATCCGGTCCAGCGAACCGGCCTCATCTGATGCCGGTTCGCCGCGTGAATCCTCAATAAAGTTAACCTTTTGCTTCAGGGCTGCGTGGGTCGCCCTGATCGAGCACAGCCTGTGTCTGGCGCTTGCGGAACGCCTTCAACGCTTCGCGAATCTGCGGGTACTTGGTGCCGAGAATCGCGGCCGCGAGGTAGCCGGCGTTCGTTGCACCGGCCTTGCCAATCGCGAGTGTGCCCACAGGCACACCTGCCGGCATCTGTACGATCGAAAGCAGCGAATCGACACCGCGGAGCATCTGCGATTCCACGGGCACACCGAGCACGGGCAGGCAGGTCTTCGCGGCGCACATGCCGGGCAAGTGCGCGGCTCCGCCTGCCCCGGCGATGATCACTTCCAGCCCGCGTTCCTCGGCTGATTCCGCATAATCGAAGAGCAAGTCCGGCGTGCGATGTGCGGACACGATCTTCACTTCATGGGTGATTCGAAGGTGATCCAGCACACCCGATGCGTGCTGCATCGTGTCCCAGTCGCTCTTCGAACCCATGATGATGCCAACGAGCATACGCTGCAAAATAAGGGGTGTAGGGCTTTCATTCATGGCTTCACCACGAGGATCCAGTCCTCTTCATCCGGGGGTTGCAGACCACGGCCCGGCTTCGCATCCGTTGGTTCGAACCACTTCCCATCACGCGGATTGAACCAGCGCATGCGATCGGCACCACCGCGAATGTGCAGCACAATCGTGGCTGTGGCCCCTGCAGGGAAATAGAAGACATACAAGCCCGCCTTCTCCGCGGCCGCACACGACACGAACAGGGCCGGATCGTTCTTGCCACTCTTCTGCTCCACGCACTGCTGGGCTGGCCGCAGTTCCGTCCAGGGCAATTGTTCGAACAGCGATCGCACATAACCCATCTGGCTCGCACCGGGCAGTTGCAACGCCTCGCTCCACACTTTCGCCGGACCGGCATTGGCGTGGTCCGTCGGCGGTTCACCGGGCTTCGTGTGCCAGCTCCAGACGCCATTGCCGCCATAGGTGAAACCCGCGACCGGCGTGGCGAGCAAGCTCCAGTAGACCGCTCGCCGCACGCTATATGCCGTGTGTGGCTTCTTCGATTGATAGGCCCGATGATCCTCGTACGGCGGCTCCAGATTGATGATCGGCCGTGTTGGATCCTTGGCCTTGCCGAACTCCGCGGCCGGGCCCGAGTGAATCCATTTCAGCGTGTTCGCATCATCGCCGTGGCCGCTCTGATAGCCGAGCACATTCAACCACTTCTCGTCTTCCCACCCCTTCCAGGGGAAGTTCATCCCCGTGGGGTGCGTGGTCACGAGCAACCCGGGATGATCCGCGAACACGGCTCGCCCGATCTTCTTCCAGCGCTCGGCAGGGTTGTAGCGTGCATCACCGGCAAGAATGTACAGGCAGTCGTACTTCTTCAGCCGACCGAGTTCGTACTTCACGATCGTGATGATTTGCTCTTCCGTGAGGTCGAAGCCGGCATCGCCTTTCTTGAGGGCCCAGGCGAGCACGGGCACCGCGAGCAAGCCCGCATCGTTGATGGCCTCCACCCGCGCTTCGACCTGGTCGAAAAATGCGACATTCGGAATGAGTTTGCCGTCCTTGATCTCGTACGCGGTACGCCCGCTGGCATCGGTCGGGGCGGTGCGCCAGGGCGAAACGACGTTAAACTGAATCGCCGTGAACCGCTTCTTCTTGCGATCCGCGAGATAAGTCTGCCAGTCCTTGGCCGTGCTCAGAGCGGGGCCAGTCCAGACGGTGTCCGCGAGGAAGAAGAAAGGCGTGCCATCCGCGTGCTCGAGGTGCGTGCTGGACTTCGCCACGCGAAGCTTGCCGTGCTTCTCGAAGGGATTGTCGTCCGCCGCAGATGCGAGCCATGCCAGAGCAAAGATGCCGGCCAGTGCGATGAGGAAACGTGTGAGCTTCATGGAGAGGGACTCCGGAGAACCTGATGTGGGTGATTGTAGTCGCGAAACGAGCGCGTGGTGATAGTGTGGCCTGGCAACGCGTGATCACGCTGAGAGTGGTAGCGCGTTGCAGCTCAGCAGAAACGCGCTCAATCTGTGTGCTGCGGCCCGAGAATTCGCGAAAAATCGGCAACGCACATTTACTATACTTATGTTCACTGCTAGTTGTACAGCCATGACCGCTCTTGTGGGCTTTGGCGATGCCGATTCGTTCTATTCCAGCGCCGAGGCGGTGCGCCGCCCCTGGCTCGCCGGCCTGCCCGTGGGCGTGCTCGGCAACCAGGGTGCCTGTGTCATCGCCCGTTCCTACCCCATGAAGAAATTCGGCGTGAAGGTGGGTGAACCGATCTGGGACGCGAAGAAGAAATGCCCGGACGGCATCTATGTGAAACGCGATTTTCGCTGGTATGAAACACTGAGCCGAAGAATGCTGGCGGAAGTCAGCACCTTCTCGCCACGCGTCGAGTATTACTCCATTGATGAGTTCTTCTGGGAAGGGCACATCCCTGGTGATCACACACCACAGCAAACCGCCGAGGCCGTGCGGGCTCACATCCAGCGCACCACGGGACTACCGATGACAGTGGCGTACGCCCGCACACGCACGCTGGCCAAGCTCTTCGCAGACACGGCCAAACCCTTCGGTGCCGTGGCTGTAGAAGATTCCGCACACGAAGTGGAACTGCTGGCCAACATCCCCGTCACCGAAATTGCCGGCATCGCCCGGCGAAGTGCCATCAAACTGGAGCCACACGGAATCCGCACCTGCCTCGATCTTCGCAATGCCAGTGGCTTGCTCGTGCAGCGCTTACTCACGGTGACGGGGCATGATATCTGGCGCGAGTTGAATGGTTATCGCGCGACACCGATCCGCACCGCACGCACACCGCACAAGATGCTTGCCCGTGGCGGCAGCCTCGCGGGCCGCGTCACCGACGCGTTTACGCTGTACGGCTGGCTCGTCCGCAACGTGGAACGACTCATTGAGGAACTGCAATTCCACGAAGTCCGGCCATCCACACTGATGGTGTCTGTGAGTTATTTCGAGGATAACTCCGCGGCCGGTGTCGTGCATCTGAGTGTGCCATCCGATCGCTTCGATATCCTGCTGGACGCGGCCAAGCACGGCTTGCGGCAAGCCTGGCGGAGCGGCCGCACCGCCACGCACATGCACCTCATCGCCTCCGGCTTGCGACGTGGGCCCTGGCAACAAAGCCTCTTCGATCCACCCGATGTGAAACTCGAAGCACTCGCACGTGTGAAGCGCGACATCAACGAACTATACGGCCGCTGGAAGGTCCGCTCGGCGGCCACGCTGTTTGCCAACGACTGGTACGAGGATCCGGCCAACGAGCACGAAGTCTGCGATATCCGTGGCAAATTCTGTTTCTAACAACGAGGACGGTGAGGAGATGAGTGGCAACCCTTGATGTGTGATGCTGATCGATTCTCTAACTTCAAACTCCGCACTCGCGAAATGTGTACAGCCATCGCACTCGCCCGCTCGGAACTACCGTGCGAACTCGTTTTGAAGCACCGGCTCGGCGAACGTGTTCACGAACGTGCCGGGCTCGCCGAGATTCGCTTCCAATGGTGGCAGGTTCCCACGCTCTTGCCCGTGCGCCGCGATGGCCGGCTTGAACTTGTGCCGTGGGGAAGCAAGTCCCGGCGTGGCCCGTTGCCTTATGGTGGCTGGGTCGATCGCGAGCTTGTCGCGGATGGCCTCTTTGCGAATTCATGCACGGAGGAGGTCGTCATACCCGCGAATCTTGGCCATCAGAAAGGCACGTGGTTTCTCATCGTCGAGGGGATCAAGGGAATTGTTGTGCAGTCCCGATTCGGCCCTGTGGTCTATATACTCACGGAGCCTGCCTCAAACTACTATCGCAACATGACCGAACAATCCCCTATGATGCCGGTATTCGTGAATCAGGTGATTTGAGAATGGTGCAGCATGTGTGGTCGATTTGTGCTCGATAAAGCCCCGCGTGAAGTGGCTCGACTTTTTCAACTCGATGAGCCGCCCGAGATCCTGGCTCCACGCTACAACATCGCTCCGACGCAACCCGTTGCCCTGCTTCGCAGCGTGTCGAGCGCCCGGCGCACGCTTTCACTCGTGCGCTGGGGTCTGATCCCACACTGGAACCGGGACCCCCGCCACACGGGTTTCGTGAACGGCCGCGCTGAGACCGCATTCGAGAAGCCTACCTTTCGAGAATCCATCACGCGGCGGCGCGGCATCATCCCGGCCAGTGGTTTCTATGAGTGGAAAACCATCGGCAAGAAAAAATGGCCTTATTATTTTCATATGGCAAATCATGAGGTGATGCCATTCGCGGCCGTGTGGGACACCTGGAAGAGCCCGAATGGCACCATTGAGAGTGCCGCCATCCTCACCGTTCCGGCCAACGATCTGGTGAAGCCCTTGCACGAGCGAATGCCTGCAATACTTCGCCCGGATCAATTCGAGGCCTGGCTCATATCGAGTGCAGAATCAGCAGAATGCATTCTGCCATTACTGGAAACATATGATGTCGAGAAAATGGAAGTATGCCCGGTCAGTGATCGCGTGAATGCTGTGACATTTGAAGGGGCGACACTCATTGAGCCCGTCACGCATCCGCTTCCACGCCAAGAGCAGCCTGGCCTGTTTGATATCCATTGAGGCTCAGCGTGGCTCGACAACGAATGTGGGCACAATGGATCGGCTGCTGGCCGCGAGGTTCACGAGTGCATTGCCTGAGAGCCGCGTCAGGCAACCATGCATGTACGACCCGAAGGCAACGAACGGGCTCGTGCCCTGAAGACGATCGGAAATGTGCAACTGGCCATTCTCGAAACTCGGATAGGGTTCACTCGGTAGATTGATCTGTTGTTGGACCACGTGCGGCTCGGTCAGCGCCGCATTCACAGCGGCCTCCCACGTCGCCTGATCGACCAAACATCCTGATACGTTTTTCATATCACCATACTCATCATTTGGCTTCAATACCAGTTGATCCTTGTTCGCGAGTACGTAGGGAATCAACTCGATATTGGCATTCTCAAGGGTAGTGCGGCGGTCCTCCAGAATGCGTGTCCAGGGTATGTGTTGGCGAATGGCTTCGTGTTGCTCGGACGAGAACAGCGGCGTGTTGCGTTCATCACTGAGCACGGCGAATGAGGCCTTCTTGTAGAGCAATTTGCAGCGAAACGCATTCACCATGCACACGGCCCGGTCGCACACGGCCCGCACCACAGCGTGATCGATGCCGCCGCGCTCGATGAGTTCGCTCAAGAGTACGCGTTTGTAAATGAGTGTAATATGAAAATCACCGGCCATGAGTTTCCCATCGAGATACTCCACATCACGCGGATCCACGATGCGTGCCGGGATTCCCATACCCTTGAAATAGTCATAGAGGAGAACGAACTCGCTGAACGTTTGCACTTCGCGCCAGTCGAGGATGGCAACACGGGGTGGTTCGGATGTGTTGCCACTCCATTGCCGGAAGGCATCGGTGATGGCGTGGAGCACACCGGGACGGTTGAGGATCGGCCAGACCTGGAATTGACGTTCAAACTCCTGAAACACAGGCAGGCCATAGAAAAGCCGCAAGAGCGAATCGGAGTAACCGGCGCCAGCGGGCGCCTCCGTATTGAACTCGGTGAAGAGCAGTTGCCCATCCGGTGTGAAGATGGTGTCGAAGCGACTGGTGGGGCTCGCCTCGCGGTAGCCGGGATCGACGGCGAGCAGTTCTTCTTCCCAGTCGTGGAGGCAGAATTGATGACGAAGTGCCGGATCGATCAGGGCGCGATCGTAGATCGTCTGGAATGCAGGCAAGAGCACCTTCACACGATCATGGAGATAGCGATACTGCGGTGGGGTGAGGAAGCGCGGACGCAATACGGTGCAGGCGGGGCGTGTGCCTAAATTGAGCCCACGCGTCTCCTGGCCACGATCGAGAGCCGCCTGTGAATCGGCTGCGAGATTTCCGCCAGATGTAAGCAACTCATGATAGGCGGCAACGGGATCGGGCATGTCAAATACCTGACGCGTGATGGTGATACTTCACGTACTTAGAACAATTTCGACCAGCGAAATTCATTCAGTTGTGATTGCGGAGTGTGAGCTCTTGAGATGACCAGATCCGCCATGTGCCTGACCGTCCACTCGAAGTACGGATGTGTGAGGTTATTGATATCCATATCCGGGGCGGGGTTCATGAAATCGATGGCATACGGGTTGCCATCGTGGATGGCCCATTCCACCATGTTCATGTCGTAGCCGAGGGCGTGTGCGAGCTTGATCGAGTCATCGATGAGACGCTGCTGAAGCGAAGTGTCGAGATGGCTCGCGCCCGACGTGTAGCGGTGGGTAGCCGGATCGAATGGCATGAGCAATATCTCACTCTGCCCGATGCACATGCAGCGGACGTAGTGATCCCATTGGATGTATTCCTGGGCGATCATGGTGAGCATGCCCGAGGAATCATAGTTGCGGATGAGTTCGTCCCTGGTGTTGCAGACATAGACGCCGCGCCAGCCGCCGCCGTGGGCATCCTTCAGGATGCAAGGCAGCCTCACGTAATCGACCACATATTGCCAGTCGAGCGGGTAGATGAGATTGCGGAGGCTCTCGGATTTGACAATGCCAGGCACATAATCTTTGTTCGGGAGAACCAGCGTTTTGGGGTGTGCGACACCCAGTTTTGCGGCGAGTGAAGCCCCAAGAAACTTGTCGTCCGCGGACCACATAAAGGGGTTATTGATGACCGCGACGCCTGCGATCACCGCATGCTTCAAATAACTGCGATAGTATGGGACTTCGTGGGAAATGCGATCGACGATCACGGCATAGGGAATGGGTTCATCCATCTTTGTGCCGCCGAGTTTCACGAACTCGGCATTCACACCGGCATTGCGGCCATTCACTTCCTCAAGGAAGCGGGTTGGAAATGCGGATTCGCGACCGCAGAGCAGGCCGACTTGCTTCACGTCAGATACCCTCGAACTGCGTGCACCGCGAGAATCAATTCTGGACTCCAGTATATGGAATAGCCACGCAGAGCAGGCTGGCCCGCGGACCGGAGTGGGAACATCGAACTGTGTCTGGGTCAGGGCTTCTTGCGGCGATTCAACGAGCCAAAGGTTTCGGCGAGAGCGAGTTTGAACCCGGGCAGAACCGGGTTGGCATCGAGGATGCCTGTCGAATCGAACTCAACATAGGTTTTTGGAGCGGTGTAGACCCGGGCTGTTTGTGTTTTCGGATCAATAATCCAGGCCAGTGGGCAGCCCAGTGTGAAGAACTCTGCGAGCTTGCGATCGATTTCCGCACGCCGATTGCCGGGACTGAGCACTTCCACAATGAGGCCAGGCGTCACGGCCCAGTACGCTTCCTTGGGGAGTTCCCCATTCGGCATAGAACTCCAGGGGATGAAGGTAACATCAGGTGCGCGGATCAACCCACGATGAAACTTGATATAGCCTTGCCCGCCCAGAACCACACCGAGATCTTTTGCATCGACAACATTTCCCATTAGTCGGGCGATATAGAGAGCCAGCATATCCTCGCGAGTACCCATCGCTTTCTCCACGAGCACGCCATCGATGAGTTCGCAGATGGGCCCGCTCCAGCGGGCGAGATCCTTCTCGGTGGCCGTGCCGGGTGCGGGGTTCATAATGATGCGATCGAGCGGAACGCCGCCGAGCTTGCGATGTAGTGCGGCGAGAGAATAGGGTCGGAGTTCCGAAAGCGTTTTCATGCTGGCCTCGCAACTCGGACCCTGTCGGACAGAGGTTTACCTCCATCTTACCATCAAGCTGCCGCGTATTTCTCGCGCAGTTTGTCCAGGAACTTCTTGCTCTGTGCGGTCACATCCCAGGCGTGCGGCCAGAAGCAAAGATCGACCGTCCACCAGTCGTGCGGCACGCCACAGGCCTGCATGGCGGGCACGAGGGCGTCGAAGTTCAGCTTGCCGGTGCCGAAGGGGTTGTGCGTGCTCGTGTTGTGTTCGTTCAGGCTGCCATCGCTATCGATGAGGTGGATATGTGTGACCTTGCCCTTGAGTTTCTCGAGCAATTCGAGCTCGCCGCCGGCAAGTAGTTCCTTCTCTCCACTGTGGTTGGCACCGATCACCGCACACATGTGCGCATGGCAGGTGTCGTAGAGCACGCCGAAGTTGGTGTTGCCCTTGCTGCGGACCATATCCACGAGCTTCACAATTTCCGATGGCTTGTTGAACGCGAAGCCGGGCTCGAATTCCCAGCAGATGTTCATGCCGTAGTCCGCGGCGATCTTGCTGCACTTGTCCCAGACGCTGGCGAGCCGTTCCATCCCCTTCTCGGCACCGAGCTTCTGGCCTTCCGGATCGGCCTCAAAATAGTTCGGAGCAATCACGCTATCGACGCGTATCGTCTTCACATCCAGATCGGCCGCAAAGGCGGTCCAGCCCAGGAAGGCGGTTAGATAGGCGGCTGGGTTCTCGTCCATAATAGAGGTGCCCGGGTTCTTGAAAGCCCAGAGGTCGACAGCAATCCCTGAAAGAGCGAGCCCATGGTCCGCTATCTCTTTCTTGAGCTTCATCCGACTGGCACGCGTGGGGTACGAAACCGGACTTGGGTGCGGACCGAAACTGCCCAGCTCCACACCGTCGTAACCGAGATCCTGCAATTTGTGCAGAATCTGGTGAAAATCGTTGGTCGGAACGTCCTGGTTGAAAATGTAGGCCCAGGTGCCGATGGAGATGCGTGCTTTTGCCATGTGTGAACTCCGTTAAGAACTGGCAGGAGAATGCGTTAGGTCGACGAAACGCGGAGGGGCGCCGTTCGAAGTCGGCTTCCGACCTCGACTCGGAATGGCCGGTCCCGTATCTTTCCCCTTCTTCACCGAATGGCAAGCCATCGGCAGGAAGGAGCGAGGTGTCACCGGAAGATCGTTTCTAGCCCGCACTTGCGAGGCTGGCAAGGAGATTCCGACGGGACCGATTGAATTCAGCGGACCATCCGGGGAGTGTGACGCGGGCCAAAAATTTTGGCTATTAGCGCGCAAGCCGGACCCCTCGCAAGCGAACATTCTGGTAAGTCGTGTGTCCTCACTGGGGCAAGCGACAAATGACAAGGGGCAACGATGAGCGCGAGCTTGATAGATAACCGGGCTGGAGGCACGTTGTGTATGGTTCCTCCTGAAAGCGGCAAACGCCGGGCACCACGTATTGTGCTCAGTGGAACGGTTCTCGCGGAGCAAGTTGCCGAGCAACTGCGAGGGCTCGGCTGGGATGTCCACACGGCCACGGACACCAACGCTGCCGTGAAGATGGCCATGAAAAAGAACTCGGCCGCAATCCTCTTGCCAGTCGCGGGTGCGGATGGTGAAAGCGGCTACCTCACCTGTGCAAAGCTCCGGAAGGCCAAGCCACGGCTCAAGGTGCTCCTCGTCACCACCACACGCAGCGAACAGGACATCCGCCTGGCCGGCTTCGTGGGTGCGACACTCGTGAATGAAGCCAGCGCCGCCGACGAAGTGGCGAAACTAGTCGTCTAAGCTCTGACAATTTCGTGAAGCCCCGGGGCTTGATCCCCCGGGGCTTCTTGCATTCTTACTCCACTTCGAAGATGCACTCGATCTCGACCGCGATGTTCCCGGGTAACGAGTTGTGACCCACGGCACTGCGAGCCCCGACGCCTGCATCGTCGCCGAACACATCCTTCATCAGTTCCGAGTAGCCATTGATCACCTTCGGCTGGTCCAGGAAGTCATCGGTGCAGTTCACCATGCCGAACGTCTTGATGACGCGCTTCACCTTGTCTAGCGAGCCGAGCACATCGCGGATGGTGGCGAGGATGGCGAGGCCCGTCTGGCGGGCCGCTTCTTTGCCTTGCTCCACCGTCAAGTCCTGGCCCAGTCGGCCGAGGATCAGTGACTTGTCGGCCTTGAGTGGACCGTGACCAGAAACATACAGCATGTTGCCGAACTTCACCGCGGTCTTGTACACCGCGACCGGCTTCGGTGCGGGCGGCAACGTCAGGTGCAGTTCTTCAATGCGCTTCTCGGGACTGCTCGGCATGGGGTATCACTCCAGGTTGTTGGATTCGGCTGGTGCTAGCTTAGAGTTTCAGGTCGCGGATTCCGAGTGTGATGCGATCAAGTTCGTGTCTCGCACATCGTGATCCCCAGCCCCGGCTCTGTCGAAGGCACCAGTTTGCCGGCCTCGTGGGTCGCGCCGCCACAGAAGTGATCCGCGAACCAGCTGACAGTATCGACATGCGAGACGACGCCGAGACCGCAGGCGAGGTGGATGCCGACCTCGGGTGTTCTCACGGGGGAGACCGCGACGTGGAACGCCTCGGCGACCGTCGCGATTTTTAACAAGGGTGTGATTCCGCCGAGCCGCGTGATGTCCGGGCGGATGGTGCGAATGATGCCGGTACGGATCACGCGGAAGAACTGTTCGCGCGAGTCGAAGTTCGAACCCACCGCAAGCGGCACTTCGGTCTTGTGCGCCAGGCTGGCATAGCCGGGTTCATCCGCGGCGGGAAGCGGATCCTCGAACCAGTCGATGCCGATATCCTCGAAGAAGTGGGCCAGTGCCTGGGCGGTGGCGAGGTCGAAACGGCCTTCCGCGGCGACGCCGACCCAGCCATCTTCGCCGAGCCCCGTGGAGATGTCGCGGACGCGCTCGGCATCGGCCTGCACATCACCACCGCCCACCTCGACGCGCACACCCGTGGCCCCGAGTTTCACGAGTGGCCTGGCCGCCTTGAGTATCTCGGCCGAGCCGCGACCGGGCGAAGCGAGATCCGAGACGAAGAATGGTGCCGCAGTGCGAGCCTGGCCAAGCAACTTGTGCAGTGGCACGCCGGCAGCCTTCGCCTTCAAATCCCATAGTGCGACATCGATGGCGGAATACGCCCTTGCGGCGAGACCGGTGAACCCGACGTTGTGGAAGCGCGCTTCCGCCCGGGCGAAGAGCCGCTCGATCTCACCGGCGGACTCACCCACCATCAGGCTGGAGAGATCGGCATCGAGCAGCGAACGAATGGCTGAGGCACCGGGACCGAGCACAGAGGTGAAGCCGAGCCCGGTGAGTCCGGAATCTGTTTCGAGATGCACGATGATGAGCGAGACGGCATCGGGCCCGGCTGGCTTCGGTTCGGATAGCGGAATGCGACCAGGCTTCGCCAGCGGGACTGTGCGCAGGTCGGTGCGGAGTTGCGTGATCTTCATCGAGTCATGGTATGACGCGAGACCGGGATGCGAAGTGGTGTGCTATTCGCCCAAATAGGCAGCCCGAATGCGCGGATCGTCCAGCAGCACGCTGGCCCGGTCCGTGAAGGTGATGCGGCCTGTTTCGAGCACGTAGCCACGGTGGGCGACTTTGAGTGCCATGCGGGCGTTTTGCTCCACGAGCAAGACCGACATTCCCTGCCGGTTCAACTCGCGAATCACCTCGAAGATTTGCACGACGATCTGCGGGGCGAGGCCGAGGGAGGGTTCATCGAGGAGCAGCAATTTGGGGCGGGCCATGAGGGCACGGGCGATGGCGAGCATTTGCTGCTGGCCGCCCGAGAGCAAGCCGCCGGCCTGGTGCTTGCGTTCTTTGAGGATGGGGAACATTGCGAACGCTTTCTCGATATCCTTCGCCACGCCAGCGGAGTCCGTGCGTGTGAAGGCACCCATCTCCAGGTTCTCGAGCACGCTGAGCCGGGGGAAGATCTTGCGGCCTTCGGGTGATTGGGCGAGCCCGAGTTTCACGATCTGATGGGCCGGCACCTTGGCTGCGGTGAGATCGCGGCCATCGAATACAACGGAGCCGCCGCGGGCTTTGACCACGCCGGAGAGGCACATCAGGGTGGTGGTTTTGCCCGCACCGTTCGCGCCGATCATGGCGACAATTTCGCCCGCGTTCACGCTGAGTGTGAGTTTGTGCAGTACGTTGATCGGGCCATAGCCCGCTTCCAGATTCTTCACCTCGAGCAAGGAAGCACTCACGAAACTTCCTCCTTGCCGAGATAGGCTTCAATCACTTTCGGATCGTGGCTCACGTCGGCGGGGCTGCCCTCGGCGATCTTCTCGCCATAGTCGAGCACGGCCACGCGGTCGGAGATACCCATCACAAGGCTCATGTGATGCTCGATCAATAACACCGTGACACCGCGATCGCGGATGCGCTGGATCAGTTTCATCAAGTCCGTGGTTTCGCTCGGGTTCATGCCCGCAGCGGGTTCATCGAGCAGAAGCAATTGCGGTTCCGTGGCGAGTGCCCGGGCGATTTCAAGGCGGCGTTGATCGCCATACGGGAGGTTGCGGGCAAGATCGTTGAGCCGGCTCGTGAGGCCGATGAAGGCAAGCAATTCCGCTGCGCGAACTGCGGCGTCGCGTTCCTCACGCTTCGATTTGCCGAGACCGAGCGCGGCCGCGACGGGATTGCCGTGGATGGAACGTGTCATGCCGACCATGACGTTCTCGATCACCGTCATCGACTGGAACAGGCGAATGTTCTGGAAGGTGCGAGCAATGCCCTGGCCGCTGATGACGTCTGCGGATCGGCGGGCCCGCGCCCAGGTGACGAACGCTCCCGACGCACCAAGCAGGAAGCCGCCCAGGAAGCCACCCACAGCCCGCGGCGTGCGATCGGCGATGTGTTTCTTGAAGGAGGCGAAGGCCTTGCCCACGGGGAACGCGGCCTTGGTGTCTGTGTAGTTCTCGCGAATGGTGGCTTTCCAGAGCGCGTCAATATTCACCGCGAACAGCAGTGCGACGATGCCGGTGATCAAGCCCACCGCAAGAGCGGCCACGATGGGTTTCCACGAGAGTCGGCGTGCGAGTGAACGACCCTCGAAGAGAACTTCACCTTCGGTGGGCTGGTAGATGCCCGTGACGGCGTTGAACACCGTGGTCTTGCCGGCACCGTTGGGCCCGATGACCGAAAAGATCTGACCACGTTCGACGTTCAAATCGACGCGATTGACGGCGGTGATGCCGCCGAAACGCATGGTCAGGTTTTTCACGCTCAATAATGACATGAGAGTTCCTGGGCATCACAACTCGCGAGCGAAGCATCAAGGCGAGCATCTAGGCGAGTATCGAGGCGAGCGGCCTGCGTGAGCAGGCTGTTCTCATACAGTTGTTTCACACAATCTCGCAGATCTCACGACGATCGCACATCTTGCATTTTGCGTGATCAGGAACAGCCTGTTCACGCAGGTCGCTCGCCTTCGCTTTCTGGTCGTTCGCCTTCTTCCGGGTGAAGCTCGTGCTTCATGCGAGCCGCGGGCAACAGTCCCTCGGGGCGGTAACGCATGATGAGGATAAGCGCGGCCCCGAAGATGAAGAGTCGCCAGCCGCTGACCTTGAGGTATTGCTTGCCACGCATCCATTCGGGGAAGAGCGTCTGGAAGCTTTCTTGTTGCGTCTCGGTGTCGAGGATCGGTGTGAGTACGATGTCGTAGCCGATGAGGATGAAGACGCCGAGGATCACACCGGGGCGGTTGCCGAGCCCACCGAGAATCACACAACACAGGGCGATCATGGAGCGATTGAAGTCGTACGATTCCGGGCCGCCGGTGGTCTGCTGAGCGATGGCGTAAAGTGCTCCGGCCAGCCCGGCGATGCATGCCCCCAGGGCGATGGCCGAGAGCTTCAGGCGGGCGGGGTTCAAGCCCATGCACGAGGCGGCCAGTTCATCCTCTCGCAGTGCCACCCAGGCCCGGCCCAGCCGCGATCGTTCAAGATTCCGCAGGAACAGGTTGGTCAACCCGAGCAGTCCGAGGCAGAGGAAGTAGAAGTAGGGGTAGTCGTACCAGTGCTGCCCCCAGCCGGGGCCGAGTTTGAACTTGCGGAGGTTGGGGTCATCCATTCCGGGGAGCAAGCTCGGCGTGACGGGGTTAAGCCCGCGAGTGCCATCGGTGATGCTTTCCAGGTTGCGGATCACAAAGGTGATGATGAGCCCGAAGCCCATGGTCACCAAGGCCAGGTAGTCGCCGCGCAGGCGCAATGTGGGTGCGGCCGTGGCCACGGCAATGAGCACGGAGGTCACCACGGCGGCGGCGAGCACGACGGGCAGGCTCTGCTGGAAGGGGAATGCCTGCACCGTGAGGATGCCGGCTGTGTACGCACCGATTCCAAAGAACGCGGCGATGCCGAGGTGCAGCAGGCCCGTGTAGCCCACGACGACGTTGAGCCCCAGGGCGAGCAGGGCGAAGATGAACAGCGGGATCAGTTGCTGCACATAAAGCGCGACCTGTTTGTCCTGACTGAAGGGCAAGGCCGCCAGCGCCACGAAGACGACGACCGGCCAGTACGCGAGAAGGGCCCGCAACTTCATACTTTCTCCCGCACACGAGCCCCGAGCAAACCATTCGGTCGGAAGAGCAGGATCACGATGAGGATGCCGAAGATGAGCGCTTCGCTCCACTCGGCTCCGATGTAGGCTCCGCCAAGCGCCTTTACCAGCCCGATGACGATGCCGCCGAGCACGGCACCGGGAATGTTGCCGATGCCGCCGAGCACGGCCGCGGTGAAGGCGTAGAGGCCGTTCTGGAAGCCCATCTGGTAGTTCACGGTGTTGAAGTACAACCCATAAACGACGCTGGCGACGCCGGCGAGGGCACCACCGATGGCAAAGGTGGCGGCGATCACGCGGTCCACGTTGATGCCCATGAGTTGAGCCGCGGTGGGATTCTGGGCCGTGGCTCGCATCGCCTTGCCGAGCGAGGTGTAACGCACGAAGAGCGTGAGCCCCAGCATCGTTGGCAGTGTCACGAGCACCACCATCAAATCCTTCGAGGTGAACCGCAGCCCGGAACCGGCCACGAGGTTGGTTTCACCGAGCAGGAGCTTCGGGAAGGTGATGTCCGTCGGGCCACGCCAGAAGAGGCCGATGTTCATGAAAATGAAACTGACCCCAATGGCGGAGACCAGCGGGGCCAGTTTGGGTGCGTTTCGCAGGGGCTTGTAGACAGCGCGATCCACGGCGAGGTTCAAGCCCGCACAGAAGAGCGGGACCGCCACGAGCATCACCGCAATGGCCATGAACGCGGCGGTGGTGCCAGCGTCGTCCTCGGTGCGGGCATTGAAGATATAGCAGAAGGAAAGGGCAAGCATGCAACCGAGCATGAACAGATCGCCATGCGCGAAGTTGATGAGTTCGACGATCCCGTAGACCATCGTGTAGCCAAGGGCGATCAGAGCATAGAGCAGCCCGGAGATGAGGCCGATCAGAGCGAACTGCCCGAAGGCGGCGAGAGCATCGGAAGCCAGCAATGGGGTCATCGGCATCTCGGCGAGTGCAACGATAAACGCTTGACAGCGAGGACTCCGGCCACGAGCGTGGCCGGTTCGCCAGGCGGGTGGTTACTTGTTCTGCGAGACCTGCGGCACGAACTTCCCGTCAATAATCTTGCTGATGGTCAGTTGCTGGAGCGTGGTATCGCCGTCGGCGTCGAAGCTCCAGGTACCGATGGCACCGGCTGAAAAGTCCTTGGTGGCCAGGCAAGCCTTGAGGATGGCTTCGCGATCCTTCTTACCGACGGTCTTCACCGCTTCGAGGAACACCTTGCCCGCCTCGTAGCCGTAGACGGCGTAGGCTTCGGGGTCCTTCTGGTACTTTTCCTTGTACTTCTTGACGAACTCTTCACCGGGCCCCTTCAGCAAGGAGGGATCGGTGCCGCCAATGGTGGCATAGACGTTTTCCAGGTCCTGGGCGGAGGCGGAATCGAGGAAAGCCTGTTCGTAGCAACCGTCCGGCACCATGATCGGGCAGGCGACGCGGGCGGTGCGAAGGTCCTTGATCAACCGGCCGGCGGCGGTCTGCGTGGTGCCGCCGAAGTAGACGAAATCGGGCTTCTCGCCAGCCACAGTGCCGGCGATTTCGCTGAACGTCTGCTGCGTGGGAACAATGCTCTGCCGGCCCAGCACCTGGAGGCCGATCTTCTTGCACTGGGCTTCGAACAGCCCGGCAATGCCGGCACCGTACAGTTCCTTGTCGTCGAGAATATAGACCTTCTTCGCCTTGAGCACATTCTTGGCATAATCGGCTGAGAGCGGGCCCTGCACATCATCGGTGGGGCAGACGCGGCAAAACGTGATGCGGTTGGCGGGGCGATACACTTCGGGCTCACCGCTGGTGTCGCCTTCCTGCTTCTTGGTGAGGCCGGGCCAGGTGCAGGCCGGGGAGATTTGCAGCAGGCCGCCCTCGTTGAGGATCGGCATCGAGACCTTGGCCGCACCCGAGTTGTAGGGCCCGATGAAGACCATTACATCCTCGTCCGCGACGGCCTTGCGGGCGTTCGCGGCCTCGGCGGTCGGCTCCCACTTGCCCGCGGCAGCCGTGGCATCGTCCATGTCCGTGTAATCAATCTTCAGCCCCGCGACTTCACCGTTGTAGTCGTCGATGGCCATTTTGATGCCGTTGACGATCGTGTTCGTCTGGCCCTGGGCACTGCCGGTGCGCGGCAAGCTGGAGACGATCTTGATGGTGTTGGCATCGCTGCCGCCGCAACCGCCACAACCGGCGATGCCTGCGAGCGAGGCACCGCCGAGCATCCCGGCCGCGGACTTCATAAAACCACGACGATCCACGGTGAACTCCTCGAATAGTGTGAAGTCGACGGACTCAGCAGGATCGTAAGTGACCGACACGACGCCGTCAACGTTATAGCAATTCCGGTAGTAGGTCAGCCTTTCGAGGCTGACATTCCGCTGCATAAAAACGTCAGCCTGCAAAGGCTGACCTACGCACGCTGAGAGGCTGACATTCCGCAGCAGAAAAACGTCAGCCTGGAAAGGCTGACCTACGCACGCTCAGACACTACCGCAATTTCACAAGGCTTACTTCGACTCCGTGGTATCAAGTACGAATGTCACGGGGCCATCGTTCACGAGTTCCACTTGCATATCGGCACCGAAGCGACCCGTGGCCACGGGCACACCATGGGCCTTCACGGCATTCACGAACGCCTCGTACAGCGGCTCGGCGATGGCAGGCGGTGCCGCATCCGTGAAACTGGGCCGGCGGCCCTTGCGGCAATCACCGTATAGCGTGAACTGGCTCACGACCAGAATGCCTCCGGTGATGTCTTGGACGGAGCGATTCATTTTACCGTCTGCATCGGCAAACGCCCGGAGATTCACGAGCTTCTCGGCCAACCAGGTGATCTCTGCTTGTGAATCACCTGGAGAGATACCGAGCAGCACAAGCCAGCCCGCCTCGATCGCACCGGCCACTTCGCCGTCGATCACGACCCTGGCCCGGCGGACGCGCTGCAGCACCGCACGCATGTTATTGGGATCGATCAAGCTGGAGAGGAGATTCTTCTCGTGAAGAGATTACGAAGAGAAGCACGACGCTGCCAGGGGAGAATCGGGAATGTGATCCGGTTTGAACCGCGAGCATCAAGCCTTGCATTTCTGAAGGCACAGACCTGTTGGAATCGAGTCTAACTGGAATTGCGTGGGGAATTGGCAAACGGATGCAAACGGTACCCTAAATACCCGTTTTGGGTATTTGAATTCAAATCGCTGCCCGCAGGTGAGTACTCAGGGTGTCGTTTCGATGTTGGGGAGTCGTCCCGGGTTGCTAATCGCCACTGCGATCAGCCTGGACCGGCCGTTCTCAGATGTTAAGTATGAGTGCGAGTGTGTGTCAGGGGACTGACTTCCGCGAAATCGAGCCATTCAGGACACGGCCGGCAAATTCGGCTGGGCATCTCTGGACTGCTGATTCAGGGGGAGCAACTCCTGGCGATAAATCGCCACTTCACGCGGAGCTTCGATCCCGAGTCGGATCTTGCCGCGATCGATGTCGACCACCGTAATACAGATGTTGTCGCCGATGTAGATCTTTTCCCCGAGCTTCCGACTGAGGACCAACATGTCGCTACCCTCCGTTGAGCGCCAGTAGTTGGAAACGCTCCCCAATTCTACGCCATCTTTCATGTGGGGATTGGGGAGATAGTAAAAAGGGGGGCTTGACGAGACACAGGTCGAGCGCACGCCCGGCATTATGCATACAGGGCGACTTGGAGCTCACAACGCATTTGCCTCAAGCATCAATTGCGTGAGGAATTACGTCCAGTCGCGAGCTCGTGTAAACTACCTGTGAATAAATTGGACACTTCGCCTTCCTTGCCCATCTCCTTCAATCGGAACCCGTCCGGACACTTTGGACACGGGACGAAAACGACACCAAGCCCGCCATTTACGACGGGCGGTGCACAAGGTCAGGCCGCGCCGCTCATCTGGGCGGACCTCGCCAGGCGGTTCAGGAACTCCAGCGGCCTCGGGTCGCCAGCGAATCGGGCGTCGGACGGGTGAAAGATCGCCTGACGCCGTTTCGCACGCTGTTCGAGGATGGCGAGCTTTTCCGGTGTGCCCGGCACAGCGGTGGTCGGCATCTCTGGCAGCGGGGCGTTGCCTGTGAAGTTGCCGATGCCGCGGCGAGCGTACTTGCTCGTGGAAGGAAACATCTCCTTCACACCCGGTGTGTAGTAGCAGCTCCAGCACAAACCCCGCGGACGATTAACCTTGCACTTCGAGCAGTGGCGGCAAATGGCGATCATGACGGCCTCACTTGGGAAGGTTCAAGCCAAAAGATCGAACAGGAGATCAGCCGCTCAGGCGGCGGCGATGTTGGTGGCATTCACGGCTTCACGCTGCGGGGTGGCGAGTTCCAGCGAGAGCCGGGCCGCCAGGGCGTGCTCCACTTCCACCAGCAGCTCCCGACGCATCACCTCGCGCGGCGAATCGTCGAACCAGTTCAGGAACCAGCGGCACGCCGCCGGTTCGCCGAGCCGCTGATCCGCTTCGAAACAGGCCCGGGCGAAGAACTCTTCGACTTCACCCACCGAGTTGAGATCCTCGCCTTGCCAGCCACAGAAGCCGAGGGCACAGGCCGCCTCGACGGGCCAGTCCTGCACGCAGAGCAGGGGTGGCGGCGTGGTGGTGCTGCCCTGCGTGAGCCGGGGGTCATCCGCGAGAAGTGCGTCACGAAGTGCTTGCAGGCCGGCCGTGGCGAGAACCGGAACGAAGCCATTTCGCCAGACGAGTTGCCAGCTATCCATGGTTCATCCTCCGTCGAGAGCGTTTCAACTGTGCAGTAGCGTGCGACGAGGGTTTTATACGCCCGTTCACTATCCCTGTCAAGCGACGAACAGGCGATAACGGAGATTTATCCGCCTTATTTCGGATTTCAGACCGCAAGCGAGGTCTTATTGTGCTTTATTAATGATGTGAAGTGATGAATGTTATACATTACTAGACATGGCGGGGCTTTGCCGTGTTTCGCCTGGGATGTGTGCGTCGTGTCCCTGGCTGACTCGGCGCTGATTTCCGCGATTCCGGTGCAGTCAGCCGTGCGAGCCACTCGAGGCGCAATCGCGAAAGATCATATTTTACGGGCTTTGCGGAAAGTGGATGCCAGCAATGTGGCTCTGACGCTCATTCTTCCAGACACATGATGTGGTTCCAGTCAAGGGGGGTGTGGATGTCGGCCGGAATCAATGAGAACTACCCGAATCGACGAGTTGCTTCGCGTCAAATGCGGCGGGGAGAAGTTCGCGCATCGTGTAGCGCAGCACCGTGCCGGTGAGGTTCGCCAGGATCACCTCGGCGTCGGGGGCGAACTCCCAGAGCACCTGCCGGCACGCACCGCACGGGGGTGTGGGAGTGGCGGTGTCCGTCACCACCACCACGCGTTTGAAACACGTTCGCCCTTCGGACACCCCTTTGAACACGGCCACGCGCTCGGCGCACATGGTGAGCCCATAGCTGGCCGATTCGACATTGCAGCCCGCGACGATTGTGCCATCCGCGGCTTCGAGTGCCGCCCCGACCTGAAAGCGGGAGAACGGCGCGAAGGCTCGCTCCCGTGCGGCTTTCGCGGCGGCGATCAGGGCTTCCTCATTCATGTGATTTCTCCCAGGATGAGCGGTGAGGGCAGCGGCGGAGTGTCGCCAATGTGAACCGACTCTTCAAGCAGGGGCAAGGCCGCCATCAGTCGCGATGTGCTGCGATAATGCACTTCGTAAATCGGCTGACCCGCCTGCACGACATCGCCGGGCTTCACCTGGCAAATGACTCCCACGGCATGATCAATCGGGTCTGCGGCACGTTCGCGCCCGGCACCCAGGATCATGCAGCCCACACCGACAGCCCCGGCCACCAGTTCCGACACATAGCCCGAACGCGGTGCCACCACGGCCATCGTCCGCGGTGCCGTCGGCAATCGCGAATAGTCGTCGATCACGCGGGGGTCGCCACCTTGCTCCTCAATGCACTTGCGAAACACTTCGAGTCCTTCACCCGAGTCCAGTGCGTTTCGCACCTTCGCACTGGCGGCTTCATCCGAATCCGCAAGCCCGGCCAGCACGATCATGCGTGCGGAGAGCAACACCGAGAGTTCCGTGAGGTCCTTCGGGCCGTTGCCTTTGAGCGTCTCGATCGACTCGATCACTTCGTGCGAGTTGCCGACGTATCGGCCGAGCGGCGCATCCATGGCCGTGAGGAAGGCACTGACACGGAGGCCGTTGGCGGTGCCGACTTTCACGAGTGATTCGGCGAGCCCCTTCGCTTCGGGAAGCGTCTTCATGAACGCACCCTGGCCGCACTTCACATCCATCACCAGGCCGCTGATGCCCTCGGCAATTTTCTTGCTGAGGATGGACGCCGTGATGAGTGGAATGCTTTCGACGGTGCCGGTGACATCACGCAGTGCGTACAGTTTCTTGTCCGCGGGGGCGATATCGACGGTCTGGCCGATCATGCCGAGCCCGACGTTGTGGAGGGCGGTGCGGAACTCTTCTTCACGAAGATTCACGCGGAAGCCGGGGATGGCTTCCAGCTTGTCGAGCGTGCCGCCGGTATGGCCGAGTCCGCGGCCGGACATCATCGGCACAATGGCTCCGCACGCGGCAACGAGCGGGCCGAGGATGAGTGAGGTTTTGTCGCCGACGCCGCCGGTGCTGTGCTTGTCGACCTTGGGCCCCGGGATGTCGGCGAGATCGAGCCGCTTGCCGGAGTCGGTCATTGAGCGAGTGAGTGCGGCGGTCTCGGCGGGGGACATCCCACGCCAGAAAGCCGCCATGAGCAGTGCCGAGAGTTGATACTCGGCCCAGCCCTCGCCGGTGGTGGCTCCGTGCACGAACGAAGCGATCTCCTCGGATGCGAGTTCTCCGCCGTCGCGCTTTTTGCGAATGATGTCCACCGCACGCATTGGCCACATCTCACTTTGTTCGGTTCGAACGCGATGGAATACAATCACACCCGATTCAGGTTTACTGGGAAAGGGGCATTTCCGTGGCCGAGCGTGCCGCCTTGTTGATTGCCGTGGAGTCGTTCCTGGAAGCGGGCCCGCCGTTATCCTATGCGGCGGCGGATGCTGCCGAGTTGCTGCGAACTCTTCCAGCCGCAGGCTACGATGCGAAGAAGTGTCTGCTGCTGACCGGGCCGCGCACCACGAAGGCCATTCTGGAATCGCACCTGACTCGATTGCCCGCGCTGCTCGGCAAGCCGGATTCGCTACTCGTGCTTGTCGCATCCCGCGGCTTCTCGAAGAAGAATCATGGCTTCATCGCCTGCACGGACACGCTGCTCCCCGATCTGACTGGCACCGCGTTAAGCATTGCCGATCTCTTCGAATCCGTGCAGCGAACGCTCTGCGCAGAAGTGACCGTGCTCCTGGATCTGGACCCGCTCACGTTGCCAGGTGAACTCGCGCCATCGGGAATCAACGAGCAAGAACTGGCGAAGTTGTGCGACACATCGCCCTCGTGTGCCTGCTTGCTGGCGTGTGCCCCGGGTGAACGTTCCTTCGAATCGGCCCCGCTTCGCCACGGCATCTGGCGGCATCACCTCATCGAAGCGTTCAGCGGTAAATCACGCATCGGCGTGAACACCAACGGCACGCTCACGGCAGGTGGTCTGTACGAATCGCTGCTCGATGCCGTGCCACGCACACTGCGCCGGGCCTACGAGACCCAGCAGGAACAAACGCCGCTTTTGTTCGGCACCTCCCATGCGGAGAACACGCTCGCCGAGTTGGGGTCGTTGCTGAGCCCACCAGGCGAGTTACTTGATCCCACACGGATGAAGCGTGTCGTGTTCCGCTCGGAAACCCCGGCCCGCATCCGCGACCTTGCAGGCTTTCGCAAGTCGCACTCGCTCCCTGAACGCGCGAACGAATGGGCTCGCAAGTACGTGAATCGCATCGCTCAGCCGGACCTCAAGGCGGATCTGGACAGCACCTTCGAGATGCTCCGTGAAGCCTTTTCGTACAAGCGAAAGGATCTCGATGTGAGCACGGAACGCGATGGCGTCGGCTTCATTCGCACACCCGATTTCGAATACACGGTGATGATCGAGGTGAACCCCGCAGACCCCACCGAAGTGGTTTGGCGGCGCGAGGTCGGCCGGTTGGTAAGCCCCGATGTGGTGCGTTCTGAAGCTTTCGCGTCCGTGTTTGGGGACTCGTTCGCCACGCTGGCATTTGAGTTCGCGGTGCCGGTCGATGTGGCTGCGTTCGTGGATCGCCTGGAGGATTCACCCCTGGATGGCGTGAGCGTGAGCGTGGCCAGTGATTCGGATGCAGCCGAGGTGAAGTTGGCGGGCTTCACGGGGCTTATTCGTGTGACGCCCCATGCCGTCGACATCACGGGTCGCACCGCTTCCAGCGTCGGCCTTCTCGATCACTTTCTGACCTTTCTGCAGAAGTTCTCCGGCCTCGGCGAGATGCGCGCACTTTCACCCTGAGCCCACCCCATTGCTCCGGATGTGCTTTGTCCCAACAATAGGCGTGCCGCGTCTGTGCGGTCCCCACCCGCTTCCTTTCCCATCGAGGTGACTAGATGTCCCGCTTTCTCGCCGGGCTCGGTGCCGCTGCTCTGCTTGCAGCCATCAGTTTGCCCACCACGGCCCAGGATAAGAAGGTTGAGCCCAAGAAGGTGCAGCCCAAGAAAGAACGCATTGCCATTTCCGATCCCGCCCAGGTGAAGGACGACAAGGACTTTGCCACGCAGGGTGAATACGTCGGCATGGTCGGCTCGGCCAAGCTCGGCGTGCAGGTCGTGGCCAAAGGGCTCGGTGAGTTCGATGTCAAGTTCCTCAAGGGCGGCCTCCCCGGCGACGGCTGGGATGGCAAGGAGACGATGAAGACCACCGCCAAGCGTGGAGCCGACGGCGTCGTGGTCCTCACCGGCAAGGAGCCCGCTGGCACCTTCAGCGAGGGGAAGCTGGTCCTCAAGGACGGCGCGAACGGCGAAGCCACGCTCACAAAGGTCCTTCGCGTCTCACCCACGATCGGAGCCGAGGCACCCAAAGGTGCAGTGATCCTGTTCAGCGGTCCGGCCGATGTCGAGAAGTGGAACGGCGGCAAAATCAAGGAACTCTCCGATGGCAAGTTCCTGGACGTGGGTATCAAGAGCAAACAGAAGTTCGGAGCCTTCAAGGCCCACGTCGAGTTCCGCACACCCTGGATGCCCAACAGTGGCGGCCAGCAGCGTGGCAATAGCGGGGTTTACATGCAGGATCGTCACGAATTGCAAGTGCTCGATAGCTTCGGCCTCAATGGCGAGAATAACGAGTGCGGCGGCTTCTATCAGGCCCACAAGCCCTCGGTGAACATGTGCTTCCCGCCGCTCTCCTGGCAGACGTACGACATTGAGTTCACGCCAGCCGTGTACGATGCCGCGGGCAAGAAGACCGCCAACGCTCGGGCCACCGTGCTCCACAACGGCGTGAAGATCCACGACAACGTCGAGTTCAAGGGCCCTTCCGGCGGCGGCCAGCCCGAGAAGCCCGAACCCGGCCCCTTCCAGATTCAGAACCACGGCGATCCACTGGTGTTCAATAACATCTGGGTGGTCGAAGTGAACTGAAATCGCGATGCCCCGGATCCAATCTCCGGGGCATTTCATTCTGTCGAGAGTGCGGCTAACATGATCGTGAATCGTTGTGGAGCTTCGCATGGCGATTGCCACGTTCGACACGCTGACGTTTGCGAACACCCTGAAAGCCGCCGGCGTGCCCGAGAAGCAAGCGGAAGCGCAAGCATCCCCATTCTCTGAAGTCATCCAGGGAAACTTCAAGGAGTTGGCATCGAAAAACGATGTGGAACGTTCCACCAAATCCAACAAGACTGACCTCGAACAGACAGCCAAGGACATTCGACGCGAGCTTCACGACGTTCGCGATGAACTGAAGCGTGAGATTGCGGACGTTCGCGACGAACTGAAGCGTGAGATTGCAGACGTTCGCGATGAACTCAAAAACGAAATCGGGCTCGTTCGCGACGATTTCAAGCGAGAACTGAAAGAGGAAGCACTCAAAACGCACGCCAAGATCGATATGCTGAATGCGAAAACCGGCGGGGAGCTGGCGTTGCTCAAATGGATGATTGGTATCAACACAACTCTATTGGTTGGCATTGCGATACGCGTTTTCTTCTACAAACTCTTGTGATCGAAATTCTCAGAGATTTGTATGCGTTCCCTGGCTTTACATCACAGGTGACCTTCGAAATGATACGCATCCTCTCCCTGGCGGCGTGCACCGTGTTGCTCACCGCTTCCTGTGCATTCGCCGAGCCGATGAACGTGCTATTCATCGTCTCGGACGATCTTACCAATAACGCTCTCGGATCGTACGGTTCCGTGGCGAAATCGCCGAACATCGACAAGATAGCCGCGAAGGGCGTTCGCTTTGAGCGTGCCTATTGCCAGTTCCCGCTTTGTAACCCGAGCCGCACCAGCTTTCTCACGGGATTGCGGCCCGACTCATCGCGCGTGTACGAGAATGCCACGCAGTTCCGCAAGACGGTGCCCGATACGCAGAGCCTCGGCCAGACTTTCCAGAAAGGCGGGTACTTCGTGGCCCGCGTCGGCAAGCTTTACCACTATGGCGTGCCCGCCCAGATCGGCACAGACGGACTGGACGACGACGCCAGCTGGCAACATGTCGTCAACCCCCGCGGCCGGGACAAGGACGATGAAGAGAAGGACCTGATATTCACGCTCAACCCCATGGCGAAGGGCTCGTCCCGCTTCGGTGGCACGCTCAGCTGGCTCGCTGCCGGCGGAACGGACGAAGAGCAGACCGACGGCAAAACTGCCATCGAGGTTGTGAAGCTGCTCGAGAAGAGCAAGGACAAGCCCTTCTTCCTCGCCTGTGGCTTTTTCCGCCCGCACACGCCGTATGTCGCTCCGAAGAAGTACTTCGATATGTATCCCACAGACTCGATCGTGTTGCCCGAGGTGCCCGCGAACCACCGCGATAGTGCCCCGGCTGCAGCGTTCGGCAGCGACAAGAAAGAGCAGGCAAAGCTCACCGACCCCCTGCGAAAGCAGGCCATTCAAGCGTACTACGCCAGCGTCACGTTCATGGATGCCCAGGTGGGCAAGGTGCTCGATGCACTCGAAACCCTCAAGATCGCCGACAAGACCATCGTCGTCTTCATCAGCGATCACGGCTACCATCTCGGTGAGCATGGGCTCTGGCAGAAGATGAGCCTCTTCGAGAACAGTGCCCGTGTGCCGCTGGTGATTTACGATCCGCGTGTGAAGGGGAATGGCAAAGTCTGCACCCGCACCGTGGAACTCGTGGACCTGCACGCCACCCTCGCGGACCTTTGCGGCATCCCGGCCCCCCAAACCGATGGCACCAGCCTCAAGCCGTTGCTCGAGGACCCCACAGCGAAATGGGATCGGCCCGCCTTCACGCAGGTGAGTCGCGGCACACCCACCGCCACGGGGGAAGTGACGGGCAAGAACCCATGGTTCATGGGCTACTCAGTTCGCAATGACCGCTACCGCTACACCGAATGGGACGGCGGCAAGAAAGGTGCCCAGCTATACGACTACAGCGCCGATCCCGGTGAACTCACGAACCTGGCCGACGACCCCAAGCACGCCGAGACTGTGAAACAGTTGAAGGCATTGTTGCCGAAGAAGTGAGCGTTTCCAAGGCGAGCGGCCCCCGTCAGGGGGCTGTTCAGTTGCCTCTCGAACGCAACCGGGAACAGCCCGCTGACGCGGGGCCGCTCGCCTTGTTCGATGAACAGCCCGCTGACGCGGGTCCGCCGTGATTTACACCATTCCCCAGTAGCGTCTGAGCCCCCACTCTGTGCCGAGCAGGGCCGTGAAGATCACGAGCCAGAGCGTGAGGAAGCCCTTCGAGTGGTTGCGACGCCAGTCCGGCAGGAACTTGGGCCGCGGTCGGAGCGTGGGGAGTTGCTGCGATTTCATCTCCTTCAGGAAGCCGGGGAGTTCATCGAGCCGAATGGCCTTGCCGCCACTGGCGTTGGATACCTTCGCGAGGAAATCGTGATCGGCCGAGACCTTGAGCATCTCGTCGGAAACATCCGGCACCGAGATGAAGCGGGCCCCGCCGATGTACTGCTTCTCCGTGGAACGCTTGTACTTCCGATCTGCTTCGCGCTCGGGCTTGCCGTCCGGTCCGTTCACGTAGGCGGGCGTGGCCACCACCACCACATACTCACCAGGCAGCGGCGGGCGAAAGGCAATTTTGCTGCCCTCGGCGTCTCGCTCGATCGTGCGTGGCGTGGCCCGGGTGAGCGCGCGAAACACGGAGGATTTCTCATCGCGGGCGGCGGCCTCAACGGACTTGCCGTTAAGGTCCGCGGGGTCGAAGTCGCCGGGGGCCAGCACCTTGACGGTGAGCACGGCATCGGGATCGTCGCCGCCCTCGGGTGCCTTGAGGCCGACGCGCACGATCTGGTTGCCGCCGGTGGTGATGCGGCGAAATTCCGGGCGAGCATAGACTTCGCCTTCTTCATCCTCCTGGTGGGCGAGCCAGAGCACGCATTGCCGCCAGAAGCGAGTGTGAATGTCCGTGCCCTGTGTGGATGTGGGCTGGCCGAGGCGTTCCCAGAGGTACGAATCGTAGCCCGCGAACGCGAGAATGCGGCCGCGATCGCCGATGCCCACCTTCATGCCAACGAGCAGCGGGTCGGGGTTACCGGCGGGTTTCATCCCGGCCTGCGTGCTCGCGGCGGGTGTGGTCCAGGCATACACCTCCGCCGGACCGCGGGCGACGAAGCGGTTGTAGCCCGTGAGGCGGGCGAAGGCACGTGGGTTGTTGAGTTCATCCCACAGTCCCTTGCTCTCGGCGACTCCGGGGGCGAGTCGTGTGACGCGGTCCTCAAAGCCCTTCTCGGTGGGCACGGTGGCATACCACTCGAAGCGATTGCCGTTCTTGTCCACGTTTTCAACGATGGCGAAGCGTGTGGGGGATTGCGGGCTGGGCGCGACGGGAAGCAAATCTGCGAAATCAAGCTTGCGCGTGCGCGGATCGCCGGGCGGTGCGGGCGGGATGCCCTGGTAAGCGTGTTCGCCGCCGAGAAACAGTAGTCCCATTCCCTTCTCCTCAACGCGTTCAGCGATCTTCGCAAGCACGCCTGATGGCAGTTCTTCCACCTTCACGTTGCCGAGAATCACGACATCGTAGCCCTGCAAATCCAGGTCGAGAGCCTTGAGTTCATCGGGTGTGGGGGGCAAGCCGGACTGACGGATCACCTCGTACGTATCAAACCGCTTCTCGCCGCGGAACACATCGCGGAGCCGCGTCTCCTCCCAGCGGAGGCGGTCGATGAGCAGTACGCGGACGCCTTCCTTGGTGACGGTGAGATAGGTCTCGGTGGAGTTGTTGAGTTCGTAAAGTTCGCCGGGAAGGGCCTTGAGCACGGGCTGGCCATCTACGATTTCCTCGCGGCCCACAGCAAAGCGCACGCGCACTTCGCCGGGTGTGGCGGGAGCCTTGACCTTCATTCGCACCTGGTTGCCGCGCTCGCGGGTGAGTGTGATTTCCTCCGTGAGCACGGGCTCTTCGTTGAAGAAGACGCGGGCTTTCATCGTCGCGCCCTTGAAATTGTAGGCGTTGATCTCAGCAACGAGTTCGACATCCGTCTTGATCGGTGCGGCTGCGGGAACGCAGGCAAGGCCAATCACAGCGATATCGCGGGCATCACCCGAAGTATCCGAGCGCCCCGTGGAGACGGTGTGCACGGCGACACCCCGGCGGCCCCAGCGTGAGGATTCGCCCACAGCGGAGTACGCCAGGCCGTTATCCTGACCATCGCCGATCACGATCACGCCGCGAATGTGCTTCTCGGCCTGCCAGCGATCGAGTGTCTTGTTGAGGAAGGTGCCATAGTCCGAACGCTTGCCATCCGCCTTGTCGGCAGGGTCGAACTTCGATGTGTCCGGGTTGAAGTCGGGCGAGCCGAAGCGATAGATCACGACTTCGACGTTTTGCTCGCCGAGATCTTCGATGGCGGATTGGGCGCGTTCGAGCGTGCGTTTGACAGCCTCGAGGCGGGCCTGGCCATTCAGTTCATCCTGCACAGACATGCTCTCGGATTCATCAATGCCGATGAGCAGCACGGAGGGAATCTTGGGTTCTTCCTGGAAGCCGAGACTGGGCCGCAGTGCGGTGAGCAGCGCGACGATGAGTGCAGCAATTCGCAGGCCGAGCACGATCATCACGCGACGGCGTGTGGCTTGTGGATGACCGAGATACGTCCAGATGGTGAACAGGATGAGCAATCCGGCAACGAGGCCGAATGCAGGCAGGCCGAGCGGATAGATGGACCAGGGATAAGCGGGCCGCCAGGAGAAAAAGATGTCGGTGTCCATGTCAGACGGGTCCCCGCTCATCGAGAACAATGACGGCGTGGCGGGGGAACCAACCGACGGCACCGCCCGCGAGCTCCACCTGCACCCAGCCGCCGCGCTCCGTGAGTGCACGGGCTTCCACGCCACACGGCAACTTCTGCTCGAAGCGCACGGGATAAGCGTCGGCGTTGCCGCGATGGAGGAAACTGAGTTCGCGCACGATCACGAGTGGCCGGGCCCCTTCCACATGCAGCCGCTCACCTGCCTGCCACCAGGACAGGCCGAGTGTCAGGAGTGCAAGTAGGCCGAGCGAGGCAGCGAACAGCAGATTCAATCGACGCGTCATCCGCCAGCGGACGACGAGCAAGCAACTGGAAAGCCACAGCGATGCAGCAATCGCAAAAGCTTCAAGCGGCGATAGACGTGTTCGGATCGTGGTAAACGTCGATGGCTTGCACTCGTCTGCGAGTGCGCCATCGTGCGGATAGGCAACCGCTGTGCGGGCTGCTTCCAGACCCCGTTGAAGGGAGTAATCGAAGCGTGCGATGGTGAGCCCTTCGTGGTACGCGGCAATCGCACCGGGCAGATCACCGGCGAGTTGGTGGGCACGGGCGCGGTTCAACGCCAGAGCGGGCGAGTGATGGCCGCGCCGCCACAGTTCATCGTAGCGGTTCGCCGCGAGCCTGAACGAAGCCTTGGCGGTAACGGCGTCCGAACGTTGCTCCACTCCACGTGCGAAGGCCGCTTCGGCTTCCGCGAGCAGCGAATCATTGCAGGCGGATGCCGGCAGCGGCGAAAGCAGCAAGGCGAGAATTGCGAGGCGGTTCATGCACGCGCCTCCAGCCGGGCGATCAACACGCTGGCTTCGTCTCGCAGTGACAAGTCACTGTCACTTACGGGTGCGAAGCGTGCGGCATCACACTGACGAAAAAATTCTTCAACCGCATTTGCGTTCTCTGCACTCACCTTTTCCCCTTGCAGTGAACTCTCAATATCTGCAGGCGTCACAGCCTCGTGAGGGAGTTGAAAGCGTTCGCGGAGATACCGCAACACCACGATGCCTGCGTCCTGTGAGTGCCGGAGTGTTTCGAGTGCTCGCCGAGCGGCGCGCGTGCGTTGCAGGTGGGCTCGTCGGGCCGCATCGGGGTAAAGCTGCCGCCACACCAGGAACCAGGTTAGCCCGACGAGTGGCCCTGCCAGAAGCAATGCCAGCCACGTGGAGCGGCTGGGTGAGAATGGTTCGCGTCTGAGCACCTGTGGCCCCGTGGTGATGCTGAACAGTTCTTCCGGGTCCGTCATCGGCACCGGTGGCGGCTTCAACTCGGGCTTTGGTACCGCAGCGGTCACCACAAGATCGATCCCCTTCACACGAGTGCTCTGAGTTGGTCGGCTCTCGCCCGGCCGGGAATACGGAAAATCCAGGCTCGGCAAGCGATTGGTCTTCGGATCTCGCGGCTGCAAGCGATAGGTGAAGCTTACTTCACCCGCTCGCGATTCCGCTCCATTTTCGATACGGCGGAACTGATCCGTGAACGCCTTCATTGTGCCAAGCTCGGGCCGCACAATCTCCTGGGGATTCGTGGCACCGCGAATCGTGAGTGTGGCCAGCAGCGTTTCATCCTCGGCGAGTTCACGGTGATCCACGGACCATGTCGCCGTGATCGGATTGCCTTGCGCGTGATAGTCGGGGTCTTGCGCCTGTGCCGATGCCGCAACGCCGAGAGCGATGAAGCTGAGCAACGCCATGAATCGAGACAGGCGCATCGGGTCACCAGTCGCGCACGCCCGGACGCTCCGGCGTGCGGAGTGCTTCGTTCATCTTCTCGCGTTCCTGGCGGAGGCGGATCCCTGCAAGTCGCAGGTATTCGCGGGCATCCTCCGGGCTCAGTTGCTGCAACGGCGTGTCATCGGTGAGCACGGGGAGCGTCGTGTTATTCCCAGCCGTCTTCACGTCCGTCGACTTCGCCGATTCCTTTGGTACCACGCCTGGCGTCGGCCGCGGTTGGGCCTGCGCACCCTTCGGGGCCGTTTGGTCCGGGCCGCCGTTCTCCCCGTTGACACCCGTCGTCGGTGGCGGGGGCTCGATGTCTCGCGGCGGCGGATCATTTGCCTGCTCGGGCTTTGCCGCGGTCTTGTTCGCCTCGAGCCAGAGCAACTTCGCCAGTTCCAGCTTGTGCCGGGCCTCTGCCTTCAGCGGATCATCCGCGCCGGATGAGTTCAGACAGTGCTCGAAGCAAAGTGCCGCGCTGCGATAAATAACTGGCGCGCCTCCTCGGCGCAACAAGCAGATGCCGCGATTGAACCAGGCTCGAGCGGCTCGCTCTGGCGGGCAGGCCGCATCCTCGAGCACACAAGTATAGTGCAACTCGGCTTCGCGGAACTCCTCACGCTCGAACATCACTGCGGCCCGATTAAAGGCGACCAAACCGGGATCGGTGCTCCGTTCCTCGGCCTGGGCGTAAAGGGCATCCGCACGTTTCAGATCACCTTGCAGGAAGGCCGCGTTCGCAGCGCGAATCGCATCGTGTTCCGGACCCGCCGCTGCAAGAATCGCGATCATCGCAGCGAGTGAGAGATTCCGAATTCGTGTGAAGCGATTCATGGTGCGGATGCCTGTTCGGGTGCTGTCCTCGCATTTTACCGTTCTGGCCGTGTCTCAGCGTCCTCGAAACCAGCCGATTGCGAAGAGGGCCAGTGCGGGTGCCAGGAACCACGGATAGCGTTCCCTCGGTTGCGGGATGGCTTCGTCGCTGACCTCGCGGGAAGCAAAGGGCTCGATTCGCGTGCGGAAGAAGTTGCCGAGCATCGGCTCCTCGCGCCGAGCAGGCACGTATTCACCGCGTGTGTCCCGGGCGATTTGCTCAAGGGGTGCTTCCATCAGTTTTGTGCCCACGAAGTCCAGGTTCTCTGGATCACCGATGGTGATGGGGATCGGTTGCATCGGATCGCCAAGCCCCACCGTGTGGACGGGGATGCCCGCTTCCAGGGCTGCGGTGATGCCGTCCTTCCATTCTTGATCGTCGCCGGGGTCGTCGCCATCCGAGATCAGAATGATGTCCTGCGAACCGGGAAAGCGGGCATCATGCAGTCCAACCGCGGCGGTCAGAGCCGCGCCGATGCGGGTGCCCGAGATGGCATCACTCCGCACGGGCATGCGGCACTCGGGTGGCGGATGTGCCCCATCGATCTCCTCGATCACAGCCCGCACATGTTCATAATCCGTGGTGAGTGGGCAAGCGATCTTGGGCCGGCCCGCGAAGAGGACAATAGCGATGCGGTGGCCGCCGCGTGCCTCGACGG
The DNA here is from genome assembly GCA_041750275.1 of Gemmataceae bacterium. Taxonomy (GTDB): domain Bacteria; phylum Planctomycetota; class Planctomycetia; order Gemmatales; family Gemmataceae; genus JBGSZR01. The sequence continues at coordinate 83,422 of JBGSZR010000134.1, forward strand.
TGTCCATGAGATTTCGAAGCCCTCGCTTTTCGGCTTGCCAGCGAGCCCTGGCATCGCGGTCGTTCATGTCTTCCGCCGTCATGCTGCGGCTCAGATCGACGACCAGGACGAGATCCCGGCCGACGGCCACGCCGGGATCATCACTCTTGCCCCAACGCGGACCAGCGACGCCGAGCACGAGTACAATCCAGGCGAGTGGGTACGCCAGCCCCAGCCAGCGACGCGATACGTGTGGATGCACGACAAGGTTTGCGATAGCAAACGGTTGCCCGATCGCTTGGAGTGCCTGCCGTCGTCGGTGAGCGGCAAAGCGGTTGAGCAGACCCAGCACGGGCAACACGAGAAGCAACCACAGCAGCCCAGGCCGGGCGAACCGCAGGGCCGAGAGGAACTCCTCCGCATCGATCAGAAGGCCCGTGAGGCCCGACGGCAACGCCTGCATCATCAAGAACGCCTCACGCCAGTTCGAGAGCGCCGAGGATCAACCCCTTCACATCGGTCATCGCGACACCATCACCCGTGGGGCGGGGACCGTGGCCAATCAGAATGGGCTTGTCGAGCGGGTCCGCGGCGGCGAGGCCGTGGCTTCCCTTCACGATCGTGGCATCGAGCGGCACCACATCCATCGACATGCGGAAGCCCAGTTTCTTCTGCAACATGCGTCGGGCCGCATGCAGCTTCGGGAACGAAAACTTCGGATCGAAGAAGAGTTCGCACGGATCGAAGCCCGGTTTGTGGTGAATGGCGACGGATCGCGCGAAATCCGGTGCCGCGCCATCCTCGAGCCAGAAGGGATAGGCGAACCAGGCATCGGGCTCGGCGAGCACTATCAGTTCGCCGCTGCGGGGATGATCCAGGTGAATCGATCGCCGCTCTTCGCCCACCAGCACGCGGGCCACACCGGGAATTGCCGATAACAATTCCTTCGCACGCAACACGTCGTGGGGCTCGGCAATATACACGTGAGCCAGCTGGTGATCGACCACGGCGAAGGCACGCGAACCATAAAGATCGAGTTGCTCGCCGAACGGCCCACGCCGCACTTCGAGCAACCCGGCATTCCGCAAAACGCGGTTAGGATAAACGGGCCGCTTCACATCGCAGTGGCCATATTCACTCACCACCCACACCTTCGCGCCGATGGCATGTGCAGCATCGAGCAGGGGTGCCGCGGCATCATCGAGTTCCTTCACGCACTTCGCCATGTCGCACCCGCTGGGCCCGAATCGCTGCGGTTCATAGTCGAGGTGCGGCAAGTACACGAGCGAGAGGTCTGGCCGGTGTTCGGCGAGCACACGGGCACTGGCGGCGGCAATCCACTGTGTGCTCTTTACTCCGGCCATCGGGCCCCAGAACTGCGGGAAGGGGAACGCTCCGAGCGTACCTTCGAGTGATTCTGTGAGCCCCGCTGGACCGCCGCTGATGCCGAACGCTTTATTGCCATTCACGGCGTAGTGTGGTTTCGGTGTCACGCTGATGTCAACCGCCGCACCCTGATTGAACCACCAGAACAGCTTCGCGCTCTTGAAGGCCTTGCCCCGTTCCCGTGCATGCCGGCGTGCTGTGGCATAGAGCGGTTCCGCCTGAATCAATCGATTCGATTGTTGCCAGAAGCGGACCTCCGTGGTGTCGCGAAAGAGCCAGCCGTTGGCGACGATGCCGTGCTCGCCGGGTTGCGTGCCGGTGAGCAAACTGGCCTGCGCGGTGCAGGTGACGGCGGGCAACACCTCGGGCATGAACGATTGCCAGCCGGTTTCGGCGATCGCCTTGAAGCGGGGTGCGTGGCCAAGGAGCCGGGGGGTGAGCCCGACCGCGTTGATGAATACGATGGGTTGCATAAGGTTACGGTATCGAGGTGAGCAGCCGCTGTCAGCCGGCTGTTACGGAGCAACAACATGCAAACGCGGCAACTTGGCAACTCGGACTTGCACATCACACCCATGGGCTTCGGAGCCTGGGCCATTGGCGGCGGCGACTGGGCCTTCGGCTGGGGAGCCCAGGATGACGCCGATAGCATCGCCACCATTCGCGAAGCCCTCGACCTCGGCATCAACTGGATCGACACCGCCGCCGTCTACGGACTCGGGCATTCGGAAGAAGTCGTGGCGAAGGCTCTGGAAGGCGTGGCCAAGCGACCTTACGTCTTCACGAAGTGTGCCCGTGTCTGGGACGAGAACCGGCAGATCGGCAAGCGTCTCAAGGCCGACAGCATTCGCGCGGAATGCGAAGCCAGCCTGAAACGGTTGAAAGTGGATGTCATCGATCTGTACCAGATTCACTGGCCGGAACCGGAAGAGGACATCGAAGAAGGCTGGCAGACGATGGTGAAGCTCAAGGAAGAAGGCAAGGCCCGCTGGATCGGCGTTTCGAACTTCGACGCCTCACAAATGGAACGAATCGCCTGCTTCGGGCCGATCACGTCGTTGCAGCCGCCTTACTCGATGGTTCGCCCGGAAGTGCAGCCGACCACGCTGCCGTATTGCCTGCAACACAACATCGGCGTGCTGGCGTATTCACCCATGGCCTCTGGGTTGCTCACCGGCAAGATGACGCGCGAACGACTCGCCGCGATGCCGGCCAACGACTGGCGCAAGGAGAAGAACCGCCACTACCAGGAGCCGCTATTGACGCGGAACCTGAACCTCGTCGAGCTTCTGAAGACCATCGCCACGCGCCACGGCCGCACACCGGGCGAGG
>JBGSZR010000135.1:0-2389 GCA_041750275.1 Gemmataceae bacterium
CGACACCGACCAGTACACCGGTGCTACCGTCCACACCCAGGCTTCCGATGGTCGCTGCGCCGGTGACACCGGAACCGAAGGCGGAGCAGGAGCCACTTCCTGCACCCCGTCCGTTGCCGAGTGTGCCGCCACCAACACCGGTCACGGGTGGAACACCGCAACCGAGTTCGACGCAGACACTCACGGTCGAGCGGCAGTTCGTGGTGCTGAAGGATGAGAAGTTGATCGAGGGGCAGGTCACACAGAACGGCGAGAAGGTGATCGTGCGGCAGGGAGCACTCGATCGGCCGTTCGCCAAGGCGGATGTGCTCTTCGTCGGCAAATCGAAGGACGATGTTTATCGCTACATGATGGGCAAGGCCAGTGCCACCGACCCGGTTGCCCGGCTCAAGGTGGCGAAGTGGTGCATGTTCCACGGTATGCGTTCGCAGGCACTCACCGAGGCTCGCGAGGTGGTGCGGCTCGATGCGAAGAACGCCTCGGCGTTGCAGATGGTTCGCACCCTGGAAGAGTCGCTGGAGAAGTTCCCCGAAGCCGGTACGGCCCCATCGCCGAAGAGCGGGCCGACCGCGAATCCGAATGGTCCGACGTTGCCCGGTGTGCCGCCACCACCGATGGGGAAGGAACCTCCGCCAATTCCGCCGGCCATACCGCCCGCCGCCGTGGCGGAGCCGGATCTGGATGTGTCCCCGGAAGCTGCGGCCGTGTTCACGGCTCACATTCAGCCAATCCTTGGCAATCTCTGCGCCGAGTGCCACGCGAAGGCCAATCACACCAGCCGCTTCAAGCTCGCTCGCGGCACCGATCACCTTTCGGGAATTGAGTCTGCACGCCCGAATCTGATCGCGGCCGCAGCCCAGTTGAACCGGACCGAACCAGCCAAGAGCCCACTGCTGGTGAAGGCCCTGGCCGCACACGGCGGCATGAAGGAATCGGCGTTCACCGCGCGTTCAATGGCGGCCTATCGCAATCTGGAAGTGTGGGCTTACGCCGCCATCGGCACCCCCACGCCGCCTCCAGCGAAGCCAAATGTGGTGGTGAAGGCCGAGTCTGTGGTTCCCGCCGCAAGCACAACGTCCGTGGCCACCTCACCGTGGCCGGAAGTGCCGACGACCTCGACCTCTTCGAGTTCGTTCGGTCAGGAAGCACCGCCGTTGCCACCACCAGGGCCCAGCCCCACCAACAAGGGTGAACCCGTGGATGAATTCGATCCCTCGATTTTTAATCGCGGGGCCTTTTAAGCATTTGCGAGTAGAAAACTTCTCACCCGCAGCGCACGCAGGCCAACCGTTCGCCCTCTGCGAACGCTCAGGGATCGTAATGATCGTGGTGCTGGTGCCCCGAGTGTTCAGAAAGCGGCAACGCAATCAAGGGTTCGAGCGAATTCTGACCCTTGACTGAGCGCCCGCAAAGCTTACCCAAATCGAACCCCTTCGCTTATCCCACTGCCTTTCCCGAGTGTCGCGCATGGACCCTGAATGTGGTCCACTCGGGCGGAATTGATTCAAGTCGCGTTCCCCCACTCGTTCGGTCTGCAGAGAATACTTTCACACCTCCGTGGTCGGGCGTTAACGGTCGTACCGTTCGCCGGCCTGGGTTGTGAGGCCTGCACCATGAATCGTCCCCCCACACTCACACACGGATGTGTACCCGTTCGCTTCCTGCGTCGCCTGGCGATTGCTTCCGGCTGCGGCCTCGCCGTTGTGGCGGTGCCCGCAATCGCTCTGCCCACGGGAACGTTGAACATTTCCTCACGCGGTTCGACCGTCACCGCACCGACCGCCTCGATTCCAACGGTCTCACCGGACACGATGCTGGCCCGGGCCGCCATGGCGGCACTCGATGCCGAACCGCGCCTGCAGCACGTGACCTTGATCGTCAGCGTCGTCGATCGGGTTGCGGTGATTGGTGGGCCGGTGCCGAGCTCGGATCATGCGAAGTGGGCCGAGATGTGTGTGCGTTCGGTGTCGGGCATCTCGGATGTGAAGAACCGCTGTTTCGTGCAGCCGCAACCGGATCCACTCGTGCGAGCCGTGGCGGACAAGCTCGCGGTGGGGCCAGATCAGCGAATGCCGAGCCTGCCAAGCGTGGTGCCCGGCGGCAAGCCCTCGGAGCCGTTTGGGGGTACTGTCGTGGACACGGCGATCGTGAAGACGCCACCGCCCGAAAATGCAGTGACCTCATTGCGGCCAGCCCTGGACACAGCGGGTTACTTGCTGCCACCAACGAAGGCTGCGGGTGCAAACAGCCCGAACATCGTGGTGGCGACCGCGGTGCCAGTACCATTGCCGCCGTCACATTTGCCCAGTCCGCCACCATTGCCGGGCGCGAACCCGCCTGTCGCGGCCACCCTGACGGCCACACCGGCCGCCCCCGTCGTCGATCCCAG
>JBGSZR010000136.1:0-2726 GCA_041750275.1 Gemmataceae bacterium
GTCACCTCTTCTCACGCGGCGCCGGGGCCACCGCGCGGGGCGACGGATGCTTCGCCCGTTCGGCCGCGTGCCTCTTCACTTCTTCCGGCTTCTGCGTCGCAGTATACAGCGCGATCAGCCGGTCGAGCGCTTCGGGGAGGCGGTTCGCAGCGTGCGGCGGGATCGACTTTTCCCGCTGCTTCAGTCCCTCGTAGCCTTTGAGCAGCAACGGTTCCGCCTCGGTATAGTTCTTCTGGCCGAGCAGTGCCTCACCGAGCATCGACCGGGAGTTGAATGTCAGCCAACCGCTGGGCTGGGCTTTCTCGCGGATGGCCAGGCACTCGCGCAGAACGGTTTCGGCGTCCACCCACTTCTTCTGCCGGAGCAGGTTCATGCCGAGCGCCGCCAGATCACCGGCAGAGGGGAGCAAGTCGGCTCCGGAGCGTTCCTTCGCCACCGCCAGCCACTTCCGACGCCAAGTCTCGGCCCGGTCGTCCTGTCCGGCGGCCTCGTATGCAAAGATGGTGTTGGAAATTATCCGACCCGCGAATTCTTGCTGGTATCGAAGCTTCTCGATCCCCAACGCCGCCTCTTCGTGGAGCGGCAGAGCCCGGTCCTGCCGGCCGGTGACGCGGTAGCCCTCTTCCAGGTTGCTCATGAGAGCGAGCGTGTGCGGGTGGTCGGACTCCAGCTTGGCCCGCATTCGCGCCAAGGTCTCCTCCAACAGCGGAAGCGTCTTGTCCAGCCGGCCGGCGGCTCGGTAGCCCGCCGCCAAGTTGGCCATGCTGGTGAGCGTGTGCGGGTGGTCGGCTCCCAACTTGGCCCGCATCAGTGTGAGAGTCTCCTTCAACAGCGGCAGAGCCTTGTCCAACAACTCGGCGGCTTGATAGCCCTCCGCCAGGTTGCCCATGCCGGCGAGCGTATGTGCGTGGTCGGCCCCCAAGATCGCCCGTCGGCGCGCCAAGGTCTCTTCCAGAAGCGGTAGAGCTTTGTCCAGTCGGCCGGCGGCGCGGTAGCCCTCCGCCAGGTTGCCCATGCTGGTGAGCGTGTGTGGATCGTCGATCCCCAGCTTGGCTTTCATGCGCGTCAGGTTCTCCTCCTGCAGCGGCAGGGCCTTGTCCAGTCGGCCGACCTCGAGGTAGTACGTCGCCAAGTTGGCCATGCAGGTGAGCGTGTCGGAGTGGTCGGCCCCCAGCTTGGCTCTGCTTCGCATCAGCGCCTCTTCCAGAAGCGGCAGCGCTTTGTCCAGTCGGCCGACGCCGTGGTAGCTCACCGCCAGGTTGTTGAGGCTCGTGAGCGTGTCCGGGTGGTCCGCCCCCAGCCTTGCCGCGCGGGTTTCACCGGACTTGAGGAACAGCGGGATCGCGTCCCGTGGATATCCCAGACTGAGCAGCGACTCGCCGAGACGATGCTGCAGTACGGCCACCGCCAGCGGATCGCCCACGGCTTCGCCTTCCAGTTGCCCGGCCGCCTCCACGAGTCGCATCGCCAGCACCGCCTCCAGTGGCTCGGTCCCTTCTCTCAATCGCCACATGTTCAGGTCGGCGAAGATCGAAGTGATGATCTCGTTGCCCCTCTCGATCTGCGTCAAACGCTTCTCGGTCAGTTCTTTCGCCCGCCTCTCGGCGGCGGAGGCGACAACGGCCTTCGCCTTCTCGGCGTGCGCTTCTCGTTCGTTCGCCTCCGCCACCTCCCGTTGGGCGGCTTCCCCCCGGCGGGCCGCCTCCGCCCGGATCAGCCCCCATGTCGTCCCCGACATGCCGGCCAGCAGAGCGAAGAACACCAGACTCGCCGCGATCACCCGCCCCTTGTTCCGCCGCACGAACTTCTTCAGCCGATAGGCGTTGCTCGGTGGATGGGCCTGCACCGCCTCGCCACTGAGATAGCGCAGCACGTCCGCCGCGAAACCGTTGGCCGTCTCGTAGCGGCGGGTGCGGTCCTTCTCCAACGCCTTCATCACGATCCAGTCGAGTTCGTTCTTCAAGAGACCGGTCAACTTCTTGGGTTCGGTGCCGCGGTTGGCCGAGAGCGTCGGGAGTGCGTCCGCCGTGCTCAGTTTGGTGCTCGGCCGCGGCGGTTCCTCTTCGCGAACCACGCGAAGGATTTCGAGGAGCCCGCGCTTCTCGAATTCCTTCGACGCGAACGGAGGCGACCCGGTGAGCAGTTCATAAAGCAGCACGCCGAGTGCGTACACGTCCGAGCGCGTGTCGATGTCCAAATTGTTGAACGTCGCCTGTTCGGGACTCATGTACTGCGGCGTGCCGACCACGCCGCCGAAACCGGTGTCGATCGTCCGCTCGGTCAGCGTCCCGCAGGTCGCTTTGGCGACGCCGAAGTCGATGACCTTCACCACCGGCCGGTCGTCGTACAACGCGATCAGCACGTTGCTCGGCTTGATGTCGCGGTGAATGATCCCCTTCTGATGCGCGTGCTGGATCGCTTGGCAGACCGGTACGAACAGTTCCAGCCGCTCCTGCGGCGTCAGCTTCCGATGGTCGCAGTATTCCGTAATCGGAACGCCCTTGACCAGTTCCATGACGAAGAACGGGTGGCTTTCATGAACACCGCCGTCGAGAACTTTGGCGATGTTCGGGTGATCCATCATCGCCAACGCTTGCCGCTCGGCCTCGAACCGGGCGAGGACTTGCTTCGAATCCATTCCGGCCTTGATGAGCTTCACCGCGACGAACCGCTTGACCGCTTCGGTCTGCTTCGCCCGCCAGACGCTGCCCATGCCGCCTTCGCCG
>JBGSZR010000137.1:0-10997 GCA_041750275.1 Gemmataceae bacterium
CGCGGGCCCGAGATCACGATCAAGGGCGGCAACCCCGGCTGGCGGCGAGCGTCGTCCTTCAAACCCTCTGCGAACTTCATCGCTCGCAGCTGGTTCGGGCTCAAGGGTAACGGCAGCGGCCCATCCGTCAGCGGTGAGGCAGGAGCCACCAGCGGAATCGGCCGGGTCGGTGCCACCGGATATCGAGCATCCGAGGTCGCCGCCTGCGAATCGAGATAACGGGCCCAGGCTCGCAGGTGGTCGGCATTAAGGCGTGGTTGTGTCGCCTTGAGCGTGCAGACCACACCGGCGAAATAGGCGGCCGAGTTCGAGTTGCCCGCGGTCTCATCACCATTGCTGAAGCGGGCGGTCGAGTTCGCCACCACCACATCGGGCTTCATGCGTCCATCGGCCGTGGGCCCCTGTGCTGAGCTGCGCGACGAATCGCCGATTGTCAGCACGCTGGCATGATCGGCAGGCGGATAAATCTCGCCCGAGCCGCTCGCATCCAGCAGCACCACTGGCTGAGTTTGCTTTCCGGTGTCGGGGTCGAGGAATGTCGCGTCCCGCTGGGCCGTCACAAGCACGCGAAGGCGATCGCTGAGGGTGAAGTTTGCCGTGTTCGCCTTCACGCGAATGCGGTACTCCTGGCCGGGCTTCGCGCCGGGCAAGTCCGCCAGCACCACCCGTTCGCGAGGGTTCGTCGTCTCGTTTATGCCCGCATCACGTCCCGCCGAGATCTGCTTGAGGGTGCTGCTGCCAACCACTTTGCCGTGGGCATCTTCCACGATGAGGTCGAGATCCTTGTTCGTGCCAGCGTCCTCGGTGTCGCGGTAGTCGTTCCAGGTGAGTGTGATGGTGACGGTGTTCTCGTCGAAGCGATTGGTGAAGCGCAGGGCCGAGCTATCGGCTGCCCCGACGAAGCGGACATAGCCATCGGCACCGAGAATGACTGGGCCATTAAAGACGGCTTTGCCGGTGTTGCCGGCCGCGTTCACCCAGATGATGCCGGCCCGGGTGGCATCATCCACGGCGGCGTTGATCGGCCCGCGGCCATCGTAGTTGCCGGCTCCTTCAAAGGTGCCGCTGAAGAGGATCACATCCACTCTCTGCTCGATGGCGTACCGCACGGCCCGGCGAAACATCGTCGGCCCATTCGCATTGAGCAGGAAGAAATGCGGGCCATCCGGTGAACTGCCGGTGGTGGCCCACACGATCTGGGCCATGAGCCGGCCGTGTGGATCGTTGGGGAGCAGTGGTTTCGAGAAGTTGGCTTCGCCGATGCCCGTGCGTGCGATGAATGCGGGATCGTAGTGTTCGACCAGCACCGTGTCCGCGGGGAGGTATTCCTTCTTCCCTTCCAGCCCGGCGAATCCCGCATCGAGAATGGCGATCTTCACATTGCGCAGAGCCACGTTGCTGTACGCCGGGGACAGGCCGAGGTCGCGGCGGACTTCCTCGGCGTTGGCGAGCTTCGCACCCGCTGCGCCCGCGAAGCAGGTCGCGCCATATCCGAGCCCCAAAGGGAGCACGAGCAAGAGGGATGAAAGTCGGGACATGGCACACCGCACTACGAGGAAAGCGAACGGCGAGCCCCGCCCGGGCCTACCAACCGTTGCAACCATCGTAACGCGTCAGGAAGGCATGTGCACGGCAAAGTCACGGGATCCGCTTCAACTTGCGTGTCACCTCATCCGCTCGGCCTTCGCGCCGGGCCCGGGCATCGGTGGCATAAGCAGCTTCGGCCTTCTTCCACGCCAACTTGGCCGCGGGCTTATCGTTCAGTCGGAAGCAGATGTCGCCGAGGTGGTCCCAGATTTCGCCACTCACCGCACCTTCGGATAGCGTGGTCGCCCGCTCGATGAGGGCTCGGGCTTCGGCGAGTTTACCCTGGCGGAAGAGCACCCAGCCGAGGCTATCGAGATATGAGGCGTTCTCCAGTTCCGCATCGCCGGCCTTGCGGCGTTCCATGCGATCGATCGCTATCGCGTGGCGTACGAGCAACTCGGCTTCGTCGAAGTTGCGGCCCTGGTCGGCGAGGTGGTAGCCGAGATCGTTGCAGGCACCCGCATCGTCCGGGTCGATATCCAGGACCGCACGCAACTCGGCTTCCCACTCGGGGTATTTCTTCGCGGCGTAGTAAGCGCCGGCCAGACCATGGTGAATGCGGATGCGCTCGGCGGGTGTGTGGAAGTCCTCGAACAACTTCTTCGCCAGTGCGATGGCCTCATCCGTGCGGCCGACGGTGTGCAGGACCCACACCTTGCGGAGTCGCGTTTCGAGCCGGGCCCGGTCGCCGGATTGCAGAATGGCCTTGTCGGCTGCAGCGATGGCACCGTCCTCATCGCCGAGTTCTGCCAGGGCAATGCAGAGGTGATAGTTGAAGAACACGGGTGCTGTGGAGCGGGAATTCTGCAATCCCTCGCGGCACACGGCAGCGATATCCGCAGGGCGGCGCAGCCGACGCAGCGCATCGATCAGGCCGACGTAGGCATCGGTTTCCGTTTCCACCGGTGCATTGCGCACGGCCTCGCGGAACTGCAGTACCGCATATTCGAGTTTGCGATGGCGAGCGGCCAGCAACCCCAGGAGTTGCCAGGTCTGATTCGTTCGCGGCACGCCGGCACGCAGCTCGGTGGCCGCAACACGAAACAGGGCACTGCACCATTCCGGCTCGTCCCGCAACACGGCACCGATCACGCGGGCCTTCTCGGCGGCAAACCCCTGCTTCTTCAGATCGGCCTTCTCGTCGGCCACGAGCTTGTACAGATGATCAAGTTCATCGAGCACGAGCTTGGCCTGATCGGTTTCGCTGCAAGATCGCACCCACACACGCACGTGTGGTTTCTCGTTGCTCGTTTCGGCAAGCCGGGTAAAGATCGCCTCGGCCTCGTGGCGGGTGGCAGGGTTGCGATCCAGTTCCGCCGCGAGAATGGCGAGTAAATCAAGGTTCTTCGGATCATCTGCGGCATAGGCGCGAAGCGATCGCACGCATTGCCCACCGCGGCCCACCTGGTGCATCAGCGTGGCGAAGCGCTCGAACGGTTCGACAGCTTGAGGCTTGAGTTTCAGATAGCGTTCCAGGCGTTCAAGTGCGGCCACCGGGTCGCCCCTGGCCATGAGCGTGCCGGAGAGGTTCCAGTTCAGACGAGCCGCGGAAGAGGTGTCACCGAGTTTCTCGAACAGATCGTGTGCGGCCTGGAAGGCGGTGGTGGCATCGTCGAAGCGGCGTTCCTTCACCAGAATGCGGCCCAGGCGTTCCTGCGTCTCGGCGAGTTCGAAGTCGATCTCGCGGGGCGTGTAGAGCCCCGTGAGCAGCACCAGCTTGCGGTTCTCCGTGAAGAGTTTCAGGGCACGCCGCAGCGCCGCCTCGGCCGAGGCATGGTCGCCGCCGGCATCACAGATGGTGGCCAGGTCGCGGTAGATGGCGAGTGCACGATCGGGGCGATCGGTGAGGGTGGGGCTGTCCGCGGCAAGCTTCGCGACCACCGCCGCTTCCTGGAATTCCCCGGCATCGTAGAGCATCCGCGCCAGCAGGTGCGCCGTGTCCACATCGGCGGGATCCTTCGCGATCACCTTGCGGGCGATGCGGATCGCTTCGAGTTCGCGGCCCACCTGCGAATAAATTCGCACCAGTTCCTTGAGCGGAGCGGTGGCGTCCGCATCCTGTCGGGCCACGGCTTCGAGTTGCTTCGCTGCACTGAGAAGCCGATCGCGTTTCGCCTGCCAGAGTGCCGCACCGTACTTCGCGAGTGCGTCCTTGCGGTTCTCGGTGCGCGAATCCGCCGTCGGCGGAACCGCCATGGTCAGAATCGCACCAGCCAGCAATCCCGGGAACATGATGCACCTCGGCGAACGCAGAAAGACCGCTGCCGAAGTCTACCGGAGAAGGGAAGTCGTGCCAACGCGAAGCGTGTGACGAGAGGACTCCGGGCACGGACGTGGCTGAAGTCAAGTCACGCGCAGGTAGTGACTCAGCTTGCGTAGGTCAGCCTTTCCAGGCTGACGTATTAATGCTTTTCTGCGGAATGTCAGCGTCGAAAGGCTGACCTACGACGCAAACTGAGACACTACCCACGCGCTACTTGCCTGATAGGAGATACACACTCAGCACTTCCACGTTGCGGCTGAAAGTCTCCGAGGAAATGTAACGGAATCCATTCGCAAACTTCGGCTGACCGACGAGGCGCTCGCCGTTGTAGGTGTTGACCCAGCGACCCTCCGCATCCAGATCCTTCACGATTTGCTTCACCCGTGGTTCCAGTTCCTTCGCGCTTCGCGGCCGCGGCAAAGGAGCGTCCATCATCGCATCCTGATAGGCTTTCTCGATCTCATCGAAGTGGGCCGGCTGTTTCCAGCCGTAGTGGCTCGGGGCTGTGGAATCGTCGTACGTCAGCTGATAGGCGGCATCCATGTAAAGCGGCTTGTTCGTCTTGAATTCGTAGTAGCGGGCGATCTTGCCCTCCGGCAGGATGCATTTCTTGAAATAGGCGAGTGCCCGCGGGATCGATTCGAGGTACTTCTTCTCTCCCGTATGGCGGCTGATGGCGATGAGCGTCTTCATCACATCCTGCGATTCCGAGCCGGTAATGGCGGAGGGTTCGAACTTGCGGGCCCAGATTGGGACCATCTCGAAGTTGTATTGCTGGCACCAGCCGGGCTGTGGGTCGGGCATCTGGGCGGCCATCAGGAAGTCGCCGAGCTTCAGGAGTGCAGCGCGGTACTGGTCGTTCTTGTAGATGGTGTGGGCGGCGATGAGCACCTCGGCGACGCTTCCCGCCAGGCCATCGTTGAGTGTGTAGTAGTCCCAGTAGTTTTTCACGCGGCCCTCGGTTTTCCAGTCGTAATCGGGATACCTGGCCTTGAGCACGGGCTTCGTGGCATCGACGGGCCCGGTCCAGATTTGCGGAAAGGCCCCGTTGGGGAATTGCGCCTTCAATAAGGCGGTGAGCCCAAACACGGCGGCTTCGTGGATGGCGACGTCTTTGAAGCTGAGTGCCTGGTCCGCCCGCATCAGCATGAGCAGTGCGGCTTGCGTCTGGCCATCATCCAGTGAGGAAGCATTCCAGGTGCCGCCCTTGCCGTTGCGGTATTTGCCGACGCGATTGCCGGGTGCATAGTGGATCGTCTGGGTCCAGCCGCCGGATTGAAGCTGGCCGAACCGCAGGGCATCCGCTGTTTCGCGAGCGGCATCGAGATAGAAGGAATCGCCCGTGGCGGCATAGGCACTGAGGTACGCCATTCCGACGGTGGGTGTGCCGGGCGGTTGCACGAACAGAATATCGGGGGATGCCTTCCCTTCGCCCCAGCGATCCTTCAGATCGAGCGAGTAGTAGTAAACGTAGCCGCCGTGGCTCGCAACCTGGGTGCGGTAGAAGCTGGAAGCGGTTTTGAGTGTGCGAATGGAGTCGTCTCGCAGTTCCTGGGCCGAAAGCGCTCTGCCACAGAAACCAATCACAAGCAACGCGAGTGCGGGACGCAGCATGATGTGAAGCACCGGAACACCCCGAACTTTATAGGCGAGCGGCCCCCGTGAGGGGGCTGTTCCTGACCCTTGGGAATAACCTTGCGGTTTCTGTTGATTCGAACAGCCCCTGTACAGGGGCTGTTCGCCGTGTCGTGTCATTCTTTCTTTTCGCCCTCGGGCTTCTTTTCGCCCTCGGGCTTCTTGTCGCCTTCACGACGCACACCGCCGCCGTTGACCGCGATGGCACTGCTTTGATCGGAGGAGAGCACGACAATTACCTTGTCGCCGGGCTTCACATCTGCCAGCGTGCTTCCTTCGCGCCCGCCCGAATACTTGACATTGGCTGCGAACTTGATGGCCTTGGGCGGTTTATTGCCTTCGTTGCCATTGGTGTTCACGGTAATGCTCTTGGCATCGATCGACACCACCAGTCCTGCGAGGGAGGGCCCGTTGACCCGGAGTTCCACGATCTGAGGTTGTTCGCCATCCTTCTTGCCCGGTGCGAGCATGAAACTGCTCATGGCACCCGTTGGTACGTCCTTGAGTTCCGCGGGTTTGCCATCCACCATGATCCTGGCATCGGCACCGAGTTTCACGAACTCTTCGATCATCCCACTATCGCGCTGGCGAATCACGGTGATTGTCCCCTCCTTCACGTTCACAGCGGTAATCTTGCCACCTGCCTTGCTCAGGCGAACGCCCGGCTTCTCGCCCTCGGGCTTCTTGTCGCCTTCGGGTTTCTTGACGGCCGGCTTGTCGCCTTCGGGCTTCTTGACGGCCGGCTTGTCGCCATCATTCTGGTTCTTCTGGCCATCGCCTGGCTTGGTGGGCTTCTTCACAACTTCGGGTTGCGGCTTCTTGTCGTCGGCGTTCACAGAGTAGAGACCGAGACCGCCGCCGGTGAAGGCGATCGCGACGGCGAGCACACTCAGGCATTTCCAGTTGACGAGAGTCATGGCGTTGAGAACCTCCAGGGAGAGAGCGTAAACAGTTGGGGACACCGGTGCAATTCCGGCGGCCATCGCAGCAGCGGCGTTTGCCTGGGCCGCCGGGACGGAAGACGATTCCAGGATCGCCGCTAGAACTGCGGCCGGCACAATCACGCCGCGCCGCACGAGCCGATCCCGCAACAAGTCGCGGCCGCGGGCGAGTCGGCTGGATACGGTGCCTTCAGGAACGCCCAGTCGCAGAGCGGCTTCGGCCTTGGCCAGCCCTTGCACGCCACAAAGGATCAATGGCTGGCGGTACTTCGCAGGCAAGGCGTTCAGTTGTTCATCCAGCAAGGGGCCCAGTTCGCTGTCGTCAGTATGGAACTGCTGGCCGCGCGCCTGCTGGGCGTAGTCGCGTTCGATGACTTGCCGACGTACGGCTCGACCTCGGGCTTTCAAGGCAGTGCGGTATGCCACGCCGTGGAGCCACGGGCCCAGCACGCCTGGCGGATGCACCAAATCGGCCTTCCTCGCCAGCACCAGGAATGTGGCCTGAAATGCATCCTCGGCGGCGTGCGAGTCGCGCAGCACGCGACGGCACACGCCGAGCACGAGGCCGCCGTGGCGTTTCACCAGCGCGGCAAAGGCGAATTCATCGCGTTCCCGGCTCCAGCGGTGCAACAGTTCCCCGTCGCCGGCCTCGAGCGCCGCAACCGCCCGAACCCGTGAAAGGAACTGTCGAATCGGCCCCAACTGGGCTGTGGCCATCATGTGCCTCCATCCGCCATCGCAAAGTAATGCCATCTGATGGGCTGAGCAGTCCGGTATTTTTGGAAATATCCACGACAGCCCCGAGCATAGCCGAACGCGTTCTAATTGTGTTAGAATTCGGCATCACCTGTGCGCGAGCCGGAGGCCGGACATGGAGAACGAAGACATGGGCCGCGTGCTGACTGAAGCGACAATTTACAATATTCACGATCTGAATGAAGCTCGCCTGGGAAATCGAACGCCCGAGCAGGTGCGAAAGCTCGTGGTCCCCGATGCGCTGGTCGATACCGGAGCCACCACACTCTCCATGCCCAAATCGCTTCTCGATCAACTCGGCCTGACCAAGCAATACGAGAAGCGGGGCATCACAGCGGGCGGCGAACGCACTTTAAACGTATACGGCACAGCACGCCTCGAAATCATGGGCCGCGACATGGCCACGGACGTGATCGAAGTGCCCGAAGGCAACCCTGTTCTGATTGGCCAGATTCCACTGGAGATGATGGACTGGGTGATCGACATGCGAGCCCGAAAGCTCATCGGCAACCCGGCTCACGGCGGCGAACACATTCTCGAGGTCCTATAACTTCTCCCATGAAATACGCTATTGTCATTCCGGACGGCTGTGCCGATGAACCACTCGAGGCACTCGGCGGGCTCACGCCGTTGCAGGCGGCCCGCGTGCCCCACATGGATCGCGCCGCGAAACTCGGTGTCGTTGGCCTCTCCAACAACGTCCCCAATTCACTCACGCCCGCGTCAGATGTCGCCACGCTCTCCCTGTTCGGCTACGACCCGCTGAAGGTGTACACGGGCCGGGCCCCGCTCGAAACCGCCGCGATGGGCATTCACCTCGGGCCGAACGATTTCGCCATCCGCTGCAACCTGGTGTATGTTCCTGATGGCCACATGCGGGACTTCACCGCCGGGCACATCTCGAGTGAGGACGGCGGCCCACTTATTCGCGCCCTCCACGAGCAACTCGGCGGCCAGGAGATCGCCGGCGGCGTCATCGAGTTCGTCCCCGGTGTGCAATATCGCAATATCCTTGTCTGGCGTGGCAAAAGCGAGCAATCGCCCTTTGCCGGTACCAGTTGCCAGGCCCCACACGACATCCCGGATCAGCCCGTCGCAGACTACTTGCCACAGGGGCCGGGTCGCGACATCCTCGTGGCGCTGATGGAAGCGAGCAAACCTATTCTTGCGGTGCACCCCGTGAACCAGCGGCGCATCGCCGAAGGGAAGAAAGCGGCCACGCAAGTCTGGCTCTGGGGGCAGGGTAAGGCACCCGTCATCGAGCCATTCGGCACCGCCTACGGACCGCGCGGGGCCATCATCTCGGCCGTCGATCTTGTCCGCGGTGTTGGCGTGCTGCTCGGCTGGCACCGCATCGATGTCCCTGGTGCCACGGGTTATCTTGACACCGATTATGCCGCCAAGGGGAAATATGGCATCGAAGCACTCGGAGCCTTCGATCTCGTCTGTGTGCATGTCGAAGCGCCCGATGAAGCCTCGCACGAAGGCCGGGCCGACGAGAAAGTGAAAGCACTGGAACGCATCGACGAGCACATCGTCGGACCGCTGCTCGACGCGTTACCCCGCCACGGCGACTGGCGCTTGCTGGTCGAGCCCGATCACCGCACCACGCTGCGCACGCGGGCCCATGCCTACGGTGCCGTTCCCTTCGCTGCCTGCGGCACCGGCATCACGCCCGACACGTCCGCCACCTACGATGAGGTCGCTGCCAGGAACGGAGCGATCCGTTTTGATCCCGGCTGGAACCTGATGAAATGGTTCCTCGGTTAGGCAGCCTCCGTTCAATCGTCACTAGATACCGTCTGTTCTGGGAGTTCGAGATGCCGCGATATTGCCTGCTGATCATCTTTGCACTCGGTCTGCCTCTCGCCGCGGCCCAGGAACCGAAGGACCCGCCGCCGCCTGCGAAGGATGGTGCGAAGAAGCTGACGCTCCGCTATTTCGGCAACTCCTTCTTCCAGCTTGAGACAAGCACGGGCAAGAAGATCATTTTCGATCCGCACGCCATCATGGCCTTCGGCCGGCCCAGCATGGAGATCAACGCCGATATCGCCCTGCTCAGCCATCTGCATAACGACCACACGCAGATCGGCGTCCTGGCCGGTCGACCCAAGGATATCCTCGTCGGCATTACTGAGCCCAAGCCCAACAAGACCGAATGGAACATCGTCGACAAAAAGATCGGCGACATTCGCGTTCGCACCGTCGGCACGTTTCACGACACCACCAGTGGCATGCAACGCGGCAAGGTCGGTGCCTGGATCGTCGATGTCGATGGCTACACGTTCTGCCACCTTGGCGACACCGGGCACGTGCTCGAAGCCGCTCAGATCAAGGACATCGGCCCCATCGACGTGCTCATGCTCCCCGTCGGCGGCATCTACGCCCTGAACGGCGAACAGGCCAAGAAAGTGGTCGAACAACTCAAGCCACGCTTCTACGTGCTTCCCATGCACTACGGCATCAAGGACTTCGAAGACCTGCTCGGCCCCGATGAATTCCTCGATGGGCAGAAGAACCTCAAACGCATGCAGGACACGAACGAACTTGTGATTCCGCTCGGCGAGAAACCACCCGAGAAGCCCACCGTGGTGCTGCTCGGGTGGGAAAAGGCACCTGAGAAGAAGTGATTGCTGCTGGCGAACTCAATAGCCTGGTAAGCCGGCCCGCGGTCGTGGCCGGTGGCTTTATCCAAGCTCCATTTCACGCCAATCAGATTCGCAGGGAGTCCGGCCACTCACGTAGCCGGCGCGTAACTGCTTCACGCAGTTCTGTCTGCCTGCCCCCGCTGCGGGGTTCTCTTTCTCGGTGCCCGATTTACTGCGTGTCCTTGCCGAGTGTCGCATGCTTCGCCTCGCCTGCCTGATGGCCTTTCTTCTCGCCAGCACGCCCGCATCCGCGGACGACTCCTTCCGCACCAAAATCGCACCTCTGCTTCAAACGCACTGCGTGAAATGCCACGGACCAGATAAGCAACTGGGCGACCTGCGACTTGATGATTTGCCAGCCGAGGTGTCGCGCGATCGCGACCGTTGGCGGGCCGTGCGCGATCAGTTGCGAGATGGCCTGATGCCGCCGCCGAAGCAGACTCGCCCTGATGATGCCGCCGTGCGCCAGGCCGTGGCCTGGATCAGCGCCCGCACGGGTGAGGCCACGGCGAAGCTGCCCAATGAAGGCAACCTCATCCCGCATGAACTCCTGTTCGGCACCCCCGCACAAGTTGAACCAGCCAGTCCGCCGCGTGTGTGGCGTCTCAGCCCGGAAGCGTACCTCGGCTTCAGCAAGGGCCTGGCCCGGGGGAAGACGCCCGCTGGCCTCGTGCAACCTTTCACGCTCACCCCTGAACGCGGCATCAAGGACTTCGCCAGCCTGTACAGCATCGATGAACCCAGCACCGAAATTTTGATTCGCAATGCCGAGGCGATGGTCGGCGTGCAGACCGCACACGAGATCATTGATGGCAAGCCCCGCGGCAAGAACGACAGCGTGCGTGAGTTCGTCACGCTGATGGATCCCGCACTCGAGCCGACCCGCCCCCAACTCGAAGCGGCCGTGAAGTTGCAATTCCGCCTCGCGATTGGCCGCGTTCCCACCGATGAAGAAGTGGCTCGCTTCGTCGACCTCTATGAGAAGTGCGCCAAAGCCGGCGACCGCCCCGGTGCCGTGCGCACCATGCTGCAAGCGGTGTTGCTCCGCACGGACGCCATGTTTCGTAGCGAACTCGGTGGCGGCTCGCCCGATGCCAGCGGCCGCCTTCGCCTCACGCCCGATGAACTCGTGACCGCCCTGAGCCTGGCGCTCAACGATCGCCGCGA
>JBGSZR010000138.1:0-8559 GCA_041750275.1 Gemmataceae bacterium
GATCATCGGGTCGCTGGTCGCGCTGGCGCTCGCCGGGCAGACGGTCAATCTGATGACTCTCGGCGGGCTCGCTCTGGCGGTCGGCATCCTCGTCGATGAAGCGACCGTCGAGATTGAGAACATCCACACGCAGATGCTTCGGACCGATTCGCTCGCCGTGGCGGTGCGGCGAGGAAACGCCGACACGGCCGTGCCGCGACTTCTGGCGATGCTCTGCATCCTGGCCGTGTTCGTTCCTGCATTCTTCATGGAAGGGGCGGCCCGCGAACTCTTCGTGCCGCTCTCGCTCGCCGTCGGCTTCGCCATGATCGCCAGCTACTTGCTCTCCAGCACCTTCGTCCCGGTCATGTGTGTGTGGCTGCTCAAGCCGATCCCCGAGGGCGAAATCAAACAGAAGTCCGGCTTCTTCGACAAGTTCCTCGTCCGCTACGAAGCCGTGCTTGCCCGCATCGTGCACTACCGGATGCTTATTGTCCCGGCGTACTTCGCCGTTGCCATCGGCCTCGTGTTGGCCCTCTATGCGAACATCGGCACATCGGTCTTCCCGCCCAGCGACAAGGCCCAGTTCCTCTTGAGAATGAAGGCGCCCACGGGCACACGCATCGAACGCACCGAGGCCATGACACAGGAGGCAGCCCGCCTCATCGGTGAAGAGGTCGGCCCCGGCGGCGTCGACATGAGCCTTGGCTACATAGGCATGTTCCCCAGCACTTATCCCGTGCAAGGCGTCTACCAGTGGTCCAGCGGTCCGGAAGAAGTCCTTTTCCGCGTTGATCTCAAAGACGGCTCGGGCGTGCGCGTCGAGGAACTCAAGGAGCGACTTCGTACCAAGCTCGATAAAGGGTTGAAACAGTGGCTCACCGAGCAATATCGTGCCGACTTGCTGCCGCAGGAGCAGATCGACACACGGCTCAACGGGCTTCGCCTTTCGTTTGAACCGGGCGACCTCGTGAGTGAAGTGATGAGCTTTGGTTCACCCACGCCAGTCGATGTGCAGATCAGCAGCCCGAACATGGCGGCGAATCTTGAATATGCTGGCAAGGTTCGCGAGAAACTGGCAGCGATCCCTGAACTGCGCGACTTGCAAGTCGGCCCCGCACAGGATTACCCCACCATTGATATCTCGATCGATCGCGCCAAGGCCGCCACACTCTCGCTCACCGCACGGGGCATCGGCCACTCACTGATTCCCGTCGTCGCCTCCAGCCGCTTCATGAGTCCGACGTACTGGCGTGATCCTGCCAGTGGTCAGGCGTACATCGTGCAGGTGCAATTGCCACCGCCGGAAATCAATTCCATCACGGAACTCGGCAACGTGCCCGTCCGGGGTTCGGAAACAACATCGAGCATGAACGGCTTGCCCCAGTCGACGGCGAATGGCCCGGTCTACCTTCACGACGTGGCGACGATTCGCGAGACCACGACTCCGGAAGAAGTCTTCCGCTACAACATGCGGCGTTCTGTCACCATCACTGCGAATGTGACCACGCAGGATCTCGGTGCCGTTCGTCGCAAGGTCACCAGGGCCATTGCGGAAGCCGGTGAACCGCCGCGCGGTGTGAAGCTCGACATCCGTGGGCAACTTGAAACGCTGCGACTCGTGCAAACGAGCCTGGGTCGCGGCCTGCTCTTCGCCGTGGGTGCCATTTTTCTCTTGCTGACCGCGTACTTTCAGTCGCTCAGGCTCACGCTCGTTTCGATCGCAGCCCTGCCCGCCACGTTGTGCGGTGTCGGCCTGGCGCTGGCCCTCACCGGCACGACGCTGAACATGCAATCCTTCATGGGTGCGATCATGGCCCTGGGTGTATCGGTGGCAAACGCCATTCTGCTCGTCACCTTTGCCGAGCGCTCACGGCTTGTGCACGGCGGTGCGGTCCGTTCCGCGGTTGAGGGTGGCCGCCATCGTTTTCGCCCCATTCTCATGACGAGTTGCGCCATGATCGCCGGCATGTTGCCACTGGCGCTCGGCCTCAGCTCCGGTGGCGATCAGACGGCTCCGCTCGGCCGGGCTGTCGTGGGCGGCCTGGCCGCTTCAACCCTCACCACGCTGCTCATTCTCCCCGCGGTGTTCGCGCTCGTGCAACGCCGCGCCAGCGTGGTGGCACCGTCCCTTGATCCCAACGATCCCCAGAGCAGTTTCTACGACGAGGATAAAGTCAAGCTCTTCGACGGCGATGATAAATAGTTGAGCGAGTAATCAATGGCAGCATTAACTTCATGCTGTGCATTGTGTATTCATCGCCGCAAGAACTATTCTCATTGATTCCGACGGGAGTCCACACTCCCCTCAACCGGAACGATCGGAAAGAGACAATGATTTCGGAAAGATGCTGTGCTGGCATGGAGTTAGCAAAATAGACATGAGCGATGGAATCGAGTGATCACGGGTCGGTGCTGCCGTTGGACTGACCAGAGGCCAGACCCGAGAACGGTGGCGGCTGCAAAAACTCATTGCTCGCGATTCAGCACGACACATACTCCATAAAACCATGGTTGGAAGGAAGAGTATGAGATCGTCACTTGGGAGTGCAGGTTTCGAATTTCTATGGATGAATTGCCAGAGGTGACGCGAGAGTGCAAACGTGTCGCTGATTAAATTCCACGGGCCACGAGATTGCTCTCGTGGCCCGTGGCTTAGTTACTTTCGATCCTGGAGCAGGTGATTACACCAGTTCCTTGATCCACTCGGGCTTGTCGCCGGCGATGTAGTACGGGCGGCCGAGGTTGTCGCGAACGCTGGCGTTGGTTTCAGGTGTCGGATCGATGCCGAGGCCCTTGTACAGCGTGGCGTAGAGGCCGAGGATGTCGGTCTTCTTGTCGACGGCTTCGGTGCCGTCCTTGTCGGTGGCCCCGTAGGCGATGCCGCCCTTGAGGTTGCCGCCGCCGAGGACGACGCTCCAGGCGCGGGGGTAGTGGTCGCGGCCGCCATTCTGGTTGATCTTCGGAGTGCGGCCGAAGTCGCCCATCCACACGATGACGGTGTCTTCAAGCTTGCCGCGGTCCTTGAGGTCGCGGGTCAGGGCACCCATCGCTTTGTCCAGGGTGGGCAGAGCACGGGTGGAGAGGGCGTTGAAGATGCCGCCGTGCATGTCCCAGCCGCCGAGGCTGATCTCGACGCAGGCGGTGCCGGCTTCGACGAGCTTGCGAGCGAGCAAGCAACCACGGCCGAAGTTGTTGGCACCCGTGCCCGCGGCACCGTACTCTTCCTTCAGGGCCATCGGGATCGGCTTGCCGTCGATTTCCTTCTCGAGGTTGAAGACTTCCTTGCGGTTCGAGACCACGAGGTTCAGGGCCTTCTCATAGACTTCTTTGTGAGCACGGGCGGCGTCCAGTTGCACGTTGGTGTTGAAGCCACCTTCGAGTTTCTGGAACAGGGCGGCCCGGCGAGCCATCTGGATTTCCTGGATGCCGGTTGGCGGGGAGACGTTTTCTGGCATGGTGCCCGGGTTCTGCACCTGGAACGGAGCGTACTTCATGCCGAGGAAGCCAGGCGTGGCGGCAGGTCCGCCGGCGACCGAGATGAACGCCGGGAGATCCGCGTTCTTCATGCTCTCGACGTCCATCGCCTGGTAGTACGAGAGCACGGAGCCGATCGAGGGGTAATCGAGCAGCGGGCTCGGCGAGCGGCCCGAGTTCATCATGAACGTGCCGCGGGCGTGGTCGCCTTCACGGGTGCTCAGCGAGCGGATGATCGAGAGATTCTTGAACTGCTTGGCCGTATTCGGCATGTGTTCGGAGATTTCGACGCCGCTGGCGGCCGTCGGCTTCGGGCGGTGTTCGCCGCCGTTGGGGCTGCCCGGCTTCATATCCCAGATATCGATGGTGGCAGGTCCGCCGGCCATCCACAGGATAATGAGGCTCTTCTGCTTCTTCTTGAGTTCTGGAGCCGCGGCTCGCAGATTCGTGAGGAACGAGAGGCCCGGCACTGTGACCGCGGCTCCCGCCGCAGCGTGTGCCATGAAGTGTCGACGATCAGTAGTTCCAAGCATGTGGCGACTCCTCAAGTGTGCCGGGCGAACCGGCTTGTTCGGTCGAAAGGCAGGCAAAAGTACCGGTTCGCGTTTCGAATCCACAGTGTGTTCAACTTTCGAGTTTATCTCGAAAGTCCGGCACGTGCAACCAGTTGGGTGATATTGGCGGGTTTTTCCGGGCAGGTTCACGGGCCTCTCATAGGTTCAGACGCAACGCGTGGCACGGAGTTCCCAGTTACCGCCAAAAAAGTCCCGCTTCGAGGTCATCGGGGGTGAAAGAATGAGCTCGAAGCGGGATATACCATATGAACTTGCGCGAACCACGCGCGGGATACGAATGCTCTGGAAGTAATAAAGCTGGTGAGCCGGCCCGCGTCTGCGACCGGAGACTTTGGAACGCACATTGCCCGAGATGAGGTCTTGATGTCCGACGTTCGATTGCATGCACGCATCACCCGCGGGGAGTGGGCTTTGATTCTGGTCCTGATGGCGATTCAGTTCACGCACATGGTCGATTTTGTCATTATCATGCCGCTCGGTGATCGGCTGCGCCGCGAACTCGATATCACACCCGCCCAGTTCGGCTACATCGTCGCAGCCTACGCCTGGGCCGCTGGAGTCGCCAGTTTGCTCGGCAGTTTCGTCATGGACCGGCTAGACCGCAAGACCGTTTTACTCGTGATGTATGGCGGGTTCGGCCTGAGCACGCTGTATTGCGGTCTGGCCCAGGACTATGAACATCTCTTGCTGGCTCGCACGCTGGCGGGCATTTTCGGCGGACTCTCGGCCGTGACCATCATGGCCGTGATCGGCGATGTGTTCCCGCCAGAGAAACGCGGCCGGGCCAGTGGAGCGGTGATGTCCGCGTTCGCGGTCGCCTCAATTGCAGGCCTGCCGATTGGGCTCTTGCTTGCTGAATGGTATGGTCGCGGCGCACCGTTCGTGGCACTGGCAGGGGTCAGTGCTGTCGTCTGGGGAATTGGGCTGGTGCGCTTGCCGCGTGTGAATGAACATCTTCGCCACGCCCGGCCGCATCCACTCAAGGAGTTCGCTGCGGTTGTGCGTGAACCGAACCATTTGTGGGCGTTCGCCTTTTCGTTCTTCCTGGTGCTGGGCACCTTCACCGTGGCCTCCTTTATTGGGCCCGTGTATGCCGCGATGAATGGCTGGAGCGAAGCGCAACTCGCCGTGATCTATTGCGTGGCAGGGGTGTTCACGCTCATCGGCATGAACGTGGTGGGCCGGCTCGCTGATCGTTTGCCGCGCTTGCCCTTGTTTCGAGTGCTGGCGCTCGGTTCCACGATCATGGCACTCGTAGTGAGCAACTTGCCGCCAGGGCCATTGTGGGTGGCGACACTCGCACTCGGCGGCTTCATGGTGCTGGCGGGGGGGCGAATGGTGCCGGCGCAGTCCATGTTGCTCGGCACCGCGGTGGCGAAGCATCGCGGCGCGTTCATGAGCCTGAACACGGCCGTGCAGCATCTGGCGACAGGTCTGGCACCAGCCATTGCCGGAGCGATTATCGTGGAAGGGGCGGACAAGAAACTGACGGGCTTTCCGCTCGTGGGGCTGGTTTCCGCGCTCACAGCGTGCGTGGGAATTGTGCTGGCGGGACGATTAAAAATGGCCCCGCACGTGACACCGAAACCCGTGCAGGCGGATGAACCCGAACTGGAACCACTTACGGTGTGAACGCACAGGTCAAGCGCACACGAGGCGAGCGGCCCCCGTGAGGGGGCTGTTCAAAAGGCCCCACATCACGCAACTCGAACAGTGCCCTCACGGGCACCGCTCGCCCAACCCACATCACGCATGAGAAACACTGCCCTCACGGGCACCGCTCGCCCAACCCACATCACGCATGAGAAACAGTGCCCTCACGGGCACCGCTCGCCCAACCCACATCACGCATGAGGAACAGTGCCCTCACGGGCACCGCTCGCCCAGGTCACGAGTGATTGTCGTCACTGATTCAGATGTTCTTCGATGATCTGCTTGATCTGCGGGTCGGCGATTTGCGGCAACGCGCTGAGCCAGAGTAGGCGTGCATCGGCGGGTTGGCCGAGTCGCTCAAGGCAGATGGCCGTGTTGATTGCGGCATTGGGGCTGGTGCGGTGCCGATCATCCGCCATGAATGCATGCCGGGCCCGTTCAACGCCTTCACGACTTGAACCGTCGCCGAAAAACGCAATCCCGCGGGCATCAGTGAGGCTCATACCACTGCCAGACAATGAACGTGTGGGCACGATCGCTTCCAGCAGTGGAGTATCGAGAACTTCGCGCGCTGCCTGGAATCGCTGTTGCAGGAGCAGGAGCGTGCCGTAGTTCAGGCGAAGATATTCATCATCGGGGTAATGTTCGGAAGCCGCTTTCCAGGCCGTCAGATGCGGCTCGTCGATGCGGATGCTGGAAGGAGCGGCACGAGTGCCATCGGGGCGGAAGCCCCAGTGCAGGAGCGTGGGCCTGAACGCGAGCAAGAGTTCGCCAGGCACACGCAGTTCCTGCGGGGCGTTGGAAAGCAAGAGTACATTGGCGATGCGACCGGATTCGACCCCTTTTTCGCGAACGGCGAGGCATTTGTTTGCAGCATCCGCGTAGCGGCCCAATTTCAGATCCTGCAGGGCTGCACTAAAGGCTGCTTCCTCGAGAAGTTGATTGAGTTTCGCACGATCCTTATCGTTTCGTGGTCGCACGGCGTCCAGCTTGATCAGGGCATCCTCCGCCCGGCCGGCATCGAGGTCGCGTTTCGCCTCGGCAAACTGGTCGCTTTCGCGGCCGGAGAAGGACCAGGCCAGCCCGATCACGAGGCAAGCAGCGAGAGCGACGAGAGCCGTTCGAAGAAGGCGACGCGGCCGCGTGGCCGGCACGACGGCAATTGATGAAGGTGATGTCACTTCCGGTGGGAACGCACTTCCCAGTTCGATGACGACCTGGCAGCACGCTTTGCAGGCTTCCAGATGGCCAAAGAATTGCGATTCTTCGGCGTCGGTCAGGTCGCCGGTGCGCCAGGCGGTGAGCAGCACATCGTCCTGGGCAATGTGCCCGGTGGCAGGAGGCGAAAGCTGAGCGGCTGCCCGGAAGAGGTTTAACAGGCGTGCGCGATCGGTCGGTTTCACGGTTCTCCCTCCGGCGAAAGCTCCTCCAAGGCGTGACGGAGAGCATCGGCCAGGTTTTTGTCGCTGCCGCCCTCAAGAAGGGCATCGAAGCATTCGCGATTTTGATCCACCTGCGACTCATCCGCGGCCATGAGTTTCCAGAGCGATTCGCGGGCACTGTGCAACAATCGGCTCACGTTGCCAGGATTGATCCGGAACGCAGCCGCGATCTCTTGCCCCTGCAAGCCATCAACAGCCAACATCCGCAGAGCGAGCCGCTCGCGGTGACGAAGTTGGCCCAACGCGGTGCGGATGCGGCCGGTCAGCAACTCCACACAATCTGCCGACACTGCACTTTGAACGGCTCCGGTCTTTTCCGTGGCGGGTTCCGGATGCGAAGGATCGAGCAAGCTAGCGGGTGATTTCTTCGGAATCCGATCCGAGAGCATTCGCACAGCGACGGTCACGGTCCAGGGCACCAGGCCGCTTTGCCCGGCGAAGCGAGAAAGTCGCCCAGGATCTCCCTCTTTGCGCAAGCCAACCAGTTCGACAAGTAAGTCGTTCCACCAGCTTGGATGCTGTTGGGCGAATCGTCGTGCGGCGATGACCTGCCGGGCGATCGTGGCCCGGTATTCATTCTCGAACACGCGAATCGCCGCATCGCTTTTGTGCAGCATGGCCGAGGCCAGGAGCACATCGCGGATGACGTTGCCGCCGAGGTTGCCACTGCGGCGGTAACCACGGCCAGCCTCGATCTGTTCCGCGACCACGATGCCATCCACGGGTTTTCCAGACTTCTCGATGGCCGTGCGCCAGTGGTGCGCCCAGCAAGCCCAGAGCCTGACTTCACAATCCTTGGAGTCGTCTGGAACTCCCAGATTCACAGAATAAAGTTTGAGCCAACTGCGGAGCCGCTCCAGGATTCGAGTGGCTGATACCGTCCACGGACTCATGCCCGGCTGCTTGCTCAACCAGACGCGATCCGCAGCAAGCCAGCTCGGGATGGTCAAAACGTCGGCCATCCCCGTTCTCGCGGTGAGTGAGTGAATGAAGCCTCATTCTGCCAATCACCCTGCAGCGGGACAACCAGGAATCAACCGCCACAGGAAAGAGTCTCGCATTCGGATTCGATTGCGCGAGGGTTCAAGAAAAGTACGCGGTGAACGAAGGGGTGCTAAACTGAGGGAACACAGCCAATCGAGCCAACATCACATGATGAACCGAATCCCGCGTGTGCTCGCTGATTTGCCGGTCGCTCCGGTGGTGCATGAGTTGCTTGCGGGCCGCGTGGAACTCGTGTCGTGGGATAGCCCCGAACCCGGCACCATCGACGCCATCTACACTTACGGCCACCCGCCCACCGGCCCGGCGTTGCTCGACCGCTTCCCCGCCCTTCGCGTGATCAGCAACTTCGGCGTGGGAGTCGATCACATCCACGTGCCCGCTGCCACCGCCCGCGGCATCCCCGTCGGCAACACGCCCGGCGTTCTCGA
>JBGSZR010000139.1:0-4304 GCA_041750275.1 Gemmataceae bacterium
GTCGTACTTGGTGGGCAGCAGCACCCAGCCTTCGCCCGTCTGGCTCTTGACGTACGCTTCACCCGCTTCCCGCTGCGCGTCGAGCGAGTTGAACTCCTGCTCCAGCCCCTCCTCGGTCGACTTGCGGGTGTACACCGCACACCGGATTGACTGTGGGGAAGTATTGGCCTTCACCGTTCGTCGGGTCACGCAGCACCGTCTTTCGTGTTGAGCCGGAAGAACAGGAACCCGTTGCAGTGCGAACCCGTGATGGCCTTGGCCACGGCGCTGAGCGAGCCATAGACCTCACCCTCGAACTCGAAGCCGTCGGCCAGCACCTTCACCTGAATCGCGCTACCCTTGTAACGGCGTGTGATGACACTTCCCGGCGGCGGCAGCCGGCGGTCGAGGGTCACCGTGCCGGTGATCGTTCGCGGTTCGGTGGCCGCGGTTTTCGCCCTGGGTGGCGTCAGGCGTAGGTCAGCGTCGCGAGCCAACTCCGCGGCCCGAGCCTTCGCTCGGGCACTCAGGTCACCCTCGGCCAACGCCTGCAATCGCCAGGCGATCCGCTTGACCAGCCACGGCTTGTTGCCAGTCACGGTCGCGTCACCGAACACCACAGCGTAGCGATCGCGGAGCTCCTTCACACTCATCCGCTTGAGCGCGGCGACCTCTTTCGTCACGTTCAATGCCATCGCGTTCTCCTGTGTAGCTCAGGGTCTCGGACGCGGTTAACCCGCGTGCACAGTGACGCTCTTGTCGGCCGCGTCAGCAAGTTCATTCAGAGCGGTTTTCGCGAGGTTCTGCGTGGCAGAAGTGACGGTGTGAGATACCGGCGACCGCAGTCGGCGAAGGCCCGCGGCGAGCAGTGATGCGATCTCGCGAGTGCGTTCGTCGACGGCAAGGGTGGCAGGATCGTGTGACGATGGCATGTGGGCACCGGGATAACGGTGACGCCCACAGCAACCTTCGCCTCGCGACCGGTGGCTGACGGGATCGAGTAATTCGACTCTATCTGTTAACTACGCGGTTCGAGTTCGAAGCGCCGGAAGAAGGCCCCCCGAGCGCAACCCACTGTTAACCCGACGGTATCACATCCATCAGAGACTCCGAGAGTTTTCGAGTAAAAACTCGGCACCCCGAGCGCAACCCTGTGGGTTCGTCTCGGGGTCTTGTTTCGGAATTTCGAACTGAGAGTTTTCGGCGAAAGAGCCGGACGTGCAAAAAAGCTTGGAAAATCAGGGGCAGAAACGAAACGAGCCGGGAGTCTCGCTCCCGGCCGTGGCAGTCAACCCGTGGGTTGCATCCGTTCGTAGCAACTTCAGAAAGCTCCCCGAGACGAACAGACTTCGAACTCGTGCGGCGCGTGTCGCTCGCGAGTATTTGCGAGAGACACGCGCGAAACGCTGGAATTCCTGGATGTTCGCGGTCATCACCTCACGCGCACGAACCTCTCAGCTCCCCGAGTTCGAACAGTTTTTCGGTGTCCGAGTTGGACGGGCTTCGAACTTTTCACTCTCGGGCTGTAAACCCGAGAGATAAATCGTGTTCATGCCAAAACTCAACTATCCACGGGTTAACAGAGGGCGCGAGCGCGCGACATTCTCGGCTGGCACGATCACCTATGTTCGGGGCGAGGCTCGCCCTGTTCGTGGCCTGCCGGCGCGGTACGAAAACCATGTCATACCCTGGAATCCTGGACCTTCGTGCGGTTGATCATGGGTCGCCTCCTTCAGCCACTTCTCGACTACTTGGCGGTTGCCATCGACCGCGGACTCGCTCGCCAGGTCCAGTTCCGACTGAGGCAAGACAACTTAAGGTCGAGAACAGCATCCTCCGTAGTCGATTGCCAAAACGCGTCACCATGACACTCCAAGAACCAGTACTGTCCGGCTAACGGTGTAGCCGCGTGACGCAACTTGCGTCTTTCTTTGGTCTTTTGACACCTTCTCGGCGCGCACGACTTCAACTCCATCGGTCACAATCCACTCCGGAACGTTCCTCTCCGGCGGTGGAGTGCCATTCATGTACACCGGTGCGTTGGTCTTCGCCCAGTTGATGGAGTTCCTTCCGCGTCACGATTTCAACGCCTGCGTCCGTCGTTACGACGGCGACTGCCGGCCGCGCGGATTCTCTTGCCGCGATCAGTTCCTCGGCCTGGCCTTCGCCCAACTCACCTTCCGCGAAAGCCTCCGCGACATCGAAACCTGCCTCCGCGCCGTCGGTCCCAAGCTCTACCACGCCGGCTTCCGAGGAGCCATTGCCCGCAGCACGCTGGCCGACGCCAACCGCACCCACGACTGGCGCATCTTCGCCGACTTCGCCCAAGTCCTGATCCAGCGTGCCCGATCCTTGTATGCTTCCGAACCGCTCGCCGTCGCACTCAAACAGACCGTTTACGCCTTCGACTCGACGACCATCGACCTGTGCCTGAGCCTCTTTCCCTGGGCGCGATTCCGCCGCCGCAAGGGGGCCGTCAAGCTGCACACGCTGATCGATCTCCGCTGCAACATCCCCTGCTTTATCCACATTTCCCCAGGAAAACTGCACGATGTCAACGCCCTCGATCACCTGCCCATCGAAGCCGGCGCTTCTACGTCATGGACCGCGGCTACGTCGATTTCAAACGCCTCTACCGCTTCGAGACCGGCAAAGCCTTCTTCGTCACACGCGCCAAACGCAACCTCGATTTCCGACGCCGAACGCGACGGCCCATCGACAAAACCACCGGACTACGGAGCGACGCGACCATCGTGCTGGCCGGGCCGAGCACGTCGCAGTTGTATCCCGTCCCCCTGCGCCGCGTCGCACTCTACGATGCCCAACGGCGGCGACGCCTCGTGTTCCTGACCAACAACTTCGACCTTCCCGCCTGGACCATCGCGCAACTGTATCGCTCGCGCTGGCAGGTGGAACTCTTCTTCAAGTGGATCAAGCAGAACCTGCGCATCAAGAACTTCTACGGCACGAGCGAGAACGCGGTGAAGACACAAGTTTGGATCGCGATCAGCGTGTACGTGCTGGTGGCCATCGTTCGGAAAGAACTCAAGTGCGAGCGAAGCCTCAGCGAACTTTTACAAATCTTGAGCCTGACGCTGTTCGAGAAAACCCCTTTAATTCAAGCGTTTTCATTGCCAGCTGCACCGACTCCGGAAATGCCCGGCCATAAACAGTTGTCGCTGTTCGACATATAACCGGACAGTACTGATTGCATGTGGTACGGGGCGAAAGGGGCAAAGCCATCTACCCAGAGATCTTCAGCGGTCGGCGCACAGGGCACAAATAGCTGAATGTCCGCTGACTCACGCAAGAAGGCGAGGAACGATTCCTCGTCGGCAGCGGTGGCAGCAATTTGGATCTGTTGGCCCATGCGTTTTATCGGCCGAAATAATTCATGCATGCCGCGGCGTCAGTTACCGCACGGGCAGCCTCCCGACATTCGGAAGCATGCGATGAGCACCATCTTGGCCATCGCTCTGGGCAAGTTCAACAGCGTTCTTTGCTGAAGTGAGCACGTCGCGGTGTGACAATGCATTGTCACAGCCTCGAGATGATAGGCCAGCGAACGAACCATCCCGATGCTGAGTGTTTGGTGAGCAAGCGGAAGTGACCCAACGAGCAACACTGTCAGCCGCATTCAATCATCCGAATTGCCGGCCCGGGAGTCTTTTTCACTAAAGTCGGCATTCGAGGGTGCAGCACCCGAGCGGATGAAAATGGGGGCGAGCGGTGGTAGCCTGCCTCTGCCGTCGGGTATCGCCCGGTTATTTTCAGGACAGTTTAGAGGCCATGAGAGCGGTTCGGTGGCGTTTACTCTCGGCCCGTGTGCCGCACTTGCCGCTCCCGTTCCGTCGTCTGGCAGGGGATGCAAATGAACCGCCCCGTTTCCGTTTGGCTGTCGCCGAATTGGATACAGTCGATCGTGTCCGGCTTGTCCAGGTTCGATGCCCATTGCCCGCAGGACGAACAATGCTCAGCGTTGACGGAGTCGTCGCCAAAGTAATGGAATGTGTACGTCCCGCCTGCCTGACACCCGGGCACCCCCGCTGCCACAGACTCCGCGGCCGCACATAGAGCATTGCCCAGGCGGCTGATCAGCGAGTAATCCGCATCCTCATCGCCGGACAGAGTGGCGATGATGACGCCGGTGGAGACGATGACCTGACGCTCACCCGCCATTCGCCTCTCCTTCGCCGAACAGAAAGCTCAGCAGCCGCGGCCGTGAGCGCTACACGTCACGAATCGTTGTGGAGGCCGCGGTCTGCTTCAGCGTGGGGTTCGGCCCGCTTAGCCCGACCGGGCCGCCGGAACCTACCTCGCGCCCG
>JBGSZR010000140.1:0-5852 GCA_041750275.1 Gemmataceae bacterium
GTGACGGAGGCGGGCCGAAGCACCTTGAACGACGTGCTGAAAACGTACCGCCGCTACACCGCCCAAGCCGCATGAGTACAACGCTCTTCAGAGAGAAAACTTCTCCGCAACTTGCAGAGAAGCTCGGAAGACAGAGCCTAAGGACCACCGGCTTGACGCCGTCGAGTGTGACCTGCAAGCCGTCCGGATCGTCGGCCGATCCCAGGGTCAAATCTTTTCGGTCGAGGGCATAAGCCTTGCCGGTCCTGGGATCGACGATGCGAACGATGCGATCGCCCTTGACTACGACCTCGATGTCCGAGTCGTCGGTCTCGATGACCAGTTCGCCCTGCTTGGTCGGGAGCTTGATCACCGCAGCGGCAGCAACGACCACGGACAGGATAATGGCTCCAAACGCGGAGAGTACACGCCAGCGGCTTGTTACCAGATATCCGCCCTCCGGTCTGGAATGGACGAACGGTGCGAGTGCGGCGGCCACATCATCCGCGGATTGGAAGCGATATTCCGGCTGCTTCGCCATCATCTTTTCCACCACCCGAACCAGCGGTCGGGGCAAGTCGGAGCGGATCGTGGCCAGTGGTGTGGGATCCTCGAACTCGAGTCGATAGAGCTTGTCCGCGGCCGTTCCACCTTCGAATGGCTCCCGCCCGGCAAGCATGTGATAAAGCGTCGCCCCGAGCGCGTAGAGGTCGGCCCGCGGGCCGGCGCTGCGGGCATCCTCGGCCTGCTCCGGAGCCACATAGTCCAGCGTTCCCATGCAGGCACCCGGCTGGGTCAGGCCAGCCTGCTGCATCGGATCGATCGCGGCAAGCGGTGAGTCGGGCACCACTTCGGAGACGAATCGCGCGAGTCCGAAGTCGAGGATTTTCACTTGACCGTTCGCCGTGAGCATCAGGTTGTGTGGCTTGACATCCCGGTGAACCATCCCATGGGTGTGTGCGTGTGCAAGACCCAGCGCGGCCTGGCAGGCGTAGCCACACGCGTCTGCGACGCGAAGAGGAAAGCCGTCCTTGAGCCGATCCGCCAGCGTTCTGCCCGCCACATACTCCATCACCAGGACCATCACGGACCCGACCTGTTCGGCGTCGAAGGCCGTGACGATATTTGGGTGGTGAAGTCGAGCGGCAGCCCGCACTTCTTGGCGAAATCGCTCGACCGCACCTTCGTGATTTAGAAGTCGTGGGGAAATGATTTTGAGCGCCACAGGGCGTTCCATCAATGCATGCTCCGCGCGAAAGACCGTACCCATGCCGCCGCGGCCAATCCGTTCACCCATTCGGTATCGGGGATGCGAGGCGAGTTCCGCAGGGATCGCGTCCAAATCCGCGAATCCGAGCGGATCGCAGGGCGTCCAGGCGTTGCCAATTTCCGCTTGCGTTGGGGTATCGTTCGGTAGGGGTGAACCAGATCGAGTGAGATGAGCCGCGTCGCGTAAGGCGTGCAGAAACGAATCCACGGAAAGATCGCCAAGCAACTGCACACACGATTCGCACGAGGAGAGGTGGACTTCCATCACAGCGGCATCCGGCTCAGACAAGTGGCCGAGGCTGAACGCGGTGATTCGATCAGGCCGTGGGTGGAGAATGGATGACTGTAACAACGTAGGCACTCCAGGCCGGCCACGACTCGGACGCTCCCTGTCCCAACCATGATATGGTGGTTCGGTTCCCAATTCTTTCAGACGTCATCCAGGAAACCTTCCGCCTCTCGACGCAGGCGGGCCATGACGCGCGACCTTGCGATGTGAACCGCATTCACGGAGACCGCAAGCTCCGCGGCGACATCCGATGCAGAACGGGCCTCCAACGCCGTGCCGACGAAGGCGGCCCACGTCGACGGTGCGAACTCCGGCTCGACGAGTTTCATCAGTCCGCGCAGGAGGTAGCGGTCGTGTTCGGCGTC
Organism: Gemmataceae bacterium; assembly: GCA_041750275.1. Classification (GTDB taxonomy): domain Bacteria; phylum Planctomycetota; class Planctomycetia; order Gemmatales; family Gemmataceae; genus JBGSZR01. The sequence continues at coordinate 1,903 of JBGSZR010000140.1, forward strand.
CCAGCGGCGGTTTAACTCGCTCAGTGGATCAACCAATTCCGCCAACAGCGCCCCATCGGCAACTGGCTGACGATCGGTCGCACGGCGGTGCTCACGGACTACGTTGCCAACGATTCCGCGAAGCCACGTGCGGAATGCCCCGGTTCGTCCATTGTGTTCGAACTCGGGCAGCCGGCGAAGTACGATCGTCAAGGCATGTTGAGTGATGTCTTGAACGTCTGCCGGCTGGATGCGGTACGGGCGAAGCCAGGCATGCATGAGCGGCGCGTAGAGATCGTTCATCCGCCGCCATGTCTCCGCATCGCCGTCCCGGAGGCGGACGAGCAGGCTCAGAGACGTGCTAGGCGAGGTCATCGACGGCCCCGATCGTTGAGGAATACCGCTCCGAGTCTATCCATCTGTCTTGTGACCGGGAAGACAACTCCGACAACGTGGTTCGACGAGAGGCCACGTCGTGGTTTGTACGTCGTCTTGTGGGAATTCGGCATCGGGATAGAAATCCTGATGAACTCATCGCCGCAACTTCCTGGCAGGACAACCCATGGCCACTCCTTCGTTCACACACGAGGAACTCGACCGACTTCGCACCCTCGCCGCTGAGTGGGGGAAAATCGTTTCCAAGCGGGCCTTCGGCGACGACGGACCCGGACTGGATGTCGATTTCCGAACTCTGGAGCAAATCGCGGCCGCGGCCGCACAGGGGTTGACCGCAGGAACCCTGCAACACCTCCTCGAACAACAGGCCCAGCGACTCCCCGAAGACCAACCCTGTCCCGCGTGCCGCCGGCTTTGCCGAACCGAGCCACACAAACGCTCGCTCACGGCTCGGGGAACCGCGATCGAGCAAGTCGAACGGGTGGCGTACTGTCCCGACTGTCGTCGGGATTTTTTCCCCCCTGCGGACGGCGTTGGGGTTGGATGAGCACGGTTACAGTTCCTCCGTGGTCGAACAAATCGTGACCGCGACCGCTCGGTTTTCCTCGTTCCGCGATGCCACCTACGCGATGCGGATGCCGCGTCATTCTGGTGCTTGCTGCGTCGGCTCTACGCGAAGGACTGGGTGGTTTACGCGAAGCCGCCGTTCGGAGGGCCGGAACAGGTGCTGAAGTACCTGGCCCACTACACGCATCGCGTCGCCATCAGCAATTCACGCATCGTCGATGTGGCCGATGGCCGCGTGACGTTCCGGTACAAGGACTACGCGGACGCTCACCAGTCCAAGACGATGACGCTCTGCGGCGTGGAGTTCCTGCGCCGCTTTGTCATGCACGTGTTGCCCAGCGGATTCGTCAAGGTCCGGCACTACGGCCTGCTCGCCAATCGGTTCCGGGAGCAGAGGCTGGCGGACTGCCGGCAACTGCTCGCTGTCGCGAATGTCCTGGCGGGGTGCCAAAGAGCAACCGCGAACGAAGCGACCACAATCGAACCGGTGCGCGAGCGCTGTTGCGCCCGGTGCGGGAGCAAGCGACTGGAGTGCTTGGCGGTGCCGCGGTTGACGCTCGAGGCATCCGCGTTGGGAAGCGACACCTCGTAGGATCGATCGGCCGGCGACACCGATCGCGGCACGCAACGCGACCAATCGCGGCGGGGCGTCCACGCACCGAGCTTCGAGATCAGGCCAAATCGGAGAGATCCTGGGTGTTCGAGACCGCACGAAGAGGGAAGAAGTGAACGCGTCGGAACGAAAAGGGGGTTGCGGGAGGAACACACGGCGCGATAATCAGCGTGACGGACAGGACCATGAAGATTGAATACCCATAGCCGCGAGACTCCGCGGTTCAGTTCAACGGGAATCTATGTTTCATGCTCCAGCCTAAGGGTTGGCTCAGGCACCCCCCAGCCGAGCATGAAACATAGATTCCTTTACATTCGGCGGCGGAGGGCGCACGGATGTTCTGCGAGCGATGCGCCCCTTGACCCGCACTCTGACATTCGACCCGGCGACTGAAGCCTACCAGCCGGTTCCTGTCATCGGTAGAATCAAAGAGAGGAGGTGTGACCATGGCCACAATTCCATCCGTCGTTCACAGCGACCCTGACATCCTCGGCGGTACGCCGGTTTTCATCGGCACGCGGGTGCCCGTCCGCACTTTGCTCGATTACCTAGCCGCGGGCGACACTTTGGAGGAGTTCTTGGACCACTTCCCGACCGTCTCGCGCGAACAGGCCGTCGCGGCGATGGGAAAGGCGAACGATTTGTTGGTGGCCCATGCGCATACTGCTTGACGAGTGTGTTCCCCGGCCACTTCGCAAGGAACTGTCGGGGCACGATGTCCGCACCATCCGGGAGATGGGCTGGGCCGGCAAGAAGAATGGCGAGCTCCTCGCTCAAATGGCCGGGGATGGTTTCGAGGTGTTGCTTACCGTAGACCAGAACCTCCGCTATCAACAGAACCTGGCAGCATCTGGAGTGGCGGTCGTCGTGATGGTGGCTCCGACCAACCGCTTGGCTGATCTGGTGCCGCTCATTCCCGGAGTCGAGGCCGCTCTGAGTACCATACAAGCTGGCGACGTCGTCGAGGTCAGCGCCTAACCGCTCTCATGGCCTCTGAACATTAATGAAAAAGACTCCCGGGCCGGCGATTCGGGTGATTGAATGCGGCTTGCAGCGTTTCTCGTTGGTTCACTTCCGCTTGTCCACCAAATACTCTGCACCGGGATGGTTCGTTCGCTGGCCTCTCATCTCGGGGTTGTGACAACGCATTGTCACACCGGAGCAAGTGAAGCGGGCAGATCCTGCTGGAGATGTGTGACGCCCTTGTCGTCGAGAAGGTGAACGAACAGTCTTCTTGCGTGCAGATCGACGCCGCAGTAGTATGCGTGCGGCGTCTTGTAATAGCGTGCTGCCATGACCTTGTCCTCCGTGGCGACGGGCCAGCTAAGGCAGAAGAATCCCGCATCGTGGTTGGTGAGCTTCGGCATCACCTGAAGGTTCCACGCCTGGGACCGGCTTGCCGTGATCCCATTCTAATTGGCGACAGGTCCGGCCCGTCGCCACGGAGCCCATGAGATGTATCCCGGCGCTACACCTGACCCGGCCCAAGCGGCGGGCGGGTGAGCGGGTCGTTCGGCGGCAGAGGGCACACCCGAGAACGCCGCTCTCCGCTGACGCACCCCTCCGTCTCGGTGCCTGGTATCAACGACAGCTTCCCGCTTCTCAGGAAGGAGTTTAGCCCATGATCCGCTGTCTCTGCGCCCTGGTGTTTCTCGTAGGTGGCCTCCTCCTCGTCGTCGAGGCGGGGGCGCAGCAGAAGCAACCGAAGGTTGATCCGAAACTGCCGAAGGTGGACCCCAAAGCCGGTCCGCCTGCCGGGGCGGAGTCCTATCTCGGCACCTGGAAGATGGCCGAGAGGGACGCCAAGCACGAGGAGGAGTTCACCATCTCCTTCGCGAAGGGGGAGTGGAAACTGACGGGCGTGTACCGGATCGACGGAAAGGAGGTTGGAAGCTTCCACAGCAACAAGTTCGGGGTACTCAAGGACTCGTTCCACTTCGTCGTCGCCGTGGATACCAAGCCACCGTTCGAAGTGCTAACCGGCACCCGTTGCTGGCTGTCTGTCACCGACGACAAGGCCACCTTGAAGAGCATCACTCCGGCGTCCAACACGGCGAACCCGCAGAACGCGACCCGCGCGTTCGTACGAGTCGCGAAGTCCGTGGCCGTGGCAGAGCCGGCCCCGATGCCAAAACTCGACCCGAAGCCCGACCCGATGCCCGACCCGAAGGCGACGAACCCGGAGAAGCCCGCCGGGCCATATTCCGTCATCGCAACGGTGAAGGGCGTTAGCAATGGCGTTTTGTCTCCAGACGAATGGCACTTCCTGATAGCTCAACGTGAGCGGTGGAGTCGCTTTCGGGCTTGGTCTCGGGGAACGCGAAGCGAGGGGAACGGTTTGGGCCGCCGCTTTCGCATCCGTGGCTCGACCCGGTCCGGGCGGTGGCCCACGCGA
>JBGSZR010000141.1:0-15138 GCA_041750275.1 Gemmataceae bacterium
GTGGTGGGCGAGTCGGTTGGCCTGTTCATCGAGTTGGCGGTAGGTGAGTGTGTGTGCTTCGCAGGTGAGGGCGATGGCATCGGGAGTCTGTGCCGCACGCGATGCGAACTGTTCGTGGAGCGCAGGGCCCTCGGCGAAGGCAGCCCTGGCGCGACCGTGTTGCACGCGGGCGAGTGCTTCGGCGGGCGAATGAAGCGGCAGCGTATCGATGCGTTGGTCGGGGTGATCGAGTGCGGCGTGGAGGAGTGTTTGCCAGTGGGCGAGGAGCCGTTCGATGGTGCGGTGTTCGAAGAGGTCGGTGTTGTAATGCACCCATCCTGCCAGCTCGCCACCCGACTGGAACATGATCACGTCCATGTCTGTCTTGGCGATGGGCTGCTCCAGTTGCATCAACTCGATCGTGGCCCCACCAAGCGAGACGCGGGCAATGCGATCGTCCACATCGGGGACATCGATCTGGTCGACCTTCCCCGATTCACCACGGTGCGGATGCTGGAGCAGAAGCGATACATCACACATTGGCGAGCGACTCGGGTCACGCCGGGGCAGGAGTTTCTGGATCAGCAGTGAAAAAGGATAGTCCTGGTGTTCAAGACCAGCGAGAACGGTTTGCCGTGTTCGCCTGAGATATTGCCGAAAGGTCGGCCGACCTGTGAGGTCCGCACGGAGCGGGACCATGCCGGCGAAGAAGCCGACCACTTCCGAAAACTCCGGGCGGGTGCGGCCGCTGGCGATGGTGCCAACGAGTAAATCGGTCTGCCCCGTGAGTCGACCGAGTAGCACCTGAAAACCGGCGAGCAGGGTCGTGAAGACGGTGGCCCCTTCCTCGCGTCCAAGATCCTTCAGCCCACGTGAGAGTGCAGAACCGAAGCGGAAGGGAAAAGCGGCGCCGTTATAGGTTCGAACCGGCGGCCGGGGACGATCGGTCGGCAGGTTCAGGACGGGGAGATCGCCGCCGAGTTGCTTCTGCCAGTAGGCCCAGTGGCGCTCGCCTTCGGGTCCGGCAAGCATCTCCGCTTGCCAGTCCACGAATTCACGATACTCACCACGTCGCGGTGGAAGTGCCGGCCGCTTCCCGGCCTTGAGTGCGGGATAAACGATGGTGAGTTCAGCCATCATCATCGTGAGCGACCAGAGGTCGATGGCGATGTGGTGAGCCACGGAGAGAAGCACATGTTCATCCGTCGCGACGCGAAAAAGCTCGAAGCGAAGGACGGGGCCGTGCTCAAGATCAAAGGGCCGCCGCGCCGACTCTGCAAGTTTTGCTTGGAGCTCGGCAGAGGTCCAGTCACTGGCGTCAACAACTTCAAAGTGCACAGTCTGCTGCAGAACGAGATGCTGCAAGGGGCCATCGGCCCCATTCGCATACGTGGTACGAAGCGAAGGATGCCGATCGATGAGGTACTGGAACGCCTGGCGCAGTCGTGGCACATCGAGCCCGGAGCGGATGCGCCAGACCCAGGATTCGTTGTACGCGGCGCTCTCCGGTGCCAGTCGATTGAGGTACCAGAGAGAGCGTTGATTGTGGGAGAGCGATCCCGGTGGGCAAGCCTTTTCCCGCAGCAACCGGGCCAGCAATTCCCGCTTCTCCTCGGGTGAAAGCGGGGAGGTGCGGTCGGCTCCGGTCATCGCGCTTTCTCCTTTTCCGCCAGCACGGAGTCGAGCATCGCATCGACTTCCGCATCCGAGAGTTCATCCACAGTAGCCGCGCTCTCCGCACCATTCTTGTGGGCATGTTTGCCATTGCCATTCGCGTGGCCATTGCGGTGAGCATGGCCATTGCCGTTCGCGCTCGGTGCAGCCAGCGTGGTTGTGGTGGCCGGCTTGGAGTTCGCTGGCGCGTCGCCCTTGTTGAGTTGTGCCAGAAGCACATCCGCGAGCCGGGAGAGACTGGGGCCGCTCATCAGTTCCACTATGGGAAGCGTGACGCGGAGTTCGCCTTCGACCCAGTTGCGAATCTCCACGGCCATGAGCGAATCGAGGCCGAGTTCGGTGAGCGGCTTCTGGTCGTCGAGCTTGGCGGCCGGTGTGCCGAGCACGCGTGAGACCTTGTCCCGGAGCAGCGTCAGCAGCACTTCGCGCCTCTGGTCCTCGTCGGCTGCGAGAATCGTTTGCCGCACCGAGACACCATCGGCAGATGCTGCGACAGTTTCACCGGCACCCACCAGACCACCGAAGCGCGGCGAGAGTGACCCGGCGACGCCCGGCGTGCGGAACTTGGGCCAGTCCACATTCATCACGCCGACTTGCATGGCATTCTGCTCGATGAGTCGACCGAGCACGGCCAGGGCCTGTTGCGGGGAGAAGCTGCGGACGCCCCAGCCTTCGAAGCGTTCGCCGACTTTCTCATTGCGGGCCACGTAGCCAACTTCGCCGAGGTAGCCCCAGTTCACGGTGAGTCCAGGCAATCCGAGCTTCTGACGATATGCGGCAAGCGAATCGAGGAAGGTGTTCGCAGCGGCATAGTTGGCCTGTCCGGCGATGCCGAACACAGAAGACATCGACGAGAAGCAGACGAAGAAATCGAGTGGCCATTCTCGTGTCAGGCGGTGGAGATTCCAGGCACCGGAGATCTTGGGGCCGTGCACTTTCTGCCAGCGTTCGGGAGTCAGTTTCAGGAGCAGGCAATCGTCCAGCACCATGGCCATGTGGAAGACACCCCGCAGCGGCGGCATCTTCGCCGAGACCATTGCCAGTACGTCCGCCAGTTGCTTCGCATCAGCGACATCGCTCTTCGCAATCACGACCTCGGCACCCGCCTGACGCATGGCGGCGATGGCTTCCTCGGCCTCGGGGGTGGCGGCCCCACGGCGACCGGTGAGCACGAGATGCTTCGCACCCTGATCCACGAGCCAGCGGGCAACGGTGAGGCCGAAGCCGCCGAGCCCACCTGTGAGCAGGTATGTTCCATCCGCGCGAACCATGCTGCGATCGCGATTCTCCGCGGGCACAACAGGTGGCCGCTGGCCTGCGAGCGTTACCACGATCTTGCCGGTGTGCTTGCCCTGAGCCATGTAGCGGAATGCACCGACGATGTTCGACGCGGGGAAGACACGGTACGGGATTGGGGCAAGTCGGCCTTCGCGAACCATCTCCACGACCTTGCGGAATTGGGCCGCGATGACACGCGGCCGTTCACGCATCGAGCGATCGAGATCGAGCGCGATGAAAGATAGGTTCTTGCGAAACGGGTACATTCCGAGCCGGCTGTTCCCGTAGATGTCTCGCTTGCCGATCTCCACGAAGCGGCCATAGTCGGCCATCACCGAGAGCGTCTTCGGAATCGCCTCGCCGGAGAGTGAATTCAGCACCACATCGACGCCACGGCCATTGGTGATGTCCATCACGGCATCGGCGAAGCCAAGCGAACGCGAGTCCATGAGGTGCGACACGCCGAGCGCCTGGAGGAACTCGCGCTTCTCCGTGGTGCCGGCGGTGGCGAAGACTTCGGCTCCGGAGTCGTGTGCAATTTGCACGGCGGCGAGGCCAACGCCACCGGCCGCGGAGTGGATGAGCACCTTCTCACCGGCTTCGAGCCGTGCCAGGTGCGTCAGGGCATGGTAAGCCGTGAGGAAGGCGACCGGGATCGTCGCAGCTTCTTCGAAGCTGACGTGCTCGGGTTTCAAGGCCACGAGCAGCGCCGGAACGGTGACGGTGCTGGCGAAGGTGGGTGCGGCAAGCGTTACCACTTCATCGCCAATGCGAAACTCGGTAACGCCTTCGCCGACGGCGAGAATGCGGCCACTGCACTCAATCCCGAGCGGGACGGGCCCATCGGGCAAGCCGGGGTACAGGCCGAGTGCCTTCAACACGTCGCTGAAGTTCAAGCCGGCGGCGACGACTTCAATTTCCACTTCACCCGCGGCAGGTGCGCGGCGCGGCGCGGAGCGCAGGGTGAGGCCATCAAGCGTGCAACTACGTGCCACTTCCAGGCGGAACGGGGCATCCGGACCACCACCGGGAATCGCGGCTGCATCCAGAGCATGGCGAACGTAACGCGGCAGGTAGCGAGCTTCGCCACGCAGAGCGATTTCATCTTCGGGCTGAGGGTCGGCGAGTTCGGCGAGGATGCCACGAACCTCCGCGTCGACATCGAAGCCGCCGAGATCGAGTGTCGTGCAACGAAGTTTTGGATACTCGTTGGTGATGACGCGGCCGAGACCGATAAGCGGCGTTTGTGTCATTTCAACCTCTTCCGGCTCGGCACCCACCGAAAGTGCTCGCCGAGTGAGCACCCACAGCCGGCTCTCGGCATCGCGTGTTTCGTGCCAGCCTTGAGCAAGTGAAACAAGCCCAAGCGACATCGGCTCCTGGGCCGCCTCGAGTGCAGCCGCATCCAGCTCCTCGGCCGCCGGAGCATCGAGCCCCCAGCAATAGACGATGCCTTGAATGGGCTGTTCGTTCGTGGCCTGGAAGACGCGGCGAAAGTCCTCGACAAACTTCGCAGAGATAGCGGTGTGCCCGGCCAGAACATTGCGAGTGGGGTTCTCGGCGAAGATGAGCGAGCAATCGTTGCCCTTCGCACGAAGCTTTTCTGCAACCTGCTGCGCGACGCCGCTGTGGTCTGCGAAAAGTAGCCACTTGCCCCTGCTATTCTCAGTGGGCTCGTCCGGCGGTAACGCTGCTTCGACGGCCTTCGGCCCACGTGCCAGTATCACCGCGGCGACCATGCGCTCGGCATCGCTTTCGCTCGCCACATCACGCACATCCGTGAAGCCGACCTGGCCGAGCACCTTTTCCCAGCCGGGGAGCGGCAGCAGTGGGTGATCCTGGCGCAGTTCCAGGTCTGTGAAACGCCACCAACCTTCCGTCAGGCCGAAGACCATGTCCACCCAGCGGGCCCGGCGAAGCGATTCGAGCAGAACCACCACACCATCGGAAGCGAGGACACGCGCGAGGTTCGTGAGCGTCTGCTTCAAGTCTGCGGTGGCATGCAACACTTGCGATGCCAGCACCAGGTCAAAGGAATGCGGGGCGAATTCCTGGGCCAACGGATCCTTCTCCAGATCGAGCTTCTTGTACTGGATGAAGGGATAATCCGCGAACTTCTGTTGGGCCCGCACGAAGAAGTGGTTGGAGAGGTCCGTGAAGACATACTCCGTGCGATCAGCGGGGAGTTTCGGCAGCACGTGCGAGGTGAGCCCACCCGTTCCGGCACCCACTTCAAGGATGCGCAGCGTCTTGCCCGCAGGCAGGTTCGCAATGGCACGTTCGACAGCGTGGCGGGCCACCACGTTGTAGTAGTGCCACACCGGCGAATCCTGGTACAGGTGCTCGGCTGTGGAGAGTGAACCCTCGGGGAAGATCAGGTGCAGCGGGTTCACCTCACCGCGGAGCACGCCAGCGAGTTGGCGACCGCAGCGGCCGACGAGCATGAGTTCGGCCATGTATGCCGGTTGGTGCGTGAGCAGGTCGCGCCAGGCCGGCTTCGGTTCGGGATAACCGATGGGGCGGAGTGATTGCCAGCGTTCACCGACTTGCTGGAGATAACCATCCTCGGCAAACCAGTCGAGGAAGCGATCGAGCAAACGGCGATGCCGGGGGGCAAGGTTGAGCTTCGCAGCGAGTTCATCGCCGGTGAAGGAACCGGCAAACGCATCCGGGCCCGCCATCTCGGTGAAGGCATTCCACACAAAGGCACCGCAGAGCGCGTTGATGTCGCGTTCGAGGCTGCTCTGCTGCTCCCGGAGTTTCTGGGCAGTCGCGAGCGCTGCGGCGACTGGTCGCACGTCATGCGCCACCTCCGAAGGTGAAGCAAGGTGCGAGGCACGGCGTGCAGTGCTAAGCGTGTATGGGCGTTGCTGGAGTTCCCATTGGAATTCGTACGCAAGGTCATCGAGTCGGCCGACGCTACCGCCCTGTGTGCCGACGGACTGGCAGCGCAACCCACGGGCTTCCCAGAGCAGCGAGCCGGATTCGTCGTACACGCGGACATCAAACACCACTCCAATACGCGTGCGCTCGACGAGCCGGGCATGACTCCAGACGCGGTTGCCGGGCCGGCCGTGCACGCGCACCTCGGCGATCTCCACGGGCAAGTACACTTCGCGCTGGCCATTCTGGGCCGCACTTGCGGGCACCGTCCCGAACACAACCTGCACGCAAGCATCGAGCAGCGCAGGGTGGAAGTGGTAGTTGTTGCTCGTCGCTTCGAGCGAGGCGGGCAGGCTCACGAGCCCAAATGCCTCGGCATCACCGCGGTAGAGACGTTCGATCCCCTGGAATTCTGGGCCGTATTCGAGCCCCATCTCCTTCAAACCGGCATAGCACGCGGTCCCACCGACTTCATCCGTGCAGCGGGCTTTTACCGCTTCCGCGTCGAGTGGCGGCAATACAGGTAGCACACGACTGCGGAGCACACCCGTTGCGTGCGGCACCCAGCCATTGCCCGGCCCTTCTGCGCGACTGAAAATCTGGAATCCCGCTTCTGCTGGTAAATAGGTCGTTTGAAGCTCTCGCGTCTGCCCCTCGACGAGGAAGCAGGCCTTGGCGAAGCGAACTTCCTCAAGAACATAGGGGCCATCGGCATGCACACCCTTTGCCGCATTGAGGGCGATTTCCAGATATCCCGTGGCTGGCAGAAGGGCGTGACCCTGCACGCGGTGATCTCTCAAGTACGGCATGACGGCCGTGTCGATGCGGGCTTCCCAGCTGGGTGTCGGCGTCTTCAGGGGGCGACCCAGCAAGGGATGCGATTTCACGCCCAGCCGATTCGCGCGACCCTCTTCCGATTCGTGCCAGCAGGATTCGTGTTGCCAGGGGTATGGTGGCAAGTCCACGAAGCGGCCACGCGGGGCCAGTGTCTCCCACGCCAGCGGTCGGCCTGCAGCATGTAGCGCGGCCAGTGATCGCAGCAGTTGTGGTTTCTCGTCCTCGTTGCGCCGCAGGGACGCCACCACTTTCCCCTTCACACCCTGCTCAACGAAGGATTCCGAAACCGCACCCGTGAGGACAGGATGGGGGCTGAGTTCCAACACCAGTTGGAAGCCCGCGTCGATCGCCAGGCCCAGTGCATCGGCAAATCGCACGGACTGGCGAACGTTCTGCCACCAGTATTCCGCTCCCCAGTCCGTACCATCGGTGCGTTCGCCGGTGACAGTCGAATAGAGGGGCACACGGGCTGGCGTGGTGTGAAGCCCAGCCAGCGCTTCAAGCAACGGTTCCTTGGCGGGATCCATGTGCGAACTGTGAAAAGCGTACTGCACCTGGAGGAAGCGGCAGAAGACCTGCTTCGCTTCGAGTTCCTTGGCCAGCGCCACGAGCGGTTCCGCGTCGCCCGAGAGCGTGACGGTGGCCGGGCCGTTCACCGCGGCAACCACAATGCGGCCATCGTACGGGGCGACAGCTTCGCGGGCGGCATCTGCGGTGATGGCAACGGCGAGCATCTTGCCGTGGGCATCTGCAAAATCCATGCATCGACCGCGATGGTAGATCACCCTCGTGGCCTCTTCGAGCGTCAGCACGCCAGCTGCATAAGCCGCTGCCACTTCACCCACGCTGTGCCCAATTACGGCATCGGGTGTGATACCCCACGATTGCCAGAGCGCCGCCAGACTTACCTGAATGGCGAAGATCGCCGGCTGGGCGATAGCCGTTTCTTGCATCCGCGAACGCTGCTGATCGGCAGAAAGTTCTGTCAGCAGCGACCACTTCGCACCGAGTTGCTTGATGATCTCATCGCACCGGACCACGGTGTCGCGGAACACCGGTTCGTGAGCGAGCAACTGCCGGCCCATCGCCCACCACTGCGGTCCCTGGCCACCGAAGATCCACAGTAGCTTGGGTGGATGGGCCACCACACGATCGGCAATCGCACCCGGGTGAGCATGACCTGCAGCAAATGCTTCAAGCGCTTCCAGGAGTTCGGCACGTGATTTTCCGACGAGTGCGAGCCGGTGATCGTGATGCGTGCGACGTCGACTGGTGTTGTAAACCAGGTCGGGCAAGGCGACCGTGGCACCTTCGCCACGCAGAAAATCCGCATAGGATCGAGCGACGGCCGCAAGGGCTTCCGATCCACGTGCCGAGAGTGGCACCAGAAACGGTCCACTCAGTGTCGGTGTCGCTGGCGGCTCTTGCCTGGGTGCCTCAGCCAGCACGACATGGGCATTGCTGCCGCCGAAACCGAACGAATTCACACCAGCCAGCCCCGCACCCGGAGTGCCGGGCCAGACTTCGGATTGAGCGGCAACCCGCAGTTGCAACTCTTTGAAAGGAATCTCCGGATTCGGCCTCGTGAAGTGCAGATTCGCCGGGATGAGACGGTGCTTAAGTGCCAGGGCCGTCTTGATGATGCCCGCCGCACCGGACCCCGCTTCGAGATGGCCCACATTCGTCTTGGCGGAGCCGATCACGCAAGGCTCATTCGCGTCACGCCCTTCCGAGAGGGCGGCACCCAGTGCACGCGCTTCGATGGGGTCGCCCACCTGTGTGCCAGTGCCGTGAGCTTCCACATACTGGATGCGGCCCGGGTTCACACCTGCTTCCCGACATGCCTCGCGGATCAGTGCTTCCTGCGACCACTGACTCGGCACCGTCAAGCCACTGGTCCGACCATCCTGGTTGATTGCCGTGCCGCGGATCACAGCATAAACACGGTCGCCATCGGCCAGCGCCTTGGTGAGCGGTTTCAGGACGACCACGCCGGCACCTTCACTCCTCACGAAGCCATTGGCACTGGCATCAAACGCTTTGCATCGGCCATCCGGCGACAGCATCGCCAGTCGGCTGAAGCCGATATATCCATCAGGTGAAAGAAGCACATTCACGCCACCCGCCAGCGCCAGCGGACTACCACCACACCAGATACTCTGGCAGGCCATGTGAACTGCCGTGAGTGCCGAGGCGCACGCCGTGTCGACTGCCACGCTCGGCCCACGCAAATCGAAGCAATAAGAGACCCGGTTTGCAGCAATACTCAGCGCACCACCGGTGTTCGAGTACACATCGATGCCGCTTCGATCCTGGTGATCGACCTGCAAACCCGAATAGTCGAAGCTGGAGATGCCGATGAACACGGAGGCCGCGGAACCTGCCAGGCGATCGAGTTGCTGGCCCGCATCTTCGAGCGCCTCGTACGCCACTTCCATGATGAGGCGTTGCTGCGGATCCATGCGTGAGGCTTCGCGCGGCGAGATGCCAAAGAAGGGCGCATCGAACTGGTCGATACCCTCCACGAACCCACCCCAGCGGGCATTCGTGCGCCCGGCTCGGCCCGGCTCAGGATCGTAATAGCGTTTCGGATCCCAGCGGTCGGCCGGGATCTCGCCAATTGCATCAACGCCGTTGCAGAGCAAGCGCCAATAGGCGGATGGACCATGAACGCTGCCGGGAAAACGACAACCGATCCCGATCAACGCCACCGGTTCATGGCTACTCCTCGGAGCAAGCGAGGAAGTTTTTGTTCCATTTGCATGAAAGCCGTTTCGCTGGGCCTGGCTCACGGATGACACTCCCAAATGCAATGAGGCCGCTTCTCGGAGGACTCTTTGCGGAAAGCTTGCACGTGGGCAAGTTCCGAGTCCGACCGGTGGTCGTCGCGATCGTGTGGTCGGGGTGAAGGCGGATCACGTACTATTGAGCTTGATTGTGAAAGGCAGGCACTTCAAGGCTATTCCGGAAATTAGGAAACTCAGGAGTTTGATGCGGTTCCGGTAATATGGGTAATAATCAAGCTTCCTTCCCGGCCACAAGGCCGGAGGCCACACGAGACAAATGTGGGTGGAAATCACTGCGAGAAAGACGACGCCATTCGCTGCAAACCTCTGTTCACAGATCACTTATGATCTATCGGTTCTAAAAAAAAGGCGTTTCTGGATCCACTCGGAATCCGACTAGTGACATCTTTTCCCGTTCTAAACACTCGTACCAAATCTCGAGTGTTCCACTCACTCCCGCTCAGCGCAACAAAACCCGAAACTTGCGCAATCGATCTCAGCTTCCCACTGACCCCGGTAGAACAACCGCGTGATCCAGGATGATTGGCACAACTTCCTGGCGCAATCCGCTTCCATTTAGCCATTCATGTTCCGTGGACCGTGAGATTCACCGGGTGTTGCGTCCGATCGCCCGCATTATTAGCAAGCGCTTCCTTTCTGGAACACGCACACTCTTCCACCCTGTTATGCAGAATTTCCCTAGTTTGCCGGGCTTGTCTCGCTTCTCACACATGTCCAAGTGGGATAAACTTCGCATGACACGAAGCAGACCGGATTCCGCTCGGCACTGATAATTCTTACTAGGCAAGAACCAGGGCTGCGATCCTGACCGGCCAGGTGGGATCTTACACCTTGTGGAATCGGATTCCGACCATTAATCCAAGAATCGTTTGGGCTGCCACAAGTCAGTTCGACACTCGAATCGGTCTCGCACCACGATGCGAAAGAGATTGCCATGACACCGCCCGCAAAGCCCAGTTTCGCTTTGAGCGACAATAAACGTGCCCTGCTCGAACGATTGTTACGTGAAAAGGGCGTCACCGCCACCGCCCGCGACCGCATCCAGGCACGCCCCGAGCGACACCTCATTCCGCTCAGTTCCGGGCAGGAACGGCTCTGGCTGATCGATCAGCTCGATCCCGGCTCCGCAGCGTACAACATGCCTGCGGGCATCCGCGTTCAGGGCCCGCTGAACCGCGAATGGCTCAGCTTCGCTCTCTCCGAAGTTGTCCGACGTCATGAAGTGTTGCGGACTGTCTTCAGCAATGTAAACGGCACACCGGTTCCCCACCTCCTCGAACAGAACACAATTCCCATTCCGGTGGTCGATCTGCGATGCCTGCCCCGGCACGAACGCGAGGCCGAGGCACATCGATTGGCTGGCGACGAGGCCCGACGCCCTTTCGATCTGAGCCAGGGTCCGCTCCTCCGTACCCAACTGCTTCAACTCGAAGCCCACGAACACATCCTGTTGCTGTCGGTTCACCACATCGCTTTCGATGGCTGGTCCGTCGGCATCTTCATGCGCGAACTGGCAGCGTTATATACTGCGAAAGCGACCGGCTCCTCGCTGACGCTTCCCGATCCACCGATCCAGTACGCTGACTTCGCACACTGGCAACACCAGCGACTCGCGGAAGGCTTACTCGAAAAGCAACTCGCGTACTGGAAGCAAGCACTGGCCGGCGTGCCACCCTTCCTCGATCTGCCGACCGACCATCCCCGCACATCGGGCCGCGGCCGCGGTGCAACGGTTTCACGAAAGCTGCCTACCGACCTCCAGCACAAGGTTCGCGAACTCTCGAAAACCGAAGGGGCCACACCCTTCATGACGCTGCTTGCCAGCTTCCACTGCATGCTCGCGCGCCACACGGGTTCCACCGATGTGCTCGTCGGCTCACCAGCGGCTGGCCGCAATCGCGCCGAAACCGAGAGCCTCATCGGCTTCTTCGTCAACACGCTCGCTCTCCGCGGCCAACCGCACGGCAAACTCACCTTCCGCCAGTTCCTGGCCCAGGTCCGCCAGACCACGCTCGATGCCTTCGCACATCAAGATGCCCCCTTCGAACGGCTGGTCGAAGAGTTGAAAGCCCCTCGTGACGCGGGCCGCGAACCACTCGTTCAAGTGCTATTCGCACTTGAAGAGCGATTACTGACCGATGTGAAATTGCACGACCTCCGACTGAGTCTCGTGGAGGTTGAGCGTGGAGTCTCACCCTTCGATCTCAGTTTCTTTATCACCGAGCACGCAGACGGTATGACCGCGAAGGCAGTCTACCGGTCAGACTTATTTAACTCTGATACCATCGAACGGATCCTCACCCACTGGCAGACACTCCTCCACGCCGCACTCGATCACCCCGACCAACGCATCGATACGCTGCCCATGCTCGCACCGGCCGAACGCCAGCATCTGCTCGCCACTTGCAACGACACCGCACACCCGTACCCCGCACTCACCCTCCACGAACTCGTCGCCGCACAGTGCAATGCCACACCCCAGCGACTTGCCCTCCGCTGCCAGGGACAATCCCTCACCTACGCCGCACTCGCCGCACGCACGCACGCCATCGCCACACACCTCCAACACCGCGGCGTCCGACCACATCACCGCGTCGGAATCCTCCTCGAACGCAACACCGATCTCGTCCCCGCCGTCCTCGCCGTCCTCCACTGCGGGGCCGCCTACGTCCCACTCGAACCCGCATACCCCGCCGAACGACTCCACTTCATGGCCAACGACGCACTACTCGCCGCACTCCTCACACAACACACACTCCGCCACACACTCCACCACCTCGACTGCCCACAACTCTGCGTCGAAGACATCACCGAACCACTCCCCACACACGCACCACCCACCAACGTCCATCCCGACCACACCGCCTACCTCATCTACACCTCCGGTTCCACCGGCACACCCAAGGCCGTCGCCGTACCACACCGCGGACTCGTCAGCCTCCTCCACGGGCTACAACACAACCCCGGATTCACACAACACGACCGCATCCTCGCCGTCACCACGCTCGCCTTCGACATCGCCGCCATCGACCTCTTCCTCCCCCTCACCACCGGAGCCTCACTCGAACTCGTCACTCGCGACGTCGCCAGCGATGGAATCCAACTCCTCCGCACGCTCAAAACCAGCAACGCCACTCTCCTGCAAGCCACACCCGCCACCTGGAGACTCCTCCGCGATGCCGGATGGCGACAACAACCCACACTCCGCGTCTGGTCCACCGGAGAAGCACTCCCACGCGACCTCGCCGAACAACTCCGCGAAGGAGCCACCGAACTCTGGGACCTCTACGGACCCACCGAAACCACCGTCTGGTCCACCGCCGCACCCGTCGCAACCGGCACCGGGCCCGTCCCCATCGGACGACCCACCGCCAACACACAGGTCTACATCCTCGACCCCCACCTCGCACCCACACCACACGGCACACCCGGCGAACTCTACATCGGTGGAGACGGACTCGCACACGCCTACTTCCGACGGCCCGGACTCACCGCCACACGCTTCCTACCCGACCCCTTCCACGGAACACCCGGAGCACGACTCTACCGCACCGGAGACCTCACACGATGGCACCAGGGGACTCTCCACTACCTCGGACGACTCGACCATCAGGTCAAACTCCGCGGCTTCCGCATCGAACTCGGCGAAATCGAAGTGGCACTCCGCCAACACCACACCGTCCGACAGGCCGCCGTCCTCGCCCACGAACAACGACTCGTCGCCTACCTCGCCACCGACACACTCGATACAAACGCACTCCGCGAACACCTCCGCGGACGACTCCCCGAATACATGATCCCCACCGCCTGGGTCACACTCCCCGAATTACCCCTCACACCCAACGGCAAAATCAACCGCAAAGCACTCCCCGCTCCCGACGCCCACGCACTGCCCCAACACGCCTACACCCCACCACAAGGCGACACCGAAATCGCACTCGCCGCCATCTGGGCCGAAGTCCTCGGAATCAAACAGGTCGGACGCGACGACCACTTCTTCGAACAAGGCGGACACTCCCTCCTCGCCACACGCATGGTCGCACGCACACGGCAGACCTTCGACGTCGACGTCCCACTCCGCGCCGCCTTCGAACAACCCACACTCCGCGACTTCGCCCTGACCGTGAATGCCGCACACGCCGCCGCACACGACCCCATCACCATCATCGATCGCACACAACCGCTCCCACTCGCCTCCGCACAGCAACGACTCTGGTTCCTCGATCAACTCCAGCCCGGATCACGAGCCTACAGCATCCCACTCGCCCTCCGACTCCACGGCACACTCCACCACCACACCCTCGCACACGCCCTCACCGCACTCCGCGAACGACACGAAACACTCCGCACCACCTTCACCGAACTACACGGCACACCCCTCGCCCTCCTCCACGAAACCACCACCGTCCCACTCCCACTCCACGACCTCACACACCTCACACCCCGCGAACGCGCTGCACAGGTTCAGACCAAAATCGACGCCGAGGCCGCACGACCCTTCGACCTCACACACGGACCGCTCCTCCGCGCGTCGGTCCTGCGACTCGATCACCAAGAACACATCGTCCTTCTGACCGTACACCACATCGTCTTCGATGGATGGTCCGCCGGCGTGCTCCTGCGCGACCTCGCCGAACTCTACGACGCCGCACGCCAACAACGCACACCACGACTCCCCGCTCTCGCAGTCCATTACCTCGACTACGCGCACTGGCAAACACAGACACGCCAACGCCACAACCACACCCAACAACTCCAGTACTGGACCACCCAACTCCGCGGACTCCCGCCCGCCCTCGAACTCCCCACCGATCACACGCGACCCGCACAACCCACCGGTCGCGGCCACACCCTCACACACACGCTGCCAGTCGGACTCTCCCAGTCACTCAACGCCTTCTGCCAACGCGAACGCGTCACACCCTTCATGACACTCCTCGCCACACTCCAAATCCTCCTCGCACGCCTCACACGGCAAACCGACTTCGCCATCGGTACACCCATCGCCGGACGCACACGCACCGAACTCGAACCACTCATCGGACTCTTCGTCAACACCCTGACCCTCCGCACACAACTCGACGGACAACCCGCCTTCCGACAACTCCTCGAACGCGTCAAACAAACCGCCCTCGATGCCTTCGCCCACCAAGACGTCCCCTTCGATCAGGTCGTCGATCAACTCCAGCCCCAACGCGACCTCACGCGAACACCCCTCTTCCAGGTCATGTTCATCCTCCAAAATGCACCGCTCCCCACGCCACAATTCAGCGGCATCACCCTCGAACCACTCGACACACACACCGGCATCGCCAAGTTCGAACTCACACTCACCGCCACCTTCCAGCACACACACTGGATCCTCCACGCCGAATACGCCACCGACCTCTTCGAACACCGCACCATCGAACGACTCCTCGCCCACTGGCAGACACTCCTCCACGCCGCACTCGATCACCCCGACCAACGCATCGATACGCTGCCGCTTCATTCGCCCGCGGAAGCACTCGCCCGCGTGCAACACGGTCGCGCTAAGTCCGCCTTCGCCGAGGGCCCTGCGCTCCACGAACAGTTCGCATCGCGTGCGGCACAGACTCCCGATGCCATCGCCCTCACCTGCGAAGCACACACACTCACCTACCGCCAACTCGATGAACAGGCCAACCGACTCGCCCACCAC
>JBGSZR010000142.1:0-49149 GCA_041750275.1 Gemmataceae bacterium
CGGAAGAGCAGAAAAAAGCAGAAAACCGTCAGCCTGGAAAGGCTGACCTACGCAAACTGAGACACTACCCGAAGCAGGTCAAGGCCCGGCTTTTCTCAGCCTTTCTACCATTCGCCGGGAAGCATGAGCATTCACCACGCAGCGAGGTCCAGCGCTGGGCGCTTGTCGTTCCAGGTAGGGCAGGATGTGCACGATGTAACTGCTCTGCAAAATGCCATGTGCATTGTGGAAAGCATGCACCGCCAGCGGCTCTTGTTTCAGGTTGTTCTGGCCGCGGACTCGCGAATCTCTTGCATGGCACGGAGTAGCAGACCAACCTGGGTCGCGATGAGGGCCAGCACCGCAAGCGATTCGATCATCGTGAAGCCACGACGTCTACCACGGAGCCAGGGCATGGCAGACTGAGAACGGTGTAACGGGCCGGGAGGAGGTGAAGGACTGGAGGTCGGATCTTCCCGGGAGGCGGACCGTCGCCAGGGGATCATGAGAAGATTGATCTGTTATCGCTTTGCCCGGATGAACGATACGACGCTGTGGCCGATTTGCTCCAGTGCTATCACCTCGACGGCGGCTCGCAACGCAATGGCGGCTCGCGGCATGCCGAACACCACACACGACGCTTCATCCTGGGCGATGGTGTGCCAGTTAGCGCGACGGAGTTGTGACAGTCCCTCCGCACCATCCGCGCCCATGCCAGTCAGCAAGAGGCCGACACCTTTCGAAGAAGCCCGTGCCGCCAGGCTTGCGAAGAGCACATCGACGGACGGGCGATAGGGATCGTCCTGGGGATGGGGAGTGTAGTGCAGTCGGCGATCCGTGCCGAGTTCGAGGTGATCGTTCGTGCCAGCCAGGAGCACGACACCAGGTGTCAGTTCCTCATTCTCGCGAGCGACACGGACTGGCAATGCGCAAGATCCTGCCAGGTTTGTTGCGAGAGCCTGGGCATACTCGGCAGCGATGTGTTGGACGATGAGAACCGCAGCGGGGAACCTGGCGGGCAAGGCCGCGAGGACGACGCCGAGCGCCTCGGGGCCGCCTGTGGAAGCGCCGATTGCCACGATACTTGGCAAGTTCGCATTCCGTGCAGCGGGGGTGACAATTCGTGGCCGGTGTTGCCCCATTATTGCGGCTTGAAGTCGACGCAATCGCTCCAGAAGCGGTTCGGCACCACGAAGTCTGCCTTCCGGTCCTGGCGTCGGAGTTTGTACAGCATCTATCGCACCCGCGCTCATCGCTTTCAGCACCAGGTCGTAATTCCCCGGGACTGTTGCCGTCACCACCAGCACGGGGCAGGGGCTCGCACTCATGATCCGTCGGGTGGCCTCCGCGCCATCGAGTTTCGGCATCACCAGATCCATCAGGATCGCATCCGGAACATCAGCCAGTGCTTGCCGCACCGCCTGTTCACCATCCTCGGCCAGCCACGCAACCGAATAGCCCGGCACGGAGAGCACGGACCGCCGGAGCACCTCCCGGGCCAGTGACAGGTCATTGACAATCGCGATACGCATGGCTCGCATCACATGGAGTTATCGACGGCGCGCTTCATCGGATATGTGCTCAGCAACCTATCGATCGAGCAATGCCCTGTCTCACGTCACGCCTCGCCGATGAGGTCGGCGACGGTCTCGGCGAATCGATTGTCGTGGAAACTGCTTTTCGTCAAGTAGGCATTGGCACCGACTTCGAGGCCACGAATGCGATCTTCTTCACGCTCCTTGTACGAAACAATAATGACCGGGAGTTCACGAAGGCGCTCCTCGCTGCGAATCGATTGAACGAGTTGCAGCCCGGTCATCCGTGGCATATCGACATCCGTGACCACGAGGTCGAAGCGGCCCGATCGAATCTGGTTCCAGCCATCCATGCCATCGACGGCGACAGCCACTTCATAACCCTTGTGAATGAGGAGTTGCCGTTCCACCTCGCGCACGGTGATGGAATCGTCCACCACCAGCACGCGCTTATTGCGGGCGGGGCCTTCGGCTCGCGTCTCCAGTCGGCGGAGCGTGCCCGTCTGAATGAACTGGTCCATGGAGCGGATCAGGTCTTCCACATCGAGGATCAGCACGGGGCCGCCATCGTCCAGTATGGCCGCGGCACTGACGTTCGGTACCTTGCCAAGCCGGGCATCGAGTGGCCGCACCACGAGATCCTGTTCGCCACGGATGGCATCGATGATGAGGCCATAGGTGCCGTTGCTGTCGCTGAGCAGCACCACGGGAACTTCGCGAGTGCGTGAGGGGTTGGCGGGAAGTTCCAGGAGCTGGCTGGCGAGCACCAACCCAACGTGTGAACCATCAACCGTAATAAACTGCCGGTGCTCCAGGGAGCGGATGTCGGCGGGTGTCAGATTCAATAGGCGATCGATGCGTGTGTGTGGGAATGCATACGGCTCTCCGCCGATCTCCACGACCACGGCACGGATGACGGAGAGCGTGATGGGAAGTTGCAGATGAAAGGTGGTGCCTTCGCGTGTCTTCGTGGTGATGCGAACGCTGCCACCGACGCGGCGAACGGTGTCCTGCACGACGTCGAGCCCGACCCCACGACCGGAGAATTCCGTGACCGCAGCGGTGGTGGTGAAGCCGGGGAGGAAAAGGAATTCGAGCAGCTCCGCTTCGGTCATGCGTGTGACGAGATCGGCCGAGTTCAGCCCGCGTTCCACGATCTTTTTGCGAAGCCGTTCGAGGTCGATGCCCCGGCCATCATCGGCAACCGTGACAGAGAGCATGCCGGCACGGTGCCAGGCATGCACGCGCACGGTGCCTGCCTCGGCTTTGCCCGCGGCACGACGTTCATCGACGGTGTCCAGCCCGTGGTCCACGGCATTGCGAATCAGGTGCGAGAGCGGCGCTTCCAACTTCTCTAAGATGTCGCGGTCCACATCCGTCTGTTCGCCTTCGATCACGAGCCTGGCCTGCTTGCCGAGTGTGCGAGCCATGTCGCGGACCACACGGGGTAGTCCGTGAATCGCATCGCCGAAAGGCCGCATCCGGCTGGCAATCACTTCCCGATAAAGTCGCGTGTTCAGGTCTTCGGCACGAGCCGCATGTTCGTCAAAGTCGCTGGCCTGGTTCGCCAGTTGTTTGCGGCACACGCCCGCCTGCCGACGAATCTCCACGAACGACTGGGTCAGTGGTTCCGCAGTCTGGGTCTCCGCCGTGAACGGGAAGGCATCATCGAGGAGTGCGTTGAGCAGATCGTGCTGCTTCTTCACCTTCATCAGTTCATCCGAGAAATGGTTCAGCCAGCGGGCCTGCACCAGCGATTCACCCGCGAGCCCCATCAACCGATTCAGGCTCTGTGCCGTGACACGCACGACCGCTTCCGCCGGCGGTGGAGGAGGCGAAGCGGGTGCTGTTGGTGCGGGTTCCTTCACCGTGGGCGCAGCTGGAGGTGGTGTCGCCGGAACCGGGCGCTGTGGCCGCTTCGCCAGTGTCTGGGCCATGGTCACGAGTGCTGGCTCTGCGACAGCGAGTGCCGCTGGGAACTCTTCCTCATCGATCTGAGTTATCGGAGCAAGCACGGCGATCAGGTGATTCACCCAACCCGTGATCGCTGGCTCCGTGGGAAGTCGCTTTTCGCGCACAGCCTGCAGCAGATTCGCCACCGCAAGCAACGCCTCGGCGATCGGCGGGCACTTCATCAGCAGTGCCGCACCACGCAACTGTCTCAGTGATTCCAGAACCTCATCCGGGATCGCACTCTTGTTGTTCGCAGTCGAAATCACGCGAAGGTGGGCACGCGTCTCCTCGCGAAATAAGTCGAATTGCGAATGTCCAATTTCCAGCAAGAACGGCTCGTCTGAGATCACGACCATGTCGCAAACAGGCGGTTCCGGCAAGGCCGAATTTCCGACATCCGTGACAACAATTGCTTCGGGTTCGCGCTCTTCCCGCCGCGGCGTGACAGTGACTGGTTGGCCGGCCAGCATTGCGTTGAACAGTGGGACGAGCGACGCGACCGCGGGCTGATTGGCTTCCTGCCAGGCGGGAATCGCCCCGGCGTCGGCGAGTTTGCCGAGCCCCGCCAGGATGTCCGTGCCGCGAAGCAGTGAATCGATATCGCTGCTGGTGATCGTAATTTTGCCATCCTGAGCCGCGACGAGTGCATCCTCCATTGCGTGCGCCAGATCGACGGCCGCATCAATGCTGGCAATCCGCGCCGCACCTTTGAGAGAGTGGGCGGCTCGCATGAGCGGTTCGATCCGCTGCGAATTGGCTGGTTCCGATTCGAGTTCCAGCAGACCGCGCGAAAGCGCCTCGGTGTGGGCTCGCGCTTCTTCCCGGAAGAGATCGAACAGGCCAGGGTCGATTGCCATCACCGGATGTTCTCCCCGAGTGCCTGCAGGATGTGTGTTTCATCGAGAAGGCCCACTGTACGATTGCCAAGCGCGAATACTCCCCGGGTAAAGCGAGCCGTCGCACGGGCGAGCGTCGGTGGTGCCGGCGTGAGTTCGCGTGTGGGGATGCGTTGCACCTGATCCACCTCATCTGCTCGAAAGACCCAGCCGTGGCCATTCTGTCGAATCACCACAAGTCGCGGCTTCGAACTCACGGTCTCGGCTGGTTCGGTGATGCCCAGAACGAGGTCAAGCCGCGTCAGGAGATGCAGTTCCCCGCGGATGTTCACAAGTCCTGCGAGGAAGCCGCCGCGGTGAGGGATGCGATGCGTGGGTCGCGGGTGGGTGACCTCGACGAGCACATCGACGGCGAGGCCGAACCACTCATCGGCGATACGAAAAACGAGCACGCCGATGCCCGCACCAGCCGAGTCGTTATCGGGTGGCGCTAGACGTGCGGTCCATTCATCGAGGTAGTTCGCGGGTGTAGGGCCGTCGAGGAACTTCCGCCCCGCCGCCGAGAAGACCGGGCAATTGTGGCAGTGTGTGGTCTGGAGCAGTTCGGGGCATGTGCGATCACCCCAGACACCAATGCGTTGCCAGCACGCGTCCTCGATCACGACCAGAGGTTGTGATGCACTCATGTGGGTTCGCTCCGGTCGCGTTGCAGCAGGCGCGATTGAAGGGCCTTTGCCAGGGCGTGCTCGCCGCGTTGTTCGTGAATCACGATCATGTGCCGCATTGCCTCGGTGTGATCGCGTTCGAGATAGAGTGCCTTTCGCAATGCCTCTGAGGCCGCGCCGGTGCGATTGGCTGCCAGATGGATGACACCGAGCAGAGCAAAGACATCCGCGGTGGGCCGAGCAACGAGCATGCGTTCACAGCTTGCGCGAGCTTCATCAAGGTGACCCGCGTCTGCCAGTTGGCGGGCATGATCAAGGCTCAAAGAACATCCGCGAAAGGCAGCCGTCGGTCCCGGGGTGGCCGTTTCAACTGCAACTTCTGATGCGGAAGATCGACTGGAAAAAGACTCGTGATGTGGGTCTTTAGATGCATATGGCATCACGCTGTTCGTGGTGTTCACTCGTCGGAACAAGGCAAACGCTACTTGCCCATCGGGAATAAATCGGTGTGACGGTAAGTGGTTTGCTTCTGCCGCAGTCAGGCCGAGCAAACCATCGGCGGTCAAAAGTTGTTCGAGACGGGCAACGCCGCGTTGCTGGGCTTCCGGTGTCAGATAGATGAACAGGTTCCGCGACAGGATCAGATCATACGGGGCAGCGTTCGCCAGGAAAGCGGGGTCGATGAGGTTCCCGACTTTGAAGCGAATGGACTCGCGGAACCGCTCGTGAATCTTCCATAGTCCGCCGTTTGCTGGTTGAAAGTAGCGCGGCCGGGGATCGACTTCCGTTGAGCGAAAAGCGAATGCGGGAAAGACTCCTTCCCTGGCTCGCCTGATGTGGTCAGGCGAAAGATCGAGCGCATCCAGGTGGTATCGTGTCGCTGCGACACCGCGCTCATCCAGGGCAATGGCCAGTGAATAGGGTTCCTCTCCCGTGCTGCAGGGTACCGAGAGCACCCGAACAGGTTCCACTCGTTTCACGGTTCGCTCGCGCAACCAGGAAGCGACGAAATCGAAGTAGCCACGACCACCGCGGAAGAACCAGGTCTCACCGACGAGGAGCAGCGAAACGAGGTTGTTCCACTCTGTGTGATCTGTCGCAACGTGCTGCGCGTAGGCTCCCGATTCGATGATTCCACTCGCCAGTGTGCGTGCCTCAACGGCGCGTTTCAGTCCGTTGGGGCCAAGCGTGGAGGGATCAAGGCCAATTCGCTCGCGCAACAGGCGTTCGATGCCCGCGAGGTTCACGATGTGGCTCCGGGCACACCGGCCGCGAGTTCTCGCCCGAGTCGCTCCAACAAAGCGGTGGGCTCGAAATGATGGAGAACTTCACTGCCATCGGAGAAGGCGGGACCAAACGCGGAGCGAACCGACAAACCGCTGGGGTTTGCACCCAGCGGAACGTCGCGAATCTCCGCGACCTGCGTGGCCAGAAAGCCCACGAGTGAATTCGGCTGGTCTGGTGCGGGTAACAGAATAATGCGGCTACTCAGGTGCAGCGGGCACTCGCCCGCCCCGATGAGCCGGTGCAGATCGATCACAGGAACCACCTGGCCGCGATAAACGAACTCACCCGCGATCCAGTGTGGCGAACCGGTGGCGGGCATCAGGCGAACGCGTGGCACGACCTCGCGCACCAGTCGCACATCGACCGCGAGGCGATCCGAGCCTACCTGGAATAACAATGCAAGCATCACTCATCCTGCGAGTTGAACGCCGATGTTGCTTTCAAGACGAATCAGATCTTGAACTGGGCAATCTCCTGGTTCAAGCCTTCCACGGAACTACGCAGGTGGGCGGTAGCCCGTTCGAATTCTTGAACGGACTGGGAACTACGGCGGGCCCCCTCGGCGATCTGGGCCATCGCCTCATTGATCTGCTCGGCCCCGATGGCCTGGTTTCGCATTCCCTCGTTCACGAGTTTGAAACGATTATTGAGCGTTTGCACTTCACCAATGATTTCAAATGTCATCTGATTAATGGTGGTGACCTGGCTCACACCGGAACGAACTTCGTCCGCGAACTTATCCATCTGCATCACACCGGCACTCACGGCATCCTGCATGTGGCGAACCATGTTCTCAATGTCGAGCGTGGCAACCGCGGTCTGATCGGCGAGGCGGCGAATCTCGCGCGCGACCACCAAAAAGCCACGACCATATTCTCCAGCCTTCTCGGCTTCAATCGCAGCGTTGATCGATAACAGATTAGTCTGGTCGGCCACCTTCGTGATCGTGGTGACGACAGCCGTGATGCTATCGGCCTTCTCGCGAATAATGCCAAGCTTCGAAGACACCGATGCCGTGGAATCGACCAGTTGCTTCATCTCGGTAGCCATGCGTGTGGTGTTCTCACGGCCACGCGAGGCGAGATCGGCTGCGTGATTGGCCGACTGGCTCACTTCCCCCATCGTGCCAGAGAGGTCCTTGCTGGTCGCGGAGATTTCGCGCACACTCGCGGCCACCTGAGTTGTCGACGAACTGAGGCTTTGCACGGTTCCTTCCTGGTTGCGGGCCGTGGCTGCAATCTCGGAGGCCACCGAGAGCAGTTGCAAGCTGGCCTCACGAACTTTGCCCACGATGGATTGGATTTTGCCGACCACGGCGTTGATGCCTGCTGCGAGTTGCCCCATCTCGTCCGTGCCCTCGACATGCACGCGTGCAGTGAGGTCGCCCGCACCACTGGCCATCTCGTGCACACGTGAATTGAGAAGGCTGGAGGAGTTTGCGATGGCATTCGAGATCCACCAACCCGCCGCACCCATCACCAGCACCAATAACACGCTGCCTCCCAGCATGATTCGCGTCCACGATCTGATGTGTTCGAGTGCTTGATTCTCATCCGTGACTTTCTGGGCGACAATCCGCGATGTCACGTCTGCCAGTGCACGATGATGTTCATAGAATTTGGCCCCGATTTCGCGGCGTAGTATTTCTGATGCGAGCTTCTGTTCCTCGGCTGTTCGATTGGATTTCGTCGCGAGTGGCAGATACTTCTCGTTGGCGAGGCGGAGCATCTCTTCGCCAGGAGGAAATACCGTAGTTTCGAGCAGACGCTTGATTTCGCCCGCTGGCAGGCGGTTCATCCAGAACGCCTGCCGTTCATGGTATTTGCTCTCGTAGCGACGATATTTTTCGAGAGTGCTACGAATCTCGACTGGGTCTGTCGTGTTTTCCATTTCCTGGAGCACCAGGAAACTAATGCCCAAATTCATGAGTGCCGGATCGGTGTCGTTCTGGAGGTCCATATCCTCGGTGATCTGTTCGTACACCGGGCCATGAACTGTGTAGGTGGCTAACAAGTAGTAATCTACTCCCAGGACGGCCGTGACAAGCACGGAGTATCCGAGAACGAGTGTGTACAACTTGGTCCGGATTGATACATCGCGAAGGCGGATCATGATGTTCATCGTCGAGGTGTTGCTGGGCGATCAAAATACCCATTGATCCTAACTGACACAGTTGACCCGTCCAGAACGAATGCCGTTCCGAACCATTCACCTGAAGCACCCAATCGATGCGATCGGAATAACCGCTAATTCCAGAAAGCCAGGTTCGATCAAGTAAATACCGCATTCATCATGGAGAAATCATCGCCGAGTGTGGGAGTCGCTGAGAGATCACGGGCAAAGGCGAGATGGCGCGCGATCAGATCGTGGTGGCCGAATTCACTCTTGAGGCGGTCGATGAATTCCTCGAATTGCCACATTTGCCCGTCTCGCTTCTCGACCTCGAAGATGCCATCGCTATAGATCAGCAACTGGGCGTTTGCACCCACATCGATGGTGCGCGATTCATAGGGCATCTCGGGCATCATGCCGACCGCGGGGCCATCAGCATCGAGGAGCGAGACGGCAGCATCGCACCACAATAACGCCGGTGGATGGCCGGCGTTGCAATAGGCGAGTTTGCGATCCGAAGGGCGATAGACGCCGTACCAGATCGTGAAGTATTTGCCATCCTGGCGATCCATCTGGAAGACATCGTTGAGCCGCATCACGACCTGAGCGGGATCGCGCGGATCAACGTTCGGCAATGATTTCGCGGTGAGCAAGTTGCCTGCGGAGACGGCAAGCAGCGAGGAGCCGACACCGTGCCCGCTCACGTCTAGCAAGTAAATGGCGAGGTGCTCGGCATCGAGCCAGAGATAGCCGAACATGTCGCCAGCGAGTTGGGTGGAGGGGACGAAAGTCCAGTCGATAAGGACGGGCCCCGAGGTCAACGGTGGCGGCAAGAGTGACTGCACATAACGGGCGGCCTGGCGAATCTCGGCCGCCATATGGCGCTGGCTTTCATCGAGCTTCGCGTACGCCTCGTTGCGTTGCAGCAAATTGATGTAGCCGCGCGAGTGATAGCGGATGCGGGCGAGCACTTCGAGGCGGTCGGGCAGCTTCACCATGTAGTCGTTCGCACCCAGCGCGAAGGCCCGCGCCTTGATCACGGGTTCTTCCTTGCTGGAGAGCACGACCAGAGGCGTGTCGCGCGTGGCGGGATTGGCGCGGAAGAACTTCACCAGCAGCAGGCCATCGATCTCCGGCATGATCAAGTCTTGCAGGATCACCGTGGGCTTGAACTCACTTGCGACATCCAGGGCCGTCGCCGGATCCATGCAGTGCTGGAACTCCACGTCGGGTTCGCCCGCGAGCATCTGCCGCACGGTCGCGCCGACGATGGCCTGATCGTCCACGAGCAACACCTTCAGCGGCCAGGTGCCATCGGCATTCACGCGGGGTGCAGTCATGTTGGTTCGCAACGAGCGGGTGGCGAGTCCCTCTCATTCCATCCGCATAAGATGGTGAAGGGAAGGGGACTGTCTGAATTCTTCCAGTGTTGCCGCGGTGTACTGGTAACGATGTTAACGAATAACGTGATCAGTTCGGAGCGACTCCCGCGTCTGGTGTGGGAGGCACGTCGTGATGCTTATCAGGAGCGAATGCAGCCGTGGGTGCAAGCGCGGACGGAGCGAATGAGCCGGCATCAGAAGCACCCGGTCTACGATTTCCTGTTCGAGTATTATTCCTTTCGCGCTTCACACATGTTGCGCTGGTCGCCGGGTGTCAATCACGTGCTGGAAGGTGCGACCCGCGAAGATGTCGGCTGGCGGGAATTCGAGGTGGTTGAGCAGGGGCTTGTGCTTCCGGCTTTCGCATTTCCGATGCATCGCCAAACGTATTTGAAATGGGCTATTGAGTATCTCGATGCGACCTCGCAGCGCGAGCCGACCTTCACCTGCCTCGGTTTGCACGAGTGGGCCATGGTGTACCGCGATCCCACCGTGCGGCACCCGCAAATGCCCCTGCGGATCGCGCGAGCCGCGATTGATGCCATCGTCGAGAGTCAGCCGTTGCGCTGCACACACTTCGATGCTTATCGTTTCTTCAGTGCGGCCGCGGTACCACGCAATCGCATCGCCCTCACCCGAGCCGACACCACGCAGCACGATCAGGCCGGTTGCATCCATGTAAACATGGATCTCTATAAATTTGCCTATCTCATCGCGCCGTATTGCCCATCCGAGCTACTGGCTGATGCTTTCCAGATGGCCCGTACGGCGCGCGAAGTGGATATGCGTGCCAGTCCTTATGATTTAACATCACTGGGATTTGAGCCTGTGAGAATTGAGACGCGCGAGGGGCGGGAAGAATACATCGAATTGCAACGCGAAGTGTTTCGTGCCGGCCAACCGATTCGCGCAAAGCTTCTCAATGCGCATCGGGTACTGCTCAGGTGAGGCGTGTTCGCTCGCGGACTTCAGTGTAAGTGGCCTCAAGTTCCAGTTTGACACATCCGTAGCCTTTCAACGCGAGCGGCACCGCGGGGATCGCCGCACCGACCTCAAGCGGCCAGTGCCACAGATCGACGAGGTCTTCCTTGTTGCGATGCACAGGTCGGTATGCTGCGACATAAATGATGAGGTTCTCACTCATTTCAAATTCTGCATCATCGTGTGCGACGCGAACCAATTCATTGTGCAAATTTGCATGCCGGTTTGTCACGATATCGATAACAACGAGACCAATCCCCTTTGCGAAATAACTGAGGCACTTTGCGGCGAACTGTTCACGATATTCCTCACTATCCTTGTTCGCGGGGCTCACCATTTCAATCACCGCAACCACGCGGTATTGCCGGGTGACGTCCTTCACCTCAATGAGAAGCTCCGGTGGAAAATCGGCGGGCAGATGCAGGTCAGTCGCCGGCGGTGTGTAGAGCGCGGCCTCGGTCTCCATCTGAGTCTGAGTCGCAACGGCCACGCCCCCATTTCCCGAACCACCCAGCCCCGGCGTGCCGTTGCTCAAGGAGTGATCATCATCAGCGACATGCCTCTCGAATTCCGCCACATTCGCAGCGATCGCCGAACCCAGATGAACGGGTGACTCCGCAACAGATCGATGTGGTAAACGGCGATTCAAATCCGCCGAGAGGCAACTGATTCACTGGAAGTGGAACGATTCCCAGGATCGCCAGGCGTTGGGGCCATGCAAGTGGTCGAGGAGTGGCATGGCTTCACCTCACTTCACGCGGGACTGGTCCCAGTAGTGTATCAGGTCGATTCGCGTGATGATGTCCACAACCTGACCCTCGTTCGTCGCGAGCACACCGGTATAGCCGGCGAGCAAGAGACGATAGGCTTCATCCAGATGCGTATGGACGTCCATCACGGGTAGTGGTCGGGCCATTACCTCACTGATGGTCACCTGCGTCGGATCGCTGCCATCATGGAGCACGCGTGCCATCGTCACTTCTTGCACGCTGCCAACGGGTCGGTTGGCCTCCATCACGGGGAGTTGCGAGATTCCCGTGGCTTCCATGAGTTGAATGGCTTGCTCGGCCGTGGTGTCGGGCGAAATCACCACGAGTTTGCGTTCGCCGCGCTTGCGGAGCAGATCGCCAACGGAGTGAATGGGCGGTTCGGTGAAGCTGAGCTTGTTCTCCTTCAACCAGGCGTCGTCGAAGAACTTGCTCATGTAGTTGCGTCCCGTGTCGCAACCCATGGCCACGACGAGGTGGCCCGGCCCGAGTCGGCGTGCATAGCGAAGGGCTGCGGCGACATTCGTGCCCGTGCTGCCACCGAGCAGCATTCCTTCGCGGCGAGCGAGTTCGCGAGCCACATGGAACGACTCTGCATCGCCGACGCGTTCCCAGTCGTCGACGTACTGGCTGGCAAAGGTTTTGGGCACGAAGTCCTCACCGATGCCCTCGACTTTCCAGGGTTTGGGCGAACCACCCGAGAGGATTGAACCTTCGGGATCCGCCCCCACAACCTTGATGTTGGGGTTGCGTTCTTTGAGATAGCGACCGACGCCGGAGATGGTGCCGCCGGTGCCCACACCACAGACGAACGTGGTGACCTTGCCACGCGATTGTTCCCATATCTCGGGCCCGGTGGCGCGATAGTGAATCTCCGGGTTGGCGAGGTTGGTGAACTGATTGGGCCGCCAGGCTCCGGGGATTTCGCGGGCCAGCCGATCGGCGACACCGCTGTAGCTTTCGGGTGAATCCGGTGGCACGCTCGTGGGTGTGATGACGACTTCCGCCCCGTACGCCTTCAATAGCGCGATCTTCTCGCTCGACATCTTGTCCGGCAACACGAAGATGCAGCGGTAGCCCTTGACGGCGGCGACCATGGCGAGGCCGACACCGGTGTTCCCGGCCGTGGCTTCGATGATGGTGCCGCCGGCCCGCAGTGTGCCGCGACTCTCGGCCTCGGCAATCATGGCCATGGCCACGCGGTCCTTCACGCTGCCGCCGGGATTCGCCATCTCGACCTTCACGGCGACCTTTGCTTGCAAGCCTTCGGTAAGGCGGTTGAGGAGCACGAGCGGTGTGTGGCCGACCGCATCGAGGATCGAATCGAGCATGGAACTCACCTCACGGTGGAGCAGGGAGCAAGCGTGTTCGTGCTATTGTTCGCGGAGGTGGCAACATGAGACAAGTCAAATGCACTGTGAACTCGCAGTCCGCATCGGAGTGGTCACGCGAAACTCGGATTTCCGCGTTCCGCTCGCCCTGCGGACTTCGTAGAGTGTTCGCATCCCGTCGTTGTGGTCCATTTGCCGTGTGAATATGAGCCTGCCAAGCCAGACTGTTGCCTTGATCCAGGCGGCCCGCGATCTCGTGAAGACGCTGCCCGGCGATGCCGTGCTCATTCTCACCGAGACCTCGCTCGACTGGGATGAGGTGGCCCGCCATCTCGGTGGCTGCATGGTGTTCGTCGCGGCCGAGAACCCGGTTCTGACGAAGTCGCTCCGCGACCGCGACGACTGGACCGTCATCGACCTCGACTCCGAACCGCTGCCCACACAGGAGCGGATGAATAATGCTCTCTTGAAAGCTGTGACCACGAATCTTCTCAAACCGGGTGCCCACGTCGTCGCGCTCTACAACGGCATCGCGACATTCGAGGATGCACCCGAACCGGTCGATAGCCTCAGCGTGATTCATCTCGGTGAGCATCTGGAGCGAATGACCTCACAGGACCTGCGAATTTTGGGGGACTACGTGCCTCTGGATGTGCTGCGGGCCGTGGTGGAACTGGCAACCGAGATTGGCCGCGAAGGTCGCGAGGGGCAACCGATCGGGACGATCCTGGTGGTGGGCGAGACGCGAAAGGTGCTGAGCCTCAGCCGCTTCCAGAACTACAATCCGTTCCGTGGGTACACACGCAATGAACGTGATATTCGCAACCGTGATGTGCGTGAGCAGATCAAGGAAATCGCGAAACTCGACGGGGCGATCCTCATCGGCCGCGACGGCATTGCGGAAGCCGCCTGTTTACATTTGAGCGCGCGAGCCGACGGTGTTTCGCTTCAGAAGGGCTTTGGCAGCCGACACATGGCCGCGGCCGTTGTGAGCAAGAACACCAATGCCATCGCCTTCGCGGTCAGCCAATCATCCGGCACCGTGCGTGTCTTTCAAAAAGGTGAAGTGGTTTTGCATATCGAACCGCTGGCCCGGCCGCACGTCTGGCAACCGTTTCGCCTCGAAACACACGACGAAGACGAAGAAGAGAATGACGGCGTGAAGTGAACCGGGGGATGCTCGCCTCGAAAACGAGTATGATGGACGAATCAGGCGACTGCATCAGTAGGAACACAAGGTGTGAATTGAACTCTACCAGACGACTTCACCTCAGTTTGTGAGATTCGCCATGCCCGGCTACTACCGCTCGATCGCGGCCGCCGTGCTGCTCGTGTTCGGAACCCTCTCGCCGGTTCACGCCTCGGGCGCAGACCAGCAACCGAACGCGAGCCTCGAGTTGCCTTTCCCGGCGAAGGCGCCTCTCGTCGTGCAAATTCAAGGAGTTGAACGTCTACGTGAACGCGTCTTGAAACTCCTGGGAACGCTGCCTCCAGCCGAACGCAACGAGATTGGCGAGCAACTGGAAAAGGGCTGGAAAGCGGCAGTTGCTGGTCGCAGTTTCAAGGCAATCTCCGAGAACGGCCGTGTATATGTTGTGGTGCATGATTTCACACGGCTCACGGACGACGTGGTTCCCATTTCCGTACTCATCCCGGTGACAAGTGCGGCCGAGTTTCGCGCGACCTTTCTGTCCGATGCCGAACGCAAAACGATTGAAAAAGGCTCGCGTGGAGTTGATTCACTTCGCTTCAGTATGGCTGGCCGCGAGCATGTCCTCTTCACAGTGGATCTGAAGGACCATGTCGTACTCACTCCGGATAAGGCCATCGCCGAGTTGTATGTTGGGAACTACACGCGGGCACGCACCACAACGATGGGATCGGACGTTTCGCAATCCTTTCTGGAAACGGACGTCGCACTGTATCTCAACATGGAAGTGGTCAACGAAACCCACGGCGAGGACATCCGCGATTTCAAGGCTCTGATCGACTTCGCGCTCGAGCAGCTCGGCATGAACGAGGTGATTCCGGGCCTGGATAAACGACAACTCGAGGCAGCCACTTCACTCATCGTTCATGTCTTTCAGGCCGTCGAGGATTGCCAGGCTCTCGTTCTCGCGGCATCCATTCGTCCAGATGGCGTGCACGCACGGATGCAGGTGCGCTTTCGTGAAGCGTGCCGAACAAGCGATCTCCTTCGCACGGAGAAGCCCACCCCGCTCGGGGATTTTGTGCGATTACCCGGCCGCATGGATTCGTACACCGCGATGGGATTTGGACCTCGGTTTGGCCAGATGTATCGCAGTTTCAGCCTGCCGTTCCAGGCGGGGCCCGGTGATGAAGCCGGTGCCACGCTGATCCAGAAGGGGCAGACCGAGCTGGCCGCAGCAGGGCCGGGAGTCTCCTATCGCTGCGAGCGCCATCAGGGGAGCATGCAAATCACAGCTTACCGCAGCCCAGAGAAGGCACTGGCTGCGGAGGTGAAACTTTACCGGGGGCTGACGGCAGGTACCCGGATTGAGAGTGTGGTCCTAAAAGATGCTCCGCGTGTGGCCGAGGCTGCCAGCAAGCATCGTGGTATCACGTTCGCGGAGATCCACCTGGTCCGCGATTTTGAAGCCACCGTGGCCGGGTTGCCGGAACCGAGCCGCGAGGCCGCACTGGCAATCCTGAGGCGCAGCGGTCGCGAACGCAGCACGCTCTGGCTTGGCAGCGATGGGAAGGTTGTGTTTCGTCTCACGGCACACGACTGGGTCGCTGCCGAGAAATTGCTCGATGCGTACCTCGATGGCACCGGTGCGGTCGGCAGCGATCCTGGCTTTCGCACCACGCGTCAGCACCTGCCAGCCGAGGCCACACTGATTGCTCTCTTCGAGACACAGGCCTCGGTGAAGTCGATCCTGGACTACACACGCGACACGCTTGGAGCGTTTCCCAATGACGTGCCGCCGATTGCTCAGCCCGCTGACGTGAAAGCCGAACCAAGTTATCTGGGTGTGGCTCTGACGCTCAAGCCGCAAGGCGTGACACTCGACCTGTTCGTTCCTACGAAATCCCTTAACGTGGCGGCGCGAATGCTCGCTCCGCTTTTCAAGGCTCTCAATTGAGAAAGAGGTAACCGCGTGTTCACTCGCCTGTGCCTGTTGACTGTTGCCACCTTCCTCGCCGCACTCTCCGGTTGCGGCCCCGCGCGTCTCGATAGCGCTATTCAGGCGTCACTCGATCGCGCGACAAATCCAGAAGCGAACTACGACGTGCCGGCGGTGAAGTCCGAACGCACCATCGTGGTTGAAGCGAAATCTTCGAATAGCGAGATCGACATCTATGTGGTGAAAAGCAGCGATACGGACACCTTTGCCGCGGACACGTACGAGAATCGTGGCAAGAAGGCACTCGCCGCCAAGCAGAAGACCAAGGGCGACACGCTCGAAGCCAGGGTGCCCGCCGACACAGAAGTCCGCGTGATCGTGATGCTGTGCGACAAGGGCGAGATGAAAAAGAGCGAGATCAGCGGCCGCATCACCAGCAAGAAGTGACGTTAGCCAGGTACAACCGCACCTGCACGTGTCCGCTTCGTCGGGAGCATCTCGATTGGCTGTCACCGCCCTTGGCCGCGTTCCTAGAATAAACTCATGGAGTGCGATTGCGTATTGCATTCTCTTGGGATCACAATTCGGAACGCGACTTCGAACTGGGCATCATGACTTCACCTTCTGTCGTCGGCATTGACCTCGGCACCACCTTCAGCCTTGCGGCCTACATCAAGAATGGCCAGCCCGTCGTGGTGCGCGATGCTCACGGCGTGGCGCTGGTGCCCAGTTGCATCAGCTTCCACGACGATGGCACGGTGCTGGTGGGATCGGCGGCTCGTGAACGTGCGCTCTCCGATCCTGAACATACCATCTTCAGCGTCAAGCGACTGATGGGCCGGACGCTTGCCGATCTCGAACAGGAACTCAAGCTGATCCCGCACCAGATCATCGAGCGCGAAGCGGACGGCGGCCGCAAGGTGCTTCGCGTGACCGTGGCGGGGCACGAGCACACACCGGAAGAACTTTCGGCACTGATTCTGCGCGAAATCTGCGAACGGGCCGGCAACCCCACGAAGGCGGTCATCACCGTCCCCGCGTACTTCGATGACACGCAACGGCAAGCGACACGCGACGCAGGACGCATTGCCGGGCTCGACGTGCTCCGCATCGTGAACGAGCCGACCGCGGCGGCTCTCGCCTATGGGCTCGATCGCAAGCAGGCGGGCAACGTCGTCGTCTACGATCTCGGTGGAGGCACCTTCGATTGTTCCGTGCTCGCGCTCACCGACGGCGTCTTCAAGGTGCTCAGCACGAATGGCGACACTTACCTCGGTGGCGACGACTTTGACCGCTCGCTCATGGCAGTGGCCGCAGGCGAGATGAGAATCAACCTGGAGGACGCAAAGGATCCGGAACTGTTGCAACACCTGCGCGATGCTGCCGAGCGCACCAAGATCGCGCTGAGCAAAGCGGAGTCAGCCGAGTTCGTCGTCGATCTGAGTGCCTCGCGCGAGCAGAAGGCGTATCGCCGCACGTTCACGCGGGCCGAGTTCGTGTCACTGATTCAACCCGCGATCGAGCGCAGCATCGCGAAGTGCAGGGCGGCCCTGAAGGATGCAGGCCTCGCTGCCGCGAAGGTGGATGAGGTTGTGCTCGTGGGAGGTTCGACGCGAATTCCATACGTTCGCGAGCGTGTCGCCGAGTTCTTTGGCAAGCCGCCGCACACGGACCTGAATCCGGATGAAGTGGTCGCCCTCGGTGCCGCCGTCCAGGCGGACATCCTCACCAGCGGCCGGCGCGATGTGCTGTTGCTGGATGTGGTGCCACTCTCGCTCGGCATCGAAACGCTCGGTGGCGTGGTGGACAAACTCATCCACCGCAACACGACGGTGCCGTGCCGGGCCACCACGCGTTACACCACCGCTGCGGATAACCAGACGGCAATCCTGCTCAACATCTTCCAGGGTGAGCGTGAACTGACACGCGATTGCCGCTCACTGGGGCGATTCAAACTCGCTGGCATTCCACCGATGCCGGCTCAGTTCGCCCAGGTCGATGTGACGTTTCTCGTCGATCAGAACGGCATTCTCACCGTGTCCGCGAAGGAACTCCGCAGCGGTGCGGCCATCAGCGTGACAGTGCAGCCGGACCATGGACTCTCGCGTGATGAGATCGAGGCACTCGTTAACGAGAGCATTACACACGCCCACCGTGACTTCACCACTCGCCGGCTCATCGAGCTTCGCAACAAGGCCAGCACGGACATGCGCCACACTGAAAAGGCGCTTGCACAGGCCGGCGGCCGTCTTTCAAGCAATGAGCGAGAAGCCATTGCCGAGGCGACCACGAAATTGAACGCGGTCGTTACACAGGATGATCTGCCGGGCTTGCAAGAGGCGCTCGATGCCTTCAACGCCGCCACGAATCCACTCGCACACTTGCTGATGAATGAGGTGTTGCAGAAATCCCTGGCCGGCACGAACCCGGACGAACTCAACCCGAACCGCGTCTAGCAGAATGCGGAGCAAAACATGAACTGGCACGACACACGAGCCATCGGCGAAATGCTCTTCGAGCACTACGACACACTCGATCCGCTGACGGTGCGCTTCACGGATCTGCACAAGTGGGTGTTGAATCTGGAAGGTTTCACGGGGCCGCCGAACGAATCCAACGAAAAACTCCTCGAAGCGATCCAGATGGCGTGGTACGAGGAGTGGAAGGACGAATACGGCAAGTGAGAACGACGAATCGAGCAGGGGCACCATTTTCGACGAGCACGGAAGGTGAGCGATGGATGACCCAACACGGTCCCCCGCTCATGCTGCGGGATCGTTGAAGGGTTTCTTCTGCGGGAGTCGGTTGTACAGTTCCGTCAAGCCGCTGATGCGGTCGATCTGATCCTGGCGGAACTGGTCGCCGCGGAAGCGCCATTTCCAGTTGCCTTCAGCAATACCCGGTCTGTTCATGCGGGCATCGTTGCCCAGTCCCATCACATCTTGCAGCGGGGCAATCGCCACGGCCGCCACGGAGGACCACGCCAGGCGGATCAGGTCACGCGCCGCATCCTGCACAGGTCGGCCGATATACTCACTGAGATAGTTACGACTCTTCGCATCAAGTGTGGCCCACCAGCCATTGGTGGTGTCGTTATCGTGCGTGCCGGTGTAGCACACGCAGTTCGGTTCAAAGTTGTGGGGCCAGTAAGGATTCAAAGGTGTATCGAGTGCGAACTGAATCACCTTCATGCCGGGCAAGCGGAAGCCGTCGCGGAGTGCGTCCACATCCGGCGTGATGAGCCCGAGATCCTCGGCAATCAGTGGTAAGCCGCCGAGTGCACTTTGGAGTTTCTCGAAGAGTTTGGCACCGGGGCCATCCACCCATTTGCCGTTCTTGGCTGTGGCCTCGCTCGCCGGGATATGCCACGCCTGGGCGAAGCCGCGGAAGTGATCGAGGCGAACAATATCTACCTGTTGCAGTTGCCGCTTCATGCGAGCCACCCACCAGGAGTAGCCCGTCTGGGCCATGCGATTCCAGTCATAAAGCGGGTTACCCCAGTGCTGGCCATCCGCGCTGAAGTAATCGGGCGGCACCCCGGCGACCACGTTCGGCAGGCGGTCCGGAGTCAACAAGAATTCGTCGGCATGGGCCCACACATCGGCTGAGTCCAGCGAGACGAAGATCGGGGCATCGCCGATGATGCGCACACTGCGCTCGGCCGCGAAGGTGCGCACGGCTGACCACTGACGATCGAAAAGGAATTGCCCGAGTTTGTGCATGGCGATCTCGGCCGCCAATTCTTTTTCCATCGCGCCGAGCGCGACAGGATTTCGCTTCAACAAATCCGCAGGCCAGGCCGTGAGGCCGCGGCCGCCCAGTGATTCGCGGATCGCCATGAAGAGTGCGAAGTCGTGAAGCCAGGCTTTCTCGCGCTCGCAATAGAGATCGAAATCGTGCTTCAACTTCGGGGCTTTGCCACCGCGGAAGCTATCCCAGGCCACGCGCAACAACGACTTCTTGAGTGTGATGACGCGGCTATAGTCGACGCTCTCATCGGTAAAGGTCTGACCAGCCAGATGGGAGGTCGAGATGAGCCCGTCGGCGATCAGCAATTCCGGGCTGAGCAAGGAGATGTTGCCGGCGAAGGCCGAGAAGGACTGATAAGGTGAGTCGCCGGCTCCGGTGGGTCCCAACGGCAGAATCTGCCACCAACTTTGCCGCATCGCCACGAGTGTTTCCACCCAGCGATAGGCAAAGGGCCCGAGGTCACCAATGCCAAATGGCCCGGGCAGGCTCGTGGGGTGAAGCAAGATTCCGGACGAGCGTGGCAAGGTGTGAGCGGTCATCAGCGGCCTTTCGTGGCTAAGACTCCTGACCCATTCGGACTATCGGAGTGGACGCCACTCGCCAATGCCAAATCGTCTCACAGCACGCGGCCGAACACCGCTTTCAGATAGCGGCCCTCGGGCACGTGCATCAGGAAAGGGTGATCCGCCGCGGCTCCGCTGACCTGGAAGACTTGCAACTGCCGACCCGCTTGCCAGGCCGCCCGGCGAAGCGATTCCAGGAAGTCTGCCTCGCTCACAAGCCCAGTACAGGAACACGACAGCAAAATGCCACCCGGCGACACGACCTGCATCGCCAGGCGGTTCATATCGCAGTACTTGCGAAGAGCGGATTCCACATCCTCGCGATCACGCGTGAGCTTGGCGGGATCGAGTACCACCACATCGAAGCGTTCGCCATTCGGGATCACGTCGCGAAGCCAGGAGAAAAGATCAGCTTGCACATAGCGAACGGAAGTGTTGTTCAACTTCGCGTTTTGCTTGGCGAGTTCAATGGCTCCTTCATCGAGATCGAGCCCCACGACTTCAGACGCATTCCCACGCGCTTTCGCATACACGCCGAAGCCGCCGGTGTTGCAGCAGATATCAAGCACGCGCTTGCCCGCACAGAACTGGCTGAGAGCCTCGCGATTATCGCGCTGGTCCACGAAGAAGCCGGTCTTGTGCTTGCTGCCTGGCGCGACGCGAAACTTCAAGCCATGCTCGGTGATGACACCCGGCGGCGGCGGCTCGGGTGCCCGGCAATCGAACGATTCTTGCTTGCCGACATGTTCCTCGGCGAACCAGTAGAAGCGGGCATCGGGGTACTGCGACTTCAGCACATCGAGAATCACCTGACGCTGACGGAACATTCCCGCGGCGAAGTATTCGATCACAATGGTGTCGCCAAAACGATCAATCACCAGTCCACTGAGCCCATCCGCTTCCGAATGCACAAGTCGATATGCATCCGTGACCGCATCGAGTTTTAGCACATCGCGGCGAAAGGCGATGGCATCGCCGATCTTTCGTGCGAAGAATTCGGCATCAACGGCTTCCTCCGCATTCGCAGTCAGAAGCCGAAGCGTGATGCGCGAATGGCCGTTGTAAAACCCGCGACCGACCCACTGCCCCGTTCGATCGTGAATGTCCACGATGGAACCGGGTGGCAAGCGCGTGGCCGGCTTCTCCACCATTTTCTGGAAGATCCACGGATGTGAGGATCGCCGCTCGATCTTGAGCGTCACCACGGGGAGCGGAGCATCGGAGTTCAGCTTCATCGAGATATGATAGGAGTGGCTTCGGCTCAGGCACCGAGGTATTGTCGGAGCATGATGTGCAACTTGTCGCAGCGGGTACGCCAGACTTCAGCTTCGCGCGGCAGATATTCCTTGAGCGGTGCGAACTCGGCGATCACGCAGAGCAGTGCCTGATTCGGATCGGGTTTGTCCAGGTGGAGCGTCACTTCGATTGGCTCCTGCCCCCGTGAGACAGTTGGGCGTCGCAACGTGGCGATCCAGCCCAGGATGGCACTGCCACCCGCAGAGCTAGCCTTGAAGCCACGTGGCACGCCGACACGCATGCGGATCACGCCGGGCTCACTCGTCATCACCTGACCAGCCACATCTTCCACGAAGCCCCGAATCTTGGCTGCAGCCAGGCGTTCCGGAATCATCACCTCGAACTGATGCGAAAGACGATAGGGATCCGCAACGGCACGCTTACGCTGGCCGTCCAGCATCTTGACCACATCGGAGGGAGGCTTCGGTATCGGGGACCAGTCATGTGGAGCGGTCTGCTCCCAGAAATTCTCGGCGAGCCCGTGGCCGAACATCTCCGCCAGTTCACGTGCGGATTGCTGGCGTTCATTGGGGTATTTCGAAAGTGCGAGTTGCACGGCCGCTTCCACACCCGGTGGCACATGGCCGCAACCGATCTTGTGAAAGCGAGGCGGTGCCTCGTTCACGTGCGCACCCAGGAGTTTGTTCAGATCCTGTTGCTCGAACGGCAATCGCCCACACAACATCTCAAAAAGAATGACACCCACGGCATAGAGGTCGCTGCGGGTATCGACGCGGTCGCCGCGGATCATTTCCGGGCTCACATAGCCCGGTGTGCCCATGGCGTGAACCGGCCCGTGACCCGTGAGCTCCGCCAGTTGAATGTGAGGCTTGTCCGCAAACCCGGCAAATCCAAAGTCCATGACCTTGATCGATTCTTCGGGTGTGCCGGCGTTCACCACCATCAAGTTCGCAGGCTTCAAATCCCGGTGAATGATGCCCGCGTCATGGGCCGCCTGAAGTGCATGGCAGAGATAGCCGAGCAATCGGCCCACCTGTTCCACTTCCAGGACGCGCAATTCCTGGAGATACTCTTCGAGAGTGATCCCAGGAACATATTCCATCACCAGGCAGGGGCCGATGGGATCGTCCAGCGAAGCTTCGAGGAACCGCACCGCGTAGGGATGGGCGAAGTTCGCCATCGAGGTGACTTCGGCTTCGAACAATTGTCGAAACTTGGGATGAGCCACGACGTGGTCATGGATCCGCTTCACCACGACGCGGAAGCCGGGATAACGCACGGGCTCGGCAAGGAATACCTCGGCATTGCTCCCGCTCCCAAGCAGCGACAGCAACTGGTACTTCCCAAGTGCGAGTTGCCCGATCATCGCAAGTCCCACGCGTCCTGTCGCGAATCGCGCCAGGCAACGGAAACCGCAGCCGCTCGAATGCGGGCGTCTCCGAGTGGACCAGGCGACGGATTCAGCCGTTGGTGAACGATTGCAAGGCGGACAACACTAGCTTTTTTCTTCTCCGATGGCAAATGGGGCACCGTGAGATGAAGTTTCCAGCAGGTAACGCTGGTGCCGGTAAGTGCTGAAATGAATGCTGGACAATCATCGTCCACCTCCGATCATGGGGAGGACCAGCCATTTGGGGAGTCCGCTCATGCCGCGCACACGCCGAGTTCTTGCCGCACTTGCTACGTTTTTTGTCATCGTGGCGGTGGCACTGGCGCAGAACCCGTTCCGCAAGGCGACGGAAGAGAAAGCACCCACCTGGACGCGGCAAGAAGTCGAAGTTCGCAGCTTTGGCCCCACTCCCGTACCCGATCGCATCATTCTTACCTGGAACGGGGACCCGGCCACCACCCAGGCCGTGACGTGGCGCACGGACACCAGCGTGACGAAGGCGGTCGGGGAGATAGCCCTCTCGGAAGGCGGGCCGAAATTCGCCTCGAGCGGCAAGGCCAAGCGGCTTGAAGCACGCACGGAATCTCTGAAGACGGCGAACTACACCGCCAACTATCACAGCGTGACCTTCGAGAATCTTCAGCCGAAGACAAAATACCTGTATCGCGTCGGCGATGGTTCGCGCTGGAGCGAGTGGTTCCAGTTTGAAACAGCCGGCACCACCGCCGAGTCGTTCGGCTTCATCTACTTTGGCGATGCCCAGAACGATCTGAAATCGATGTGGTCGCGCGTGGCCCGTGGTGCCTTCACGAACATGCCTCGAGCGAAGTTCATTCTCCACGCGGGCGACCTCATCAACAACCGCAACGACGATGCCCAGTGGGGTGAATGGCACGCCGCGGCGGGCTGGATCAACGGCATGGTGCCCAGCGTGCCGACACCGGGCAATCACGAATACAAGCCACTCGACCCGCACTGGCGGCCACAGTTCACCCTTCCCGAGAACGGGCTCCCCGGTCTCGAAGAGACCTGCTACTTCCTCGATTATCAATCGCTTCGCATTGTCTCACTGAACTCGAACGAGAAGCGTGAAGAGCAGAAGGCCTGGCTCGATCGCGTGCTTTCCGCACGCCCAGCACACATTCGCTGGACCGTGCTCACCTTCCATCATCCGCTCTATTCACCCACGAACAGCAAGGGTCGCGATAACGTGTCACTCCGCGATCTCTGGCGGCCTGTCATCGATCGCCACGGCGTCGACCTCGTGCTGCAAGGGCACGACCACACCTATGGCCGCAGCGGCCTCATGCGGGAAGATAACACCCTCTCCGGTGGTCAGGCTCAGAGCGAGCACGGCACGGTTTATGTTGTCTCGGTGAGTGGGCCGAAGATGTACACCACGGGCAATGCCGAGTGGATGGAACGCAAGGGGGAAGGGCTGCAACTCTATCAACTCATTCACATCGATGGGAACGAACTCCGCTACGAATCGCACACCGCCCGCGGCGACCTGTTCGATGCTTTCACCTTGGTGAAGCAAGCCAATGGCACCACCACACTCATCGAGAGCGATGCACCACTTCTCAAGGATGAAAATAACGACAAATCGCGGCCATACTGGAACGCGGCGGGCGGTCTGCTCATCCTCGCGTTTGTGGGGCTGGGCATCGTCTGGGCCTTCCGCTCCAAGTCCCCTGTGTAAGAGCGACTCGGAGTCCGCCGCGGCGTCGGCTCGCCTCACTCCGTGTGCTTCTGCTACATTGGCTGTTCACCGCGAGGATGACGCGATGGCGACGGCCGAGACACGCAGCGAACTGGCGAACCGCTACCTCGAACAGCTTCCGTACCCGCCTTACCCCGTGCAGGAAGAAGCGTTGCTCGGCTGGTTCACCGCCGAGCAGGGTGTGCTTGTTTGCGCACCCACTGGCACCGGCAAGACGCTCATCGCCCAGGCCGCACTTTATGAAGCGCTCCACACCAACACGATCGCATACTACACCACGCCGTTGATCGCGCTCACGGAGCAGAAGTTCGCCGAGATGCAGGCCGCCGCCGTGCGCTGGGGTTTCAAGGCCGAGGATATCGGCCTGGTCACGGGGAACCGCCGGGTGAACCCCACCGCTCGCGTGCTGGTGGTGGTGGCCGAGATTCTCCTCAATCGCCTGCTGCATGCCGAGGGCTTCGATTTCCAGCACGTCTCGGCCGTGGTCATGGACGAGTTCCACAGCTTCGCCGATCCGGAACGCGGCATCGTCTGGGAACTCTCGCTGAACATGCTGCCGCCGCACGTTCGCCTGCTGCTCCTCTCCGCGACAGTCGGCAACGCCTCGGAATTCATCACCTGGCTCGACCGCTGCCATGGCCGCAAGCTCGAACTGGTCGAAGGCACCGAGCGCAAGATTCCGCTCACTTATAAATGGGTGGGAGACGAGTTTCTCAACGACATCCTCGTGGAAATGGCGAAGGGCGAGGATGCCACCCGCAAGACGCCCGCACTCGTGTTCGCCTTCAACCGCGATGAATGCTGGAGCGTCTCCGAGCAACTCAAGGGGCTGGACCTGATGAGCGCCGCCCAGAAGACGGCCCTCAACAAGGAAGTGGACCAACTCGAATGGCCGCACGGTGTCGGGCCGAAGC
The DNA here is from genome assembly GCA_041750275.1 of Gemmataceae bacterium. GTDB lineage: Bacteria > Planctomycetota > Planctomycetia > Gemmatales > Gemmataceae > JBGSZR01. The sequence goes on from JBGSZR010000142.1 coordinate 25,515, forward strand.
TCAAGCAAATGCTGCGTCGCGGTGTGGGCGTGCACCACGCGGGATTGTTGCCCAAGTATCGCCGCGTCGTCGAAGATTTATTCGAGAAGAAACTGCTCTCGGTCGCGCTCTGCACCGAAACCCTCGCGGCCGGCATCAACCTGCCCGCGCGTTCCGTCGTGCTCACGAGCCTGGTGAAGGGGCCATTCGGCAAGGAGAAGCTCATCGACCCGAGCACGGCCCACCAGATCTTCGGCCGCGCCGGCCGACCGCAGTTCGACACCGAAGGCTATGTGTACGCTTATCCACACGAGGACGATGTTCGCATTGCCCGCTGGAAAAAGCAGATCGAGCAAATCCCCGAGAACACCAAGGATCCCGGCTTGCTGAAGGCGAAAAAGGCGCTGATGAAGAAGAAGCCGACGCGGAACAGCCAGAAGAAATACTGGACGGAGACGGACTTCGAGAAGCTGCAGCAAGCCGCACCTGCCCGGCTTTACAGCAAGGGACCGCTGCCGTGGCGATTGCTGGCGTACTTGCTGAAGGTGTCGCCCGATGTCGAGAAGATCCGCAGTGTGGTGAAGAAACGCCTGCTCGACCAGCCCCGCGTGGAAGCCGGGATGAAGCAACTGACGCGGATGCTGGTGACGCTACACGAGAAAGGTTTCGTGAAACTGGAGCCGGAGCCGCCTGCAAAAGATGAAACACCTCCCGTTGTGACGAACATCATCGATGCGACCCCGCAGGCTTTGAAGACCCCGGCGAACATGGGATCGCCTCAGAATCCCCCACCTCACGTTGGGGCCACGCCTTTGTATGTGCCAGTGACCGCAACACCGACCGAGGCGCTCGACAAGTTGCTCGTCTTTCGGGCGTGCCATCCGCTCTATGGTGCCTTCCTCATCGACTTGCTCGGCACCGCGAACCGTGACGAACGCATCCAGGCGTTCGAAAGCATGCTGGAATTGCCGCGGCCGCTGCTGCGCCACGTGCGCGTGCCGTTCGACCTCACGCCCGGCCCCATGCAGGTGGAGAAACTCGACCCGGAGTTGCTCGCCCGGGGGCTCATCCAGGCGGAGTTGCCCAAGGAAGAAGGCGAGGAAGATGAAGAGGAGTTCATCCCCTGGGACGAGCGCCCGCCCGTGCTGGCGGACAAGCTGCGAATGCTGTTCGACTCACACTATCCCGAAGTCGGCGACTTCAACACGCAAGGCGTCTGGGCAGCCGGGGAACTGCTACGATACGGCGGCAATTTCAACACCTATGTGACATCGAAAGACCTCATCAAACAGGAAGGGCTCATCTTCCGTCATCTCCTCCGCCTCATACTGCTGATAGAAGAATTCGAGCAACTCACGCCAGCCGGTGTCGATGCCGATCAATGGAAGAGCGAGCTCAAGGAGATCGCGGACAAGCTAACCGAGACCTGCCGGGCCGTCGATCCCACGAGCACGGAAGAAGCCATCAAGAAGGCTCACGCGGCCGATGTGGTGGAAGGCGAGGAACACGCCCGGGCCATCAACGCGAATGCACCCACGACACCGCCGCGATCCGCCGAACCGGAAGAGGAAGACGTCTTTGGTGCCGGGCTCGATTGATAGGCTGTGCATGGGAATCGAAATTCAGGCGAGCGGCCTCCGTGAGGAGGCTGTTGGGTCCATGAACAGTACCCTTGGAATTCAGGCGAGCGGCCCTCCGTGAGGAGGCTGTTGGTTCAAGAACAGTGCCCTGACGGGCACCGCTCGCCTGGAGAATCGGAATATCACATGAAGAACACGGCTGTGCTGCTCATCACCTGTCCGGATCGCAAGGGGATCGTCGCGGCGGTCGGTGAGTTTCTCTATCGACATGATGCCAACATTCTCCACGCCGATCAGCATCAGGACGCGGAACGGAAGCTCTTTTTGATGCGCGTCGAATGGGATTTGCAGGGCTTTAACCTCGATCTGGGCGAGTTTCCCCGCCGCTTCTCACCGCTCGCCGATCGCTTCGACATGCACTGGCGGCTCGAGCGCTCGGACCAGCCCGTGCGCATGGCTCTGTTCGTGTCGAAATACGATCACTGCCTCATGGACTTGCTCTATCGGCATCACACGGGCGAGCTTCCATGCGAGGTGCCCTTGATCGTGAGCAATCACCCGGATGCCGAGCGCTGGGCCACGTTTTACAAGGTGCCGTTCCACCTGATTCCCGTCTCGTCCAGCAACAAGGAACAAGCCGAACAGCAACAACGGGACCTGCTCGCCGAGCACCGCATTGACCTGGTTGTGCTCGCTCGGTACATGCAGGTGTTATCCACGGAATTCGTTGCCAAGTATCCACGACGCATCATTAATGTGCATCACTCTTTTCTCCCCGCATTTGTTGGGGCAAAACCGTATCATCGTGCCTTTGAACGTGGTGTGAAACTGATCGGCGCAACGAGCCACTATGTGACCGAGGATCTCGACGAAGGGCCCATCATCGAACAGGACGTGGTGCGAATCTCGCATCGCGACGGCCTTGAAGACCTGCTCGAAAAAGGCCGCGACCTGGAAAAAGTGGTGCTTTCACGGGCCGTGCGATGGCACATCGATCACCGCATCCTGGTCTACAACCGCAAGACCGTGATCTTCGATTGATGCAGGGCGAGAACTGCAGCACGATTGATCTGGTGAGAAGCGGGATTAACATGGAACGGTTGTCTCACGCGATTATTATCCGATTTCTCATCGTGCGGTGAGATTGGGATTGGCCGAGTGGCTCATTTCTCGTGTATGATCGCCCCTCATGCAATCGCAACACCAATCGCTATCGCGCGTGCTCGGGCTGTGGATGGCCACGGCGATTGTCGTCGGCACCGTGATCGGTTCAGGCGTCTTCAAGAAGGCGCGGAACGTTGCCGTCGATGTGCCGGAATTCGGCCTTGCGATGGGCGTCTGGGTGCTTGGTGGCGTGCTGGCCTTGCTTGGCGCGCTGGCGCTTGCGGAAGTCGCCGTCCTCTATCCCAAGGCCGGTGGCAACTACGTCTTTCTCCGCGAGGCCTATGGTCGCGGCTTCGGTTTCCTCTGGGGTTGGGTCGAGTTCTGGATCATCCGTTCCGCCTCCATTGCGGCGCTTGCCGCCATGTTCAGTGATTCCGTCCATGATGTCTTGCGTCATGCCTTGTATCCCGGGCAAAGTGTGATTGTGCTCTCGTTCTGGGCGAAACAGTTGCTCACAGTGCTCGTCATCGCGGGTTTGGCACATGTCAATGCACGCGGCACGCGACTGGGTGGAAAACTCCAAGTAATTGTCACCACGGTGAAGGTCGGATCACTCCTCTTCATCATCGTCTTGCCGTTTGCGATTCTCGCGGCCGTATCAGAACCCGCGCATCCGCCGCGAGTCGAATACTTGCAACCCACCTGGCCGGTGACCTGGCTTGACATTAACTGGGGAGCGTTCGGTGCCGCGCTCGTCGGCGTGCTCTGGGCCTACCACGGTTGGATGAATATTGCGCCTGTGGCCGAGGAAGTGAGGAACCCGAGTCGCAATATCCCGCTGGCTCTTCTCGGCGGCGTGATGTTGCTCATCATTCTTTATTGCAGTGTGAACACGGCATACTATCTCGTGATCCCCCATGCCGAGATGGCGGCATTCCCCAGTGGTACAACTGTCTCCACTGAGTTCTTCCTACGATTGCTCGGGCCCATCGGTGCCGTGCTCGGCGCTGCCATTGTGATGACCTCGGTCTTCGGCTCACTCAATGGCAACCTGCTCGTCGGCCCGCGATTGCTCTTCGCCATGGGCAAGGATGGGCTCGCACCACCGCGGTTGCAGGAATTGCATCCGAAGTACCAGACACCGTTCCTGGCGACGGCGCTGCTCGCTGGCTGGGCGTGCCTGCTCGTGCTGGTCACAGGGCTCCTCACACAATTTCAATTGCCTTCATTTCAAATTGTGGGCAGCACTCTCGATTTGAATGTGGTGAAGAAGGAGCCGTTCGATCTGCTCACCAATTTTGCAATCTTTGGAGCCGTGTCGTTTGAAACGCTGGCGGTGGCATCCATCTTTGTGTTTCGCCGTCGCTTCCCGCCGACCCTGGAGAATCGTCCCTATCGCTGCCCGGGTTATCCCCTGGTGCCGATCGCTTATATTCTCATCATGGCAGCTGTGCTGGCGAATATGTTTATCAATCCTGAGCATCGCCCCGAGGCGACCATTGGGCTGGGATTTATTGCAGCCGGAGTCGTGGTGTATATGGTGTTATTTAGCGGTAATCGACGGATGTGAGATGCTTTTGTTGTGATGCGACGCGGAAGTAGAACAGCCCCGTGTGGGACGCTTCTACTTCCACAAAGGGCTCGCTTACTTCTTCTTGCGTTTCTTGGCAGGCTCTTCGCTTTGCTTCTGTGCGGTTTCGTTGGCGGCATCCGCAGCGGAGATCCGACTCGGGGATGTGGGGGGTGGGCCAACAATGTAGCCGCGCTCCTTCAACTTCTCGGCAAGGCGCTGGGCTTCGATGAACGCTTCCGCCGAGTCGACCTTGGCCAGGGCGATTGCCGAATACCAGAAGCGTTGGCGATCACGTGGGGCGAGCGATTCGGGATCGGCACCCAACTCGATCACCAAATCCTTGTCGAAGCGCAATAATTTCATCAGGGCGGCCACTTCGCGCCAGGTCAGGCCGGAGGAGACCACGGTTCCATCGGCCTTGGTCACCTTGCGGCCAATGACGATGTGCAGCAGGCCACGCAGGTGACCTTTGGCCAGTCCCTGCAGGCGCACGAGTTCGAGTAGCTCTCGAATACTGTCCATTCCGTGACTCCGTCCGCGGTGGGCGTCGCGGTCCCGTTCCGAATCCGGCAAGACGACCCGGTCGGCACCCGGGACGACTGGTAGCACAGTCGGATATAGTTCGCCCATTTTACCAATTCGCCCAGGGTTATCAAATGGTGTGTGTCACCCGTTTTGATCGGGAGATCTGAGCTGAAAGTGAAACGGCAATTGGAAGAAGCGGCGTGAAATTCACGTCGCGGTCGGAATAACCCGGTATCGGACGATAGGTTACCGATCCAGCACAGCCCGCAGGAGTCGTGTGATCAGCTCAGGTTCATCCGATTGAGTGATTGCAGCAGAAACGGCGACCCGACGGACACCTGTCGCAACCACGTGTTCGATGTTTTCCGGTCCGATGCCACCCAGTGCGAAGGCGGGCAGCGAGGTTTCGCGACTGGCAGCACACAGGAAGTCGAGGCCGGGGAACTGCTCGAAGTTTTTGGTCCTGGATGGAAATGTGGGGCCCAGTCCGAGGTAGTCGGCACCATCCAGGATGGCCAGTCGCACCTGTTCAATGGAGTGCGTGCTGACGCCGATGAGTGCATCCGGGCCGAGAACGCCGCGGGCCTGGCTCACGCTCAGGTCGTCTTGCCCGAGGTGAACCCCATCGGCTTCCGCGAGTTTCGCAATGTCCGGTCGGTCGTTCACGATGAAGAGCACACCGGCCTGGCGCGTCCAGCGGCGAACATCCCGGGCACGTGCGAGCAAGTCTCTATCCACGAGCGATTTCTCGCGCAGTTGCACGATATCGACACCGCCGGCCGCGGCCTGGGCGATGGTCCAGTCCAGTGCCGCGGGGCAACTGGCACCCGAGAGCAACAGGTACAACCGGGCATGCCCGAGCCGTTCACGAGCACGGACACCGAGTAGCAAGGCCCGTTCGAGTGTGTAGGTGTGGTAGCGGAGCGACTCGAATCTTTGGCCGAGTTGCGAGCCAAAAACTTTACCGAACTCTTCAAGGCTTCGCAAAGCTTCCTGAAGGCGTTTAAGATTGACCTGTGCGACCTGCTTGGCAGACGAGCGATCGTATTCATTGCTGGCCGAGATGGTGGTTCCCACATCGCCAAGCGTATTACGTGCTTGAAGCAACAGATGTGGGGAGAAGCGCGATGAGGCTTCTGCGAGTTCATGGCGTGTCTTCTTGAGGCACTCACTGAGAAAGGCATCATCGAGCACGAAGCGGCAATAATCTTCGAGCACGCGTGTAGCTTCGCGGGCCCGGTTCAGGTTGGCATCCACGACTCGGGCGGCATCTTTTTCAGCGTCCTCGAACTGCGGAAGAAACGGTCTGCTTGCAGATTCCGGCTCAGCGGAAGCGGTCGTCGTGCCGAGCAGTGTGCTCTCGATCCGGTCGGTTGCGAGTCCCAAGTTGCTGGCGATCGCCTGGAAATGCGGCTCGGTCCGGAGCACGCTTAACAGGAACGCGTCGGTCGTGAAGTTGGCATCACCCAGCTGCAAGAGTGACCAGGCACTGGTGAGCCGACACAATTCGTCGATACTGGGTGCCGCCGGGTCATCTGATTTTGAGCCAGCAATCAGTGAGTTTTGGAGGTCCGCTCGCACGAGCCCAAGGCGAGCGACCAGTGCTGCGGGCCGACCATCATCGTCATCGAGCAACGCGAGCACGAGGTCCAGAGGGCGCAGGTGTGGCGCCGATAATCGATCCGCCCAGCCGGACGCTGCCTGGATGGCCCGCACCACACCTGGGCTCGCTCGCTCCATGGATCTGCTCTCCTGGTACCTGTGTGAAGCATAGCGATTGCAGGGCGAAGGTGAATCCGGCGTGGAGCAGGTTTCCGGTGCCGTAATTCGCCGTAAGTCCTGAAGGGGAAAGCGATGTTCCACGATGTGCACATGATCCCAGGCTGGCGGGTGTTCTCCTTTGGAATCATGTCGAGTTTACATGTTAGCCACTCCGTGAACGCTCCGTAATCGGTGCAGTCGTTACAGCTGTCGCGACTGGTGCGGTTCGCGGGCAGAATGCAACCGACAGGGGTGGCGCAGTCTCCAGAGCCTGGGGGTTTCTGGCCGATTCAATTGTGGATGTCATGGGTATCCGTGGGTTCGCTTCCTGGATAGTACTCAGGTTCTGCATTCCCGGGGCCACGACCTTCACACTCGTACCACCGCGACAGGAATGGGGATCGGTCATGCCGATGGCTGTCAACCGAAACCGTGCTCGCCTCCTCGTTCGTCTGACGGCGGGCCTTGGGCTGATTGTGCTACTGATCCCGGCCACGGGAATCGGGCAGGGTGCTGGGCAGCCCGTGTCAGAAGGTGTTGCGGAGGGCTTGCCTGCGCTGCCGCTGGCGTTTCCGGTTGGGAAAGCTCAGGAGAAAGCGGACGGGCAGAAGGACAAGAACACCGACACGCGACCGCTGTTAACGCTGGCGGATTGCCTCGCCATTGCACTTGAGCACCAACCGAGTTTGAAAGCAGCGATTCTGAGTCAAAAATCGACCTCGGCGAGTCAAAATGCACTGAACAATATCCAGAAAATCGGGGAACTGTTCAGCCCAGATCTTCCGATTCGCAAACAGCAGGCGGCGAGCGGCCAGGTGGCAGCCTCAGCAGATATCCAGAAGGTTCACAACGACATCGTCTACGACACCACGCGGCTTTACTACACGATCGTCTACGCCCGCCAGCAGGAACAAATCGCTGATAACGTGGTCGCGACTCTGGAACGGTTGGTCGAGATTGGCAAAATTGTGCTCGATTCACCCATGCCTGGCGACATGACCAAGGCCAAACTCGATCAGATGAAGATCGGCCTGGCCGAGGCGAAGTCGTTGCGTCTCACCGCCGTGGTCGGTCGCAAACAGGCGTACGCCGGGCTACGAGAAGTGATGGGCGTCGATGCAGGCTTCCTCTTTCGAGTGCAAGAGGACGGTTTGCCGGTGATGAGCCAGAAAGTCACCTTGACACGCGAGCAGGCGATTGAGATGGCACTGGCCCGGCGTCCGGAACTCACCCTTGCTGCTGCGGGAGTGGATGCGTTCCGACTTGAAGTCTATGCCCAGGCGAAGATTCCGTTCCGAAAGAAGGTGCCGACGCTTGCGGCAGGGGCCGATATCCACGGCCGCCACATTCCGCAGGGGATTCGGGAGAGGGATTATCGACCTGAACCGATCGTGCCCGAGATGCCCACAACGTTGGTCGGCAACAAGTACGATCGCGTCTGCAAGGCAATGGTGCTGAGCCAGCGTGCGGAAGCCGTCTACGAGAAGGCTCGCAATCTTGTCATCCTTGAAGCTGAGAACGGCTTCTTCACACTGGAACTCGCCGCCGAGAAGTTGGTTATCGCCAAGGAAAAGTACGCGGATGCCAAGGATCTGATGGACCGCGTACTCGAGAACATCGACAACCTGAAGTCGCAGAAGGATCAACTGGTGCTCGGCTATGTGACAGCCTCACGGGCCCAGTCCGATTACGTGACGGCCGTGTACGACTACATACTCGCGCTCGCTGCTATGGAGCGGATCACGGCCGGTGGTTTGAAGCCCAGTTTCCCGGGCCGTTAGACCGGCCGTTCCGACGCGATCGCCCGGCATCATTGCTCTGCACCGGTTTGCTCTCGCGGTTTGATTCTTCACTTCGGTTTCCTGGCGTTTCCTGCAGGGGGTGACTCGTGGTTCGTTGTCGCGTTCTCGTTCCGATGGTCGCCATCATCCTGGTGGCCGGTCTTGTTCCCGCTCCGGCAGCACAGCCGGCTGCCCCGGTTCCCACCGTTAAACTCGGCATTCTGACCGGAATGTTTCGGGATGTCTCGCCTGGCCTGGTTCAGGCGGCTGCCTCGCCGTTCCGCGATATCTTCAAGCGCGAAACTGGCCTCCAAAGTGAGGTCATCCTCGTGGACGACTACGACTTGCTCGCAAGTCAGATGAAAGACAAGAAGCTCGAATTCGGTGTCTTCCATGGCTTCGAGTTTGCCTGGATTCAGGAGAAGTACCCGGAAGTCAAGCCATTGGTGATCAGTGTGCTCAATGGTAACAACTCGATTCAGGCCTGCCTCGTGGTGAACATCTCCAGCAAAGCCACCAGTCCCAAGGACCTCAAAGGGGCTTGTGTGACGCTGCCGGGTGGCACGAAGGCACACTGCCACCTCTTCCTGGAGCGATTGTGCGAAACGCTCCCGGCGAACACATGTGCTGCAATTCCCAGCCGCAAACTCAGCCCCGAGGAAGCGCTCGACGCCGTCGCTGCCGATGATTCCCCAGCCGCACTGGTGGACATGTCTGCGTTCACCGCATATCAAAACAACAAGCCAGGTGCGGCTTCACAGTTGAAAATCCTGGCCAAAAGCGAGCCATTCCCTGTAGGCGTGGTGGCCTATCGCCAGGGTGCGGTCGATCCCAAGGTGCTGGACAAGGTACGCACCGCCCTTGTGAAAGTGCACGAGAACGCCCAGGGCCGTGCCTTCATGATGCTCTGGAAATTAAAGGGCTTTGGCGACCCCACACCCGAGTTCGAGGCGGACCTCACCCGAATCGACAAGGTGTACCCGGCCCCCAAGCCCAAGCTCCCCACCGAGAAATAGTTTGCGATCGCGATGGAACCGAACGCGCCCTCACAACCCTCGCATTTGCGGGGGTTGTTCGCATTATCGAGTTGTGTTTCCAGGCAGATGCCTCACCGACATTTGGGAGGTTTGAGTTCGGGGTTAATGTGGGTTCTCTTCATCCGAATTCGGCGAAATGATGCCTGACGCCATACGATGTGTGTGTCGGTCATGCGTTCGCGAGGTGAATGATGGCGGAAACAATTCAGACAGTGTCGATCGCAACAGAAGCGCGCAGCCGCTTCTTGCGCTATGCCATGTCCGTCGTAACGGGCCGCGCCCTTCCGGATATTCGCGATGGGCTCAAACCAGTGCAGCGCCGCATTCTATACGGCATGTACCACGACATGAACCTCACTTTCGACCGCAAGTCGGCCAAGTCCGCACAGATTGTCGGCAAGGTGATGGGTGATTATCACCCCCACGGCGACGGTGCTCTGTACGACGCGATGGTTCGCCTGGCCCAGGCCTGGGTCATGCGCGTGCCCCTCGTGCATGGTGAAGGAAACTTCGGCTCCGTCGATGGCGACCCACCCGCGGCTCACCGCTACACCGAGGCGAAGCTTAGCCGAGCGGCGGAGTACTTGCTGAGTGAACTCGACCAGGAAACGGTCGAGATGCGCGACAACTACACCGGCACGAAACGCGAACCAGTCGTGCTCCCGGCCCAATATCCCAACCTGCTCGTGAACGGGACTCAGGGCATCGCCGTCGGCATGGCCACAAACATTCCGCCTCACAACCTTTCTGAGGTGCTGCGCGCCTGTATCTACTTGATTGAGAATCCCGACGCCACAATTGCCCAGTTGCTCGATCGCGTCAAAGGCCCGGACTTCCCTCTCGGTGGCAAGATCGTCTCCGATCGCGCGACCCTGCGCACTATCTATGAATCCGGGACGGGCAGCATCAAGGTTCAAGGGGAATGGAAGGAAGAGAAGCTCGACAAGGGTCGCACTCAATTAGTCATTACCTCCATCCCGTATGGTGTGGACAAAGGTGAGCTCGAGCGCAATATCGGTGGCATTATCGAGGATCGAAAAGTACCGCAACTTCTCGGTATTTCCAATGAGACGAATGAAAAAGAGGGCATGCGCATCACGTTAGAATTGAAGCCCAATGCCGACTGCCCGCTGGTGATGGCATATCTGTACAAACACACCGAATTGCAGAAGAACTTTTCGTACAACGTCACCGCACTCGTGCCGGCCGAGGACGGCAAGACGATGATGCCACGCGATGGGCTCAGTTTGAAGGAGATGTTGCGCTACTTTCTCGATTTTCGTTTGGCCACGGTGCGTCGTCGTTTCGAATATCACCTCCGCCATCTGCGCCGCCGCATCCACATCCTCGAAGGCTTTGCCATCATCTTCAATGCGCTGGACAAAGCTATCAAGATGATTCGCGAAAGCACGGGGAAGCCAGACGCCGCCGAGAAACTCAAGAACGCCTTTGGCCTCGATGATGAGCAAGTCACAGCCATTCTCGATTCTCAATTATACAAGATCGCTCAAATGGAGATCAAGAAGATCATCGATGAGCTGGCGGAGAAGAAGAAAGAAGCTGCCAGAATTGAGACGATCCTGGCCTCGGAGAAGAAACTGTGGAATGTCGTCAAGGATGAGATGGAGAAACTCATCGAATTGTTCCCCGAACGCCGCAAGACGCGCATGGCTGGTGAAGGGGATGTGTTGGAGTTCGATGAGGAAGCGTATATCGTCCGCGAGAATACCAATGTTGTCATCACTCGAGATGGCAACATCAAACGCGTGGGCCGCTTGCAATCGATCGAATCAACACGTGTGAAGGAAGGCGATGAAGTCGTCGCCGTGGTGCCGGGGAACACACTCGATCACATTGTCTTCTTCGTGGAGGATGGCACCGCTTACACCATGCGGATGAATGAGGTGCCCGCCACCACGGGCTATGGCGAGCCCATCACCAAGTTCTTCAAGCTTGCCGACCAGGCAAAAATCGTGTCAGCGGTCACCACAGATCCACGCTTCACACGGCCAGACTCCGATGCTCAAAACGATCTGCCCGGCGGTCCCTTTCTTTTCGTGGCCACCCGCTATGGTTATGTGCTTCGCACGCCCCTCTCGGCCTTCCGCACCGAGTCGACCAAGAGTGGCCGACGTTATGTCAAACTCGAGGGTGGCGACAAGGTCGTGGCAGCCCGCCTGATTGCGGATGAGACCGGTGTGATGCTCGCGTCCCGTGGCGGCCATCTCATACATTTCCCGCTGGATCAGGTAAATATCCTGGCCGGAGTGGGCAAAGGTGTGATTGGAATCAAACTCGATGGCGATGAATGCCTGGGAGCAGCACTTGTGAATGAGGCCCGCCGCTACGAAACCAATCGCATCGTGGTGGAGACCGAGAGCGGCAAACCGCAAGAGTTCGGCCCACTGGCCATCAAGTCACAGAATCGTGGTGGCAAGGGGGAGAAACCGGGCCTGCGCACGCGATTCGCGCGTATCGTTCCGCCGCCGATTGAACTGATCAACTGGGACGAGGTCGCGGACAAGCCTCAAAAACGTGATGCCGAGAGAAATGGTGATGGACAGCATTCTTTGTTCGATTCGTAATTGCGTGTGATTTCATATTTGATTCAGCGATGATTCTTGGATTTGAGGTTATAGAACATGGGTGTTCTTGCAACAGGTCGCGCCGCCGCGTATCGAACCGAAGACATTCAGGTACTGGAGGGGTTGGAACCCGTTCGCAAGCGGCCCGCCATGTACATCGGCGGCGTCGATGCCAAGGGCTTGCATCACCTGGCCTGGGAAATTCTCGATAATGCTGTTGATGAGTACATCAATGGTTTTGCTGACCACATCACAGTGATCCTCCACAAGACGGGAGATGCAATCACCGTTTCGGATAATGGTCGCGGTATCCCCGTGGACGTGCATCCCAAACACAAGAAGACCGGTCTCGAACTTGTGCTCACCGTCTTGCATGCGGGTGGCAAATTTGGTGAATCCGATAGTGGTTATATCCACTCTGGCGGCCTTCACGGTGTGGGTGCTTCCGTGGTCAACGCTCTGTCGCGCAAGCTTGTGGCCACTATCAAACGCGATGGATTCGAATATCGACAGACCTACATGCGCGGAACTCCGACAACGAAACTCGAGAAGGTCGGTCCCTTTCGTGGGCACGGCACCACAATCTATTTTGAACCTGATGATTCGATCTTCAAGACGACACGATTTGATGGCGATACGCTGAAGTCGCGACTGGAGGACATCTCCTTCATTCACAGCGGCCTCACCATTACATTCAAGGATGAGCACAGCAATAACACCTACGAACTTTCCAATCCCGGTGGATTGCCCTCGTTTCTCACCAAACTGGTGACCGATGCCCAGAAGCCAGCCGTGACGGAAGTGGCCTTCTCGGCCTTGCGTGAGGAAGGCAGTAAGGTCGAAGTGGCGTTACAGTGGACCGAATCCACGGAAGAAACCTATCGATCCTATGTCAATGGTATTCGCACGCCGAATGGTGGTACACACGAAAACGGGCTGAAGAGTGCATTGCGGAAAGCCGTCAATAACTACATCGAGACACACGACATCAAGATTAAGGGGCTGAAGATCTCGGCCGAGGATATTCGCGAAGGCGTGGTGGCGGTGCTCTCGGTGTTTGTGCGCGAGCCGCAATTCGAGGGGCAAACCAAGCAGCGATTAAATAATCCGGACGTTGAGGCGTATGTCGATAATTTTGCCCGCCCTGCCCTCGAAGCCTGGCTGAATAACAACAAGACAGCGGCCGAGGCCATCATTGGTCGTATTGTGCTTGCCGCCAAGGCCCGAGAGGCAAGTCGAGCTGCGGCCTCCGAAGTGAAACGGAAGACGCCAGGCAGTCGCCGCCTCAGTTTGCCGGGAAAGCTCGCGGATTGCAAATCCACTGAACGCGACGATACGGAACTCTTTATTGTGGAAGGCGACTCGGCCGGTGGCTCGGCCAAACAGGGCCGCAATAATAACACGCAGGCCGTGTTACCTCTGCGAGGGAAAATTCTCAATGGTGAGGATTTGCCGACAGCCAGGGTGCTGGCGAATCAGGAACTCGGAGACCTCGTCAATGCCCTGGGCACCGGGGCGGGAGAGAAATTCCACTACGATGGCTTGCGTTATGGGAAAATCATTCTCCTGATGGATGCCGATGCGGATGGCTATCACATTTGCACACTGCTCCTGGATTTCTTCCTTCGTCATATTCCGGAATTAATCCGCAAAGGGCACATCTTCATCGCCCAACCACCGCTGTACCGAATCGACGCCGGGAAGGAGACGCACTGGGCTCGCGATGATGAGCACAAGGAAGAGATCCTGGCCGGGCTCAAGGCCAACGCCAAACCGGACATCACGCGTTTCAAGGGTCTGGGTGAGATGGCATTTAAGGTGCTCGCTCAGACCACACTCGACCCGCGAACCCGAACACTTCTCAAGGTTGAAATCGATAACAACACCGAGGCTCACAACGCATTCCAGGAACTGCTTGGCAAGGATGCGGCCCCGCGCTACAAATTCATCATGGAGAAGGCCGACCAGGCGATTGCCGAGGATTTGGATGTTTAATCTATCATTGCTCTCGATGCGGGCAGGCGGACGGGGCGATCGTCTGAGAACGTGCCCTTGATACCTGCGCTACACCAGGCCTTGGTGCTGTCTTCGCCACTTCGGTCCCACAATTTGCCACACCGTTTTGTGCCTTGATGCACTTCCCATGAATTCGCCCGAACGGCACCCGGCGCTTGACCGTACTGGTAGTGACACCTAGCGTGAATGAGGCTCCCGTTCCGGTCGCGCATTCCTGTGCTGTTGCTCGCGAGGTTCTTGTGAAACTGTCCGCACCTCCGCCACCTCCGCCGGAACCACCTGAGCCAGACCTGCCGGGTGATCCGCAGCCCGATGAACAAGGGTCGTCGGGCGAATCGGTACCGGCGGACACTCCTCAGGCGGCTCCTCATCCCACGATGGCTGCATGGCCAGGTTGGTTCCCACAGGTGGATGCGGCACTCGTTGTACTCGCACTCGGCCTCGGCTTCCTGATCGCTTCCTTCACTGCGCGCAACGCAGACATCTGGCTCCATCTTGCCACCGGGCAGCGATTGGTGAACGGCACGTACACACCCGGCACGGATCCGTTCAGTTTCACCGCAGGTGATCGTTTCTGGACCAATCATAACTGGCTCTGGGATCTGGTCGCGTACTTACTCTACAGTGGCACCGGTTCCACGCTGGTGGCGATCAAGGCACTCGCGATTGTGGTGGCGGGCGGCTTCCTCATCGCAATACGCCGACCGGGCTTTCCGCTATGGCCATGGGCGGCACTCACCGCGCTTGCTTTCCTGGCCTCGGCTCAGCGGCTGATCCTGAATCCCATCGTCGGTTCGATTGTGCTGCTTGCTGCGACACTTTACGTCCTGCTCCGCGTCCCACACCGGCCCGGTTCCTGGCGAACGCCTCTGATCCTGGGTGGCATCTTCTGGCTCTGGGCAAATGTTGATGCCTGGTTCATCCTCGGGCCGCTCGCCGTTGTGCTTGTGCTGATCGGCGAACTCATTCAGGCGAAATTCCAGCAGGCTTCTTCAGAGGTGGAAGTCGCGGAGGCGGAACCGATTGGGCCGTTCCCTGACGTCGTGACACTGCTTCGAACACTGGGTATCGGTATCGTGGCGTGCATGCTGAACCCGCACCACGTTCATGTGTGGAGTTTGCCGTTCGAATTGACCGGTTCAAGCGTGATCAAGCCCGATCCGGGCATGAACCTGGCGATTAACCTGGCACCGACTGATGCCATCTTCAGTCGCAGTGATCGCCTGGGCTACAACCTGAATGGTGCGGCCTATGCCGCCCTCTTGCTCGGCGGCGGAGCGGTTCTCGCTCTCGGTGTGGGCCGCGTCCGTGTTTCGCACCTCATATTGTGGATTGGGTTCGCACTGCTCAGTTTGATCACGGTCTATGCGATTCCCTTCTTTGCCCTTGTCGCAGTGCCACTGATTGCCGGGCGCTTGAATGCGATATCCCTGCGGATCAAGCTTGGGAGCAAGAGCGACCAGGTCACCCGGTTGATCCTGCTCGGTTCGGGTGGTGGGCGTGTGCTGAGCGTTTTCGCTCTCGGGGCTGCGTGTGTCTGCGCCTATCCGGGCTGGATGCAACCGCCTGAACTCGGCAGCAATCTACCCCGGTACACGGCCTGGGCGGTTGAGGCTGACTCGGGTTTGGTGGAGGCCGCCGAGCAGTTGCAATCCTGGCGAAGCAATGGAGCGCTGCCGGCTGACAAGCACGGCATGGTCGCTTCCATCACACTCTCGGATTACTGTGCCTGGTTCGCACCGGATGAAAAGGTCTACATCAATAGCAGTTTCAAGCTGCACGAGGCGGAACTTCCAGATTATGTTGCCGCTCGCGGTGCGCTCTGGGTCTATCAGACCGCTGGCGAGCCGCCCGATCAAAAGGTCGCGGCCGCGGTGCTCAAGAAATACAAACTCTCTTATCTTGCCCTTTACGATTCACGTCGCCAGATCGCACCCGGCAATGTTCCCAACTTGCCCACGCTGCGGCGCATGGGATTGCCCGTACCTGATCCCACCATCTGGGGTATCCTCGGTTGGAACGATTGGACGATGTGGTACCAGGATGGCCGCACGCTCATCTTTGGCTGGAAGCCCGGCTTCGAGAAGGGTTCGCAGATCGATGAGAGACTGAAGATTGATCCCGTGCGGATGGCGTTTGGGCCTGATGTGAAGCGATTGCCAGCGGGGGTCATTTCGCAACCACCCGTACCGCGAACCTGGGTCGAAGATTTCACGAAACCGCAACAGGCAGGCTCACCTTTCGCCGATGACGCGCTCGGCTGGCTCGACTACAAGCGCGAACTCGGCAAGGGCAACCTGCTTCGAAACGCGCTTGGCAACATGATGTTCGATGCCAGCCCGCTCAATCCACAGGGAATGACCGAACCGCACTTCGCATATCGCGTTGCTGTGCGAGGAAGCTTGATTGGCGGGCCGCCTTCGGATGGTGTCTTGAGCGCCATACCCTTGATCGCGTTGCGAGCGGCGCGCCGGGCCATAGCCGAGCGGCCGGAGCATCCCGATGGCTATTTCGCGCTGGCGATGGCTCTGAATGACCCGGATTTGCCCATCACCGATGGTGAGCGCAGCATCTGGCAAGTCACGGCACTGAGGCAATGCCTCGATCGCTTGCCGCCGCCCGATCAGTACCGCCCGGGTGTGTATGCAACTTCGCCCACGCTTGCCGCGGATTTGCTTTCCCGGATTTACCTGAATCCGCAGCAGGATGATCAGGGGAGAGTGCGCTTTGCCGGCATGCCCACAAACATGCGGCCCATGCCAGACCTCTGGACTCTGCTCCTGGGCACCGTCGGCAACGACCGCGGCCAGACTGTGATTCTGCCCTTCATCCCGATGGACCTGGCCTTGCAATCGCAGCAACTTGCAGTCGATTATGCGAAGCGTGAATTCGCCGGACTGCCCGAGGCCCTGTACCGCAATCTCGTGAGCAGTGAGGAAGCCCAGCTGAAGCAACTGGATCGGGATGTTCGCGATCAGCTCGACCGATATGCTGAAGCCACGCGTGATCGGCCATTTGGTGTGCTGGAACGGCTGTCGCTTGCGATGCGGTTCGGCCTCGTGGGAGAAGCCATTCGCTTGCTTCGCGAAACGCCTGATCTGGAGAAGGAGTTCGGGCCAGGGGCTGCCAACATGGCGCTGCGGCGCATCGCCCTCGAACTCGCTGTCGGCCGCATCGAAGAATCCGTGGCCGATCTCGAAGGCATTCGCGAAAGCCTGGACAAGGGCAATCCCGCCGATCCACAGTTGAACGCGTTGCGTGGTGGGCTACGCTTGCTCGAATATCATCAGGCCGTGATCGGTGGCGACTACGGCACAGCCGGCAGTGTGCTGGAGGACTTGCTCGCGAAATCCATTTCGTCGCGCCCGGTTTTCCCCTCTCCGCAAGAGACTCGGGGCCGTTGCTTGCCGATCATTCGGCCCGGACTCAGCACGGAGTCGCCTGCCGAGGTGGCCTCGTGGTTGCTGCCTGGCATCGTCGAGAACCGCATGATGAGTTACATCGGCACGAAGCAAGCGATCCTGAACCAGGTCAATGATGAAGGCGCGTTCTTCTTCCTGCGCGGCTTCCTGTCCTTGCTTGCCGGCAATATATCGGACGCCCGCATTCGCTTTGAACAGTCGTCTCAGCCTTTGCCACCAGACTGGGGATTCCCACCCGAGTTGCCTCACCCGGCCGCGAAGCAATACTTGCGACTGATGGACGCAGCCGCGAAGCCACGCTGAACCACAAGGAGAAAGACCATGTCGGACCTGTGGACCGTGTGCGGCGTGCAGATGAATAGCACCCTCGGCGACAAGCCTGCGAACCTGCGTGCCATCATCACCGGCATGGAACGGGCCGCGGAGCAGGGTGCGAAACTCGTGGTCTTCCCCGAGTGCGTGCTGGCGGGCTATGGGTTCAATTCACGGGCGGAATGCCTGGCCGTCGCCGAGACTCTCCCCGGACCTGCCACCGATAACGTCGCTAAGGAGTGTGCCCGCCTCGGCATCTGGGTTGTCTTCGGTCTGCTGGAAAAGGATGAAGAGCGTGGCAAGCTCTTCAACGCCTGTGCCCTCGTCGGGCCAGACGGCTACCGCGCCAGCTACCGCAAGTTGCACCTGCCCTGCCTGGGTGCGGATCGCTTCACCGATCCCGGCGACCGCCCCTTTGAAGTGCAGGACATCGGCGGCCTCAAGCTCGGCATGAACATCTGCTTCGACGGCAGTTTTCCCGAGTCGTCGCGCATCCTCACACTGCTCGGTGCGGACCTCATTGTGCTTCCCACGAACTGGGCCACCAATGCCCGCACCATGGCCACACTCGTCTCCGCGGCCCGTGCCTGGGAGAACCACATCTATTACCTTGCCGTCAATCGCATCGGTGAAGAGTCCGGCTTCACGTATATCGGCAAGAGTTCCTGTGCGGACTACACCGGTGCCATCGTGCAATGGGCACCCGAAAACGAACCGGCCATCATCAAAATGAACGTGGACCCCATCGCCGCCCGCCAGAAGCGCGTGGTAACCTGTGCGGGTGAATATGAAATCGATCGTGTGAACTGGCGACGGCCGGAACTCTACGGACCGCTCGTTGAGGGCACACCTTTCACCGGCCACATGAACAAGTAGCTGTGCACCATGCGAATCGTCTGCATCAGCGATACGCACTCCTATCACCAGCGCACGGAAGTGCCCGACGGCGATATCTTGCTGCACGCCGGGGACATCACGCGTTTCGGCAAGCTCGCCGATGTGGAATCGTTCGACCGCTGGCTCGGCACGTTGCCGCACAAGCACAAGATCGTGATCTGCGGCAACCACGACTTCTGCTTCCAGGAAGAACCCGCGAAGGCACGATCGAGCCTCACCAGTGCCATTTACCTCGAGGATGAAAGTGTCGAAATCGAGGGGCTGAAGATTTACGGCAGCCCGTGGCAACCGTGGTACGGCGGCTGGGCGTTCAATGTCGAGCGCGGCCCCGCACTCGCGGAGAAGTGGGCCCGCATTCCAGACGACACGCAGATCCTCATCACGCACGGTCCGCCTGAAGGTATTCTCGACCGCACCTTTCGCGGCGAAGTGGTCGGCGATCGCGAGTTGTTTGATCGCGTGAAAGTCGTGAAGCCCCGCTTGCACGTCTTCGGCCATATTCACGAAGCGGCGGGGCGAATGGAAATCGACGGCACCACGTTCATCAACGCCAGCACGAAGCTGGGTGTTGGCACGGGCGTCGTGGTCGAGTGGAACGATTCGCCTACAATTCCCGCATGATCCGCGCTTCCATCGCCAATCCGTACGAATACACACTCGACTTCGCACGCCTCAAGGACGCGGCGCGAGCCGTGCTCGAAGGCGAGGGCATTCGCGAGGCGAAGATCACCATCGCCTTCGTCGATAACGCCCACATTCATCGCCTCAACAAGCAATTCCTCGATCACGACGAACCCACCGACGTGCTGACCTTTCCTTACACCGAGCCTTCGGCGAAGAAGCTCGAAGGTGAAGTCGTGATCGGCTACGAAGTCGCCACCGAGTATGCCGCGGATCGTGGACACGACGTCGCGCTGGAACTGCTGCTTTACGTCGTGCACGGCTGCCTGCACCTGTGCGGCTACACCGACATGGACGACTCCGATGCCGCCGAAATGCGCGAGAAGGAACGGCACTACTTGAGAGCGCTGGGCTCGCCCGACGTGAGCGGAGACTGAAAAACGCAGCTTCTCATTGATTCCGGCCAGTAACCCCACCCCCCTCTCCGGAATCATCTCATCTGTCTGGAAGAATGAGCGTGAGAACGAAGTGTGATTTTGGGTATTGCCTTCAGGCGATTGGCACTGTGTACCCCTCACCCCCAACCCCTCTCCTTCAAGGGGCGAGGGGAGCAGGGCGTGGCCGAACCCAGATATGAACTCAGGATCGGAGTAATGATGATTCCACAACTCAGCGTGGCGGAACTGAAACGGCAGCTCGATGCGGGCGAGGCGGTTTATCTCGTCGATGTCCGCAATCCCGATGAGTACGCGCATTGCCGGATTGAGGGCAGCCGCTTGATTCCGTTGCCGGAACTGGCAGGGCGGGTGCAGGAAGTGGAGCCGCCAGAGGGGGCACTCGTGGTGGTGCTTTGCCACCACGGCGTACGGAGTTTGCGGGGTGCCCATGTGCTCATGCAAGCGGGACACGAGCGTGTTGCCTCGCTCGCCGGTGGGATCGAAGCGTGGTCGCTGGCCATCGATCCCACCGTGCCGAGGTATTGATCAAACCGCTTCGGTCGCGGCTTCCGCGGCAGCTCGCAGCGCCGCGGCTTCCGCCATCTTGCGGTTGAACTTCGCCGCGATTGGCTGGAACACCACGATCACGGCGAACATCGCACCGGCCAGCATGATGAAGTACGTGCCCGGTTCCATCTCGGGATAAAGCTGCGTGATGGGGGCATTGATCAGCAGGTTCGCCAGGAAGACCACGGCGAGCCAGCAAGCGGTGACGAAACTCTTCATCGATTCCGGGGCAGCCTCGAAGGCGAGTTGTAGGCCGGTGATCGAAATGAGAATCTCGGCGACCGTGATCACGAGGAACGCCAGCACCTGCCACCACACCGTGACGCGCTCGCTCGGCTTCACCCAGTCCATCGTTTCGAGAGTGGCTTTTGTCGCTTCTGTGTCCACCTTGCCGAGCGAATCGCCGGATTTGATCAGCGGTTCGAGCACACCACCCGCGATCATCGTTTCGGTATTCGGGAGTTCCGCTGGTGTGAGATGGCCATTCTTCACCACCGCGTCCTTGCCATTGGTCATCACCACCTTGCCACTGGCGAAGGTGAGCTTCTTCTTCTCGGGATCGTACGCGAAGTCCGTGGCCACGATGCGGACATCTCCGAAGTTCAGCACCACGGGTTCACTTCCATTGGCTCGCACTTCGTTCAGGTCCGACTTGGACATCGGCACGATTAGCACACCTTCGGGTGTGGTGAGTTTAACGGCATCCTGCTTGGCCCCGGCCAGGAAACCAGCAATGCTCATGACCACCATGCTGAGGCCGGTGAGTGCGAAGCCGAGCGTCATCTTCTGGGTCGGCTTGATGGGGTAGCCCTTGCGTTCGAGCGTCTTGAAGAGCCAGACGCTGACGGGCACCAGCAGCACGATGAAGACAGGGTTGAAGGCCTGGATCGAGTCTGCGGAGGCATTGAAGCCAAAGATGGTGGTGTCCATGTAGGTATCGGCGAAGAAGATCCAGGTGCTGGCCGACTGATCGAAGATGGCCCAGAAGAACATGACGGTGAGGAACACGCCGCCGATGCGAATGAGCACATCGCGCTTGAGCCGCTTCTCGGCCGCGAGTGCTTCAGGGGACATGGCGACGTAGCTGATGGGCAGGCCGGTGAAAGTCTTCCCGGCAGGCGGCACGGCCTCGCCTTCCGCACGCACCACTTTCCGGACGATTTCTTCCTTCGCATAGAAGCGTTTGCCGAGTGCGAAGATGACGAGGGCCATGAGCATCAACGCGGCGGGGAAGATAAAGGCGGTCTGATAGCCGTACTCGGTGCGGAGCCAGGGCATGGCGAATTGCGAGAGGGCGGCCCCGATATTAATGGCCATGTAGAACCAGCTAAACGCGCTGGTGCGAAGCTGGTCCTGCCCGGGTCTTTGCTGCGTGTACGTCATGCCCATGAGCGTGGAGATGTTCGGTTTGATCACGCCGCTGCCCATGGCCAGGAGTGTGAGTGCGAAAAAGACGACGTACTTATCCTCGATGCCGACGAGAAACTGGGCGATCACATAGGGCAGCGAGAAGCCGACGATGGTCCAGTACTTGCCGAAGAAGTTGTCCGCGATGTAGCCGCCGATGAGGGGGAAGAAGTAGCAGGCGGCGATGAAGAGCGACATGAAGGTGCCGGCATCGGCCTTGTCCACGCCGAGGCGTTCGGTCATGTAGAGGGCGAGGATGGCTCGCATACCGTAGTACGAGCAGCGCTCGGCGAATTCGCCCCAGAAGAAGAACCAGAACCCGATCGGGTGCCCGGTGGATGTGGTGGTGGTGTCCGTGGCGTCACTCGCCATGTGGGGTGCCCCTTAAAGTGGCGGAGAGGTTTGCGGTTGGTAAGTGAAGCGATCTTAACAGTTCGCCCCCCTGTGCGGCACCGCGTTTTTCTGGCGATTTTCACTCGGCGGAAACCGCTTGTTCTCGTCGCGTTCGCGGATACGATGTGACCGCAGCGGTCGGCGCTTCTCGCAGAGTTTGGTAGGACAGGCTTTCTTGCCTGTCATCCGCTGCTACACACGAGACAGGCTTGAAAGCCTGTCCTACGTGTTCGGATCGCCGGTTATCGACTGTAACGCACTGCTTGCAGCCTCCAGGAGTCTCCCCGCCATGTACCGTGCCGTTCTCCCCGCCAGCGCGTTCCTCGCTGCTGCCCTGGTCATTTTCACGTGTGGCTCGCAACCAACGGTTGCCCGTGCGGACGATAAAAAGGCCACGCCGAAAACCATCGGCAGCTTCGAACGCAAGGACCCCCGCTTCGATGCGCTGATCCCCAAGGATGCCGTCATCGAGGTGCTCGCCGAGGGCTTCAAGTGGACCGAAGGCCCCGTGTGGGTGAAGGACGGCGGCTACGTCCTCTTCTCGGACATCCCCAATAACCGCGTGATGAAGTGGTCCGAGAAGGGCGGGCTCAGCGAGTTCCTCAAGCCGAGCGGCTACACGGGGCAAGCCAAGTTTGAAGGCTATGAACCCGGTTCCAACGGCCTGGCGATGGACAAGGAAGGCAACCTGATCCTCTGCCAGCACGGCGACCGCCGCATCGCCCGCCTGAAGGATGGCAAGTTCGAAACGGTCGTGGACAAGTACATGGGCAAGCGCTTGAACTCGCCCAACGACCTCGTCTTCGCGAAGAATGGCGACCTGTACTTCACCGATCCGCCCTATGGCCTGCCCAAGCAGGTCGACGATCCCGCCAAGGAACTCGATTTCCAGGGTGTCTATCGCCTAAAACCGAGCGGCGAACTGACGCTTCTCACCAAGGGCATGACGCGGCCGAACGGTATCGGGCTTTCACCGGATGAGAAGACGCTTTATGTGGCCAACTCCGACCCCGAGAAGGCAATCTGGATGGCGTTTCCCCTGAAGGAAGACGGCACGATTGGCGACGGCAAGCAACTCTTCGATGCCACCGCGGAAGCAAAGGCCAAGAAACCGGGGTTGCCGGATGGGCTCAAGGTGGATGCCAAGGGGAACGTGTTTGCGACCGGGCCCGACGGCGTGTTTGTGTTTGCCGCGGACGGGGCCTACCTCGGCAAGATCGTGATCGGCGACCGCAACGCCAACGTCGGCTTCGGCGACGACGGCAGCACGCTGTATATCTGCGCCAACGACAAGTTCGTCCGCGTGAAGACCACCACGAAGGGGCAGGGCTTCTAGAGACGAGTGCGGCCCTTTCAGGGCAAAATGCATTATTGACCTGACACCCAGGGCGGCGCAAAGCCTTGCCCTGGGCTATGTCGTGTTGCCCTTTCAGAGCACCGATCGAGGCACACCGGTTTTCACGCTGAAGGCGTGGGATTGCATAGCCCAGGGCCAGGAGCGCAGCGACGCCGCCCTGGGTGAATGGGAATGGAATAGGTTTTCACGCTGAAGGCGTGGGATTGCATAGCCCAGGGCCAGGAGCGCAGCGACGCCGCCCTGGGTGAATGGGAATGGAATAGGTTTTCACGCTGAAGGCG
>JBGSZR010000143.1:0-1998 GCA_041750275.1 Gemmataceae bacterium
GATGGGATCGCGGTCTATTCCATCGGTAACGTCGAGGAGCGAATCCGCGGACAAGGCAATGAGAACCACAATCCGCTGGCCGATCTCGGCTTCGGTTGGAAACTCTGGAATCTCGAGTTGCGCGGGCTGCCGGGAGATTGATCACGGTGGTTTTACGCGTGATTTCGTCTTCGTAACTTCCACGGGGAGCGAGTAAATCGCTCACTACCCACCCCGGCCCCGGAACCCAAAGGGAAGCCATGTCGAACTCGAAACCCGCCCTCATCGCGCGGCGGGCCTTCCTCAAGGGCGGCTCGCTCGTTCTCGCCGCCGGATTCGGTCCCGTGTTCAACCATCGACTGCTCGGCGGCGAGCAACCAACGAAAGACGGATTACGGTTCAGGCTCGTCACGGACCTGCACTACGCCGACAAGCCGGCCGCCGGTACCCGCCACTACCGGGAGACCCTCGACAAGCTGGCCGAAGCCGCCGCACTGTATGAGAAGGAGAAGCCAGCGTTCGTGGTCGAACTCGGCGACCTGATCGACGCCGCCGACGCGGTTGAGACCGAGCTCGCGTACCTCAAGCGGGTGAACAAGGAGTTCGCGGCGATCTCGAAGGACCGGCACTACGTCCTGGGCAACCACTGCGTCGATACGCTCACCAAGGACGAGTTCCTGGGCGGGGTCGGACGGGACAAGTCGTACTACTCGTTTGACTCGGGCGGGGTCCACTTCGTCGTTCTCGACGCCTGCTTCCGGTCCGACGGGAAGACGTTCCTGCTGACCCCCGACACGGCCGGATGTGCTCCGCCGGCTCCGCTGGATGCATCGAGG
Organism: Gemmataceae bacterium; assembly: GCA_041750275.1. Classification (GTDB taxonomy): domain Bacteria; phylum Planctomycetota; class Planctomycetia; order Gemmatales; family Gemmataceae; genus JBGSZR01. The sequence goes on from JBGSZR010000143.1 coordinate 816, forward strand.
TGCGTATTTGACACGCCGAGCGATCCTGACCGGTTTCTCACGGCGAAGCGGCCGGAGCGACGACACCAAAATCACACGTAAATCCACCTCGATCAATATCCGGCTATTCTCGACTCGTCGATTTCACGAACTGAGCAGACAGCGGCGCGGACTTTTGAAGGACACGCTGGTGATCTGGGGCGGAGGGTTCGGCCGTACCTCGGACTCGCAAGGAAGCACGGGCCGCGACCACAACCCGCAGGCCTACACCACGCTCTTCTGTGGCGGCGGCACCAGGGGCGGTGTCCACTACGGCAAGACTGACGAATTCGGCTACAAGGCTGCGGACGATAAGGTCACCGTTCACGACTTGCAGGCGACGATCCTGCACCTGATGGGCCTCGATCACACGAAGTTGACGTATCGCCATAACGGCCGGGATTTCCGCCTGACCGACATCGCCGGCCGAGTGATCAAAAGAGGTCATCAACTGACTCGAACAGTCGGTTAACAGACGGAATCGCCTCGTGCCGGTCCTCGCTCTCACGAACGGACCGGACGAGCAATTCGTCGGGTTCCGCGCAGTGAACGGTGGAACCAACTCCCCGTCTATGCCACCTCGGCGGCGATGTCTCGGCCGATACCAGCCGGAGCGACGAAGCCAAGTTCTCGCGTTCGACCACCTGTAGCCGACCGAGTCACCGCTTTTCACGCGTTCGCCAGCAGCCGTGACGCTGCTGAAAGACGCGAACCAAGAGTCCTCGGAAGCGTTCCTTCAACTCGCGGCAACGTGCCTCAAGATCGCCATCGACTACGAAGACCATCATCAGCGGGAAGAGCGGCAGTTCCGGAAGATGATGCGGGCCCCCGTCGACGGCGACGGCGAGGACGACGATCTGGTCGACGACCTTTTCTAAAATCCGGAAGAACCACCTTGACAACGGAGTGAGGCGAGTGACGACGCCAAATGCGACCATGTACAGAATGCCATCATTCGGAAGGTTGTCCCAAGGTTGAGACACCTTCCCAATCACTTCTTATTCTAAGAAGTAATTGTCTCCAAGGGAGAAGACAATACCTTCCTTCGTCAGGTATTGTCTTCTCCCTAAGCCGGGTCCCTGCGGGCGGCTTTTCTTTCTAAGAGGAAAGGCAACAATGCTCACTGCTCCTGACCCTTCCGCTGCCCCCTAATCCTTCCGCTGCC
>JBGSZR010000144.1:0-15938 GCA_041750275.1 Gemmataceae bacterium
GCGGTGGCGGCGGCCGTGGTGGCTACGGCGGTGGTGGCGGTGGTGGTGGCTACGGCGGTGGCGGTGGTGGCGGCCGTCGCTACTAAACAAAACAAACACGGTGCTCGCCGCCTCTCACAGTCGGCACGCACCCTCGGCGACCGCCTACATCGGATGATCACGCTCCAGGCGTCCTCATGATCCGGTGGTCGGTCCGCCAAACCCAGGAACCCTCGTCGGCCCGATCCGGCGGGGGTTTCGCGTTTCGCCAATCCTGACATCGGGCGCTGATCTCGAACTACACTCGCACATTTTCACGCGAAGCACACCGACCGCGTAATTCTTCGGCAATGAACGTGACATGCGGCCGGTTCACCATGGTGTGATGCTCACCCGTCACCCACACCGTGTCGACTTCATCCGCAATGCGACTCCAGCCACGGTCCTCCGGACCTGCCGATTCTGCAGCCCCAGCCATGGGTCGGAAGAGCACGATTCGTCCTTCATACGGTCGCAGTGCGTACTCACTGGCCAGTCGCACGTGCGTGTGAAAGAGACGCTTCATTTCCCCCAGCGAACGCTCGATCAACTCTTCCGAGGCATCGGAGGGAGCCAGCCCGAGCCGGCGGATGTGTTCGTATAGCAGCGGCAACTGCTCCTCCACACTCAAACTCGCCAGTTCTTCCAGGGTGGCGGCGATGCCATACTCGCGCCCCGTGCGGTCGATGTCCGTGAGATACTGCTCGTTCACCTTTCCGAATGGCAGCGTCGTATCGAGGAGTGCCAGCAGTTCCACTTCCTCATTCCGTTCGCGGAGTTGTTGAGCCACTTCGAACGCCACGACACCACCGAGCGACCAACCTCCGACGCGGTACGGGCCCTCTGGCTGGGTGGTGCGAATCGCTGCGATGTATTCCGTGGCCATGGCCTCGATCGATTCGGGCAGCGGTTCGTCTGGATGCATGCCGCGGGCCCTGATCCCGAAGACGGGGCAGGCTTCGCCAAGTTCATAAGCCAGGTTCTGGTAGCACGCCACGATGCCGCCCGGCGGATGGATGAGGAAGAGCGGCGAGCCTTCCCCGCCTGATTGCAACTTCACGAGCAGGTCTCGCGGCGGAGGGCTGTGTGAATCCTTCGCAGCTTCAAGCCATGCCGTCAGGCCGCGGATGGTGGGTGCATCGAACAACGCCGCGATAGGAACTTCCCGCCCCAGCCTCTCCGCCAACCGCGATGTGACTGTGACCGCGAGCAGGGAGTTGCCGCCACATTCGAAGAAGTTTTCATCCAGTCCGATCTGCTCGATTCCGAGCGACGCTTGCCACTGCTTGGCAATTTGCTGCTGCAAGGGGCTGTGGGGTTCATCCACGAGATTGGACGATAATCGACTGATCCCCACGGCGGGGAGTTGCGACGCATCCACCTTCCCGCTGCCCATTCGCGGTAATTCTGCAAGCGTCTGAATCACGCCTGGAACCATGAAAGCGGGCAGCATATCGGAAAGCCGCTGCCGGAGCGTGGACACGTCGATGGATGCCGGTGCGATATAGGCCACCAGGTGTGAATGGCCTGTTTCCGAACGTGACACCACAACCGCTTCGCGCACAGTGGAATCGCTCATGATGGCAGCTTCGATCTCGGCGGGCTCGATGCGATGGCCGCGAAGCTTCACTTGGCGATCCCGCCGGCCCAGGAATTCAAGGGCTCCATCGTGTCTCTGGCGAACGCGATCGCCCGTGCGGAACAACCGTGAACCGGGTTCGCCGAATGGATTCGGGACGAATCGCGAGCGTGTCAGGGGCTCATCGTTGAGGTAGCCACGGGCGAGCCCGGCACCGCCGATGAACAGTTCACCGGATGAGCCGGGGGGCACAGGTTGCTCGTGCTCATCAAGCACATGAACGCGACTATTCGCAATCGGTCGACCGATGGGCACGGGGGAATCGTGGTGATCTGCATCGCACGGCCACCACGTTGCCTCGACGGCAGTTTCGGTTGGGCCATAGAGGTTCACGAGGCTGGCATCGCTGCGATCGGCGAGAAGCCCCGGCAAGTCTGCAGGCATTGCCTCGCCGCCGCAGGAGATTCGCCGCACGGTTCGCATCGTCTGGGAGAAGTTATTGGTCTCCAACAGCACCCGTATCAGACCTGGCAAGGCCTGCACGACGGTGATGCGATCGCGGGCGATTCGCCGGAGCAGTTGGCCCGGATCGCGCTCCTCACCCGGGAGTGCCAGGACGACTTCTGCTCCGACCGCGAGGGCGGGAAAGATCGCTGTGATCATGGGGTCGAAGAACGGCGGCTGGCTGAAGAGCACGCGATCGTGCCGGCCGAGCGGCAGTGCCTGCATTCGCCATTGCACCGTGTTGCACGCGGCGGCGTGTTCCACCATCACACCCCGCGGTTGCCCCGTCGAACCCGAGGTGAAGAGCACATAAGCCAGATCGGCTGCACCAATAGGATTTTTCGGCTTCAATCGGCACGGCCGATGGCTTGCGCGTTTGAAGGGTTTCAGGCAAATCGGAGTCGCGGCCGAGCGCGGCAAGCGACTGCACTGCGGCGATTGCGAGAGAACCACACGCGAGCGCGTCTCGGCCAGCAGCGCGGTCACGCGTTCAGTTGGACTCTCGACATCCAGTGGCACAAACGCAGCCCCCGCTTTCAACACACCCAGCATCGCCGCCACGAATTCCAGCGAGCGCGGCAAGAACAGGCAGATCAACTCCCCGGGTTCGACATTGCGATCCTGCAGTTCAGCCGCGATCTGCTCGGCCCAGGCATCTAGCTCGCGATAGCACAGCAGACGTTCACCACAACGCACGGCCACCGCATCGGGGCAACGCCGGGCTTGCTCCTCGAAGAGCGAGTGCAGACGCACATCCGTACGGAACGGCATCTCGGTCGCGTTCAATCGGGCGATGTCCTGCCGATCTTTTTCGGTGAGGATGGGCAGCAAGGCGCTGTTTTCGTCTGGCGACCGCACTGCCTCTTCCAGAATTGTGCGAAATCGCTCGCTCAGCCGCTCGGCCGTCTCTGACTCGAAGAGATCCGCGTTGAAGACGAGCATCCCGGTAATTCCCGCGTCACTCTCTTCGAGAATCAGCTCAAGATCGGCCTGGCAGGCACGCTGAGCGATGGGGAACGGCTCGGTCTGGAGTCCGCCGATTTCCAGTCGCTGCTGGGATTGTGGCAGGAGAAATTGCCCGGCTCCGGCCTCACTGCCACGATGCGATTTTTGCAGTGTGAACGTGGCCTGGACCAGCGGTGTTCGGCTCGGATCGCGTGCGACGTTCAGTCGCTCCACAAGCCAGGTGAAGGGGCACGCCTGATGCTCGAATGCCTCGAGCACAGTGTGTGCAGTTTGCTGGACAAGCTGGCGGAAGGTGGCTGCTTCACGGAAGTCGGCGCGAATCGGCAGCAGGTTCGAGAAGTACCCCACGACACCTTCGTACTCCTGCTTCCCCCGGCCTGCAAACGGTGCACCGATCAGGAACTGCTTTTGCCCCGTGGTGCGTCGGAGCAACGTGGCGAAGGCGGCCAACAACACCGCATGGAGCGTGACACCCTCGCGGCTGGCGAATGTCTTCAATTGACGTGTGATCGCACCATCCAGCAGACACGGGACGACCGATCCACGATGTGTGAAGCGTGAGGGCCGTGCTCGATCCGTGGGTAACTCGAGAACTGTGGGCACGTCGGCCAGTTGCTGCTTCCACCAGGCCAGCAATCGCTCACCCTCTGCGTTGCTGAGCAACGTCGCTTGCCGTTTCACGAAGTCGCGGTAATCACCGCTGATCTTGGGTAGTGTGGGCGATCGGCCGTTGACAATCGCGGGGTAGAGCGCATTCACTTCGCCCAGCAAGAGCACCAGCGCCCAGAAATCCCCGATGATATGGTGAGCCGTGAGCAGGAAGACGCGGTCATCGTTCGATCGCGTGTAGAGCGTCATACGTAGAAGCGGCCCGCGTTCCAGGTCGAATGGTCGTTGCGTTTCCAGTTCCAGTGCAGCCTGCAATTTTCGCTCATCCCAGGTCGAGGCATCTTGTTCTGCGAAGGCCACGGCCTGCGACTCGTGGATGCGTTGCCGCGGTTGGCCGTCCTGCACTTCAAATGTGGTTCGCAGCATCGGATGGCGATCGACCAACTGCTGCAACGCAGCACGGAATGCCTCGACATCCAGTGGCGAACGGATGCGCGAGCAGAATGCCAGGTTCAGGGCGGGCGAGGTGCGATCGAGTTGATGCTGCATCCACAGGCCGCGCTGACCATGCGAGAGCGCGAAGACACTCGGCCGCAATTCGTGGGGCTCTGTGGCGAGGCGTGGTGGGGCAGCCTCTCCATTCGCCACCTGGCTGAGGATCACTTCACTCAAATTGCGGAGCCCCGGACTTCGCAGGAGTTCCATCACGGGCAGTCGAATGTGCAGGTCCGCCTCGATCCCATTCAGCAACTCCACGGCCATCAGAGAATCGACTCCGAGCCGCAAGAGCGGAACGCCCGGGTCGAACTGCTCCAGTGGGATGCTGAGCACACGGCCAAAGCGTGTGCGGAGGTGTGATTCGAGCATCGCCTGGCGTTCGGGCTGCGGAGCTCCCTGAAGTGTCGCCAGGATGGATCCATCACCAGCCATTGCGGGTTCGCCGGGGTGTGCGTTCCGGACCAGTTCGGCGAAGCGTGGCGAGACGCGGCCAGTCACGCCGAGGCCGCGCCACTTCGCCCAGTCCACGCGCATCACGCTCACCTGGATGGCTCGTCGTTGAATCGCGCGACCGAGCAACTCCAGTGCATCTTGAACGGGGAAGCGAAGCACGCCCTGGCGTTCGAGGCGATCGCTGAGTTCGCTGCGTTCGGCAAGATATCCCACGCCACCGAGATGGCCCCAGTTCACCGTGGTGGCTGGCAGACCCTCGGAGCGACGGAACCACGCGAGCGAATCGAGGAAGGCATTCGCAGCCGCATAGTTCGCCTGACCGGCGTGACCGAAGACGCTGGAGAGCGAGGAGAAGAGTGCGAAGAAATCGAGTTCCCGATTCGCGGTGTGGGTGTGCAGATTCCAGGCCCCTTGCACCTTGGGGGCAAGCACTCGGTTCAGCAACGCAGCATCCAGGTTGGCAAGAAGAGCATCTTCGAGCACCATGGCCGCATGCACGACACCTCGAAGCGGCGGACCCGCCTGATCGATCGTCGCGAATAGCCGGGCCGCGTCGGCATCATTCGCAATATCCGCGGCCACTGCTGTGACGCGTGTGCCGATTGCTTCCATCTCCGTGACCGTTCGCTTCGCATCCGCACTGTGCAAGCCACGCCGACCGACGAGCACCAAGTGCCCGGCTCCGCGTTCGGCCAGCCATTTCGCCACGGCCAGGCCGAAGCCACCGAAGCCACCAACGATGAGGTATGTGGCATCCGCACGCAGCGCAAGCGGCTCCACGCCAGGGGCGATGTTCGAGGGCCGCGCTGCCATGCTCAGCACGATCTTGCCGATGTGTTTACCGCTCTGCATGAAGCGGAAAGCGGCTGCGGCTTCGCCGATCGGGAAGCTGCGACACGGCAATGGCGACAGGCGCTTCTCGCTGAACTCGGCGGCGAGCGACTTCAGCATGGCCCCGAGAAGGGCAGGGCGTTCACGCATCACGCGGTCGAGATCGATGGCGAAGAACGAGAGGTTGCGGCGGAACGGGGCGAGGCCCACCTTGCCGTTCGAATAGATGTCGCGCTTGCCGATCTCGAGAAAGCGGCCATACTCGCTGAGGCAATCGAGCCCGCGGGCGATGGCGTCGCCGGGCAACGAATTGAGCACCACATCGACACCACGGCCCGCGGTACGCTCGTGCACTTCGTCGGCGAAAGCGAGTGAACGCGAATCCATAACGCAGTCGATGCCCAGCGATTTCAGGTAGTTCCGCTTCTCCTCGGTGCCGGCCGTGGCAAACACCTCGGCCCCTGCTTTCAGCACGAGTTGCACGGCCGCCATGCCGACGCCGCCGGTCGCGGAATGTACGAGCACACGCTCGCCCGCTTCCACATGAGCCAGGCGATTGAGGGCATGCTCGGCGGTGAGGAAGGCGATCGGCAGAGCCGCGGCCTCCTCGAAGCTGAGGTGTGAAGGCTTCGCGGCAATGAATTCGGCACGGGTGACGACGTGACCGGCGAATGCGGAGGGGGCAACACCGAAGACCTCATCACCGAGGGCAAAGCCCGTGACATCTTCTCCGATCGCAGTGACACGGCCGCTGAACTCGGCACCGAAGGACACGGGGCCCGCCGGTAGCCCCGGGTAAATGCCCAGTGCCTTCATCACGTCGCTGAAGTTCAAACCCGCGGCGAGAACTTCGACTTCGACATGCCCGCATGGTGGTGGTGTGCGTGTGAATGCCGTGAGTTCGAGTTCCTCGATGCTGCCGACCTGGCTCGATGTGAGCCGATACGAGGCGTCGCGCGAAGGCGTGGGGAGCGCAGGGCCGATACCCTGCGTGGGCACGAAGCGATGTGCGAATCGCTCTGTCCCACGCCAGGCGACTTCATCCTCATCGTCTGAGGCGAGAAGTTCGCTAACGAGTGCATCAAGTGAATCATTCGCAGAATCGAGATCGACAAGTTTGCAGCGGAGTGAAGCGCACTCGTTGACGATCACGCGTCCCAGGCCAATGAGCGGTGCCCGAGCCAGCGACACAGGTTCGGCACTCACCGATTGCGCTCCGCGTGTGGCGAGCACGAGTGCCGCCGGATCGCGGTCGGATCGCTCCCAGGTTTGCACCAATCCAATGACCTCGAGCAGATTCTCCTGCATAGCCTGGAAGTCCAGTGATTTCTGGTCATCGAGCCCACCGAGGTGCACGATGCCGGCAATGGAGGCGTGTTCACTCCATGCCGTCACCAGATTGACTTTGCCCGGATCGAGCACGAGCGACTCCACGCCCCTGGCATGCAGTCGTTCGGCAAGTTGTTCGCTCCGCTCCGAGCGATCGGGCACGATGAGCCAGATGCCTTGACGGATCGCATCGGATTCATCGATAGCCCGTGGCCGCCAGTCGTAGGCGTAGAGCAAGTCATCGAGCGATTCGGATTCTCCCGTGCCGGCAACGTGTTGGCTGCGCAAGCCGTGAATGTGCGCGATGGGCAGGCCGTGCTCATCGTAGATATCAATGTCCGCCAGGGTGTGGTGTTCATTCTTCTCGCGAATCCTGGCGTGGCTCCAGAGCTTCTGGCCGGGGCTTCGTTCGAATCGAATCTCCCCCACATCGCTGGGCAGGTACAACCCGGCGAGGGTGCCGTCGAAATCCGCATCCGCGATGATCACGGCATGAAGACAAGCATCCAGCAGCGCGGGCGAGAAGATCGCGCCCTCGGGAGCGCTTTCCCGTTCGACGAGCGCGAGTGCTTCGCCCTCACCACGCCAGGCACGGGTGATGCCGCGGAAGGCTGGGCCGTAATCGAGGCCGATGCGCGAGAAGTGGGCGTAGCAACGGTCTCCCTCGACGACCTGCGCACAGCGTCCACGAATAGTATCGAGGTTGCAGGGATCCACACGGGGCGAACTCGAGCGAATGCCTGTTTCAAAATGAGGTGTCCATTCCCGGGTATTCGACCCCTGGCCATGGATGCGAAGCGATTTGTCGCTGGCATCATAGGTCGTGCGGATTCGCGTTCCGGTATCCGCCGCGGGGAAGCATGGGTTCAAGAGGCGCGAGCCCTCCAACCGGCAGGCGATGTCGCCCTGCATTTCTCGGGCGGCGGCGAATGCGATTTCGAGAAAGGCCGTCGCCGGAATGATGGCCGTGTGTTGTACGCGGTGATCGGCGAGATAGGGTGTGAGCCGCAGGTCGAGTGTGGTTTCCCACGCCGGTTGCGGCTCATCGCAGCGCGTTCCCAGAAGCGGATGACATGGTGCCTCCGTGCGGCTCCGTTGCGATTGCGCGGATTCGTGCCAGCAGTGCTGGCGTTGCCAGGCGTAGATCGGCAACCGCAGGAAGGGTTGCGGAGACGTGTGCAGTCCTGCCCAGTTGATCGGTGCACCGTCCACGAAGAGCGAGGCGAGCGCGCCGAGCATCGTGCTGCGTTCACACTCATTGCGACGAAGTGACGGGAGCGCGGTGACACCTTGTTCGCGCTGGCGATAGCATTCGATCACGTTTCCGATGAGCACAGGATGCGGGCTCAGTTCCACGATGGTGTCGAAGCCAGCCGCGCTCAGGTGCTCGATTCCGTCAGCAAAGCGCACACCCTGGCGGACGTTGTGCCACCAGTATTCCGGGTCGAGTTCATTGCCTTCAATACGCGAACCGGTCACCGTCGAGATGAGGGGTTGCCTCGTCGCCTGCCCGGAAATCCCAGCGAGAGAACGCAGCAACTCGTCGCGGATGGGGTCCATCTGGGCACTGTGGAACGCGTAGTTCACCTGCAAGAATTTGGCGAAGATGCCACGTTCCGTGAGGTTCGCCGCGATGCGTTCGAGCGGTTTCGCTTCACCCGAAAGCGTGACACTGTTGGGCCCGTTAACCGCGGCCAGGCTGACGCATTCGCCATACGGGGCCACGAGAGTCGTCGCTTCTTCAGGCGACGCACCAACGGCGAGCATGCGGCCGCGGGCCGGAGCGAGTGCCATGCAGCGGCCGCGGTGATAGATCACGCGAACGGCCTCTTCGAGCGATATCGCCCCGGCGAGGTGGGCGGCTGCGACTTCGCCAACGCTGTGGCCGATCAAAGCGCCCGGCTCGATGCCCCAGGAGCGCCAGACCGCCGCGAGGCCGACCTGCAGCGCAAAGATGGCTGGTTGCGAAATCGACGTCTCGGCCATGCGGGAAGTCGCTTCATCGCGAGACAGCTCTTCGAGCAACGACCATGTCCCGAGTTGCCGCACGATGACGTCGCACTGTTCGATCACCGTGCGGAATACGGGCTCCGTTTCGAGGAGTTGCCGACCCATCGCCCACCACTGCGGCCCTTGCCCGGCACAGACGAACGCGATGCGGGGTGTGCGATCAAGAGTGGCGTGGCCAATGCGAACAGATGGAGAAGGCTGCCCCGCGGCGAAAGCTTCGAGCGCATCCGTGAGTTCGACTTTGGTTGAAGCGACCACGGCCAGGCGGTGTTCGTGGTGCGTCCGGCGCGTGCTGGCATTCCAGGCTATCGCGGCGAGTGAAGCGGGCGTGCTGGCAACGAATTCGGCAAAGATTCTCGCGGCCGCTCGCAATGCCTCGGGCGATCGCGCCGAGAGCGGGATCAGGCACACTTGCTCGGGGTATGAGGTCACGACTTCAACCGGTCGCTCCTCGACACCCGCGAGCACGGCATGGGCGTTGGTGCCGCCGAAGCCGAAGGAGTTGATGCCAGCGAGTGGAGTGCCTTCGCCTTCCGGCCAGGGTTCGCACTGCACAGGCACTCGCAACTGCAGAGCTTCGAAATCAATAGCAGGGTTTGGTTCGTGGAAGTGCAAGTTGCCGGGCACGCGGCGGTGGTGCAAGGCGAGTGCGAGCTTGATGAGCCCAGCGATTCCCGAGCCGGCTTCGAGGTGGCCAATGTTCGTCTTCACGGAACCGACCAGGCAGGGCGAATTCGCATCACGGCCTTCCGCGAGCACGGCACCAAGAGCGGCTGCCTCGATGGGATCGCCCACCGGTGTGCCTGTGCCGTGCGCCTCGATAAACTGGATGCGGTGTGGTGCGATTCCGGAACTCGCACATGCCTCGCGCAGCAACGCTTCCTGAGCGGTGCGATCGGGCATGGTCATGCCCGGGGTGCGGCCATCTTGGTTTACGGCTGTGCCGCGGATGACGGCATAAATGCGATCGCCATCTATTTGTGCCTGAGCAAGCGGCTTGAGCACGACGATGCCAGCACCCTCGGCTCGCACGAAGCCGGAACCGCGGGCATCGAACGCGCGGCAGCGACCATCCGGTGCGAGCATACCCATGCGGCTGAAGCCGATGTACCAGTCTGGCGCGAGCAACGCATTCGCGCCACCCGCGAGTGCCATGGGGCACCCATCGAGCCAGATGCTGCGACAGGCGAGATGCAAGGCGACGAGTGCAGACGAACAGGCCGTGTCCACGGCAGCGCTCGGGCCTTTCAGATCGAAGCAATAGGAGATGCGGTTCGCAGCAATGCTGAGGGAACCACCCGTGTTCGAATAGGCATCGATTTCACCGCGGTCGCGGAAGCTGGTCTGGAGGATGGAATAGTCCCAGCTGGAGATGCCGACAAACGTGGCCGTGCGTGTGCCCGCCACTTGCGGAAGCGTGAGCCCGGCATCCTCGATGGCTTCCCAGGCCACCTCGAGCAGTAAACGCTGTTGCGGGTCCATGCGAGAGGCTTCGCGTGGCGAGAGCCCGAAGACGTGTGGATCGAACTGATCGATACCATCGACGAAGCCACCCCACTTGGCCACCGTCTTGCCGGGGCGGGAAGGGTGTGGATCGTAAAAGGCCTTCGCATTCCAGCGGTCCGGTGGAACCTCCGTGATGGCATCGACACCATCAAGGAGGTTCTGCCAGAACGCGGCGGGCGAATTGGCGTGGCCCGGCAAGCGGCAGCCGATGCCGATGAGGGCAATGGGGTCGTTCAAGGTGTGCATCTCGTCCTTCACCGATACACGGCGGCCGACGGAACCAGGCCGCACAGCCTATACATGCCAAACAGGGCCAAGATTGCGCACAATCCGTGCGATTCGCTCCGAGAATCTCGGACGAGGTTCAGCCCTCCGCACACCATCATACACCCCAATTTCCGTGTGCGGCCTCTCGGTCCAGGGCTTCAAAGCGGTCGGTCGCCCGATGCGACGAGGCAGCCGCGGGGCATTGCAACACCGTGATCGACTGATTGTGTGGCGTGCCGACGTGAGAGATGCCGTTCTAGCCGACGAAGATGCCGCCGGGGTAGGCGGGGTCATCGGCAGCGATGAGCGTGGACTCGGAGAGATCGATCGGATTCACTCGTTTGACGAGGGCAGGGCCCGATGTGGCGGCGACGATGAGGGAGCCTGCGTTCACGCTGACCGTGGAGCCATCGCGTTCATTGGGTGCGAAAGCTCGCAGCGTGCGGAGCGTGGAGAAGTCCTTGCCGGAGTAAGCGACGACGAGGTTCGAGCCGCCGGATGCTGCCGAGACGATGATGTCGCCGAAGCCATCGTTGTTGATATCGCCACCGGCGACGAAGAGGCCGCCCGAAGTGGAAGGGAGGAATGCGAAGAAACTGGCTCGCTCCGAATTATCCGCGGCGTCGAACACTTTCACATGTGGTCCGCCACCGGGTCCGGCACCGGTGATTATCTCGGCGCGGCCATCGCCATCCACATCGGCTACGGCGACGCGGACACCATTGCGGAATGTGGAATCGTAGGCGAAGAAGCTATTGTGTTCCTGCAGCGTGCGGCCATCGAAGACCTTCACATGCGGGGCACCGCTGATGCCGGCACCGGCGACGATGTCCGCGAAGCCATCACCATTCACATCGCCAACGGCAACGTTCACACCATTGCGGAAGGAAGAATCGAAGGCGAAGAAACTGTAGATTTCGCGGCCACTGCGGCCATCGAACACTTTCACGTGGCTGGCACCACCGAAGCCCGCACCGGTGACGATATCCGCGACCCCATCGCCATTGATATCACCCTGGGCCACCGTGATGCCGCCGAGGAATTCAGGCCCGTAGGGCACGAGTGTGCGAATGGTGCCGCGGGTCGCCACATCGCTGACGCGCACCAGGCCACCGCCACTCAATGCACCGGTGATGAAGAATGGGGACGACACTTGCACGGTGCGACCCGCGCTGGCTGAGGCTGTGCCCGTGGTTTCGCTGAGCGTGACGGTGATGGTGAACTGGCCGTCGCGCACGAACTGGTGCCCGCCCGCGATGCTGAAGTTGCCCGCCGAGCCACTGATGATTCCGGGTGTGGGTGCAGTGCCATCACCCCAGTTAATGAGTGCCGTGAAATTGGAAGCAGCATTCGCAGCGTAGCCCGCATTGGTGAAGCTGGCCACGGTGCCATTAAAGGTGCGGCTGTTCAGGGCGGTGGGGATCGCTGCGTTGCCCACGAGCACATCGCTGTTGGCAACGGTGGCAGCACTGGTGGCGGAACGTGGTTCACCGCTGCTGGGAGTCACCGTTACGGTGACGACGAATGAGCCTTCATGCACATACGCGTGGCTGCCCTTCACGGTGAAGGTGCCTGCGTTCGCGGTGATGCTGCCGGGTGTGGGTGCGGTGCCGTCGCCCCAGTTGATCAAGGCAGTGTAGCTGCCAGGCAGATCGGCGTTGCCAGGATCGGTGAACGTGGCAACTGTTTGCAAGGCGGAGAGCGTTCCTTCGTTCGTCGCGAACGCGAAGCCGCCGGTCACGGTCAGTACCGCGGGCACGATCTCGATGGTGCTTGTGCGAACTTGCGGTTCCTCACCGACGCGGCCCACGGCAACCGAAACTGTGTAGGTCCCCGGGTTCGGATACGCGTGGGTGCCGGTGACACTGAACAATGTACCATCGAACAGGATTGTGCCGACCGAGTTGCTGCCATCGCCCCAGTCGATTGATGCTGAGTAGTGACCAATTGATCCCGCACCGCTTGGGTCCGTGAAAGTGGCGACGGTGAATTCTTGCGATCGCGTGCCCGCGCTGGCATGCAGCGTGAGTCCACCTGTCACGTTCAAGGGTGAGGCCGGCGCCGTCACTCGTGCCGCGCTGGTCGCCACAACGGTGCTGGCATGCTGGCGTGTGATGGTGACGACAATCGAGAAGTCGCCGGGTGCGGAATACGTGTGGCTGCCGAGCACACCATAGGAGAGGCCGGCAAAGTGGATCGCACCGGTGGAGGTTGTGCCATCCCCCCAGGCGATGCTGGCCGAGTAATTCCCGGCATCGATGGTCTGACCAGGGTCGATGAAGGTGGCTACCACCTGTTCGCCAGTAGATGCCCCGCTGCTGACGTCGAGTGTGAAGCCGCCGGTGGCCTCCAGCGTGGAATCGCTGATGAAGGCCGTGCTGTGTGTGGTCTGCGGTTGTGTGTCGTGATGCCCCACCGTAATGGTGATCGGGAACTGCCCCACCTGCGAGTAGCTGTGGGTGCCCTTGACTGCAATGGCATTTCCCACGACTTCCAGTGTTGCGGCTTCGACCGTGCCATCCCCCCAGTTCAAGCTGGCGCTGTACTCACTGAGTGGCTTCAGGCCACCGGGGTCCGTGATGGTGGCCAGGCGTTGCAGGTCCGGGGTGACGCCTTGCCGGGCGATAAAGGTAAAGCCACCGGTGACGATCACGGCCGGGTCGAGCACGTTGGCACTGCTCACGACAACCTGAGGGGCCGTGGCATGATGCCCGATGGTCACTGTGATGGTGAATGAGCCGGGGTTCGCATAGGTGTGGCTGCCACGGACAGCGTACGTAATGCCGTCGAAGGCGATGCTGCCCACAGACGTGAAGCCATCGCCCCAGGCGATGGCGGCCGTGTACGCGCTCACCGGTTCTGGGCCGCCGGGGTCTGTGAACTGGGCCACGGTTTGCAGCGTGGAAGCGGAACCCTCGACGGCCGTGAGCGTGAAGCCGCCCGTCGCGCTCACGTGCGGATCGAAGATGCTCGCGAAGCTGGTCACCGTCTGCACGGGGGTGTCGTGATGGCTGATCGCCACGCTGATGGAGAAGGTGCCCTGCGATGTGTAGGCATGGTTCCCGGTGACGACGAAGAGATCGCCGTTCCGTGTGATGGTGCCCGTGGAGGCGGGGCTGCCATCACCCCATTCGATCGAGGCGGAGTATTCCGATGCGGGTGAGGAGACTCCGGGATCCGTGAAAGTGGCGACAGTCTGGCTCGCCGAGAGCAACCCCTCGACACCCGTGAACGAAAAGCCGCCGGAGCCCGAGACGGGCGGATCGTTGACAATGGCCGTGCTGACCACGGTTTGCACGGCCGTGTTGTGGTGGGCGATGCTGACGATGATGGAGTATACACCGGCGAGTTCGTATGTATGGTTGCCCTGGACGTTGAAGCCGCCTGCCCCCAAGTCGATGATCGAGCCGACCTCGGCGAGTGTGCCATCACCCCAGTCGATGGTGGCGAGGTATTGGTTCAGAGCTTCCGGCCCGCCGGGGTCTGTGAAGGTGGCGACTGTCTGCACGAAGGTGGCCTGGCCTTCGAGTGTGGAGATCGAGTATCCACCAAAGGCAACAACGGGCGGATCACTCACGGTCACTTCGAACGTCGTACGTGCCGCGTTACCGAGCGAGCCGACTACCGTGACGGTGACCGTGAAGGGACCCGCGTTCGCAAAGGTATGTGGCCGCGTGCCGAGCGTGCCCTGGGCGTTCGTCGTGAACGCGGTGTTCGGCGAACCATCGCCCCAGTTCACTGTCACATTCCAGCTGGTGGTACCCGGTGTGAGATCGGTGAACGACCCGAGAGCGATGGCTGTCGAACTGCCTTCGACCGGTTCACCGGGCAATTCGGGTGGCACGGCGACAAGCTGCGATTCGAAGGCACCGAGATCGACCGCGGTGCCGACGATGCGGGCGAGGCCGCGCTGATCGAAGAACGGGGGGCCCTCGAACGGTGGTGCCGTGATGGCCGCGTTGCTTCCGGCATCGCGGGCGGGGCTGGCGGCTTGCACGGCGATCGTGCGGGTGGGGCCGCCGTTCTTGGCAAGGCCAGCAGGATCTAGGAGTGGGTTCACGCCCACAAGCGTGCCCGCACCGGTGAAGCCACCGACCGCGGCATTCTTCTGAATGAGGTTATTCGTGCCGCCCGTTGTGGTGGTGCCGCCATTGAGACCCTGCGAGGCGTAATCCGTGGCGGCATTCGCCGTGCCTGCAAGAATGCTGTTGGTGAGTGTCACTCGGCCATTGCCCGCATCGCCGAGGTTGAAGATCGCTCCGCCACCCTGGCTGGCACCGTTACTCGCCAGCGTCGCATTCGTGAGCGTCAGCAACCCGTTGCGGTTGAAGATCGCACCACCACGACCCGCCTGTGCGGTGTTGCTCGCCAGCGTGCTGTTCACGATCGCGAAGGTTCCGGCATCGTTATAGATCGCGCCACCGCTGGCGTTGACACCCGTAGCGAGATTGCCGCTGAGGGTGATCGCCCCGAGCGTGGTGGAGCCGCGGTTCAGGATCGCACCACCCTGGCCCTGGGCGACTCCTCCGCTGAGCGTGAGATTGTTGAGAACCAGTGTCCCGGTGGCCGAGACGGTAAAAAGCCGCATTTCCGCGGCCGTGCCGGCACGGCTGATGGTGACTCCCTGGCCTGCGGCAGTCGGTCCATTCACAACGACGCTGCCCGTGATGCCGAGTGCGGCGTCGCCGCTCGTCGAATCACCTCGGATGCCCAGCGCGATGTTCTGCGTGCTGGCAAAGACCCCGGCGGTGTCGAAACGAATGACATTCGGAACGGCATTCGCCAGGATGGGGTTCGAACTGAGGTTGGCCCAGGTGATGCCGCCGCGGAGTGTGCCAGGGATGGAACGATCCGGGCCGGCCATGGTTACCAGATACGAGGAACTTGCTTCCCAGGCTCCGATGTCCGGTGCGGCTCCAGAGTTGAGCCCAGCCGGGCCGCGCTCGGCACCGCGCTGATCGAAGCGGACGCCATTGTTCGGGTCGCCGTTCTGCAGCGCGAGGCTGCCGGCTCGGAGTGCGATCGTGGGAATGGAACCGCCGTAGTTGCCGAGTGCGTTCAACAGTGGATCGGCGTTGGTGATTGTGGTGATGGCCGTGAAATTCGTGCTGCCTGTGGCGTCGGCGATGAAGTTGAAGCCGCCATCAATGAAGGTGCCCGAAACATCCGCGTGGTTCGAAGCCGCGGTGTTCTTGCCGATGATGCTGCTGTTCACGGTGACGGTGCCGGCAAGGGAGTAGATGCCTCCGCCCTGAGCACTGCCGATAGCGAGGCCGGTGCCGCGTTTCACCTCGTTGAAGGCAAGCGTGCTGGAGGTGATGACGACGCTGGTGCCGTTGCTGAAGAGCGCGCCACCTAGGCCGGAGCC
>JBGSZR010000145.1:0-20326 GCA_041750275.1 Gemmataceae bacterium
AGGCCGAGGCCGACCATCGCACGAAGCAGGCTCAACTACAGCATGCACGTGAATTCGATCGTCTCCGAGAGGAAGAAGCCGAGCGGACCCGGCGGGTTCGCAATGCACTGGAGACTGCAACGCAATTAGATCGCACGGAACTGGCCCTGCGTGGCGAGCAGCCCGAGAACGCCCAGACGGCCCTGGACGCTGCATATAAATGGATGAGTGCCGGTGGTGCGGAACATCACCGTGGCCGCTTCACACGCTACTCGCTCGAACTCGATGTGCTGCGTGCTCTTGATCGCATGGACGATCAGTTTTGGACCGTTCGCGGGAGGGAGGTTGTTCAATGGCATTCCTTGAATGAACTCCCGAGCGTGCTCCAAACCTATGGCATCGTTCCCGGAACAACGCCCACAGAGGAAGCCGCCGAGCGGATTCGTCAGTCGTCCATTCGCGAACGCCTGATAGCGGCACTCGATAGCTGGAACGCCGTGGGCCTGAATCCACGCTATGCGAGTGCCGAGGGCAAGTTGTCGGCCAACCCGGCTATTCCCCTGTTACTTTCTGCCGTTGATCCCGACCCCTTCCGCGAGGAAGTCCGTGCCTGTCTCCGTACCAACCGCTTCCAGGAGATTCCGCGGCTGGCGAACCGCCCGGAAGCACTCACGCAGCCACCCCGCTTCGCCGTGCTCCTGACATGGGCTGGTGAAGTGTCGCTCTCACGGCGGAAGCAGATTCTCGAAGGTGCGCTCGCCTCCCAGCCACAAAGCCTGGCTGCTCTCATGGCACTGGGCCAACTCGAAGATCCCGATCCCGCGATCCAGACGAGCGAGCGGCTTCGCTGGTATCAGGCGGCGCTCGCGATTCGTCCCACCAATGCCGTGGTCTGGCACAACCTCGGAGTGACGCTATCGGATCGTGATCCCGATGCGGCCGAAACAGCATTTCGACGGGCGCTTCGCCTGAATGAGGACTTCGGCATCGCCCACCGGAATCTGGGAATCCTGATGGGGACCAAGAAACATCAGTGGAAGGAAGCCATTCGGTGTTTCGAGGCCGCGCTGAAGTGCGATCCGCGCGACGCCGATGCCGAGTTCAATATGGGCATCGCCTGGGCCGAACTCGGTGAAGAAGATCGTGCCGTGAAATGCTTCGAATCGGCGCTCACTCTCGATCCCGATCACGCCTCGGCCGCGGCCAACCTCGGTGGAATCCTCGTGACACGCGGGGAGATCCAACGAGCCATCACCCTTCTGAAACACGCCATCCATATCGATCCCGAAAATGCCACCGCACTCTCGAACCTCGGCATGGCACTCGCGAAATCCGACGATTATCCCGGTGCGCTCGAGCACTGCGCGAAGGCTGCGAACCTCGAACCGACCAACGCTCGCATTCAGTACAACTACGGCATCGCCCTGGGCCTAAACGGGAAACTGGCCGAAGCAGACGTGGCGATCGGGAAGGCCGCCGAACTCGACCCCGATTTTCTCCCGGCCCGCCGGAAGCT
This sequence comes from Gemmataceae bacterium, assembly GCA_041750275.1. Lineage (GTDB taxonomy): Bacteria > Planctomycetota > Planctomycetia > Gemmatales > Gemmataceae > JBGSZR01. The sequence goes on from JBGSZR010000145.1 coordinate 1,496, forward strand.
CGCCGAGCAATTCTCACGCGATCAGAATTTCGAGAGTGCCCTCCGGGAGTGGCAAGCCGTGGTTCGGCTGGCGCCGCGCGATGCCTCGGCGCAGCACGAACTCGGTGTCGTGCTCTGGAAATCCGGCCGCCGCATGGAAGCCGTGGATGCCTTACGCAATTCCGCTGCCATCAACCCGGATAGCATTCAGACCCAGAAGGATCTTGCGTCCGCACTGCGTGACACCTGGGACCTCGCCGGTGCCACACGCGCCTGCGAGAAACTGGTGCAATTGGCTCCCGATGATCCACGCTGGGAATATCTGCTTGGGCTCGCGCTCTATGCCGAAGGCCGGTACGACGAGGCCATTCCCCACCTTCGCCGGGCTCACGAGAAGGGGAGCCAACAGCGCGACTGGCACTTCCCCTCGGCGCAGTGGCTCAAAAAATGCGAAGCCCTGGCCAGCATCGCGGCCGAGGTTCCTGCACTGCTCTCGGGCCAACATGCCAGCGACGACCCGCATCTCTATCTCCTGGCGGCCCAGTATTGCCAACAACACGATCACCGCTATGCGGCCGCCACTCGCCTGTATCGAAAGGGTTTGGCGGTCGGCAACGACGAGATCATGCGCAGCGTGGACCCTGTGCGTTATTACGCTGTGCGCTCGGCTCTCCTGGCATCCGTAGGCAAAGGTGTCGATACTCCGGACGCGGCCGAACGCGCGAAGTTGCGCCGCTCGGCACTACTCTGGATGCGGACGGAGGTGGCCTCCGTGGAGAAATACGCCGCCGAACCGGGTGCCGCACAGGCCGTGGCCACGGCCACCACAGTCTGGCTCACTGATCCTGCCTTCGCCACGGTCCGTCATCCGTTCTTCCTCAAGACACTCACCGAGGAGGAAGCAGAGGCCTGGCGCGAACTCTGGGACGAAGTCCGGCAACTCCGCAACCTGGCCAACCAGTAGTGACGCTTGTCGATCGGCACAAAGCTTACTGGGAGTCCACCTGCCACCCGAGGCATTGGGCAGTGCTCGGCTACACCAGACTCGCGTTTTACCACGTCAAGGGAGTTCGGGCGAAGTTCGGGCCGCGTGGCGGACCACAGCCATTCCGGACGACGATGAGGTCGTCTCCATCCACTGCGATGGCAAGCGACTCATCGCGCTCAAGGCCGCTCAGGTTGATCCCCGCCTCGTGGCTGGGCAAAACCCATTGCGACACATAGGCTTTTTTTGCGGGGTGCTCTCCCGCGTTCCACACATCACGGAGGCCGGATCCATGTTCCGATTGCTCACAGGCGTGCCCGCACTGGCACTGTTGGTTTTCACGGGAAGCACGAACATTGCAGACGATAAGAAGGACGAAACTTCGCCCACCGGCACCTGGACGCGTGAGTCCAACGGGCTCGATCTGAAGCTGGAATTCGTGGACAAGAGCGTGCTGAAGTTCTCGGCTGGTGCGGGCGAGAATAGTGTGACGATCACGGCCAACTACACCTTCGAAAAGGGCGTGGTGAAGGCCAAGGTCACGAATGTCGCCATGAAAGGCGACTTCCCGGCCAAGCCGCCCAAGGGTCTGGAGTTCAGCTTCGCCTGGAAAATCAAGGGCGACACGGGCAGCCTTGACGATCTGAAGGGTGATGGCATCGAGGAGGCGAAGCCCGCGCTCGAAGGCGAGTATCAGAAAGAGAAGAAGTAGGGGGCGAGCGGAACTGGCGAGCGGCCCGTGTAAACGGGCTGTTCACTTGCTGACAGGTAAAGGCAATGATCACATCAGGTCACTTCGAGTTGGAATTGAACAGCCCACTCACGTGGGCCGCTCGCCCACTCACGTGAGCCGCTCGCCCACATCGATTACGGTGTGATCTTGAGCTTCATCTTCTTGCCGCCGCGGATGACGGTGACTTCGAGCGTGTTGCCGGGCTTCTTGCCGACAAGTGCGGACATGTAGCCGTTCACGCTGCGGACGGGAACGCCGTCGATATCGTCGATCACATCGCCTTCCTTGAAGCCGGCCTTCTCGGCGGCGGAGCCCGGCGTGGCACCGTCGATGCGCATGCCGTCGCCACCCATGTAGGTATAGTCCGGGCGCACGCCGAGCCGCACGCCGGGCATGGCCACAGGCCGCGTCGATTCTTCTTTCACCTCGATATACTTCGGCGGAGCCAGTGCGGTGCTCAGGTCCGTTAGCAAGTCTTCCGTGAGGTTCACAATGAGGGCCAACCCGGGCAGGTCGATCGTGTCCGGCGTATCCGTGGGGCGGTGATATTGCGGGTGGTAGTCCGTGAAGAAGAAGAGCACGGGAATCTTCTTGCGATAGAAGGAATCATGATCGCTCGGCCCCGTGCCGCCCGGCAGGCGCTTCACCTTCAAGCCGTAGCGGTTTTCGGCAGCATCAATGGTGCGGCCGAACGTGTCGCCGGTGCCGCTGCCCCAGATTTGCAGTTGCGGCTTCTGCGTGAACCCGAGCCAGTCGCCGGGGCCGGGACGCAATCGACCGACCATGTCCAGGTTCACCATGGCCACGGTCTTGTCGAGCGGAAAGAGCGGGTGCTCGGCGTAGAACTTCGATCCGATCAGCCCGCGCTCCTCGCCGCTGAACAGAATGAAGACGATGCGTCGCCCACGGCGATTCTTCATCACTCCGAAGCGGCGGGCCAGCTCGAGCACCGCCGTGGTACCCGAACCATTGTCGTCGGCACCGAAGTGAACTTTCCCCTGAGCGTTGGGGCCGCCGGCACTCAGTCGCCCGCTGCCGTAGCCCAGGTGATCGTAGTGTGCGCCGACAACGACCGTCTCCTCGGCGAGCGGTCCCGAGCCTTCGAGATAACCCACGATGTTTTTCGGTTCGATGGCTCGCCGTTCGACGCCCATCTCGGCCTGGCCGGCCCATCCGTTGAGAACGGCGGAGTTCGGCTTCAGCGTCTTGTCGTTCTCGGCTTCAAGCTCCTGAAGCGTCTTGCCGAGCCCTTCCTTGAGCAACCTGGAAGCAGCCGTGCGCTTCATATGAACCACGGGCAACCGCGTGGAGACATCCTCGTACTGATGGGCGTTGAACGGAATCAGCGTGTCTGCATCATCGGCCGTGACGGGATCGCTGACGAAGATGATCCCGGCGGCCTTGTGGTCCACGGCGTTATCGAACTTCAAGCGAATGGCGTTGTACGGGCTTTCGCCGTTGATTGCCGCGACTGTGTCGAAACGGCCATCACGCTCCACGTCGGGCCGGGGCGTGCGGCGAATCACGATCACCCACTTCCCCTTCACATCGACATCGGCGTAGTCGTCGTACTTCAGGTTCGGTGCCGTGATGCCATGACCCACATAGACGATGCCCGCATCGAGGTTCCCCCCGCTGGAGTAGCCCGTGGGCTGGAAGTCTTCCTTCTCCTTGAGAGTCAGTGTCTTCTCGTCCGGCCCGGTGAATGCGAGCGAAGTCTTGCCAATGACTTCGGGGAAGGCCGTCATGGCGAAAGGCTGGAAGTACGATCCATCCTTGCCTGCGGGTTGCACGCCGGATGCCTTGAGCGAGGCCGCGATGTAGTCCGCGGCCTTGTCGAGCCCCTTGGTCTCGACACCGCGACCTTCACACTCGGGCCCGGCCAGGTAGAAGATGTCCTTCTTCAAACGGCCCAGCGTGCCATCGTCCTGAGCGAACACGGGGGTCACGAACAGGATGAGGAAAGCGAGCGATAGATATCGGATACGCATGAGGTGCAATCCTGCGGGTGGTGACGGTGACAACGTCTTGAAGAGGGCGGTATTATTATGCTGTAGGGCCGCAACCGGGGATAGCAGGCACATTGATTCCTGATGATGTTCTCCCGCGGCCGCGGGATTCACACAGAGAGATTTCCCAAATATTTTCCCGGTTCTGCGCGAACCTGTGGATAGGTTGTCCCGTCAGAGTGTTGTTGTCCTTCCGGAGTTCGCCCCGGACGGATGTTTCACTGTGTTGTGTTAAATTGTAGCGGGAGCCGGTTGCAGCGAGGCCAAGGGGTCGGTTATCTTACCGATCCGGCAGCGCAAGACACCGAGTCACCGCCACTGTGTTTACTCTAACTGTTTCACCCTAACCCCTGGCCATGATTCACTAACCGTTTCTTTCTCTCGTGGTGAGGGCCTCTGATGAGGTGCCCACCCCAAACGTCCGTCGGAGATGTAACGATGACCACGAACCTGAAGAACCTGGTGCACAAGACCGCGTCGGTGAACAGCGTCAAGCTGCTCACCCCGGCCGATCGCATCGGTCTGGGTCGCACGGTCGTCGTCATGTATCCGGCGGATCTCCTGTCCCCGGGGCAAATCCCATTGCCCCACAATCCGGCCTCCGAACACGGAGCCGGGCCCTGGCAGGAACCGTCCGTCCCGCTGATGCAGGAGCAGATGCGGGCCATGACGAATGCCGCGGCCCCGGCCAGTTCGGCCGGATGTTCCCCTGGTCTCTCGGCCACTGCTTCCGTCGACTCGTTTATCGGCTTACCCAGTGCGGGTTGGCCTACTGCGAGCAAACGGTTGGCCCAGGCCGCTGTCCCCGCGAAGTGCTGGCATCCCGATCGGCCCGAAAGCGACTGTCAATCGCTTGGCCACACGGATGATCGGCGCCTCGTACGTGCCAGTCGCGACTCACGTGAGACGCGACAGGCGAGGATAGCCGCCCGTGCTCGAACAGCAGCCGGAATGTGAGGTGACCCTCGGCAGTATCGCAAGACAGAGACTTTGGACTTCACTTCATCGAGCCCGCATCACGGGTTCGAATGAGCGGTTCGGGTCGAAGTTTTGCAATCAGGCCGCTGCGGTCGCAACCAGGAATCGTCATTCATCACGCTGGTTTTTAATGCGTGGACCGTTCGCGATTGTGAGTCGCACGGTGCACCGGTGCCCATCGGGCAGACGGATGGAACGCCCATCCAGTCGCCTCCGGGATGCCCACCGCTGCATGTGACACTTCATCGCTTTGCCGTCCACGCTCGCACGGGATTCGTCCGACGAATCTCCGCCCCGATGTCTGTGCTTGTGGCACGGTCGCTGGAGGGGCGGGGTCGGCGGTCCCGGCCGGTCGAGTTCGCTTCCCCTCCTTCTGATCCGGGGTGGAGCGAATTCCCGGGCCACGCGACCAGCGCCTCCCACACGGAGAACGGGACGGATCGGGACAGGAACCTTCACAATGAGCTGGACGGAGATCACGATACTCGTTGAACGGGCCCAGGTTGGTGATCGGGAAGCATTCGGCGAACTGGTGAGCCGGTTTCAGAACAGCGTCTACGCGATGGCGCTGGCCCGCGTCCGCAACCCGCTGGAGGCGCAGGAACTCGCGCAGGATGTCTTCGTCCATGCGATGAAGAAGCTGCCTCAGCTGCGGGATGCGCGTTGCTTCGCCGGCTGGCTGCGGCGAATCACGGCCCGCATGGCAATCAACCGCCTGACGCGGCGCGGCCCCCTCTTCGGGGCGGATCCCGAGATGCTGGACATCGTCCACGCCCGGGACCGCGGTCCTGCGGAGGAGTTCGAGGTGGGCGAGGCGGTCGCGCAGCTCAAGGTGGGGCTGGCCCGACTCAAGGGGTTGGACCGCCTGACGCTCGAAGCCTTCTACCTCCGTGGTCGAAGCCTCAAGCAGATGGCCAAGGAGTTCGAAGTCCCCACGGGCACGATCAAGCGGCGGTTACACGTCGCGCGACAGCGCCTCAAGGATGCCCTGGAAGCCATCGACCCCACGCTCGCCGAGCGCTTTGAGAACGCGGAAGCGCTCTGCGCGGTCTAATGTCGTGAGTCAGAATCTGAATCGCCGGGGGCAAATACCCTCCGGCGTTTTTTCGTGGATCGACGTTGCTACCAAACGACATTTGCGATCGGGAGGCGGCTGGCCGAGCCCTGTGAAATCGACAGTGGTTGCTAAAACAGGGGTGAGAAGTTCATTGCCCGAGTTAAAGAGAAAACTGAGCGGCCGAGGCACACCGAGGCCCCGCGATTGTGATCGAATGAACGGACAGCGATCCGGCCCCACGATCTGGAATCGGGAGCAAACGCACCCGTTTCAGATGCGCCCCATTGCTCGGGATCATCACATCAACGCCGGTTCGCCGGGGTCTACCAGGATGGCACCACGAAAGCTTTTCATTACTTCGATCACCGTGTGAAAATCGGCGAGATGTTCGACAAACGGATCGGGTGTCTCACTCCAAATCTCGACGCGCCGGTGGCACGACTCCATGTCGATTCCATCCACAAGGCCGGCGATCTTCTCCGCGAGTGCAATCGACTCGGTGACGACGTAAGCCTCCTCGTTCAGTTTGAGTTCGATCTCCCATTCGCCGAGCCGCACCGTGATCTGACCACCTGAGCGAGTCACCGCGTCAGCCGTGAACCGAGCCTCCAGGCGACGGACGGCCTCGTCGTTTGTGAACTCACTATCGGGTTGGAGGAGTGCGTAAGCGCGATACATGGTTAACCTCTGGCAATTGACAGGTTGTGGGATGGCTCGACGAGGCGTGACAAGAAACGAGGGAATCAACAGGGCCCGTCCTTTGCAGAGTACCCTCAGGATGCCCGTCTGTATGCCCATTTTCCGGTAGTGTCTCAGTTTGCGTAGTAGGTCAGCCTTTCGAGGCTGACATTCCGCAGACAAGCAGACAAAAACAGAAAATCGTCAGCCTGGAAAGGCTGACCTACGCAAACTGAGACACACCTCATTTTCTTGCTTTCGGCTCAACCTGCCGATTCCTTCGCCTCGGTGACGAGCGAGTCCGTCGATGTGGGTGCAACCCTGGCGTCATCTTGGCGGTACTGCTCGGCCTTCTTGTGAAGGGTGTTGCGGTTGATGCCGAGACGTTCGGCGGCCTTCACTTGAACGCTGTCGCATTGCCGCATGACTTCCTCGATGAGTTCACGTTCAAGGCCATCGACGAGGTACGGGTGCAGTTTGAGCCCGGCCGGGAGCGGCGACTGGATGCCAACGCGCACCAATGAACGGATCAGACCTTGTACGTCATTGTTGCCAGCACTTGCGGAACCGCGGTTGGTGCGAAGCGAGTAGCGGGGGCGGCCGAAGCGGAGCAAATCGGGCGTGATCGCACCTCCATCGGCGAGCACGATGAGCCGTTCCAAGGTGTTTTCCAACTCGCGAACGTTGCCAGGCCAGTCGTGGGCCTTGAGGCCGTCGATGGTGCCGGGTGCGAGTTCGGGCATTGGGCACTTCTGCACTTCGGAATAACGCTTCAGAAAGAACTGCGTGAGCAAGGGGATATCGTCGCGCCGTTCCCGAAGTGGAGGCAGAACCACGGGAATCACATTCAGGCGATAATAAAGGTCTTCGCGGAAGTCGCCGCTCTCGACCAGATCTTCCAGGGAAGCATTGGTCGCGGCGACGACGCGCACATCGACGCGGATGGTCTTGCTCTCGCCGACGCGTTCGAACTCGCGCTCCTGCAGGACTCGTAGCAGTTTCACCTGAAGTTTCGGCGAGGTGCTGTTGATTTCATCGAGAAAGATGGTGCCGCCGTGCGCCGCCTCGAAGCGGCCAGTTTTGTTCTCGACTGCGCCGGTGAAGGAACCTTTGATGTGGCCGAAGAGTTCGCTTTCGAGCAAATTCTCGTGCAGGGCTCCACAGTTGACGCGAATGAACGGACCATCCGCACGACGGCTCAACTTGTGCACAGCCTTGGCGATCACTTCTTTACCAGTGCCCGTCTCACCGATCAGCAAGACGGTTGCAGAGCGTGGGGCAGCCAACTGCACCAGGCGATAGACGTCCTGCATGGAGGGAGCCGTGCCTATGATTTCGGGCAAAGGCGGCTCAATCTGCTCGTTTTTGGGCATCGACCGAACGCTTCCGGGAGAGGAAGCCAAGGATTTTATCCATTCCAACTGGCGACAGAGTAATTATAGGATGAAATGCCCGCAATTGCCACAGCAACCGCCCAAATTGAGTGCACGCGGCCAGTTCAGTGTCCACGATCTTGAAATCGCAGGATCCGCTCTGAACAGCTAACCAAATTCGCCTGGAGGCCGTCTTACTCGCCGAGGTCGGGCATTTTCCCGGCGAGGATGTCTTGCTTCCACTGGTCCTGCAGCGGCCAGGATTTGGCGCAGGTGCCGAAGTCGGCCATCCGCTGGTACTGCGTGAGCCGGTCGATGGCGGCTTGCAGGATGGCGGGGTCCTTGCGGAAAACGGGGCCGTGGCTCGGCAGGAGGAATTCGGCATCGTCGGCGAGGATGCGCTTCAGTGAGGCGACGAACTCGCCGAGATCCGAGCCGTGGTGGGCATCGATGACGCCGACGCAGGCATCCTTGTAGATGTTGTCGCCGCTGAAGAGCAGGTTGCCGAGTTTGAAGCTGAGCTGGCCGGGTGTGTGTCCGGGCGTGTGCCAGACCTTGAGTCTGAGCTTGCCGACCTTCACCTCATCGCCTTCCTTGAGCTTCAAGTCGATCTTGCAGGGCGGCATCGGGATGTGGAAGTTCTGGGCGGAGATGCTGGCGTAGGTCTCCACGGCATCGCCGTTCTCGATGGCAGCCGCGGAGCGCGGGTGTGCGGCCGCCTTGGTTTTCAGGCGTTCGCGGGCCTTTGCCAGGGCTTGCACATGGTCCACATCGGCATGGCTGGCGATCACCATCTTGCACTTCGAGAGCGGAAAATCCATCTTGCGAATGAGTTCGATCACCTCTTCGAACGTGTCTTCTTCACCGATATCGATGAGCACCCATTCGGTGCCGCCATCGATGAGATAGATGTTCACACCGAATGGCTGGCTGGCCTGCAGATTCAACTCGATCACGTTCGGGAACAAGTACTTCCGCGGCAACATAAGATGTCGTGCTCATTCGGATGGGGCGAGAGGCAACTACCCAGCATGATAGCGTTTCGCTGACGAATGCGGAAACCGTGCTGGCTACCGCCTGACCAGCACTGGTCAAGGCATGCTCTCTCCACCAGGAGAACGGCGTGAAATCGCTGCAAAATTAGTCGTTCGTGCTGTGGCATTGCGATTGCAGTGTGACGGTGCGGATTCATTCCCACCGAGACCGACCCATGACACGCCACCGGCTGACACGCTCCGCCTTCACGCTCATTGAACTGCTCGTGGTGATCGCGATCATTGCGATTCTCATCGGCTTGCTGCTCCCGGCCGTGCAGAAGGTACGCGAGGCTGCAGCGCGAGCGAAGTGCACCAATAACCTGAAACAACTCGGGCTCGCGCTCCACAACTACGAGAGTGCCCGCGGGGAATTCCCGATTTCCAAGCGCACCTTCAAGGACACCACCATCCCCGAGGCGGCCCAGCGCGGCTGGATGCCCGATATCTTCCCGTTCGCGGAGCAGGGCAACTTGCTGATTGGGTACAACCTCAACGAGAACTGGTGGCTGCCGCCCAACGGAGCACTCGCCCAGACGCACATTCGCATGCTGCAGTGCCCGACCACGCCGAACCCGGACCGCTTCCAGGACAAGTACGAGTCAACGCCGCCGAACAAGAAAGGGGCCGTCACCGACTACTTCGCCGTGGAAGGGATCGCGGCTTCGTTCAACACGAACGCTGGTCTCACCGGGGCTGATCAACTCACAGGCGATCGCACCGGTGCAATGACCGGGTGGACCTCGGCCGCAAGCTCCCGGCCCTCCAACCGCATCCTGAGCATCAGCGATGGCACGTCGAACACGATTCTGGTTGGCGAGAACGCTGGCCGCGAGGATGTGTACCGCAATGGGAAACTGGCGGCACCGGCCAATGCGAACAACACGCTTCCCGATTGTGCCCGTGCCCGCGGCGGAGCCTGGGCCACCAACGATAATCCTTATGAAATCGGCCAGCTGATCAGCTGGTGCAGTGGGGCGGTGCCGGGCTTGCCGCCGACGCCGATGAAGATCAATGGTTCGAATGAATGGGGTTATCTTTTCTCATCGTTGCACCCGGGCGGGGCCAATGTGGTGCTTGCCGATGGTTCGGTTCGCTTCCTCCGTGAAAGCACACCGCTTCGCACACTTGGCAGCCTCTCCACGCGCGCCGGCGGCGAAGTCTTCTCGAACGAGTGAGTCGTGAGGATTCGTGGTGCCCGTCAATCCGCAGCGTGAGCCAGGGTGTCGAATACCCTGGCTCACGCTGCGGGCTTATCGGCGCGACGATTGGCCCGCTTCGCGTCACTTCACCTTCCCTTCTCGCGTTCTTCACATTCCGCCACTACAACGTCGATGCGGAATACGCCCCCCCGTGGCCTTCCCACCCGGTCCTGAAAGGGAGTTAACCTTGGTTGCAACGATCGCGGAGAGCCCGTTCCGACTTTCCACCCGTGAGGACTCCAGCATGGGCCAGCCCCGGATCCTGATCATCGAGGACGAACGCGGCCTGACGCAGACGCTCACCTGGTATTTCAATCGCGAAGGCTACGAAACCACAGTCGCCGCGGATGGCACCGAAGGCCTTCGCAAGGCGCAATCGCTGATTCCCGACGCGATCCTTCTGGATGTGATGCTGCCCGGTCTCAATGGCCTGGAAGTGTGCCGTGAGCTGCGCGCTGGCGAGCGAACCAAGGACATTCCGATCATCATGCTCACGGCCCGCGGCGAGGAATCCGACCAGATCGAAGGATTCGCCAAGGGTGCTGATGACTATGTCACCAAGCCCTTCAGCAACAAGGTGCTGTTGCAGCGAGTCAAGGCATTGCTCCGTCGAGCCGAAGGTGCCGGCGAAGCGGGCGACGTCACCGAGCATCTGGGCGTGAAGATCGATCGCGTTCGCCATCGCGCCATGTTTGGCAACAAGGCTCTGGACCTCACCCCCACCGAGTTCCGCCTGCTCGAATGCATGGTGCGGCAACCCGGTCGCGCCTTCAGTCGGCATCAACTGATGGATGCCTCGATCCCCGATGGCTCGATCGTTCTTGAGCGCACCATTGATGTTCACGTGAAAACACTGCGAAAGAAGCTTACCACCGCTGGTGGCTCGGGCGAACTGATCGAAACCGTCCGTGGCGTCGGTTATCGCTTCCAGGAACGAAAAGCCGGAAAATAATCGGTCTCTCCCGGCGAATGGCATCGATGTTGCTCGAAGTTACTGCAGCAACAGGAAATCGCCCGGGAGGTTCCACCATGAAACGCTTCGCAATCGCTGCCTCGCTCGCCCTTGTGCTCGGTCTCACCACGGCCACATCTGCCCATGCTCAGTTCAACTATGGCTATCGCGTAAACCCTTACAGTGGCACGGTCCGCTCGAATTACTCGCTGGTTACACCGTTCTCGACCCAGTCGCGGTCGTCGTATTACAATCCCTATCTGGGCTATGGCGGCCAGCGTGTTCAGTACCAAAATTCTTTCGGTGCCGGCTACACACGCGGCTTTGGCGTGAATCCTTACTCCGGCCCTTACAGCTATAACTACTACCGCACACCCATCACGCCGTGGGGCACGACGTATCCCAGCTGGTACATGTTCCGTTAAACGAGTACCGAACTTCTCGATCATGACGAACGCCCGGCTTCCGCGCCGGGCTTTCGCATTTGCGAACACGAGCCATCACGCTCTGCTCGCCACCTCTTCAACCTCTCCCCACAGCCAGGACACGAGTGCCTTTTCGTTCACGTAGTCCGGGATGATAAGGTCTGCACCGGCTGCGGTGAGTCGCGCCCGCTTGTCCGGATGGATGCCGGTCTGACCTGGCTCAGCGCTGGCCACACCCACGGCCACACCACCGACCGCTTTCACCGCCAGCGTTTCGACCACGCCATCGCCGAAGCCGACGAGTTCCTCGCCGCGGATGCCGAGCCGCTGCAGCACCGTGGCAATCGTCTGGGCTTTGGTGAACGTTGGATCATTGTCGTGTGGAGCGTGGATCTCGCCGCCGAAGAATGGGGCGAGTTCGAGCAGCCGGGCTTCATAGTGCACGGATTCATAGTCCGTGCCGCTGGCAATGAAGAGTGGAAGGCCGCGTGCTTGCAGGTTGCGCAAGATGGCGTGAGCGTTCGGCACGACCCAGGCCGCCGGTGTTGCGATTCGCGTTTCGACGACGTGCCAGCGTTGCCGGACCAACCGCAAGAGGCGTTCGAGATACTCTTGCAAGTAAGCGGTTGCCGGTGCCGGTTCGCCGCCGCGAGATTCCATCTCCGCCACAAAGCGGGCCATCTGCACCAGGCTTGGATGGCCATTCAACTCCATCACGAATCGTTCGACGATCCGCCATAATTCGACATCTTCTTCACTCGCCAGTCCCTTTGTGCGAAGTTCCTCCACCATCATGCCGATCATCACCCGCGGCCAGCCTTCGCGAAAGAGCGACAATGTGCCATCGAAATCAAAAATCGCCGCCCGGAACGGACCGCGGCGCACGTTTGTATTCAATAACTCGGCCGGCACTGCCATTCGCATCGTATCTCGGGCGGGCACAGATTTTCTCGGAGCACCACGCGCTGCTTCGTGTCATCCTATCACGCGGCTCCGCGCCCGGATTGTGGTGTCAGCAGGTGAAGATTAGAATGATGACCGAGGAGCCTTTAGCGTGCGCGAGCGAGGCCTGGCGGTCGAACTGTCCGCTGCATGGCTCGTTCCTGCATACGCCAGTAAGTGAAATTCCCGGCCGGCTGTCAGGAGGCACGATCATGACCCGCATATTCGCAGTGGTGCTCGCATTCTCACTGGCTGCCCCGCTCGCCGTTCAAGCTGCCCCCGATCCAATTTCCGCGGCCCTGCAAGCGAAAGCGCCGGCCGTGCTCGAACTGGCCCAGAAGAAGGGTTACAAAAACCTTGGCGTCCTGAAGTTCCTCGTGCAGACGGATGATGGCCGCACTTCGGACGACGTCGGCGACCTCAACCTCACCCTGGCGAACAAGACCGAAGTGGCATTAATACTCGCCAACACGGACGACACATTTGGCATCATCGACAAGGCCAGCGAGTTCGTGGCGCGCGAGAAGCTGCTCTCGGCGAACCACACCACGCCGGAGGGCCGCAAGGTCTTCTTCACCCGCAAGTACGAACTCGCCTGGAGCCGCGAGAAAGTGGACCCCAGCGGCTTCCTCACCGGCACCGTCACCTTCTCGAAAGACTTGAAGAAGATGACCATCACGCTGCAACTCTTCGATCGCTCCGGCACCATCGAAGACCTGCCCGATGCGATCACGGCCCCCACGGATCCGGAGATGCTGGCCCAGGCAGGCTTCAGCTACGCCCTTCCTCGGAGCCGTCAGAAAGCGTTGATTGCGGGCGATCCAGTGCCAACCCGCGAAGTCCGCAATGAAGAGGCGATCAGTGCCACGCTTCGTGCGACCGATCCACCCACACCGGACAAGAAGCCTGAGCCGTTCGCACCACTGGCGAACAGCCCGGTGAAGTTGACCGTGCTCTACAACAACAAACCGGTGGAGTTGAACGGGAACGCTGTGCCAGAACCGGGAATGGACGATGCGGTCTCGTTTCACCTGGAGAACCCCGGTCCGGGTGTCTATGCCGTGGTGCTGCTCGTGAACGGCGAGAACACGCTTTACGCCGAACGCCAGGCTCCGTTGACGTGCCGCAAGTGGGTGTTACCGCCGGAGTCGGATGTGGTGGTGCGCGGCTTCCAGGTGGGGCCGAACAAGGTGGCCCCATTCACGGTAATGCTACCTGAAGCCGCGGAGGCGGACATGATTCGGTATGGGGATCATGCAGGCACATATCGGCTGGTCGTGTATCATGGCACCATGTCGTCCACGCCACCGCAGAACGTTGCGAAGCTCAACCGCGACGATTCCACGGCGCTCTCCATCGCCCGCACCCGCGGGGCCACCCGTCCCGATGGTGTGAAGCCTCTCTCACTCAGGGCGCTTCAAGCAGACCTGCGTGGGCGAGCCGAGTCGGGCGAGGGCTCGCGCGGCTATGTCGGCAAGGGAAAGCAGACCGAGACCTTCGAGACCGAGGCGGTCTACTTTGTGCCGTCGTCCGACACGCCGGTCGCGGATATTAGCCTGCGATACTACAACGCGAAGAAGTGAGCGGAGCCGAATGATGCCGATGCGATGGTTGACCGCGACGACGATGCTTGTACTTGCCTGTGGAGCAGTGTCGGCGCAGCCGGAGAAGCCCACACGCGAATCCGGCGACAAGGCCATCGAGGCCCGTCGCATCCTGAAGCGGCACTGCGGCGAATGCCACTGGAACGACCATCGAACGAAGCCGGCCGGCAGCGATCTTGGCGTTCACGATCACGCGGCCATCACTTCCCCGGCCAGCGTGGCACATCCGTTGCCCTTCGTGGTACCCCGGAACCCGTCGAAGTCGCTGATTATCGAGTTGATCGAGAGCGGCACCATGCCCCCTGGCGGTCGCACGCGACCCAGCCCCGAAGAAGTCGCCAAGCTCCGCGACTGGATCGAATCCGCGGCACCCTCATACCCGCCCGAGTTCACCGATCGCTATGCACTCGAGCAAATCCTGGACGACTTCGAGAAGCACCCCGAGGACGCTGCGTTCTACCGTTATCTCTCGTTCGGTCACTTGCTCGCGAACGATCAAGTCCCGGACGACTGGAAAAAACTCACGGAACGGCAGACCAACCAGGCCTTTCTCCTCGCCTCGCAGAAGAGCGCGTTCGCGTCACCCATCGATGGCACGGCGACCGTTTACCGCGTCGACCTTCGCCAGTCCGGTTTGCTCGACCCCGGCCTGTTCTACCTCATCGAGGATCAGAAGCCGAAGGGTGATTCCGCACTCGTGCCGTTCGATCTGGTGCTGCTGGAATACCCGCATGGCTTCCTCGTGCCGGACAATGACCCGCTCGCCCCGCGTCTCAAGACATACCTGCAAGGTGCCCGCCTCGTTCGCCCAATTCCTTTTGTGCGTGGCGATTGGCTTGTGCAAGCGCTGGCTAACGCGAGCGAGAAGCCGCTGACAAGCCCCTCGCCCACACCGCTGACACACGAGTTGAGCGACTTGGTGGAGTACGCCAGTAGCGAGAAAGGGAAGAAACCGTTTAAGGCGTCCGAGGCGGAGTTGTTCAAGAATGCGAAGCCAGTGATTGCAAAGCCCACCGCCGAGGGTTGGGCACCGTTGCCGCCGCTCTCCGCTGTCTATTCTCGCGATGTCGCAGTCGCGAAGCCGCCTTTTAACCTCGAAGCCACAATTGTGGGAACCAGCGGACCAACCGAGAGCGTGGTCGTGGGAACGCCCTTTTCCATTCAGTTGAAGTGCGATCGGCCCGTGCACTATCTCGTGCTGAGCGTGACCGCGGATGGCATCATTCGCCACCAACCCATCAAGGGCACCGGCCGGCTCGATGCGAACAAGGCCACGCGGTTGACGCCCGGCAACTCGGACACCGCGGCCTTCACCATCAGCGGCATCCCCGGCGGCAAACCCGAGGCGATGGAATACTTCATCGTGATCGCGTCCGAGTCCGACATCCCGCTGGCCGCGCTCCAGTTCGTGCGAAGCAAACACATCGACGCACCAATCTACCGTTTCCTGTTCGATCCCGGCGTGGGGCCGAACCCGCTCGATGCGACGAAGGTGGTTCGCAAGGTGCTGCCCCTCAAGGTGACGGACAAGTAACCCTCTTTCCGTGGAGGCCCTGTGAGTTCGCCCCCGGTTCTCGATCTCGATGCCCTGCTGCTCCCCATCCCTGGCGAAAAGCCGGCCGGTGTGGCACTTGCCGACAGTATCCGACTCGAACTGGACGAGTACCGCAAGGAACCCGACCCGCTCGATCCCGGCACGGCCGACCGCAAGCCGGAATGGGGCAAGATCATTCGCATCACCTCCGATGCACTGGCAACGAAGACGAAAGACCTGCTCATCGGTGCTCGCCTGCTCGAAGCCGCCACGAAAAAAGAGGGTGTGCCGGGCCTCCGTGATGGCCTGAAGTTGCTGCATCGCCTTGTGGAAGAGTGCTGGGACCGCCTCCACCCCATGCCTGAAGAGGGTGAAGGGATGGAAGTGCGCTGTGGGCCTTTCAACTGGCTCAACGACAGCACGCGCGGTGCGAAGTTCCCACAACTTCTCGGCACACTCGCCCTCGTGAAGCCCAACGGAATCGCAATCTCTTACCTCGAATGGCTCGATGCCGGTCGCAAGGCGGAACTCGAAGAATTGCTGCCCAAGATCAAACCAGCCATGCTCCGCACCGCGTACGAAGACCTCGTTGCCACGCGGCAAACGCTGCAAGATCTCTCGACCTCGCTGGACACGAAGATCGGCACGGACATCGCCCCGGATCTGCTCAGTGCCGAGAATCCCAACAACCTCGGCAACGCCATCGGGCACAACATCCGGTTGGTGGAAGAACTCGCGTATCGCTGCAACATCCCACTCACCGACGAGGCCGCCGCGGAGCAGGGCGGTTCACCCGAGGATAATTCCACATCAGAAACGCCCGCTTCCTCCGGCACTCCTGGTGCTGTCGCTGGTAACCGCGAAGGACTCTATCGGCAAGTCCAGCAAATCGCCGACACACTCAAGCGTCTGGAACCGCACAGCCCGATCCCGTACTTGCTCGAACGCTGCGTGAAGCTCGGTGCCTTGCCCTTCCCGGAACTCATGCGGGCCATTATCCGCGAGACATCCACACTGGACGAACTCGACCGGTTGATGGGCCTGGAGAAGAAGGAGTAAGTAGAGCAACATAATCAGGCGAGCGGCCGGCTGTTCATCACACCTCATAACGCTTCAATGAGATGAATGGTGATAAGAATTGTAGTTGTAGCTCAAGCTCTTATCGTGATGCGTTTGAGTGCGAAATGAACAGCCCACTGACGTGGGCCGCTCGCCTTTGCTCACTTCGCTGGCACTAGATACAGTGTGAAGCTGAAGGTGGTGGGCTGGCTGCCGGTGCGGATGGTGAGGTCGCGCTGGCCGTCGATGCTGCCGACCACGTCGCGTTCCTGGATGCGGATCGCGAGCGTCTTTGCCTTCTGCACATGAGCCCATTCGTTCGTCGTGGAATCGCGCGTCACGTCGAAGTACGTCAGGTTCGGTGCACTCGGCAAATCGCGTGGCGGACGCGGGCAAGGCGTGAAGCGCAGCCCTTCCTGGCCCTTCGTGAAGATGGTGTCCGCGCGGTCCGAACTGCCAATCTTCATGCCGAGCCGTTCCGGGCGAGTCAGCATCTTCACGCACTCCTCGGTGGTCACATTCGAGCGAACGCCGAGGAACATCTGCCAGCCCGATTCGAGCCACGCCGATTCGAGGGCAACCTGCATACGAAGGCCGCTGCCGATGAAGGGGCGTTCCTCATAGGTCGGGTCGTCGCCTTCGAGCAGCGCTTCGATGTGTTGCTTGATGGTCCAGAAGCACTTACTGGGATCATCGTGATCGTAGCGCGGGATGACGGGCGGCCGGGCCTCGCGTCCGAGGATGGCGAGCTTGCCGACGATGCGGGTGAGTTCGACGTATGCTTCCCAGGGATGCACGCCGGGCGCGAAGCCGAGATTCGCCAGCACGGAGTAGCCTTCGTTCATCGCGGCGAGTTTGTACATCAGCCGCCCATCGCCCGGCGAGTGCGAGTCGAAGGTGATGCTGCGCGAGGTGACCTGCCCGGCGAGCACCTCGATCTTCTTGTTCAGGCGGAAGAAGATTTCCTGCAGAATGGCGACCTGCAATCCACCCCAGGCATCGCAAGCCAGGAGCGGTGGAATGAAGCCTGCAGCGAGCTTTGGCACAGCTTCGGCGCGTTCCGATTTTTCCAGGCGAGCGAGCGGCAGCACCTCGTAGCCCGACTGATCGTCGTCACTGAGGAGCAAGCGGACATCCAGCGAACGGTACGAGATCGGCTGCGGCTTCACGCCGGTGTTCTCGTCGTCAGTGGAGAGGTTGCTGGCGCGGAAGCGAGCGGGATTGGCGGCACCGGCCACGTGCAGATTCGGCTGGCCCGGCCGCCACTTCGGCACCGCCAGAAAGATATCGAGCGACGAACGACCCTGAAACGCAGGTTTCAAATCGAGGTCCGGCAACGGCGCATCTTCGGGCAACGTCACGGTT
Organism: Gemmataceae bacterium; assembly: GCA_041750275.1. Taxonomy (GTDB): domain Bacteria; phylum Planctomycetota; class Planctomycetia; order Gemmatales; family Gemmataceae; genus JBGSZR01. The sequence goes on from JBGSZR010000145.1 coordinate 19,405, forward strand.
GTGCCATCGCGGAAGCGGGCTTCGAGGCTGCGCACCACGAAGCGGAACGCACCAAGCGCCTCGGGATCAATAACGCAATGACGGAAACCCCAGGCGTGCCACTGCGCGAATTGCGTGTTCTGGGCCACGAGCCGGGCCGTGAAGCGATCCGCGGCCTGGAAATGATGCGGGCGAAGGAACATGCCTTCGTGCCAGTGAACGGGTCGCGGGGTCATGCGGGTCTCGCGTTCAGAGTGGGCGGGGGTCGCACAGTGAAGATAACCGCGAAGAAGCGAGACGGCGAGCGCACAATAAGGCGAGCGCATGATCCAGTCGAGCGATTCAGGCGAGTAGCCCACTCAGATGGGCCGCTCGCGCTATCAACAGCCCACTCACGTGGGCCGCTCGCCCCCGAGATGTGATGTATCCAAACGAAGCACTGCGAATTCCTATGCCACGTAGTAAGATGAGCGGCGGACTTCGTTCGGAGCCAGCCATGCGCGACGACCTCGCCCGACAGACTTACGATCTGCTGTTGCACGGCTTGAAGCTGCGTGATCGCATTGCCGCCGGCGATCGGCCCACGCTTGCCACCGAGCAAGCGCGCTGTAAAAGCATGCTCGGTTCCTCGCAATCGGCCGCACCCTGGGGCAATGGCGGCGACGCCACTCGCACACTCTCCGCTGATAGCCACTCGGACTTTCTCGGCATTCGCTACGCACTCACTTGCTGGCTCGATGAAATCCTTATTGAAGCCGGCTGGCGCGAATGGGATGAAAACAAGCTCGAGAATTCGCTGTACCGCACCAACATGCGCTATGGCAACTTCTGGAATCAGGCCCGCCTTGCCGAGGCCAGCCCCGCGGCCAGCGAATCACTCGAAGCCTTCCTGCTCTGCACGCTGCTCGGCTTCCGCGGCGAACTCGGCGAGACGCCCGAACGC
>JBGSZR010000146.1:0-29933 GCA_041750275.1 Gemmataceae bacterium
CATCGCGGCGGCGAACACCCCGGCCAGCAGCACACCGATCGCCAGCAGCACCGCCCGCACGTAGCGGGTCGAGTGTGGTTGCGGCTCAAAGCGTCGCACCGGTTCGGCGATCGGAAGCCTATCCAATTCTGGCTGCATGTCTGGTTTCTCGGATTGCACGGATAGCCTCACGAAGAGTGCGAATCAAGGCCGAACCCGCAGGCAGAAGGCCTGTCCCGTTATAACGAGAAAAGGCAGGGGAATTGTACCCGAACCGGGGAAACTGCGTGGGACGCGTGACTGACGAAGTGCAGCGATTCCTGCGAAACCGGGCGATTCGCGGCCCAGGTGTTATCGCCGTCTCCGGCGGGGCGGACAGCATCGCCTTGTTGCGTGCTCTTCACGAGTGCGAATGCTGCTCGCTCACCGTGGCCCACGTGAACCATCAACTGCGCGGCGAGGAATCGGATGCGGATGAAGCCTTCGTTCGAGAACTCGCCACAACCCTCGACATGTCATGCCGTCTCACACGCGTGGACATGGCTGCACTCGCACAGCGAGAGAACCTCGAAGCAACCGCCCGCGACTTCCGCTATGCCTGGTTGAACGAGATCGCCACGGAGGTGGGTGCCAGCTGGATCGCGACCGGGCACACCGCGGACGATCAAGCCGAGACCGTTCTGCATCGCCTCCTCCGCGGCACCGGCTTGCAGGGGCTTCGCGGGGTTGCGGCCTGCAAAATAATGGCTGGAATCCAAATCATTCGCCCCATGCTCGCAGTCACGCGATCCGATGTCCTTTATTATCTTCGCGAACTCCATCAGCCCTTTCGCACGGACTCCTCGAATGCCGATCCGCGTTTCACACGCAACCGCATTCGTGCGGAACTCGTGCCCCTCTTGCGAACCTTTAACCCCGCGATCACGGGCAGTCTCACACAACTCGCCGAGCAGGCCGCGGAAGCGTTCGAAGTTCTGAATACCAGCGCTTCCGCCTTACTGGCTGAGATGGAATTGCCACGTGCCGGGGCTGTGCTCATCCTTGATGCGCTGACACTTACCACAGCCCATCCGTACCGCGTGCGTGAAGCACTTCGCCTGCTGTGGCAGCGTGAACGCTGGCCCGCCGATCGCATGGGCTTCGAGCACTGGAATCGCCTCGTCGCCGTGGCCTGCGGCGAACTCCGCGCCGCCGACTTTCCAGGCGGCATCACGGCGCGACACACCGGCAAGGTGGTTCAGCTCATTCGACACAACTAGAACATCAACATGGCGAGCGGCCCGCATCAGCGGGCTGTTCAAAATAATTGAAAGAGGTTTCGCGATGCTTCGTCCGATTCGCCGTGCGCTGTTGAGTGTCTCCGACAAGACCGGGCTGGTCGAGTTCGCCCGCGAACTGGTGACGAAATACGGCGTCGAACTGATCGCCACCGGCGGCACTCGCAAGACGCTCGCCGATGCCGGCCTGCCCGTGAAGGACATCGCCGAACTCACCGGCTTCCCCGAGATCCTCGACGGCCGCGTGAAGACACTGCACCCCGCGATCTACGCCGGCCTGCTGGCCAAGCGCAGCAAGCCCGAGCATATGGCCACGCTCGCGGAACACCACCTGCCGGAAATCGACCTGGTGGTGTGCAACCTTTACCCGTTCGAACAAACGGTGGCGAAGCCGGGCGTGACCGAGGCGGAGGCCATCGAGAACATCGACATCGGCGGCCCGTGCATGGTCCGCGCGGCGGCGAAGAATTTTGATGCGGTCACGATCATAGTTGACCCCAGCAACTACAAAGTGGTTCTCACCTTTATGGAGACGAGCAACGGTGAAGTGCCTCGTAACATTCGCAAGCACCTGGCGCTTCAGGCGTTTGTTCGGATTCGGCAGTACGACGAGGCGATCACTAATTTCTTCATTCACTCAATCCCGGACTCCGAGCCGCCAGTATCGCGGATGTATTTGGAACCAGATTTTGAACGGATTCAAAAGCTCCGTTACGGTGAAAACCCCCATCAATCTGCGGCGTTCTACGTCGAACCCGGCATCACTCGCCCCTGCATCGCCACCGCCGAGCAACTTCATGGCAAGGAATTGAGTTATAACAACATTCTCGATCTCGATTCCGCGTTGAATATTGTGCGTGAGTTCACGCAACCCGCTGCCGTCGTGGTGAAGCATAACAACCCGTGCGGCGCGGCCATCGCTTCGACACTCGCGGGCGCCTTCGCGCTCGCCTGGGAGGGCGACCCGCAATCCGCCTTCGGCGGCATCCTCGCCTTCAACCAGGCCATTGATGTGGAAACGGCCAGCGCCCTCCTGAGCGGTGAGCGATTCGTGGAGTGCGTCATCGCCCCGGACTACGACCCGGCTGCCCTCGCCGCCCTCAAGGGCTGGAAGAAGAATGTTCGCTTGCTGAGGACAGGACCACTCGAAGGCCCGCCGCAGGGTCTTGACTATCGCCGCGTCGATGGCGGCTTGCTGGTGCAAACCCGCGATGTGGGTGCGGACGACTTCACGAAATGGGAAGCGAAAACGAAGCGCACCCCAACCGCGGACGAACTCGCCGCCCTGCACTTCGCCTGGCTCGTTTGCAAACACGTGAAGTCAAATGCCATCGTCCTGGCGAGCCGTGCCCCGTCAGGGGCCGGGTACGCTGTCATCGGCGTCGGCGCGGGCCAAATGTCCCGCGTCGATTCCGTGCAAATCGCCATTCGCAAAGCGGGCGACCGCGTGAAGGGCAGCGTGCTCGCCTCTGACGCCTTCTTCCCCTTCCGCGACAACGTCGATACCGCGGCCGCCATGGGTATCACCGCCATTGCCCAGCCCGGCGGCTCCGTCAACGACAAGGACAGCATTGCCGCCTGTGATGAGCACGGCATTGCCATGGTCTTCACAGGCATCCGCCATTTCCGCCATTGAGAAATCGTGTGCAGCAAACGCCGCGTTTCAGCGGCGGCTCACTTCATTTCACGAGTTCGGGGAGATACTTCACGGGCAAGGTGCCGTGGCTCAGCACCTCCTCATGATACTTACCTAAATCGAAGGCGTTGCCGCGCTGTCGCTGCACGTTTTGCCGCAGTCGATAAAACGCGGTGCGGCCCACGAAGTATGTGGAGAGTTGTGTGCTGCTCTGCTTGGCGCGCGAAATCTTGCCGACCGCTTCCGCTTCCGTCTGGAAGCCGCGACCCACGAGTAACTCCCTGGCATCCTCATCCGTCATGTTCTGGCAATGCATCTTGTGATCGAGAATCGCGTTGAGCACGGCCCGCTGATAAAACTTCAGTTGATGCAGCCGAAGCGATAAATCTCCATCACCATAACCCTGATCTAACATCATTTGTTCCGTGTACACGGCCCACCCTTCTGCGAATGTGCCAGACCAGAGTATTTTTCTCACCAGTGAGGGGCAGCGGTTCGAGTAGGCGAGTTGCACATAGTGCCCGGGGTAGGCCTCATGGATGGTGAGGATTTGCAGCATGGCCGAGTTATATTCGCGCAGGAATGTCTCGGTGCGCTCGGCGGTCCAGTCCTTCGGCGGCGGCGACACTGCATAGAGGCTATCGGCTTTCACATCGAGCGGCGGAGCCGGGCTGAGATAGGCGGCCGAGAAGCCACGCTGAAACTCGGGCATCGCAATAATTTTGCAGGTGTCCGGTTCTGGCAATGTGAGGATCTGCTTGGCTCGAATGAAGCCCTTGATCTTGTCCACGGTCTGGCGGGCATCGGCCACGATATTCTCTGGCTTGCCATGATCCTTCGCGAGTTCGTCGAGCACCGTCTTGATCGTGAAACGCCGACCGACGGCATCATCGGGTGGCACCGCCGTGCCAGGAAAGAGCGTTGACCACATCTGCTTGGCAACGTACCACATCTCGCGTTCCACGCGGTCTGCCTCGGCCTCCGCGAGTTCAATCACCTCCTCGGCACTGAGCCCGGCATCGAGTTCGAGTTCGAGTTTCTTGGCGAACTTCTCGCGTCCCAATCGCCATTCGCCGGTCGATTTCGGCAACAGCTCCTTTTCGAGAAACGTTTGATAGTCCTTGAGTGCTTTCACGGCGGCCCGGCACGGCGTGGCGAGTGGCTCGCTGCCGGGTGTTTCCTCGGCGAATTCATAGATTTCTTTTTCGTAGAAGCTGATCGCACCCAGATTGCGCTTGATGGCAATCTCGGTGAGAATGCGTGGCGGGTTCTTCAGCCCGGCTTTCGCAGCATCAACAATCTTGGGAATCTGGGCGATGCGTCTGGAGGCATTTTGCACATTGCGTTCGCGTGGTAACGTCGATTGCGTGAACAGCATGAAGACACTGTCCGAGATATATTCGCCGTACACACGCGGGTCGAATTCGAAACGATTATCATAGGCAGTGGACCAGAGCGAGTATTCGAGTGTGTGCTTCCAGATGTCGTAGTCGATTTTCCCCGTCTGTGAGAGCTTGTCATAGTCAATCTGTTTGGGAAGCTCGGCCAGGAGTTGACGGGCACGTTCCACATCCTTCGCCCGGGCTTCCGGCGAAAGATCATCCATCATCTCATCGAATTCGTGGTTGCCCTGTTGCGTGGCATAGACGGGGTGGCGACGAAACTCCTCATCGAGATAGGACTGGAACCGCTTCGCGAGAGTAGCGTCCTCCGCGTTCGGCGGTGGTTCAGCCGGAATGGCCATCAGGGAGATCCCAACGAGAAAAAGAAGTGCAAGCAGGATGCGGAACATACTTTCCTCCAGTTGAATCGAGAGGCTGATATTTTGAGGTGTCGAATAATTCGATGATCCCGGGTGTCGGATTACGCCACACACCACCGGCCCACATCGAAGAAAATCGTTGTCACCCCCGGAGCCTCGGGCAGCCCAGATGCCGGCACGTCTGTGGCTCGGCCCACAACAACGCACATGATATTCGGATAACTCTGGGTCTTGTGCATGCTCACAAGTCGCTCGAGAGCCGCATCGATTCCCGCATGATCCGCGAGCCGCGTTAAGGCGACGACGCCGAGAGGGGCATCCGCCGCACCGTGTTCGCCGAGTCGCTCGAAGTGCAATTCCGGGGCATCAGATTGCACGCGAAAGAGCACGTGGCCCAGGCCGAGTTGCACGGGGACGGCCCGGTCCCAAAGATGCCGCAGTTGATGGTAGAGTTCGAAAAGGAGCACACGAGCACTTGCTCCGCGAGCCGCGAATCGCGGATGCAGGAGGTTCAAGGCATCGAGGATGAACATCTGGAAAGGATCATCCTTCATCCGGGCTCGCTCCCGTGGTGCATGGATGCGCGATCAAGCCAGTGCTTCCTTCCACTTCTTCACGCGTGAGGCATCGATGACGCCATCGCGTTTGCCCGCGGCACAGGCGGAAGAGCGGATGGCATAGTAGTCAGGTGTCACGTCCTTGAGTTGCTTGAGATGTTCGGGCCGCAGTGAACCGCCGACGGCGGCCAGGGTGTGCACACGCTTCACACTGTCGACGAGTTCAGCGATCGCGGCTGGTTTCATGAAATCGAGGAGCGTTTTGCCGTCCTTGCCCCAGGTGTCGAGGAGGAAGGCCCGGAAACGGAATCGCTTGGCGAATTTCACCACCTCGGCGGGCGGCACGGACTTGGCACGTTCCCAGTCGGCGTATGCCACGGCCACCATCTCCACGCCAACGGGGAGTTGTCGGCGTGTGTCCAGCAGGTCTTCACCCCAACCCGGAGCAGGAGAGTAGCCGGCGAGGCCCCATTTCACGTAGTTGAGTTTGAGCTCAAGATGCCAGTGTGCCTCGGTGATGGCATTGGAACTCCATTCACCCAGGGCTGAACTCACGGGGACCTGGCCGCCGACACGTTCCACGATCGATGCCGCGACCTCGGCTTCGGCCATGCCGAGAGGCCCCTTGGCAGGTTCCTTGACGTCGATGATATCGGCACCGCCTGCCAGGGCGGCCTCGACCTCGTCGGCCGAACGCACACTGACAAGGAGCCCAGTCTGTGTGGTTTCGTTCATGGAGTCCTTCCTGCAGAGAACCGTTCAGGTTTCGTCGATCACGTCCAGTGATCCGGCTTCCCAGGCTTCGAGCTGGAAACCGCGAACGCCAAAAAAAAGCGTCTGACCAGTGTAGGAATAGAACTTCATGGGCCGGATGTCCCGGAAGACGAAGCCGAACAGCCTGGGTTGTTTGAACCATTCGGCGGCATTCAGATGCTTGTTCGTGTCGCAGGCAAACGCCACGGCCGAGTCGTACGTGCGGCAGTCGGCGAGCTCCCCAACACCGATGAATCCACCACGCAGAGTGGCCACCGATTTGAGCTCAGGCGTGGTGATCCATCTCCACGCTTCCGGGCGCTCGTCGATCAATTTTGCAGCGTGGATGAGCACGCGGCCCCGGCGGCGGGTCTTCCATGTCCGCACCTCAATCGACTTAACTCCTGCCACCAGAAGGGCTGCCCACGGCTGACGGATCGAAATCGCAACTTCTGCCTGCATCGGGGATCGCCTTCCGCTCTGCACTCAATTCCGATGAGAAAGGAACCAGGTTTTTTGCCAACAGCCATGAACTAAGCTAGAGATGAGTGCTTGCATTACCCCCATTCGCGTCTCGACAACGCGACTCCCGTTCACCCCGTTGGCGACGACCCATGCCGGTCCGACTGATCGCCCACGAAGAACCGCTTCCGGGCTACCGACTGATCGAACGCCTCGGCCGAGGCGGGTTCGGTGAAGTCTGGAAATGCGAGGCACCGGGCGGCCTGCTCAAGGCGATAAAATTCGTCTTCGGAGACCTCGAAGCGTGCGATGAAGAGAGCCGACCTGCGGAGCAGGAACTGAAAGCTCTCAAGCGCGTGCAAGGGATTCGGCACCCGTACGTACTCTCACTCGAACGCTACGATATCCTCGAAGGCCAACTCATCATCGTGATGGAGCTGGCAGATCGCAACCTCTGGGATCGCTTTCGGGAATGTCGCAGCCAGGGTCTACCCGGCATCCCTCGGGATGAGCTTCTCCGTTACATGGAAGAAGCGGCGGAAGCCCTGGACCTGATGAACAATCACTATCAGATTCAGCACCTCGATATCCAGCCGCAAAACCTGTTTGTGGTCTTCAATCACGTGAAAGTCGGCGACTTCGGTCTTGCCAAGTTGCTAGAAGGTGTTCGCGCCACAGTCACGGGTGGCGTAACTCCGGTGTACGCAGCTCCCGAGACGTTCGAAGGCTGGGTCAGCCGATTTTCCGACCAGTATAGCCTGGCGATTGTGTTCCAGGAATTGCTCACCGGCACAAGGCCCTTCAACGGGGCCAATACACGGCAACTGTTAATGCAACACATCAACGGCACGCCGGAGATGAGTGCATTGCCGCATGCGGATCGCCCTGTGATCGGTCGTGCGCTGGCCAAGAAGCCCGATGATCGCTGGCCGACCTGCCAGGAGATGGTTCGCGAGCTCAAACTCTCTGGACTGGTGGCAAGCAGCCAGACGCCGCCACCGAGTTCGCGAGTATCACCGGCACCACCCGCGGATACTGCAGCAACTCGACCGGCTGGCTTTCGTGGTATCAGTGGAAATCCTCCGCGAGAGGGAACGAACCTGACAAAGGTTCAGACGCCTCAGCCGGCAAATAGTCCGGCGTTTCAGGGTTTCTCAGGTCAGCGGACGCCGAGTTCGGGTTCGGGAAGTACTCCGATGCCGGCTTTGGTGACCGTGGGCCCTACGGGATTGCTCGCCCCTCGCCTGATCACCCCCGGGGTCGCCGCAGCCAGCATGCCGACTCCGGCGATCACCTTACAACGTCCTGCGGTCTTTCAAACCGGCCGCATGAACACGCTCGGCATCGCACCCCCTGAGCGGACCGGCGATGGCGCGCTCTTCCCGGCTCTGGTGATTGCAATCGGCGAGACCGGGCGGCTCGTCCTCAATCAGCTCAAACATGTGGTGCGCGATCATTTTGGCAGCATGGAGAAGGTCTCGAATGTCCGGTGCCTCTGCATCGACACGGATCCCGAAGCACTGGCACAGATGGAGAACGACCCACATTCGGCCCGCGATATGGTGCCGATGCGATTGAACCGTCCCGCGCATTACCTCCAGCACGGCCATCTGCCGCCGCTGGATGTCTGGATGCCGCAAGGACTGCTCTATAAGCTGCCCCGCGTGCCTGCATCCGCAGCGGGTGTGCGGGCCTTCGGGCGACTCGCCCTCCTGGACAACTATAAACTCCTCGTGCAGCGAATCCGACAGGAGCTCGAGGCATTTCTCACGGACGAACCGCTTGCCACAGCGGAACTCAACACCGGACTGGGTTTGAGGTCCAATCGTCCCCGAGTCTACATTCTCACAGGACTCGGCGGCGGCACCGGCGGTGGCATGTTCCTCGACCTTGCCTTTCTCGTTCGCCACGAGCTCCGCTCGGTCGGCTATCTTCGCCCCGAAGTCGTCGGGCTGTTTTTTACGCCGCCCGCGGACAGGAGCGCACCGCGCAACACGGCCCTGGGTAACACATTCGCGGCTCTCACCGAGCTGCATCATTACCAGTCTGCCAGGACCCGATACCAGACGACGTTCGACAAAACCGAAGCCCCGATTATTGACCAGGACGCTCCGTTTGCCCGCATGTCGATCTTCCGACTCTCGAAGAAACAGAACCCGAAAGACCAGGCCCATGTCGCCGGTCTTGCGGCTCGCGGTCTCTTCAATGAGATTCTGACCACGGCCGGTCGCGTTTCCGATGAAGTGCGCGACGTGTACTGCAAGGCCTATCCGAGCCCGCATCCGATTTGCCAGAGCTTTGGGCTGTATCGCCTGAGCTGGCCTCGACCGGAGATGCTCGCGGCATCGACTCGCCGATTCGCCCAGCGGATCCTGCAACGCTGGATGGGGAAAGACGCCGCTCACCTTCAGGAGCCGATCGCTGGCTGGCTGAGCCAGCAATGGGCCGAACGCAGACTCAACTTCGACCAGGTTGTCGCGGGGTTTCAAGAGGCGGTTCACAAGTCGCTGCGGGAGGACTCGGATCGCGTCTTTGATGCCTTCATTGATCCGCTTCGGACCCGCACGCCCTCCGGTGGCAAGATGGACGCCGCCGCGGCTTGCACGGTGCTCGATCAGCTGATCAAAGTTGTGGGGAAGCCACCCGCACGGGACGACGCCAGCAACTCGTCACTTTTCCAGGTTCTGTCCGAACACTACGAGATCGTGGTCAAGGAAGCTGAAGTCCATGTCGCCACGATGGCGGTCTCGTTCATCGAACAGCCGCTCTATCGATTGGCGGGGGCCGAGGAGGCGATTCGACAAATCGCGGACAAGCTGAAGCAACAGGTCGATGCACTCGCACCCCTGCACCAGGAACTGGACAAGGAAGTGCGAAGCATCTACACACGCCTGTTCCACGTCATCGGCAACATGGGCGGCGGCATTGGCTGGAAGGTGGGAGCCTCGACGGAGGTCATCGATCTGCTCCGCTCTTATCCACGCAAACGACTGCAACTGCACATGCTGGAGATGGTGCTCTCCTGCTATCGCAAGCTACTTGGCAACGCGCCAGAGTATCTCCGTGAGATGACCTTCTGCCGATCCAGCCTCAACGACCTCCATGCTGCATTCAGCTCCGCCCATGGTGACGCTTACGAAGCGGTCGGACCTGGTAAGCTGATTCTCCCCGAAGGCTGCACCAACCTGGACATGGCCGCGGATGTGTTCCTGGCTGGTCTCACTCCCGATGAACTCCTGGCATTCGACAAGCAACTTCAAAAAGACACTGCTCGCAAGTTCAAGGGGCTGGCAACGGTTTGCTTGCGTGCGGGCGAAAAGGGGCCACACTTCCGGGAATTGCTCCTGACCAAGTCGCGAGCCTTTCTCGATGCCAAGTTAGACAACGCCGATCCAGCCAGCGTTTTCTTCCGATTCCGCGCGGACGACCAAACCAGCCATTCCCTGATCGGTGAAGCCTTCGAGGAGGCCACACCCGGCGTGACTGCGCCAGCGGGTGAGACGGTCGATGAATTCTCACTGCTCGCCGTGCCGCCTGGAGAGGAAGGCGATCGCTTTCGCTCGCTTGTATCGGCTGCGATTCCCAGTGTGGAATTCACCACCGCACCGCTCGCGGATGACATTTGCTTTTATCGTGAATATCCGCGATTGAAGCTCGCGGACCTGCCAAACCTGGGTGAATCCGCCCAGGAAGCATACGCCAAAATGGTTGGGGCCGAACACCCGCCGCACTCTCGCCTGGATGTGGTCTGGCAAGCGGCAGGCACCTGAGCGTCAAGTGGAGTTACACCTTCTTGAATGGTGTCGTGAGTTCGTGGGTGCCATCGGGTAAGGGCACACGGACGTAGTCGCCGAAGAGATTGGGGCTTTCTTTCTCGAGCACGTCGAGCATCTTGCCTGCGAGTTTGCGAATCTCGGGCTCCGCACCGGCTGATCCACGTTGCTCCAGGAAGTGCCGCAGGGCACGGGCGTTTGCCGTCACGAAGATTTTGGTCTCGGTGGCATTGGGCAGTACACTTCGCGCTGCCTGGCGGGCGGCCTTGCGTCGCGTGGTGCGATCCGCGTCTGCGGGAAGCATCGCCGCGGTGGCGGCCTTCTCATCCGCCAACTTCGCGTTCAACTTCTCCGCCAGCTTCACATACGTCGCATGTGCGTGCGACACTCCTTCCAGCCACAGTTCGTGCAGTTCCGGATCATTCGCAATGATGTCCGGTTCCACGTATTCCGCGACCGATTCATCGACATAGCGCTGGCTGAGTTGCGAGAAGCCAAAACCCGCCCGGTGTCGCACCAGTTCGTGGGTGAGGCTGCGCGAGATGCCGGTGAAGAGGAAATTCCAGACGCCGTGCTCCAGCACCGAGCCGTGCCCGACCTCTTTGATGTGTTTTAAATACGTGGCATTGCCACCCGGCCGTGGCTTCGCGAAACTCATGTAGCAGACGCGGCCCGCGGTCTCCGTGACAATCTCGGCGGGCACTTCGCTATCACTCTTCCAGTTCACACCATGATCGGCCAGGAAGCGTGTGAGTTCGCCATCGTTGACCGTTTGTTTGCCGATGAGGTAAACCGCGGGTTCCGTGATGACGCGGAGATCAGATGCGAGCATGGTGGTCCTTCGCAAGATTCGGAAGTTGGTTTTTTACGCCTTTCGGCATGCATCGCCACGGTGTAAAGTCGAAGACTTCCCACCCGATCTCCGGAGGCATCCACCGTGCCCACACGCCGCGAGTTCCATGCCAGGTTGCTTGGCTCCGCCATCACCTTTGGCCTCATCGAAACCCTCTGGACCCGCAACCTGTTCGCCGAGGAGGTGAAACCCACCATCGCGAAGTGGCTGAAGGAACTAACCACGATCACTGCGGATCTTCGTGGCCAGAAGCTCACCGACGTGCAGTTCCAGGCGAAAATGGAAGATCTTTACAAACGTGTGGATCTGAAGAGCCTGTGCGACCTGATCAAGCTTGAGGAGATCGAGAAGAAGCCGCTGCCCGCGAGTGGTGCGGCCAGCATCGGCTTCGATCTCAGCAAGGTGGAAGGGCTGCCTGCCAAGGTCGGCTTCGGCAAGCAAATCTTTGGCTGCAAAAAGGGCCGCTCCATTGTGCCGCACGGCCACATCAACATGTGCACCGGCTTCATCATCCTCAAGGGCCAATGGCAGGGCAAGCACTACGACAAGCTCGAGACGCACAAGGACCACTACATCATCAAGCCCACCATCGACCGCAGCTTCGATGCAGGCACACTCTCGACGATCTCGGACCACAAAGACAACGTCCACTGGTTCAAGGCACTATCCGACACGGCCTACATCTTTAACGTGCACGTCACGGACTACGACCAGTCCAGCACGGGCGGCAGCGGTCGACTCTACCTCGATCCTGATGGCGAGAAACTCGCTGACGGCCTCGTGAAGGCACCCAAGATGAGTTCGTCGGAATGCCATAAGAAGTATGGCTGAGCCCCAGACGGAGTGTGCAACGCAAGACAACAGAAGTGAATGGGGGGTGCAAGTCCCCCGTTACTTTCGTTCGCAAGATGGGTTTCCTCGCATTCTCCGATAGATCAAGCACATGGATGCCACGTCCGGATCGGAGACCACCGAATCTCGCACCTCGGAAACGCATGGATTGATCGCGGCCCTGAAGCAGACCACGTTTCGCTCTTTGCAGCATCGCCACTACCGCCGCTATTTCTACGGGCAAATCGTTTCGTTTACCGGCACCTGGATGCAATCGGCCGCTCTGATGTGGTTGATGTACGATCGCACAGGCGATCCGCGCTGGCCCTCGTGGCTGCTCGTGGCACAAGTCGGGCCGACTATCTTGTTCGGAGCCTGGGGCGGGTATCTCGCGGACCGCTGGCCGAAGCGGCACCTCATCTTCTGCACGCAGTGTGCCTTCCTCGCCAACGCCGTGCTCCTCACGCTGCTCGTCGGCTCGGGGTTCGCCGTTCCGCTCGCGATTCTCGGACTGCAGATGCTCAGCGGCGTCGTGCAAGCCATTGATTTGCCCGCCCGGCTCGCCTTCGTGCCAGACCTGATTCCAAAGGAAGACCTGATCAATGCCGTCGGCCTGAATTCCCTGCTCTTCAACTCGGCACGCGCCATCGGGCCTGCCATTGCCGGGTTGTTCTTCCTGCTCGCCGACTTTATTGCACCACACTTCCCCGGTACGAATGCCGTCACGCTCGGTGCGGCGGGTTGCTTCGGACTCAACGCCGTCAGCTTCGTGGCTGTGTTGTTCGCGCTTCACAGCATTCGCGTGCCCGGCGATACCCGGCGAACGACATCCGGTGAGGGCTCCATGCTCGACGGCGTGCGCTACTTGCTCGCACAACCGATGCTGGCAGCGCTGGTCGGTTGCACGCTCATCGTCTGCATTTTCGCCTGGCCCGTGCTCACACTCATGCCCGCTTACACACGCATTACCCTCGGCCTCGCCGAAAAGTCGTACAGCGTCATGGTCAGTTCGCTCGGAGCCGGTGCCCTCGTGGCCGCTCTCGGCACCGCGACCTTTGGCAGCACGGCACGCCGCATGGCCTTTCTCGTGGTGGGATCAACCATCACCGCGTCCGGGTTGTTCGGCCTGGCCGCTGCTCACGAACTGGTGGAGGCCGCACTCTGTTGCGCTGCGGTCGGCTTCGGCCTGGTGCTTTACCTCTCGACGGGGCAATCGACCCTGCAACTCACCGTGCCTGATGCGATGCGGGGACGCGTGATGGCATTGTGGGCGATGACGCTCAGCGCCAGTGCCCCACTGGGACATCTGATCGCCGGCGAAGCCGTCACGGAATTCGGGGTGGGAACGGTGCTTCTCGCGATGGCCACAGGTGTGGCTCTTGTCGCGGTCGGCATTACGGGTTTGGTGCTGGGACGGGGAAGGTGGAAACAGTCCTAGTGCCACGTCCAGGCTAAATTTTCGGGTAAAGCCGCTTCAGTTTGATCCTTGCCTTGCCGATTGTGAATTGCCAATCGACGGCTCGTTGCTTTTCATTGACGTGGGTTGACCAGGCGGCAATTTCCTTTTGCAGCGTCTCTCTATCGCCAATCCGCCGGTCCTTCAGGCACTGGCTGGTCAAGCAGCTCAACTCGCACTCCGCTACGTTGAGCCAACTGCCGTGCTTGGGCGTGTACACAAACTCGATCCGCTGCACATAGCCGCGGGCAATGTCCGGCGGAAACGCCTCGTAGAACGCTCCCATCGTGTGCGTGTTCAAGTTGTCGCAGACCAGCTTGATCCGATCGACGCCGGCATAACGCGTATCCAACAGATGAGCCAATTCCTGAGCCCAATCCTCTTTGGTGCGACGCGGCCGGGCCGTCGCTTGACGGAAGCCGGAGAGCGGCTCGGCGAACATGAAGATGCTCGCCGTCCCCTTGCGTTCGTATTCGTAGTCGACTCGCTGCGGATGCTCCTTGGTCGCCGGGATCGGCACACGCGTCTCGCCGATGAGCTGCACCGGTTGCTCGTCCATGCACACGACTGGACAATCCGGATCGTAGGCTTTTTCGTAAGTCGCCAGCACCTCTTCCATGCGGGCGACGAACTCGCCGTCGGCCTTCGGAGGGATCACCCAGTATTCGATCTTCCGCTTCGTCATTCCGTTTTTTTTAGCGTCTGACGAACCGTCTCCGGGCTGATCGATTCGACGATCTCCAGTTCCGCCAGTTGATCGGCCAACAGCCGCAGCGTCCAACGGCCGAAACCCGCCGGCGGTTTGCCTAACCGCATCGCGATCAACTTCGCTTCGCCGGCACCGTCGAGCCGCTTCGGCACCGGCGGCGTCTCTCGTTTCTTCCGAACCAGAGCGGCCTCGAAGCCTTCGAGCACGAACGCCTGACGCACGTTCTCGACCGTCCGCGTCCGGCAGCCGACCGCCTCGCTGATCTGGGCATCGCCCCAGGCCGGTCCGTCGGCATCCGCCTTCAGCAGGATCGTCGCTCGACGCAGTTTCTCCGACTTGCCCTTCTCCTTACGGATGGTCTCTTCGCAGATCGCTCGTTCGGCATCCGTGAGCCGCACAAGATACTTCTTGTTCATGGCAACCTCCGTGTTGACACAGAGGTTCCAACATATCGAAGAAATTGGCTACCCGAACTTTTAACTTGGACGGCGCACTAGGCGCGAAGCGGAGCGCGTATCACACAACGCTCCGCTTCGAATCCGATCGCTTATGCCTTGATGATGTCCTTCACGGTGGCACCCGCGGGGATCATTGGCAGCACGTGTTCCTGGTGCGGGACATGCACTTCGAGCAGGAACGCGGTGGGGCTTTCGATCATCTCGATCAGGGCGGCATCGAGATCGCCCTTGGACACCACACTCTTGCCCTTCACGCCGAAGCCCTTGGCAATCTGCACAAAGTCCGGGTAGGGCGGCAAATCGGTGCCAGCACCGAGATAGGTGTGGCCGCGGTTGCTGCCGAAGAAGCGGTCTTCCCACTGCACCACCATGCCAAGATGCTGATTGTTCAGGAGTAGCACCTTGGCGGGGATCTTCTCGGCGAAGGCCGTGGCGAGTTCCTGCACATTCATCAGGAAGCTGCCGTCGCCATCGATATCGACAACGAGGTGATCCGGGTGAGCCACCTTGGCACCCAGTGCCGCGGGCAGCCCGAAGCCCATCGTACCGAGCCCGCCACTCGTGATCCACTTCCGAGGCTTGTTGAAGTGGAAGAACTGAGCCGCCCACATCTGATGCTGACCGACACCCGTGGTGATGATGGTCTTCTCGAGTTCGCCGCGGTCACGCAGGATTTCCCAGAGCCGGCGGATGGCAAACTGCGAAATGATTGCATCGGGCCGTTCGGGGCAGACCATCGGGTCCGCGGCTCGCCATTCATCGATCTGGCGAATCCACTCGGGGTAGCGGTTGGCGCCCACGAGATCGGCGTTGGCGTCTTCCTTGAGCATGTCGATGAGTTGACGCAGCGTGTCCTTCACATCGCCGTGCACGGGCACGTGGGCGAATTTGTTCTTGTGAATCTCGGACTTGTCCACATCGATGTGAACAATCTTGCCGTGTTTGGCGAACTCCTTGAGCTTGCCGGTGACGCGGTCATCGAAGCGGACGCCGAGCGCGAGGAGCAAATCCGCGTCGTTGATGGCGAGGTTCGAATACACGGTGCCGTGCATGCCGAGCATGTGCAGGCAGAGGTAATGATCGGCCGGGAAGTTGCCAAGGCCGTGCACCGTGAGGCCGACGGGGATGCCGGTGAGTTCGGCGAACTCACGCAGTTCGGCATCCGCACCGCTGTGGGTGATGCCGCCACCGGCGTAGATGAAGGGCTTCTTGCCCGCACGGATGGCCGCGACCACGGGTTCCAGTTCCTGGCGGCGAACCTTGCGAATCGAGCGATAGCCGGGCAGGTCCATCGCACAATCCCAGTCCGGGATCGTCTTGTTAGTCTGCACATCCTTGCAGATGTCGATGAGGATGGGGCCGGGGCGGCCGGTGGTGGCAATGTGGAAGGCTTCCTTCACCACGCGGGCCACGTCCTCCACACGCGTGAGCAAGTAGTGGTGCTTGGTGATGCCCCGGCAGATCTCCACCATCGGCGTTTCTTGAAAGGCATCATTGCCCAGCACCTGTGTACCGACCTGGCCCGTGATGGCGATCATCGGGATCGAATCCATCTTGGCATCGGCGATGCACGTCACGAAGTTCGTGGCACCCGGGCCGCTCGTGGACATGCAAACGCTGGCCTTGCCCGTGGTCCGGCTGTAGCCGTGAGCCATGAAGCCGCCACCCTGCTCGTGACGCGGCAGAATCGTGCGCAGGCGATCGCTGACCTTCGTAAGCGACTGGTGAATCGGCATGCTCGCGCCGCCCGGATAGGCGAATACGACTTCGACCCCGTGCCGCATGAGGCTTTCGACGAGGATGTCGGCTCCGCTCATCGGGGTGCCGGGGTTCGCGGCCGATTGCTTCGAGTCGCCCATGATCGCAGTCCTGGTGAGGCAATTCACTCGGGGAAAGGTTCCGATAACACACCCAAAATGGGTCGTCGTAGTATAGCGGTTTTGAACATGACTGTAAGAGGTGCTTCGATCAAGATTCTGCGAGCCTTGCGGCAGGGGTGACGGCGAAAGCGGATGTGCCGGCATTCACACTTGGATGCGTGACTCACTTTGCAGCGGGCAGAAGCTCGGCCGCCTTCAAGCCATTGAGCACGAATTGCACGGCGATTCCAGCGAGAACCAGCCCGAGCACGCGATCGAGAATGTGGATGCCGGTCATGCCAAGCCGCTTCTGGATCGGTTCCGCCAGCCGCAGCACGATGTAGCATATGCAACCCGTCAGCCCGATCGCCGAGAAGACGATGGCGACCTGGCTGGTCCCCTCGGCCTGGGCCATAAGCACGGTGACGGTTGAGAGTGCCGCCGGGCCCGCCAGCATCGGAATCGCCAGCGGAGCAATGGCCACATCCGCGGCCTGGGCACTCTCCTTCATCTCCACCGGGCTCTCCTGCGTGGAGCGCTGGGCACGAATCATATCGAGCGCGACGAGGAACAGGATGATGCCCCCGGCGATCTGGAAGGCCGGCAAGGTGAGGCCGAGCACCTGAAAAACCAAGTTTCCCACCGCGGCGAAGCCCATCAACGTGAGGGCTGCCGTGATGCTGGCAACGAGTGCGGTGCGACGGCGCTTCTCCGGTGGAAAACGGCTCGTGAGCGAGATGAACGCCGGCACCGTTCCGGGTGGGTCGACCAGGAACAGAATCGAGATGAACGCAGTGGTGGCAAAATCGAGCATCGAATGTGTTCTATCACTCGGATCAGTCCGCGTGTGGATGCGCCAATAGGAATGATGTGCGTGACTTGCTTATTCTGGAGGGATCGCCGTTAGGCGATGGCCTGCCGACGCGGGCATTTTCGCACGTCGATGATGTGGCACCGGTGATCGCAGGCTCGCCACTCGTGACGGCCGCGTATAACCGCGTCTTCAAGATCGGTGCAGACACGCCGCACACAATTCTGCAACTGGCCGAGGAGATCGCTGCGGCGTTCGAGAAGCCGCTGGCCGTGAAGCATCTGCCGGCTCGCAACGAGCTGGTGCACGCCTTCTCGGACCATTCACGGGTGATGCAGACGTTCGCCCCACCCGCACTGATCGATTTGCGCACGGGTATCCACCGCATGGCGGCGTGGGTGAAGAGCCGTGGCCCCGCCGCACCGGTGCGATTCACCGATATCGAGGGGCGTGACAAGCTCCCCGCCGGCTGGGAGAGCTAACGCAACGCTTGCCCATATACTGATGCCATGATTGGGGCACGTGTCGGCAACTGGTATCTCGAGGCGGAACTGGGTCGCGGCTCGCATGGTGCCACGTACCGTGCTCGTGGCTTCGACGATCCTGAACGCCGGGCGGCCGTGAAAGTGCTCACGGACCCGGCCTTTCGCGATCCCGGCTTCGTCGCCCGCTTTCCTGCCGAAATGCTGGCCCTTCAGCGGCTCGATCACCCGAATATCACCAAATACTTCGACAGTGGCACCCACGGCGGCTTGCCCTTCTTCGCGACCGAACTGGTCGAGGGTAGCGATGGTGTTGCGCTGCTCGAGGCCGGCAAGCGTCCCTGGCGCGAGGTGCTCGGCATCGCCGTTCAAGCGGCACGTGCCCTCAAGCATGGCCACAACCGCAATGTGCTGCACCGCGATCTGAAGCCCGCACATTTCATGCTCGCCGCCGACGGCACGGTGAAACTTCTCGGCTTCGGCCTCGCCCGCATCGTGACGCCCAGCCTCACACCGACACCGCCGATCGGCTCAGCAGCATATCTGCCACCCGAGACGGCGAGCGGCAAGCCACTCACACGCCGCAGCGATTTCTACTCGCTCGGCGGTGTGCTTTACACGCTCCTCACCGGCCGACCGCCGTTCACCGCGAACACGCTGGTCGAGCTCACCCACAAACAATGTTATTCGCTCCCGGAACGTCCCGGGATGCTGGTTCGCGATCTGCCGCCCGAGTTCGACGAGTTCATCTGTTCGCTGCTGGATAAAAACCCGGGCCGCCGCCCCGCCAGTGCCCAGAACCTGCTCGATGAACTCGAACGCCTGCGTGGCAAGCTCGAACGCAAGGGCGAGAAGCTCGACTGGCCCGTGAAGCTGGTGCCCGACACGGCCGAGATGGCGGCCCTCCCCTCGAACCTCGGCGGTTCGCGTGAAGCGAGCGAAGCCGAGCGCGAAGCGCGACCCTTTCTGAGTCGGCCCTGGATCGTCATTCCCTTGTTCGCGTTGGTGCTGTGTGTCATCATCGCAGTCTTTGCCTGGCCGCGAGCGAGTGCCGATGAACTGTGGGCTAAGGCTGAGCCGCTGATCGCTTCAGACAATCCCGAGGACTGGGATAAAGCCTGGGACGAATACCTGGAACCGCTCGAACGCAAGCATCCCAACCAGTATCAGGCAGAAGTGGCCGCCGCGAAGGCTCGCATCCGTGATCGCAAGGAACTCCAGCGGGCGGTCACCGAAGGGGCGAAGATTCAGTTTCACTCCGAAGCCGAGCGAGGCTATACGCTCGGCTTGCGACTCGCACAGGCCGGCGATGCGGAGGGGGCGAAGCGCTACTGGCAAGCGGTGGCCGTCGGCTTCGATGGTATTGCTGCGGAAGGGCGCTGGGTGGTCCTGTCACGTGCGGGATTGCTCGCTCTGGCAACAGCACCCAGGGCCGCTCCGAGAAACAAAGAATACCAGTCACTGGAAGCCGCACTCGAACGTGCACGCCAGCTTGTGATGGCGGGGGACGCCGTTGAAGCCGAGACAATCTACGCATCACTCGAAGAATTGTTCCGCGATGATCCGACAGCAAAGAAACTGATTGACACCGCACGGCTGAAGCACAACTGAAGCCCTTTCATCGGAGGGAATCATGCCTTGTCGCGCCCTGCTCCTTCTTGCCGTTCTCTCCGGCTGGTTCACACCGTCAAGCTTCGCACAGGCTCCAAAAGCCCCGCCCGAGAAACTCGATGGGCCGCCCATCGTCACCGCCAAGGGCTGGGTCATTGCGGATGGCAAGACGGGGCAAATGCTCTGGGGCGAGAAGGCCGATGAGCCACTCCCCATTGCGAGCACCACCAAGATCATGACGGCGTGGATCGTTCTGCAACTTGCCGCCAAGAACCCGGAAGTGCTCGACGAGATCGTGACTGTCTCCGAGGTCGCGGCGAAGACCACGGGCAGTTCTGCCGGGGTGAAGGCCGGGGACCAGCTACCCGTCCGCGAACTCCTTTACGGCCTCTTGTTGCCATCAGGCAATGATGCAGCCATGGTGTTTGCCGAGCACTTTGGACCGCGGCTTCGCCTTGATGGAAAGCCCACGGAAGCGGTGCCATCGTTCGTCGCCGAGATGAATCGCCAGGCAGCAACTCTCAAGATGAAGAACACGAAATATATCGACCCACACGGGCTGACGAAGAACCTCTCAACGCCGCGCGACCTGGCCCTTCTCGCCTCGACCGTGCTCAAGGATGAGCGCTTTGCCGCATACGTGAGCACGCGTTCGCACAGCTTCGACATTTTGACAGCGAGCGGGGAGAAACGCACAGCGACCTGGCAGAATACCAATCGCCTGCTCGGTATCGAAGGATATGACGGTGTGAAGACCGGCACCACCACCGCCGCGGGTTCATGCCTTGTGGGCAGCGGCCGGTACCAGGGCGATCACCTCATCGTGGTGGTGCTCGGTTGCACCTCAAACGATAGCCGCTATGCCGATACCCGCAATCTCTTCCGCGTCGGCTGGAAAGAACGCGCCACGAAGAAACCGTGAGGCATTAACACCGTTCCATGATTCTGGCGGGAATACGCCACCCCTCGATCGGAACGACCGGAATCATCACACGATTCCAGAACGACTTTGCTAGATAAGCACTTGCGCGACGAGCGACTTGCTGTGGTCGACACCGGAATCATCCCTCGTTCAGCGTGTCTCCGGAGAGGTCACACGCAAGCACGCCACGCGGAGACCCGCCCCGATATAGCGTGCATGGGGTAGGCCGCTGGGTGCGCTCCGTGCTCGGCAGGAGGATGCGGAATCCGCCCAGAATCCGCCGCGAATCGGGCAGAATAATTCCCCCTTCTCTTCGTAGCGGTCGTGGCACCATTCAAAGACGTTGCCGTGCATGTCGTAAAGCCCGAGCGAATTCGGCTCTCTGAGGCCAACCGGGCGTGACCGCTGGAGCCCGGCCTCGAAGCAGTTCACCTGATCCGGAGGAAGTGTGTTCGAGGGCTGGGCGTGATAGTAATCGTGGCGGAGTGCTTCATTTGATTGCTGACCGCCGCCTCGCAGTGCGAATTCCCATTCTGTGGACGTTGGCATGCGGTAGACCCAGCCGCTTTTCGGCGCCTGAGCATTCAAGCGGCGGAGGAACACCTGGCAGTCGTCCCAGGAGACGCCATCGACAGGGTATCGTTTCAGTTCGACATCCGAAACGTCGGCCACGGACTCGGATAATTCACCGGTGCGTGAAAAACGGCTGGGATCCTTGCCGGGCCCCATCACGGCGTCCCACTGTTCGTGGGTCACTTCATGGACGCCAAGATAAAAATCATCGACCACTTCCACGGCACGGGTTCCGAGCATGCCGCCCGAGCCGCCCATCCAGGACATGCCGGCCGGGACGAGTGCGAAGCTCATCCCGAACTTGTTGGTGAAGCGAGTGCTCGGTTCTGCAATCGGTGGAGGTTCGGTAGTTTCGGCACGTTCAATATCTGGCTCGACATTCGCATTCGCACGCCAGGTCAATGCCAGTGCACAGACCGCCACGAGCAGCGCTGCCACATAGGCCCAGTCGCGCCGATTCACACGCAAGCGCTTCCGTGTGGGGAGCGGTGTCGGGACGCGCGGCACCGCGACCGGATCCGTTTTGCGTGTGGAGAACGCCTCTGCCACTTCCTCGGCCGACTGAAAGCGCAGTTCCGGGTCGTGCATGTGCAGGCGGTCGATAATCGCGCACAACCACTCGGGCGTCTCCGGCATGATCTCCCGCACCGGGCGTGGTGCCGCCTCACTGACGCGTTTGAGCACAGCCAGGCTGTTATCCGCACGGAACGGCGGTCGACCGGTCACCATCACATACAGCACGCTGCCAAGACTGAACAGGTCCGAGCGGTGATCGAACGCAGTGCCGCTGGCCTGCTCCGGAGCCATGTACATCGGTGTGCCGACCACGTAGCCACTTTGAGTCAGGCTCGCATCGTCGGCGGCACGAGCCAGACCGAAATCGGTCAGTTTCACCCGCAGGTCGGTTCCCGTTTCCAGCAGAATGTTGGCAGGTTTGATGTCGCGATGCACCAACCCGATGGCGTGGGCCGCCGCGAGTCCACGAGCGACCTGCACGCCAATCTTCTGCACCGTCTCCACATCAAGCGGGCCGTTGTTATCGATGAAATGCTGTAGCGAGCCACCCGGGATGAATTCCATCACCAGGTGTGGCAGCGGCAACTCTTCGACGTTGTAAATCTGGACAATGTTCTCGTGACGCACCGCCGCCGCGGCACGGGCTTCACGCACGAAGCGTTTGCGAGCCGGCGAGGTGGTGGCCAGTTCTTCCAGCATCATCTTCACGGCAACGACACGCTGCAGTTTGCGGTCGAACGCCTTCACGACGACACCGTAACCACCCCGGCCCAGTGTTTCGAGCACGTCGAAGTGACCCAGCCCCAGCACACCCTTGTGCCGGGACGGAGCAACGAATTCTGCATCATTCACCGTTGCCTGACCGACAAAGGGTTCGGTTGGTGTGCGTTCGGCTTCCAGAAGTGCTCGCCGCATCATCTCGTGCGGATCGGCAGCGGCTGTCCGTTGTGGCTCAGCCTTGGCGTACGAACCAGTGCCCGTGGGCATGGGCGCTCTCCGTGGTCGGATGGGAGGTGTTCCGGCTCACCACGAACCGTAGGACACGAATAATCGCGGGGGCGAAAAGCTTGCAGTTCCGGACGAATTATTGCAGCCATTCAGGCCCGGCCGGGAATGTGTGATACGACTTGAACAGCACCGCCCACATTTCATTTAGTTTCAGCCAACAGACGAAGCAGGAGACAACGCAGCCCAGATCTGTTTCTCGCACACTGCGTTGCTACCATTTCGAGATGAAGCCTCGCTCGCTCTGGAACTCGCCAGCCGTGCTGTACACCGCCTTTGCCGCGGCATTCCTCACGTTCCGTCTCATCCTCTTCTTCGTCGGCACAACCGCCAGTGAATACCTGCTTTACCAGGACTATGGCGAGAAGGCCCGCGATCAGCCGCTCGCCGAATTGTATCGCGAACGCGACATCGAATACCCGCATCTGGCGGTGCTGTTCGGCACGCTGGCGGGCTGGGTCGGCGACCGTTTACCCGAAACTGCACCGCGGTGGACAGACGCCCGACCGAACCCTTACTACGGAAACTCCTTTGCACGCTATGAGGCCGGTCTCAGCGTCGTGCTCGCCAGTGTGGACGTCGCCTGCCTGCTACTCATTTACCTACTGGCCTTGCGAATCTACCCCGCAGAAGGCCCCCAACGCCGCGTCGGCCGCCTGCTGCTCTACACCGTCGGCACCGGCGTGCTCGGGCCCATTCTGTATGATCGGCAGGATCTCGTCGTTGCCCTGATCGCTCTCGCGGCGTTGGTCTTGCTCGTTTATCGCTTCACTATTCCCAGCTATCTGCTGCTCGTGCTGGGCACGGCCTTCAAGCTCGTGCCGGCACTGCTGTTGCCTGTCTGGGTTTTCGCAGCTGCGACCTGGCGAAGTGGCCCACACGCCCGCTTCAGCACGTTTAGCCGAGCCGTGGTGATCGAGGCCGGCATTGCCGGCGCGTTGCTACTGCTCTGGCCCGTGCTCACCTACTACTTCGGTGGTGGCGACCGGGCGTTCGTCTTCCTGAGCTATCACACCGAACGCGGCCTGCAACTTGAAGCCCCGCCCGCCTGGCCCACGATGCTCCTCGACCCCGATGCAGTCGTGGTCCACGGCTACGGCAGCTATAACTTTCGCAGCGCACTCGGCGACCGCATTGCTCATTATTTGAAATACGCCATGCTGGCCGCCGTTGCGATCACCTGCCTCATTGCGGGCCGTGGCTTCTGGCCTGCAGCATCCGCGGAGACGAAGCCGACACCGGCCACGCTCGGTCCACATATCGTGGCATCCGCCGTGCTCGTGTGGCTCGGCTTCATCCTTGTGAACAAGGTGGGCTCGCCACAGTACCTGCTCTGGATCGCACCGCTCATTCCGCTCTTGCCACTCCGCGGTGCGGCAGCCTGGTGCTGGGCCACGCTCGTCGTCGCCGTGTGCGGGCTCACCACGCTGGGCTATCCCACTTTTTACAAGTATCTGAAGGGCGAACTGCTGCCGGGTGAGCCGGGTGTCTGGGCCGGGCCGAACACCTGGTGTATGCTGCTGCTGAGCGCCCGCTCGCTCGGCCTTCTTGCCGCGACCATCTGGCTCGGCCACACTACCTGGCGCAGTCTGCGACCGCTTCCCGCCACAGTATCACTTCCCCGGAGCACGCCCCATGATTCCATCCCTGCTGCTGAGCCTTAGCCTCGCAGCCCCGCCTGAGCCGGTTCCCGTGCCCGCGCCGACAAAGGCGAACGAGTCGCTTGCCACAGCATTCTCGGCCTCGAAAGCGGCCGAGTATCTGGACGGCGTGGGCGTGAACTGGACGCGTGAGCGCAAGTGCATCACCTGCCACACCAATATGCCGTACCTCACGGCTCGCCCCGTGCTTGCGGGCGATGCGGGCTGGAAGGAAGTTCGCTCGTTTCTCGAAGCCGATGTCAGCAAGTGGCAAGTTGGCGGCAAACCGCGTGGCGATGCCTACGTCGTCGCCACCGCCTTCACACTCGCCTTCAACGATGCCAACACCAGCGGCAAGCTGCACCCGCTCACCCGGGTGGCACTCGATCGCATGTGGAGTTTGCAGAAGCCAACAGGCGAATGGAACTGGCTCAAGTGCGACTGGCCTCCGCTGGAACACGACGACTATTACGGTGCCACGCTCGCGGCCCTGGCCGTGGGGTATGCACCCGAGGACTACGCGAAGAGCGACGGCGCGAAACCGGGAATCGCAAAATTGACCGCCTATTTTCAGAAGCACCCCGCTCCGGACCTTCACCACAAGGCCATGCTGCTCTGGGCCTCGACCCGGCTCGACGGATTGCTGGATGCTGCAGAGCAAAAGGTTATCATCGCGGAGTTGAAAGCAAAACAACAAGCGGATGGCGGCTGGTGCCTCCCTTCGCTTGGCACCTACCATCGTCGCGATGACGCAAAGACGCTCAACAAGCCTGATGCCCCCAGTGATGGCTATGGCACCGGCTTTGTGGTGTTCGTGCTCCGCCAGGCCGGCGTCCCCGCAGACGAGGCCGGCATCAAGAAGGGTGTGGCCTGGATCAAGGCGAATCAACGCACCAGTGGCCGCTGGTTCACACGCAGCCTGAGCAACGACCGTGCTCACTACATCACCAACGCCGGCAGCGCCTTCTGTGTTCTCGCCCTGGATGCCTGTGATGCCATAAAGTGAGGAAACCTATCAGCGCGGAGAGGGTTCGCGCCTTCCGCGCTGGTGCCGTAACGCTTCTGTAACAGATTGAAGGCAATCGATCGTTCGTGCGGTAGCATGGGGCTGTCACGGGAGGAAATGACCATGAACCGCTTGATGATGGCCTCACTGATTGCCGCGATTGCGGCTCCCACGGTGCGCGCCGAGGATGGTGCGACGTGTGGCTTCGGCACCACGATCGCGTTTGTCGATTCACCGAAGGAAGCGGCCACGCTGGCCCGGAAGCAGGAGAAACTCGTGCTCGTCCTGCATGTGTCTGGGCACTTCGAAGATCCCCGCTTCACCTGAAACAATGCCGAGGCGCTCCGTGTGGGCGCATTAACCAGCCCGGAAGTCGGCACGTTTGTGAACGAGCACTTCGTCTCCTCGTTCCAGAAGGTGGCCACGTTCAAGATCGTGGGCAAGCAGAAGCAGGGTGGCAACGTCGCGGCTTATTTCTGTGCACCGGATGGCCGCGTGCTCCACGTCATCGCCGGCCCCGTGGACGCGGCCACATTCCTCGCGGAATCGAAATGGGTGGTCGACACCACGAAAGCTTGCATCGAGAAGAGCCACGGCGATGGCGGCAAGTTCAAGTCACTCTTTCGCATCGCCCACGCGGACAAACTTCGGCGCGACACGGGGCTGAGCGTGGAAGCCGTGGGCTTCGACCTCCCGGACCCGCAGGCCGACGGGGACGCGTTGACTTTCCGCGATCCGAGCGGTCGGCCACTTGCACCAAAGCTGCCCCCACCACCGATCGATGGGCCGGATGTGGCGCTCGGCGAGAAGAAGTTCGAGGAACTTCAGAAGAATGCTGCGAACGCACCCGGTGCCCGCGCCTGCTACGACCGGCGTGGTGGCCGCGTGGTGGTGAACAACCAGGCAATCGTGCATCAGTTGCTGGCCGCCCACGCGATGTGCCCCATCGAACGCGTCTACGGCACGGTGTTCGAGAATATCCTGGGCGAAAAGATTTCCACGAAGCCTGTGGACATCGTCAATCCGTTTCCGTGGGTGGATAAACAGGGGAACCGGATCAAGCGTTGAATCTGATCCCATTTCGCGAATCACCCGGGCTTCTCACCCGGGTGATTTCGTTTCGCCCAGCTCGCACGGTGTATATTTGGGGTACGTTGCTCCCAGCTTCCCGTGAGCCCGCAACCATGATCCTCCGCATCTTCGTCGCCCTTGGCATGCTCGGTATCCTCGTGCCCGCTGCCTCCGCTGAGTGTGGCTGCACGAGCTCCTCCCGCTACTACTTCACCCTGTTCGGTGGGCAAGGTGTGCCGTTCCGTGCTCGCACCGCCCACACCTGGGCCATCTATGCGAAGACCACGCCCATGGTCAATGGTTCCACCGGCGTGGAATCGTTCACTATTAGCTGGCTTCCCGCGGATGCGAACGTTCAGCCCTTGCGCTTTCGCTCCGTGATCGGGCGAAACTGGACCAGCGACGAAACTCTGGCGATCATGGCACGCAAGAATTCAGCAATCTCTATGTGGGGGCCCTACGAAGTCACGCCCGAACAGTACGAAACGGCTTTGGTGCAGTACGATTACTTGAACTCGGGCCAGGCTCGTTTTCGCTCGGTCGATTCGTTCAACGTGAATACACGCACAGTGAATTGCGTGCACGCGGTGACGCATGCCAGTCCGGTCACAAAGAAATACATCCAGCCGGTGATCCGCGTGGGTGAACCCGGCACCAGCCGTCTGGCAAGACTTTATTTGCGTGGCGGTGCCTGGCCCAATTACCCCGAATCCGCGGACTGGCTGATCCCGGTCCTGGGACTGGATACCTACCCCCACTTGACGCGTCGCTTACCGGGTGAAGCCATTCCACGCCGCGTGAACTGAATCACTGCAGCGGCGACCAGAGCACCGCCTCGAACTCTGCGACGCGTTGAGAATGCGTGATGGCGATGCCGTCTGTGCGAAGAAGGGCGATTTGCCGCCGGCCCAGTTTACCCGCCTTCAAGGTGCTGATCACGCCGCCTGAGCCAACCACGCGAAACCAGGGCACCCATGCGGACTCTTCCTTCGTGAGAGTGATCAGCACCGAGGCCACGAGCCGAGGAGTGAAGCCCAGGTGCCGGCCAATTCCGCCATATGTGGCAACACGCCCTTCCGGAATGCTGGCGATCAGTTCCAGGATTCGCTGCCGTCGCTGTGCCACGTTGGTTGCATGGGTGTTCATACCGGTTTCCGGGTGAGCTGGAGGTGGATAATGGGAGTGCGTGAGTTTGCCCGTGATCGCACTTTTTCGTTTACCCCCTGTCCGCAGATGACACGAGTGCGTAGATTTTGAATCTGGTGTAATTGATGTCGTATTAGAAACTGTCGGCAGTCGTGCGACACGGTGGAGTAAGCGGAGACCGGGACAATGGCGATCACGAAGGAAAAGAAGACCGAACTGATTGGACAGTTCCGTCGGGACGACAACGATAGTGGTTCGCCCGAGGTGCAAGTCGCCTTGCTCACGGCACGTATTAACTACCTGACCGAGCACATGCGGGCTCACAAAAAGGACTTCGCCAGCCGCCGGGGTCTTCTGAGGCTCGTCAGCCAACGTGCTGACCTGCTGAAGTACCTCCGCGAAACGGATCGAGCCACGTACCTGTCGCTGATCGGCAAGCTCGGTCTGCGTAAGTAGTTTTGGCTGTTCATTGCGAAGTCCCACGATTCACGAGGTACCCTTTTCTCGTCAGGAAGGCGCTGTGTCGTCTTCCGAGTCGAGAGGTACGCCGCGTCCCGCTCGCTCCGCCTCCTCGCAGACTGCCGGTTTACGGAAAGGGCCACATCCGTGCCGGTCGCACACGCATCTGTCGAAATTCCCCTCGGGGGCCGCACCCTCACCATCGAAACCGGAAAACTCGCCAAACAAGCTCACGGGGCTGTCACGGTGCGGTTTGGTGATACTGTCGTTCTGGTTGCCTCGGTGGAAGGCAGCGCCATCCCCGGCCGCGACTTCTTCCCGCTCACCTGCGATTACCGCGAGCGGACCTATTCTTCGGGCAAGTTCCCCGGCGGCTTCATCAAGCGCGAAGGCCGTCCCTCCATCAAGGAGACGCTCACCTCGCGTCTGATGGATCGGCCCACCCGGCCACTTTTCCCGGTCGAGTATCTCAATGAAGTGCAGGTGATGGCCACCGTCATCTCCGCCGACCCGGATTTCGACCCGGACGTGCTCGCCATGATCGGTGCCAGCGCCTCGCTGCACCTGTCACAGATTCCTTTCCTGAAGCCTTATGGCTGCGTTCGCCTCGGCCGCCTCAATGGCCAGCTGGTGCCCTTCCCCTCGCACACACAGCTTGAAGAAAGCGATCTCGATCTCATCGTGGCGGGCCGCGCCGATGCCGTGTGCATGATCGAAGGTTTCGCGCGCGAAATGCCGGAGCAGGAAGCCGGCGACGCCATTGCCGAGGCCCAGCGTCTCTGCCAGGTCATCATCGATGGCATTCTCGAACTTCGCACGAAGGCCGGGCTACCCGAGAAGACACTGCCGCCGCAGATGACAGAGAACCCGCTCGCCGAGGAACTCCACAAGAAGTACGGCTCCGAGTTCCGGGCCAAGTACCTCACGGAGGGGAAGAAAGCCCGCAACGCGGCGATCGATGAGTTCAAGGCCCAGATTCTCAAGGAATACATGCCTGAGGGTGAGGCCGAGCCAAAGTACAGTGCTTCCCAGATCGGTGCAGCCATCGGCGTGCTGCGTGAACGCATCTTCCGAGAGATCACGCTCAGTGGTTCCCGCATCGATGGCCGCGGGCCGAAGGACGTCCGCAGTGTGGGCGGCGAAGTCTCCGTGTTGCCGCGAACACACGGTTCCGCCATCTTCCAGCGCGGTGAAACGCAGGCCCTCGTGGTGGCCACGCTCGGCACCGCCGCCGACGAACAGCGCATCGAGAGCATCCAGGAAGAGTACGCCAAGAAGTTCTGGCTCGACTACAACTTCCCGCCCTTCTCGGTCGGAGAGTGCAAGCGCATCAGCGGCCCGGGTCGCCGTGAAATCGGCCACGGTATGCTCGCCGAGCGCTCGCTCAAGGCCGTGATCCCACCCCCCTCGAAGTTCCCGTACACGGTGCGGCTCGTCTCCGAGATTCTCGAATCGAACGGTTCGAGCTCGATGGCGTCGGTCTGCGGCGGCACGCTCGCCCTCATGGATGCCGGCGTGCCCATCAAGCGCCCCGTGGCTGGCATCTCCATCGGCCTCGTGATGGAGAAGGACCAGCACACCCTCATCACCGACATCCAGGGCGATGAGGACCACTACGGCGACATGGATTTCAAGGTCGCGGGCACGCAGAAGGGCGTCACGGGCATTCAGCTCGATATCAAACTCGATGGCATCCCCGAAGCCATCGTGCGTGGTGCCCTCGATCAGGCCCGCGAAGCTCGCTTGCAAATCCTCAAGACGATGCTCGGCACCCTGGCCGCTCCGCGTCGTGAGATTAGCCCGTTCGCACCGCGTATGGTGTCCGTGAAGATTAACCCCGAGAAGATCGGCCTGCTCATCGGGCCGGGCGGCAAGAACATCCGCGCGTTGCAGGAAGAGACGGGCACGAAGCTCGACGTCTCGGACGACGGCATGGTGCAAATCGCCGGCATGGATGCGGAAGGTGTGGAAGCTGCCCGCAGCCGGGTCGAGGCCATGTGTGCGGACATCATGGTCGGCAGCGTCTACGAAGGAAAGATCATCTCGATCAAGGAATTCGGGGCGTTTGTGGAGATCGCACCGGGCCGCGACGGGCTCTGCCACATCTCAGAACTGGACACGGGCTACGTCGGCCGCGTCGATGACGTGGTGAAGATGGGCGACCGCATCACCGTGAAGGTGATCGCCATCGACGACCAGGGCCGCGTTAAGCTTTCCCGCAAGGCGCTGATGCCGCCGGTCGAAGGTGGCGAGAACGGTGGCGGTGAGCAACGCCCGCCCCGCGAAGACCGCGGGGATCGAGGCGACCGTGGCGGCGATCGCGGCC
>JBGSZR010000147.1:0-7233 GCA_041750275.1 Gemmataceae bacterium
TTGCTCAAGCAGTTGGAGCCGTGGCAGACTGCACGGAACGACCGTGCGATCGGGGTGAAGTGGCGATTCACAACCGCCGATGCCCGGATCAAACTCCACCGACTCTACCCGGCAATACAAGACGGTTGAACTACTAGCCCACTTCCACGCCATGGATCGCCAGCGGATCGTGCGCGAACCAGGCATCCAGGCGGTGTGGCGTGCGCGGATCCCACACCGTGGTGACTGGGCCAACACCGTGGCCTTCAGCGGCGAGCAATTCGGCCCGACCGTCGCCGTCGAGATCACGTGCCGCCAGCTTTGCTCCGCTGCGGTTGTCGCTGGCACCGACAAAGAAGCTTCGCACTACGTTCGGTCTACCTTCGGACAGGGACTTTCCGCTGTAGAGATCGACACGTGGTCCGCCCCCCAGGCCATAGCCGAGGAACAGGTCCGCGAAGCCGTCACCGTCGATATCACCGGCAGTGAGGGTGAAACCGGTTCGTAAGCGGGAATCCAGAGCTAAGAAATCCCCGAAGAGACGCTGGGGTAGGTTGGCCCCGTTGAAGCCCGCCACACGGGGTGCACCACCCGCTCCCGCTGTCACGATAATGTCCGCGATGCCATCGGCGTTCACATCGCCCATTGCGCTGCGCAGGCCGCCGCGGAACTCTGGCTCGAAGGCCAAGAAGTTGGTGATGTTCTTGAGGGTGGCATCATAGACCGCCACGACCGGCCCGCCGCCGCGATCAGGCGTGATGACGATCTCGGCAACCCCATCGCCATCCAAATCGCCCGCACTCACAAAGATCCCGCCGCGGAACGACGAGTCGAAGACGAACGCACTTTGCAGCAGTTCGCCGGTGGCTCCGGAATAGATCTTCACGTGTGGTCCGCCGCCCGGCCCGGCTGCGGTGATGATGTCTGCGATGGTATCACCATCCAGATCGGCGAGGGCTAATCTCACTCCACCAAAAAAGTCGCCAAACGGCTGGAAGCGGAATCGCTCGACACCGTGCGTATGGTCGTAGACCCGCACCCACCCCGCCCCGGCTGCGGTGGCGGTCAGAACAATTGGATTCTCGCGCGAATTCGGAAAGCTGTTGAATGTCGGTAGCGTCACCGGTGTCGGGACATTTGTGCTGAGTGCCTCGAATAGTGGCAACGAGAACGTGAGTGTCTCTTTTTGCAGCGGCGAGCGATGATCCACATACTTCACCACGAAGCGTGCCGTGCCCGTGGATGAAGGCAACCAGGTTACCTGGCCCGTGATGGCGTTCATCGTTGCCCCGGCAGGACCTTCGAGCAACTCGAACTTCAGCGAGCGGTCCGCCGCCTGGCCGCTGGGCACCACAGTGAATGTGAGCGATTGGCCCACGGTCGCCACGTGCGGCACCACGGGTGTGAGCCAGCGCCGCGCGAGCATAATATCCTTCACCACACCTTGTACGACTTCAATGCTGCCCGGCGGAATGTGATGACTCTCCAGCGACAGCACGCCGACGCGGCCACCGCTGGCGGCGAAAGAATAGGCACCGCCGAACACCGTCTGGGTCCGGGGTTCACCTACGTCGAAGCGATTGTTGCCATTCTGGTCGAGATAGACGCTCACACCCACGAGCCCCGTGTCCGCGGCATCACGCACACCGTTGCGGTTCACATCGTCATAAATCGCACCACTGACGGACCCCAGCTCGGCATTCACGAAATTAACACCCACGGGCAATGTCCCAGGCACCAGCGTGAGCGTCACACTGCCATTGTTGATCTTCGACTGGTTGTAAAACACATATAGATTATTGTCATTGCCATCAACATTGATCACATCGGCGAGGCCATCGTTGTTCACGTCAGCAATCGCGGAGCCGGAGACCTGGAAGTTTTCCGGGCTGAAGCCAAGCACGGCGGTTGGATTTGCCGCGTAATACGGAGCAACGCCGGTGTTTTCCCAGATATAGGCCAGCCGTCCGGCAGCCTGTGTGAAGGCCACAAGTTCGGGTCGCAAGTCGCCATTCAAATCGACCAGGTACGTATTGAGGTTCTGCAGATTGGCGGGCAAACTCCAGGTTGTGCTATTGGGCACCGGGCTGAAGGTTTTGTCCCCGTTGCCATGGCGAATTTCGAGCTGGTTGGTGGAAAGGTTGAAGAAGAGCAGATCGTTGATGCCATCGAAATCGATATCGCCAAACGCGTAGTTGCTCGACAGCGGAATGGAGTCGGATGTGAGCGTGAAGTTGCCGTACTGGTCGAATGTGCCCACACTCAGGTAGTTGTTGGCGTTATCATTGCCCTGGGCGGCGATGACGAGTTCAACGGTGCCGTCGTTATCCAGGTCAATGACCGACGCGAGCCCCTGACCCTGGAGGCCATTCAATGGCGGTGACGTGTTTTTACGCGTGTTCGCATCCGTGCTAAAGTTGTTTGGCTTCGCAAAGAAATTCGCCAATACAAAATTTGGCTCGACGGTGTAGACATAATCATCGGTGCCATTGCCGTTAAAATCACCAACAGCGAGATCGTTGAAAATCGCGTTTTGACTGAATTGACCTTGCGATTGTGCCGGGCCGAACGATCGATTGCCCGTGTTGGGAAGCAGGATCACGATGCCCATCTGCTGGCCGGTGTTCCAGAACAAGATGTCGAGCTTGCCGGTGCCGGTGGTGTCCGCCAGGGCGACATTGAGCCCAAGCATGTTGCCGATGTAAGTGCGGTTGGCACCGTTGTCGAAACTGCCATCGGCACTGCCCCACATCACATAAGCATTCGGATTCTCGACACCGTTGAGTGTTGTTGGCTGCGTGATCACCAGATCAATGAAACCATCTTGATCGATATCCCCGGCGGCGACGGACCATGGCTGGAAACCCAGATTCAACTGGAACGGAGAGTTCGGCATGTTGAGCACACCCGTGAACGGGCTCAACTGGCGATACTGGCTCGTGTTGATGCTCTCCGTGATCGTGTACGTGCCGACCGGGACCGAGAATGAATAGAAACCGTTCTTGTCGGTCGTCGTGGTGATCGGGGTCGAGCCCGCCTTCGTAAGCGTTACCACAACACCTGACTGCGCCGTCGCCGTTGGGCTCAAGTTGCCGCTGGCATCACGCGTATGCTGCTTCACGGTGCCCGAGATCGTCTGCAGGCTGAGCACACCGAAGTCAAGACCCGTTGATTGGCCACTGGGCGACGTGGGCAGTGTGACCGTCTGCACGGTTGGGCTCGTGGCGTAAAACGGATTCGCCGGTGCACTGCGGATCGTCACCGTGCTGCCCGGAGTGAGGCCGTAAATATGCCAGCTTCCGTCGGCGAGCGAGAGTGTCTGCGGCTCTCCAGCATCCAGTGTGCCGTTATTATTGACATCCACGAATACGAGCACACCCTGTGCTACCGGGTCGCCCGCATCGAACTGGCCATTCTGGTTGTAGTCCTGGAACACGGTGCCGCTGGCACCGGTGGTGAGATCCAGCAGATAATCGAAGCTTTGCCGTGTCGCTGTATAGACGAATGATTGTGGATTCTTTGTGCTGGAACTGGCATCAAGTGTCACGCCGGGCGGGAGCACCAGGGCCAGCTGATACGTGGTGCCGACTGTCAAATCGCCATTGGGGTCCGAGATAGTGAAGCCACCATTGACGTTGCTAATACCGTGCGGATCACTGGGTTCATAGGTGCCTGAGTGATTGGCATCCACGTAAACGGTGATACCGTCGACGGGGCCGCTAGTAATTGTGCTGACGAACTGGCCATTGATCGGCGCAGCGTTGGTGACGGGATTAACTGAGTTCCCACTGGCCACCGGAACATGAACGCCGTCGTCGAGCAAGGCATAGACGAAATAGGTCTGGAAGATGCGATCGCTGAGGTCGAGCTGGGCGGTGATCGTGTACGGTTGCTGATTGGTGGTCGGATCGACCGTGCCCGGCGTGAACACCACGTTTTGCGGGGTCAGTGGAACGGGCTTGGCCGATGGCGTGAACGCCGGTGGTGCCCCGGCCGGTGCCGGAACGATGAACAGGCGAGCCTGCACATTATTGATGAAGTTCTTGTTTACCGAACCGGTGAGCGTCACATTCACAAGATTGCCGTTGGTCGCATCGTTGATCGCTTGCGGGGCTGAAACCAGCGGTGGCGGGTAGCGCAGCCCCGCCGTGAAATCGACGGTGCCGTTATACTTCGCCGTGCTCGTCAGCCGGACTTCATACGTCCCCGCAGCCAGTAGCGCGAAATCATTGCTGGCCGCACCAACGATTTCGAGCTTGCGCATCGTCGGCTGGCCCGGCACGCTCTTGAGCGAATAATTGCCGGAATTGAGAGCGCTCTGGGGAATGATGGCTCCGCTGGGCAGCTTCAGTTCCAGGCTGGTGGTGCCTGTGTTCTCCGGCCATTCCACCGAGATTGTCACACCCGTTGCACCTGCCGGCACCACGAATTGATTCGAGTACGTGTACGGACCCGCACCGGTGATGCACGCCTCGGGATTCATCTCACAATCGATGACGGCATCGACTCCCTGCCGGCCGATGAGGCTCCATGTCCGTGTCAGGAAGTCGTACTTCACGCCCGCGACTAAAAGATTGTCAAAGAGATCGACCCAGCCGGCGAAGAAGCCGGTCTTCATGCCGTCCACATCCCGGAAGTCGAGCACGAAATCCGCACTCGCGAGCTTCAACCCGCCGATCACCGGGATAAATTTGGGCACTTCAATATCGGCTTCGGCGCTCATGAAGATCGTGTAATCGTTGGCGGTACCGCGAAAGGTGAAATCCGCTTTCACTTCAAAGAGGCCGTCGAGCAACTGGAAGTCGAACCCGGCGGAGTAGACTTTCGCAGCCCAGTCGATGGTAATGTGGCCCGTGCCGGAGCCGAGTAGACCGGCGAAGGTCGGCTCATCCGTGATCGGTGCCCGCTGCGTCACTGTGGCACCGAGATACACGCCACCCGAGATGGCGATCTGTTGATCGTTGACGAGGAACTTGCCCTGCCCCGCGATGATGTAGTCATTAGCCGTGCCGTCGCCGGAGAGATCGAGTGCTTCGCCATAGGTCACGGCGACATCGCCGCTCACGGTCAGCGGGCGATCGGGATTCTCGATGTTGGCTACGGTGATTTCCGCATAGTTGAGAAACAGACCGGTATCGCCGATGGGGATTCCGTTGCTATTGCCTGCAGAGTAGTCGATTTCGATGGTGTTGATCTTGCCATCAATGAACATTACTTCGCCACCGCCGACACCCCAGTCGCCGGGGAACTGCACACTGACACCAACGGTGAACGTCGTTTCGCCATTGGCGTCTGTGGTGTACTCGATGATGCCTTCCTGGATCTCGAAGACGCCGAGCGTGACGTTTTCGAAGGCAATGCTGAGGTTGTCGAGTTTGAACTCGCCGTCGACAATCGTGATGCCCGGGCTGGCGGCGGAACTGCCGAGCATCACCTGCGCATGGAAGACATTGGTGATCTCGGCAGAGCCGCTGATCGTGTAACTGCTGGTTTTGGTGGTGGTGTCGTATGTGTACCCGAACTCGAAATCGCCGTTGCCGCCCTTGTTCAGTTGCACACCGGCTACGCCCACCTGTGCTGTGATATCCACAACAAATCGCTCGATCTTGCCATTACGAATGATGAGCCCAGACATGTTGCCGAGTGAGGGGAAATCGACCGTGAAGGCGACGGGCGCTTTGCTGCCAAAGGTGGCAGTCGCTCCACCGGACATCTCAAACTGCTCGTTGGCTTTGCTGTACGCGAATACCAACGGATCCTGCACATCAAACACGACATTGAAGAGATTCATATTCGCGACGACACGCGCATTGAGCGTCTGCAGCACGCCATTGGTGACGACGATCCCCGGGGTGGTCGGGTCATTCGAGGTGCCGAAGACGATGTCCACATACTGATTCTTGGTCGCGTCGGTGGGATCGGGGGTGACGTTGACCGAGAGATCGCCATTGAAGGTGAAAGTGTTCGTGGTCAAGTCGCCGTTGAACATGACGTTCTTGCCAATGAACTGCGCCTTGGCAACGGTGAATTCGGTGTTGAGTGAGCCGCCGAATTGCGTGATGGCACTATCCACAATGACGAGATCGAGTGAGGCACCGAGGCTGGCTTTCGATTGAATCTGCCCGTCGCCGCTGGAGAGCGAGAACTGGCCGGTGAACGTATAGGTGTTCTTGCCGCCCGCGTCCGAATAGCCGACGACGAGGCCCGCGCTCACCGCCGTCAGCCCGCCCCCCTCGATGGTCGAGCCGAGATCCGCCTCGGCACCGGTGAGCGTGATGCCCGACTCCCGGGCATAAATGTAGTTTCCATCATCGACCGTGAGCTTCAGATCGGGGAAGCCGGTCAGGCCCAGTGCTGCTTGCAATCCCACGAATGAATCGGCGGTCGATGTCGTGCTACTGTTGAGCAACAGCACCGCGGTTGTGGTGACCGTCGCATCGAACCGTGAGAACGTGATTGGCGAACCCTTTCCCGTCAGATCCTGGCCAACGCTTGTCGTGAGCGCCTCGGATGTGAATGTGACGGGCGAAGTCGTCATCCAGAACGGAATCACCACCCCCGTCGTGCTCACGAGTTTCATCGTACCTTGATCGATGCCGAAGCCGGGCTTCGCACCATTATCGACCGTGATCGTGCCCGCGGTGCCGAGATCCACCTCCAGCAGTGATCGAAAGGTATCATTGGTATCGAGAGGTGCAAAGCCGACCGCAACTGCACCGCCCGTGAAGACGGAACCATTGAAGTTGGGGCCATCGAGCCGAAGGGCACCGATGTCGACGAAGGCGGGATTGACGCGATCTTCAAGGCATTCGAGATGGAGAAACCGGTTCCAACCGCGTGGGCGATGGCGTGTCATGCTGATATCTCATTAAGTGAACTAATATTATAAGAACCGCTACTCTACTTGCGAAGCGGCAAGGTTAACAGAGGCAGAATCGCTAACTGCTCTGTTTTTTTACCGTACCTGAGCTGACGCCCAGCGCAATGTATAGTGGACCCCGAAAACTGGACCGCCGGTTAAGCTATATCGGCGAGCCAGGAAAGGGGAACCGATGGCGGGCAAGCGGAAGAGTCACTCGGCGGCGTTCAAGGCTCAGGTCGCCCTGGCGGCGATCAAGGGTGACAAGACTATCAACGAGCTGGCGTCCCACTACGGCGTCCACCCGACGTTGATCCACGGGTGGAAGAAGCAACTCCTGGCCGGGGCCGAGGCCGTGTTCGCCTCGGGGACCAAGACCACCGGACCCCCGGAGG
>JBGSZR010000148.1:0-7174 GCA_041750275.1 Gemmataceae bacterium
GCCTCCCCGATCGACTGACCCACTTGTTGGGCCAGGACCGCAACCAGCGGTTCGTGATCCCAGGGCACCTGACCGATGAACTTCTGAATCCCCTGCCGCTCCTGGTCGTGCAGGTAGGCGATGCCTTCGCTGGTCTTATGCGGGAGTTGGGAGAGCAGTCCCTGCACATACTCGCGGGTGTGCTGCTGTTGTTCGGGCTCCGTCAGCGAGGCGGCGAACGGTTGGATAATCTTCTGGAGTCGGTCGATCAGGCCCGTCATCACGGCCGAATCGAGTTCGGCATCGTCCATCATCTCACGCAAGCGGAGGTCGAACCGGTCGTCCGTGACAATCTCCTTCCGTCAAGAGCAACGAAGCGGAAGAGATCGTCTGCGAAATAGTTGCGACAGGTCAATGTCAGGAAACAGTAGAAGTAGAGTGATGCGTTTGTAATACAAAAATGTCTTGATTCAAGATGAGAGCCAATATTGCATGGCTCGAATCGCATATCAGGTGATGTTAAACAGGTGGGTCGTTCAACAGACCCCTTAACTGTCAGTCAACTTCACTCAACAGCGTTTATTGTGCAAGGCAACCTACGGCATGCGAAGGTCCCGCACCCACATCCGGTACGGACACCGCACCATCTCGGAGGTTCATCGTCGCCTCGGCCACCTGCCGCCGAAAGAATCCATGCAAGCTCGGCCCGCGGAACACGGAAGGGTTCGCCCTTCAACACGGTTCTGGAGGCCTGCAATGCACACCGTTTTGGCCATCGAACTCGGCAAGTTCAACAGCGTTTCTGGCTGAACTGAGCCCGCCGCGGTGTAACAATGCGTTGTCACATCTCGAGATGAGAGGCCAGCGAATGAACCATCGCGGTGCTGAGTATTTGGTGGACAAGCGGAAGTGACCCAACGAGCACAGCTGTACGCCGCATTCAATCACCCGAATCGCCGGCCCGGGAGTCTTTTGCTCTCAAGCTCAGAGGCCCTGAGAGCGGTTCGGCGTGCCTGTGTGGTATGCGAGCGGATCGGCGCCTATGTGTCTGTCGTAACATCGTCCCATTCCTGGTTCAAAGTGCCGATCAACCAGTTGAGAGCACGATGTCGCTCGCGAATCACACCTTCGTCCAACAAATCGGACTTTTTGCCCTTGATACGGAGTTCGATCGCGGCCCAATGGAGGCGATAGTAGAAATCCGCCATATCCAATATCTCTTCTGGTGCACGACGCTTGGACTCGGTAACGAACTTCGCTGGTCCCATTCTCTTGATCAGTTTCATGTCGTCGGCCACCAGACAGATCTTATTCGGCGGGCTAAGTGCGTCCCCCGCCGTCATGGCCCAGAGGAAGACGTGGACACATTCATAGCGCCAAGCAAAGTCAATCAGCTTTTGCCGGGGAGGATTCAAGTTGGAGATAAATTGCTGCTCTTCCGGCGAGAAAAAACCTGTGGCGGAATAGTCCTCGATGAGTGAATTCACAAGCTTCTGATCGTTAGTTTCGCCCTTGACCGCACAAAACGTCGTCGCGAGGCAGCGCTTAGCAATCTCTTCGGGGCTCCGCATTTTAGCCGTTTTCTCATCTTCAACGACAGGCAAATTCTCCAGAACGGGCAGGCCCATTTCCTTAATCTTCTTGTTGTTCTTGGCGCGACGGGCAAGTTGCGCTTCAGTCGGGTTCGGACTGTCGAAACGAGTCCGCGCTACCCCCTTCAGATCTGCTTCATTGGCGGTAGGGTACTTATTGAGATTGGATTGCTTCGCGTCTTGGGCTTTTGAGGTATCGTTTAGCACGGGCGCTTCTTCCTGTCTTTTGCAAGAAGCCAGGATGGCAATGCACAACGCGCACAACAGATTTCTTTTCATCGGCCTTTCGCCTTGTCGTCAAGAGTTAAGCCGAACGATTAGGAAGCGATTCTCCGTGCTCCACTCGGGGAGTGCAGGGGAAAGCCCTTGATTCCGGTCGCGGAGTCCGTCGCATCGCTTCGGTTGAACGAAACCGTGGGTCGGTTTGTGGAGATCCACTTGGCTCCCGAAGTCCTTGCAGGAGTGTATCGACCTCGGCGACCACAACGCAAACGGGAAATCCAGTCGCTTCATCGCGTCCGTTCGCCTCCGGCCGGCCGATGCGGTTCACGGGAGTCTCCTCGCGGTAACAAGCCACGTTCCAGGGGAGGCGTTGCATGGATGATTTTGCCCCAACTCCTTCCACAGCAGCATCGTTCCGAAATCCGGGCGTGATTCCGAACGTTCCAGTTGAGGGGGGTGTGGGATGTGTCCGGAATCACGGAACGAAGCATGCGAAGGGTTGCGATACTTCGTTGAATGCGGATGGCACTTCAAACGAAAAGCCCGTAGCAATCGCCACGGACTTTTTCATTGGAGCGGGTGCTCAGTACAGTTGCCCAAAACAGTATCGCCTCGAAGAATGCCCGGTCGGGCCGCTGGGGCTGCCGACCACTGGTGAATAACTTGGCCCGCACCACCAGTGCAGGCGGCCTGGGATCGACGCGATCGCTGGTCGGCCATCAGTGGCATCACGGTCGGGTGAGGTTCAGATCGCGTCAGGGGGAACGGCTCGGGAAGGCTTGCAGGGCATTCCGGTGACTGTATCACATCACTGAGCCCCAACCGACGACACGCCAGACCGGGAGGGCTTCGTGGATTTCGGCAGATCGCGTGTATAGCTTGGTTGCAACATATGCCTTGAGGCACGGGTGCCGACGCTTGCCATCTCCTGCTGAGTTGGAAGGGGTAGAAGCAGATGGCGGCGGCCCATTTTTTTGGCAACGCCGGCTTGATTTGTCCCACCGTCAGGGTGGCGCA
The DNA here is from genome assembly GCA_041750275.1 of Gemmataceae bacterium. Taxonomy (GTDB): domain Bacteria; phylum Planctomycetota; class Planctomycetia; order Gemmatales; family Gemmataceae; genus JBGSZR01. The sequence goes on from JBGSZR010000148.1 coordinate 2,811, forward strand.
GCAGAAGGTTGCAACGAATGCATGATCCCAGATCGGGGCTGCGGCAGGCACGCGAGATACCCGGCAGACTGAAACCGGGACATCCGCCAGGCAAGGAATAAAAGAACAGCGATGAAGACAGTCAGGCGAGGGGTATGGTTGGCTTCGCAATCGGCTGCGTGCTCCACACGGCGTTCATCTCGGATACACCGGTGCAGTGGCTGCTGCGCTAGAGGAGAGGGACTGACAATGAGGCGATTCTCTACGTTCACGGTTATCTGGCTTGCAGTCGTCGGCACGGCACTCACTGCCGACGACCGACCAGGCCGCGACAAGATGTTGGCTGATGCCGAGTCGCGGTTGAAAGCCATCTACGAGAAACGGGATTTTGCACCTGCGACCTTTTCGGGCAAATGGCTCGCGGACAGTTCCGGCTACCTGATGCTGGAGCCCTCCAGGCCGGGTACGGAGCCAGACGTTGTCACGTACGACGTCACGAGCGGGAAGCGATCCGTGCTCGTCGGTGCGGATCAACTCGTCGTGCCCGGCTCGAAGCAGCGGCTATTCGTTCAGCGGTGCTTCCAGACGCCCGTCAAACAGAAGTTCTGCCTGGAGACAAGAACCGGCAACTGGCTGTTCGACTCGAAATCGGGCGAACTCCAGAAGCTACACAACGAGGTGCCGGCCGGCCTGTCCACGGGCTCATTTTCTCCTCGAGTCGATGGCGTCGTTGTTCGGCGGGGCCGCAATCTCGCCGCGGTCGATGCCGCGACGGGGCGCGTTACGCCGCTGACCACAGACGATAACCGGGGCCAACTGGATAATTACGCCCCGAAATGGAGCCCCGACGGCAATCGGATTGCGTACCTCCAGTCGGATTCCACGAAGGTTCGCGCACGACCGGTTCTCCGGCCGACGGACCCGACGTATCCCGAAGTGGCACACGTCCCGTTCGCCCGTGTCGGCACTCCCATCCCGACGCTTCGCGTGGGAGTCGTGGATCGCGAGGGCGGGGCCACGCGCTGGGTGAAACTCCCCGCCGATCCGGGCACGTGTTACATCAACGACATCAGTTGGGCCGGCAACTCGAAGGAACTCCTGATCGAGCTACTCAGCCGATCCCGCGACAGCCGCAAGTTCCTGCTCGCCGACGTCGAGACCGGAGAGGTTGCCACCGCCTACGAGGAAACCGATCCCGCGTGGGTGGACGCGAGCTATTCCGCCAACGCAGGGCTGGAGTGGATTCGCGGCGGGAAGGAGTTCGTCCTGCTCAGCGAGCGTGACGGCTGGCGGCAAGCGTACATAGTCTCGCGAGACGGTAAACAGCGGACGCTTCTGACGAAGGACTCGTCCGACATCATCGCCCGCGGTCCGGTCGACGAGCCAGGCGGCTGGTTCTACTACCTTGCATCGCCGAAGAATGCGACCCAACGCTATCTGTACCGCATTCGACTCGACGGGACGGGCGATGCCGAGCGGGTGACGCCGGAGAACCAGCCTGGAACACACAGCTACGAATTCTCGCCGGATCGGAAGTGGGCGTTCCACACCTATTCCACCTTCGACAAGCCACCGGTCGTCGATTTGGTCCGACTCTCCGACCATCACTCGGAACGGGTCCTGGAAGCAAACGAAGAGGTTCGAAAACGGTCGGTCCCGCTGATCACACGGCCGACCGAGTTCTTAAAACTCGACATCGGGAACGGCGTGGTGATGGACGCGTGGATGATCAAGCCGGGCGACTTCGACGAGAACAAGAAGTACCCGGTGTTCGTCTTCGTGTACGGCGAGCCGCACGGCCAGACGGTCCTCGACGACTGGGCCGGCGGCCAGAACCACACGATGTTCCACCGCATGATCGCTGACCTCGGCTACCTCGTCGTGTCGATGGACGGTCGCGGCACGCCGGCACCGAAGGGGGCCGCCTGGCGCCGTGCCGTGTACGGCAGCCTCGGCCCGCTCTCCACCGAGGAGCAGGCCGCGGGGGTGAAGGAGTTGGGCCGCACGAGGTCGTACGTCGATCTGTCGCGGGTGGGCATCTGGGGCTGGAGCGGCGGCGGCTCGAACACCCTGAACGCGATGTTCCGCAAACCGGACGTGTATCATGTCGGCATTGCGGTGGCACCCAAACCGCGCCCGGAACTGTACAACGCCTGGTTTCAGGAGATCTTCATGCGGACCCCCGACGTGAATCCGGTCGGCTACCGCAACGCCGCGGCTATCAACTTCGCTGAAGGTCTGAAGGGAGATCTGCTGATCGTGCACGGCACCGGCGAAACCAACACCCATCTTCAAATCACGGAAAGCCTCGTGGATCGGCTGATCGAGTTGGGCAAGCGCTTCGACTACATGGCCTACCCCAACCGCGATCACGGCTTGCGCGAGGGTAAGGGGACCGCGGTCCACCTTCGGATGCTGATGACGCGATACTTGATCGACCACCTTCCCCCCGGCCCACGGTGACGGAGTGCCGCGGACGAACGTGGACGGATGCCGCCGTTTTCACCAGTAAGTGACGCCCTTCTCCCCGGAGTCGATTCATGAATCGGTGTTTCGCAATGCTCGCACTGGTGTGCGGGTTTACGCTCCCGGCGGCCGCCGCGGAGAGGCCCAACGTCGTCATCTTCCTGGCCGACGACCTCGGGTATGGCGACCTCGGCTGCTATGGCCACCCGAGGATCAAAACCCCAAACCTCGATGCCTTCGCCAAGGAGGGCGTCCGCCTGACGCAGTGTTACGCCGCGAGTGCCGTGTGCTCGCCGTCGCGGTCGGCGATCCTCACCGGCCGCACCCCGCACCGCAACGGCGTCTACACCTGGATCGCCGAGGGTAGCGAGGTTCACCTGCGCTCCAGCGAAGTCACGCTCCCCAAACTGCTGAAGGACGCCGGCTACGCCACCTGCCACGTCGGGAAGTGGCACCTCAACGGCAAGTTCAACGACCCGGCCCAACCGCAGCCCAACAACCACGGTTACGACCACTGGATGGCGACCCAGAACAACGCCGGGCCGAGCCACAAAAACCCGGCCAACTTCGTTCGCAACGGCATGCCGGTCGGAAAACTGGACGGGTTCTCGGCCCCGCTCGTGGTCGACGAGGCGATCGACTGGCTGACGACCAAACGCAACAAGTCGAAGCCGTTCTTTCTCGCCGTGTGCACGCACGAGCCGCACCTGCCCATCGAGACCGACCCCGAGTTCCAGAAGCCCTACGCCGACCTCGACGAGGACCTGCGCCAACACCACGGAAACGTGTCCCAGCTCGATCACGCGTTCGGCAAGCTCATTAAGGCGCTCGGCGAGCAGAAGTTGACGGGCACAACGTTCGTGTTCTTCACTTCGGACAACGGGCCGGAGGGCGACGGGCTGAAGAACCGCACCCGCGGCAGCACCGGGGGTCTTCGCGGGCGGAAGCGGTCGATGTACGAGGGCGGTATCCGCGTGCCAGGGATGGCCCGGTGGCCGGGACAGATCAAGCCGAACACCACTGCCGACGGACCCGTGATCGGTAGCGACCTGTTCCCGACGGTGCTCGGAATCTGTGGTGTGAATCCGCCCGCGGACCGGGTGATCGACGGCGCCGACGTGCTCCCGCTGTTGACCGGCAAGGTCACGATCGTGGACCGCAAGCTGCCGTTCTACTGGCGGCTGAACATGGCACCAAACAACCTCCACATGGCGCTCCGCGACGGCGACTGGAAGATTCTCGCCGCGCAGGACTTCGGCAAGATCGAGCTGTTCAACCTGAAGGCCGACCCGAAGGAGGCGACGGAGTTGAGCGCGAAGGAGCCGGAGCGCCTCGTTGCGATGACCAAGCGTCTGAAGGAGTTGAACGCAGAGGTCGAGAAGGAGGGGCCTGACTGGTGGAAGCGGCTGAGCCCCAACGGCGGCAGGCCTGTCAAGAAGAAGTGACGCCCGCCAGCGTCCGGCTCTCTGGCCGCGACCCCGGTGAGTCGCGGCCACGGTGCGGTTCAAGGCTTCACGGTGACGGTCTCGATCTTCAGTTCCGGGTCCTTCGCGGCCAGTTTGAGCGTCGGCTCGCCCTTCAGATATCCCAAACCCATCAACAACTCGTCGGCCTTGCGGGTCGTGACACCAGCCCTCTGAAGGTGGCCTTCTGAGCTCCATCTGCTAAGTACATCTCCCAGCAAGTCGGGGAACAATTTGAGAAGCCGCGGACACAGCACGTTTTCCTGGGATTTCTGAGATTACCAGGTGTTCCCTCACTTATGGGGCGCTGTACTAAGCTCGACTTGTGCAGTTTCTCCGGCCTCTTCGCGGTTACTATGGCGGGGTGATCGCCCTTCGCGATGCTGCCCATGGACGGCCGTCATGCTTCTACCCGCCGAGGCCCAGCCGCTGCTTGCGGCTTTCCTCCCGCACCTT
>JBGSZR010000149.1:0-9264 GCA_041750275.1 Gemmataceae bacterium
CGGCGGCGAGTGGCAGTCTGGCCGGGTGGGGGCCGGCCCACCACCGCTCCGCGTGCCGGACGGGTGGCTGGCGATCTACCACGGGAACCGCCAGCCGACCCGCTCCGGCGAAGTGGGGGTGTACTACGGCGGTGCGATCCTGCTCGATCCGAACGATCCGTCAAAGGTGCTGAAGCGAACGTCAGAGCCATTCATGCAGCCCGAGGCCGAGTTCGAGGTGAACGGTTTCGTGCCGAACGTGGTCTTCCCGACCGGTGTGGTACAGGACGCTGAGACGCTACTCGTCTACTACGGAGCCGCCGACGCGGTCACGGCGGTGGCGGAGTTCGACACGCGAGATTTGTTGAGTACGTTGACCAACCAGGATTGACACGTTCACACCCGGGTCATCGCGTTTAGCACGTCGTCGAGCGGGACGGTGGCGAAGGTACTGGCGTAGTCCGACATGGCGTAAGGGATGACCAGGTCACGACCGTGGACGAGGCCTCCGCAACTGTACACCACGTTGGGCACGTACCCCTCGCGTTCGTTCGCGTCCGGTTCCAGTAGCGGCATTGCCAGCCGTCCGATCAGCCGGGCCGGATCTTCAAGGTCGAGCAGGAACGCCCCCATCGCATAGCGCCGCATCGGCCCGACCCCGTGCGTCAGCACCAGCCACCCGGCCTCGGTCTCGATCGGCGATCCGCAGTTACCGAGCTGGATGTACTCCCATGGATACGTTGGCCGGGCGATGAGTCTCTTGCTGTACCAGAAGTGCGGTTGGTCCGAATACATCAGATAGATATTCTCGTTGTCCTGCCGACTCAGCATCGCGTACAGCCCATTCACCATCCGCGGGAAAAGGGCGAACCCCTTGTTCCGCACTTCCGGCCCGTTCAGTGTGCCCACTTTGAAGTGGACGAAGTCCTCAGTTTCGAGTATCTGCGGCAGTGTCACGCGGCCATCGTAAGCGGTGTACGTGGCGTAGTAGCTCACGCGACCATCCGGGTGAGTGAACTGCACGAACCGTGCGTCTTCGATCCCATTCGTCTCGGTCGGCGACGACGGGAAGATTATTCGCTCCGAGATGTTGAGCGACGGGTCGAAGCGAATTTCGTAGTTGGCCCGGGCCAGCAAGAGCATGGTTTGGGCGATTGGCTCGAATTCCTGCCGCCGGGTCCGGTGGTTCTTCAGCACGTTATTGAGCGTGCGGTCAAGGTCACCGAGCGTGAATTCGTCGTTGAGGGCGGCCATCGTCTGATCGGTCAGCGGGCCGTTGATGCCAAGTTCGGTCAGCTTGCGGTGGAACAGGGGCTTTTCGTACAGGGCGTTGGGCACCAGTTCCGGTGCCTCGACGTACCGCGTCGGTTCGTCAATGCGGATGTGGCCGTCGGCGTCAATGACCCCGGAACGGAAGGTGATCGAAGAGATGTGCCCCTCTCCGGTCGCCCGGAGGCTGAGGACGAAGCGGCGGCACCCGGCGGGGAGCGATGACTGGTCGGGATGCCAGACCATCGACGGGTTGAACAGGGCGGCCGACTCGAGTGCGTATTCCGAGGTGAAGTACGAACCGATGAGCAACCGGCGGGCCTCGCTCACCGGCTGGTCTGTCAGCAGGTGCCGACGGACCTGTTCGAATCGGTGCAGGAAGAACTCGCGGGTCCGCTGGTGCCGATCGCGGAACTCCCGCATCACCACTTCAAGTTGCCCTTCCACCTCGTGCTCGCTGAGGGACGCGATCCGAGCGAGGATCCGTTCGACACGGGCGTCGTTCGCCACGTCGAACGGCCGGATCATGACACGGGAGTTGGTCGGCTTGAGGACAATCCCGGTGCGTTTGACGTCCATGTTCTGGCTTCGCCGACCTCGCTGGTGTAGACCCGCCGTCCGTTCCCTGGAACGCGGCAGTCTATCGTGCTTGACGGAATGCCGCTAGGGAGCTTTCGAGCCAGCTCATCTCGGCGAGCGACAGGAGGAAAGCGAGAGTCGATTCGGCCCCCTGGTTGCGGTTGACCCGGTCCTCCTGGAGGCCGTCGAAGCAACCGCCGGTGGTTGGGTCGTACAACTCCTGGCCGAGGTCGTTGCGGCCGAGGAACCACTCGAACGCGGAGCGGGCCTCCTTCACCCAGATGGCGTCCTGGGTCGCCCGGTACGCTTCCAGGCAGGCCGAGACAGTCGCATTCGCCTCGACTGGTTGCTGGTCGAAGCGGGCCCGTTGTTGCCCCTTTCGGTAGAATCCGTTACTGCCAACGGCCCGGAAGTGTTCCTGAGGGGCGGTTTGCACTGTCACCAGCCAGCCCAGCGTGTGGAGCCCGACCTCGAGCGCACGCACATTCCCGCCCGCGCGGCCGGTCGCGATGAGCGCCTGGGGAAGGCGGGCGCTGTCATAACTCAAAATCTCCTCGAACCAGAGCCAGTCGGGCGTGGCGGTCCGGTCGTAGATGTCGATCAACCGGGCCGTCAGGGTGTCGCGAACCTGAGTAATGAGGCGGTCGCCGCCGAACCGGCGGAGGTATTCGCGGATGCCGAGCAGGGCGAACGCCCAGGTGCGGGGCGAGGTCGTATCCAGTACGGCTGGCAAGGCCAGTTTGAAGTGGGATGCCGCCCACTCGGGGATATCGCGCCGCTGCGACCGTCCCACGCAAGTGCCAAGGGCCCAGAGGGCTCGCCCGTGCGAATCCTCCGACCCGTTTTCCTCTAACCAGCGGCGGTCGAAGCCCAGGAAGTTTCGGAACCGCATCGTCTCCAGGTTGAACGCGGCCTGGAGGAAGGCGGCATAACGTGTGGCCAGGCGTTCGACCTCTGCCCCGGTCTGGCCCAGTTCTTCCAGGTGAACGGTCAGCAGCAGGGCGCGAGCGTTGTCGTCGGTGCAGTAGCCTTCCGCGAAGTTCGGGATGGTGTGCGTGGCATGCTGGAGCATGCCCGTCGCGTCCGTCAGTCGCAGTAGGTGATCCAGCCGCCAGTCGGGCAAGTCGGCATGTTGCTCGGCGAGGGTGCGGACGGCCAGTGGCTTGATCGGTTGATCCTGGCGGCCCAGGCGAGTCCGCTGGAACGACTCCATGTAGTGGTCGGCGGAGCGCTCCCAGATCATCTCGCGGCCCAGTCTGTACGCCTGGGCGCACAAGGCCAATCGCCGTGGCTCGTCGCCAAGTAGCCCGCTGATTTCCCGGGCCAGCGCCTCCGGATCGGCAAACGGCACGAGCACCCCCCGCCCGCCGGCCAGCAACTCCTCGGCATGCCAGTACGGGGTCGAGACGATCGCTTTGCCGCACCCGAACGAGTATGCCAGTGTGCCGGAGGTGATTTGTGCAGGGTTCAGGTACGGGGTGACGTAGACATCGGCCGCCTGGATGAATTCCGTCAACTCTTTCAGTTCCACAAACCGGTTGTAGAAGATGACATGCTTGTCGATCCCAAGCGTCCGGGCCAGCCGCTCCAAGCTCTGCCGGTAACGTTCGCCCTGATGGCGGACGAGGTCGGGATGGGTCGCTCCCAGGACAATATAGACGAAAGAGGGGAAGTCCTTGAGGATCTCCGGGACCGCCCGGAGCATATGTTCGATGCCTTTGTTCGGTGAAAGGAGCCCGAACGTCAGTGCGACCGGGCGGCCGGCCACGTCAAACTGCTCCTTGTATGGGTTCGCATCAGCAAACGGAGTGTCAGGGATGCCGTGGGCGATCACGTCAATCTTGGACGCGGGCACGCCATAAATGTCCACGAGGAACGTTCGGGCTAATTCGGTCATGACGACGACCCGGGCAGATAGGGTCGCCAGTTCCGTCAGCACGCATTGCTGGTCGTTGTTCGGCTCGCGCAGCACGGTGTGACAAGTCGTGACGGTGGGCATGCGCAGGTCGCGGACCAGCCCAAGAATGTGGCTGCCGGCAACCCCGCCGTAGATGCCGTACTCATGCTGAAGACAGACCACATCGGTGTTGGCGAAATTCAGAAAGTCGGCCGCCCGGCGATAACCTTCCAGGTCCGGCGCATCGATTTCGAACCGAACCTCCGGCGAGTAGTCGTAGCCTTCGGGGCGGTCGTTGACCGGGACGACGAAACATTCGGCGTCCGGGAACCGTTTGGCTACCGAGGAGCACATGTCGTAGGTGAAGGTGGCAATCCCGCACTTCCGGGGCAAATAGTCGCCGACGAATGCGATCTTGCGGATCTCGGACGGGTACATAATGACGTGTTCCGTGTGATTCATCTCTGACGGCTGTGCGCGGAAGGCTTGAGAAAGCACCATGCCGTTCACCGCTTATGATAGGTGCCGCCGCGCGATCCGGGCGGAAACGTCCATCCCTCTCGAAATTTACAACAAGCGTGCCGGACAATATTGAAGCAGGACCCGGTCGCTAAACCTGTCGTTCACGAACTCAGCCTGGCCCAGGTCCCCGCGGAGCATGCCGAGCCCGCGGCAAGAAACCGCGTAAGCCGAGCGCATCATCCAACGATGACGCGATCGCGAGGTCCTCTCACTTTACGCAGGTCCGGAGATCCGCACTTGCATTCACGTTCTAATTTGACACGCCAGTGAAAATTGGCGATTCTATCTGAGCGTTCATCTCGCAGTCATACTCGCTCAGAGGTGTTCCGTGGCAATTCTCAAGGTGCGATGCCCTGAGTGCGAGACTGCGCTCAAGATCGATTCTGATGGTTCGCAAGCCGTCTCGGTCGAGTGCCCGAACTGCGAACATGTCTTCACCGTTTCTGCGAAGCGAGCTCCGAAAGCGCCCCCAGTCTACAAGAAGCGCCAGCCAGCGGAAGAAGACGAGACGCGGCCGAAGTACAAGCTGAAATCGAAGAAGGTGAAGAAAGCGGAAGCTGCGAAGAACAAGTACCTGCTCATCGGCGTTGCGGCCGGGGTGCTGCTCGTGATCGGCGGCGTGGTGGCGGTTGTGGCCTCCAGCGGTTCGAAGGACAAGAACGCAGCGGTCGCCAAGGCCGATCCCAACGCGGAGCCCAGGCCTCAGCCGCGGGTTCAGCCGCGTCCACAACCTCAGCCCGATCTGCAACCGAAGATACAGCCTGAGCCGGACAATGAACCGGATGATGAGCCACCAGCCAGGCCGCCAACGGCGAAACTCGACGATGCCTTCACACGTGCCGCGAAGTTCAAGCCGAGGGGCCCGCTACCGGAGCTTCCGCCGTTGCCGCCGCCAGACAAGCGGCCACTGCTGACGCTCGATCCGGGCGGCCACACGGCATTAATCAAGAACATCTTCCTAACCCCGGACAATGCACGACTTATCACCGTCGGCGAGGACAAGACGATCCGCTTCTGGGATGTTGCCTCCGGCGATGTGTTGCAAACCATCCGCACCCCGTCCGCTCCCGGATTGGAGGGAATGATTCATGCCGCAGCGCTGTCGCCGTCGGGAAAACGACTGGCGGTCGCTGGGTTTCCGCTCAATCGTGGCAAGGAAGGAATCCCGATCTATGTGATCGACACGGAAACGTTCCGCCTCGAACGGATCGTCTCCGGTGCGAAGAATGTGATCTATGGACTCGACTTCTCTCCAGACGAGAAGTTGCTCGCTGTCGGCATGTCTACGGAAATGGTGCAAGTGATCCAGGTGGCAACGGGAACGACGGTGTGTGAAGTGAAACACTTCGCAGCCAAGGAGCTTCGATTCCATCCGAAACTACCACGGTTGGCGACGCTCGGCATTGACAGAGCGTTGAAGGTCTGGAACCTGAACGCTCCAGAGAAACCGATCGCCTCGATTCCGCTGAACGAAGCCGGCCCGAACACGATCGCCTGGTCGAACGACGGCGCCACGCTCGCCGTTGGTTGCACCAACGGAGAAGTCTACTTGCACACAGCCGATGGGAAGCCGACACGTTTTCTGCCCGCAACGATGGACGGCAAGGAACCGATCCAAATCGTTCAGATGGAATATCGGCCCGGCGATAAGGAACTGATTTACGGCGGCGTCTACACACGCGGCTGGGCTGGCACGATCGACGCTGTCTCCGGCGATCGGCGCGTCGTCTTCCGCGAACACTCGAACACCGTGATGGGGGCCACCAGCTCGAAGGACGGCACGCTCGCTGTCACGACCGGCGGCGACGACAACGAGACGTATGTGTGGAAGGTTGCCGATGGCAGCGTGGTGCGACGCTTCGCTGGCTCGGGCAAATCCGTGTGGGGCGTGGGCTGGGGCCAAGGATGGGAAATCCATCGCCTGGGGGAACAAGAATCGCAAGTCCCCTCCCGACAACCTCGACAGGATCGAGAAGACGTTCCGACTCGACGACCTTCAGATCGGGGACACGCCAACACCCGACAACTTCCAGCGCGCTATGCTCAGCGACGAGACGTATACCGTCAAACAGTTGGACTTCACCCGCTTCGAGGTCAGGGAAAACGGCAAGCTGTTATACACCTACGATTGCAAAGATCGCGGCGGCACCCGCATTTACAGCCTGACGTTGATCCCTGACAAGGGCATCGTCGTCGGTGCGGTCAACTCCATGACGTTGATCGAGACTGCGACAGGCAAGCACATTCGAAGTTTCCTCGGAGACGAGGGAATGACCCTCGGCCTCGCGCCGTCCCCCGATGGCCGCTACTTCATCAGCGGTTCCACTGATCAACGGATCCGCATCTGGTCGCCGGACCGCGATGAGCCGGTGCTTTCGATCTTCGTGGCGGACCGCGAATGGATCGCTTGGACACCCGAAGGGTACTACACCTGCTCCGCCTACGGCGAACGGCTCATCGCCTGGCAGGTGAATAACGGCATCGCCAAGTTGCCCACCCTTCACCCCGCAGTGCGCTTCCATGCTTCGATGTTTCAGCCGACGTTGATTCAGTACTTGATCCCAGCCGGCAACTTGCAGCTTGCAATGGCCATGGCGCAAGAATTCGAGCAGGAGACCATCGCTGCCACGAGCGTGGCCGAGGTGCTGCCACCGGATGTGAGCGTCGCTGCGCCGGGCGAGGGACTGGTCCGCGTCACCGAAGAGAAACTCACCGTGCGCGCCATCGCACGCGGTTCGGCACGGAACCCCGTGACAGCGATGCGGCTTATCGTGAACGGGCGACCGTTCCAGGGTCAGGCCGGCATTGTGCGCTTCGAGAAAGGCAAGGTCGATGCCGAGGCCGAGTGGAACCTCGAAATCGATCCCGGCTCATTCACCCTGGAGGTGCAGGCGGAATCAGCGGTGAGCAAGGGGATGTCGCGGCCGGTCGTGGTCGTGCGTTCTGGCAGCGCTGTGCCGCCCAACCTCTACGTGCTGGCGGTCGGCGTATCCGAGTACCCCGCGCCGATGAGGCTGAACTTCGCCGCAAGCGATACCGAATTGCTCACGGTATCGCTCAAGAAGAACTGCAAGGGTGTATTCGGCAATATCGAGGTGCGCGTCCTCACCGACGAGAAAGCGACGAAACAGGGAATCCTTGACGGTTTGACATGGTTGGCGTCAAAGATGACGACAAACGACGTGGGCATCTTTTCGTTTTCGGGCCATGGCACACGCGACCGGGCCGGACGCTTCTACCTCGTACCCGTGGACATATCCGAAGACGATCCGGCGGGTACATGCCTGGCCGGTGATGTTTTCCGTCACCGGTTGGAGAACATGCCCGGCAAACTGATCGCCGTACTGGATGCCTGTCATTCCGGAGCCGCATCCACACGCACTGGCGGTTCGGCTCGCGCCGACGGTCTCGTCCGCGATCTCGTGAGCGACGATTGCGGCGTTGTGGTGATGTGTTCATCGTTGGGCCGCGAATATTCGATGGAAAGTTCGACCACACGCGCGGGCTTCTTCACACTCGGCCTGACTGAAGGCCTGAGTGGCAGGGCCGATCTGAACGGCGACGGAGTCGTGTTCATTCACGAACTCGACTTCTACGCCGCCAGGCGAGTGGCGCAACTGAGCGGAGATATGCAACATCCCGTAACAGGCCGACCCGCAAAGCTGCGCCCGTTCCCAGTGTCGAAGCCATGAGGCGAGAGCGTTTGGGGAGAAGCCCCACTTTGAATGGCGTTCACAGCAACTCACGGATGGGTTGGCCCTCGTCGCTACTGATTCGCAGGTAAGTAAAGCTATTTGTTCTGTCGTGTTGGAAACGGCAGTTTGCATCGGTCCCAGAGTGCTCGCAGTAGTTCCGGGTCGAACTTTAGTTGAATGAGTCGATCAATCACGGTGTCGTCGAGTTCGGGGATGTCTGAGGGGGTGAAGTTGGCCAATTCGCCGTACTTCAACCACGACCAGACGTCCTCCATCGGGTTGTGGTCGGGAGCCCACGGCGGCAGCATCTCCAGGTGGAGGCGACGGTTCTTCTTGAGGAACTCCCGGATGATAGGCCCCTTATGGTTACCGCCGCGATCCCAGACGACGATGACGTTGCCACGCAGGTGCTTCAACAGATCACGCAGAAACGGGATGATCTTCTCCGCGGTGAAGAATCCGTTGGGTTCGGTGGCGAAGTAGAAGCCGAGCCGTTGGGCCGTGGGAGAGACGCTGATGCCGCCGATGACGGAGACTTTGTGTCGGTGCCCGCCGTCGGCATCGAGCACCGGGGTGTGGCCGATGAGGGACCAGGTTCGCCGCACGACCGGGTTGAGGAACAGGCCGGTTTCGTCGATCAGGACGAGGTGGGCGTGCGTGTCGCCGGCTTTTTTTGAATGCGCGGCCAGTCGTTGGCGACCCAGTGGGTGATGGTCGCGTCGTTGCGTTGGCGTGGTCGTCGCGTCGGGCGTTGCGGGGAGTAGCCGCGTTGCGTGAGCCAGGCTCGGAGGTAGTGGGGATGGAAGGAAACGCCGAAGCGGGAGCGAATGAGTTCGGCGACGCGTCGGGCCGTCCAGAGGTCGGTAGGGAAGCCGTGCATGGTCGGCTTTTGGACCAGCCACTGGCGGACTTGCCGATCCTGATCGGGTGTGAGAAACCGGGGTCGACCCGGTGTGGGTTTGGCAGCCAGGCCGGGGTCGCCTGCGGCTCGGTGTCGAGCCATCCACTTGGCCACGGTGACGCTGTGGACGCCCAGGGCGGTGGCCACAGCCGACTGCGTCCGGCCGTCGAGAACCATTCGAACGGCTCGCCGTCGCACGGCTTCCAGCTCGGAAGCAGATCCTTTGCTTCTCATGGTGTGGATATAACATAGATCGCCGATATTATTCAATAGCTTTACTTAGCTCGACTTGTGCAGTTTCTCCGGCCTCTTCGCGGTTACTATGGCGGGGTGATCGCCCTTCGCGATGCTGCCCATGGACGGCCGTCATGCTTCTACCCGCCGAGGCCCAGCCGCTGCTTGCGGCTTTCCTCCCGCACCTT
>JBGSZR010000150.1:0-23083 GCA_041750275.1 Gemmataceae bacterium
GGGCAGCGGCGGTGGCACACTCGGCACGGCCGGAGCCACAGGAACTGGCGGCGGTGCGGAAACCGGCACCACACGTGGAATCTCCGCATCCGGCCCGGCCACGATCGGGGGCAACTCCGGCAACGGGTTCGTCGGCTTCGGAAGCTGAGCAAACACCGCCATCCCGACCGCCGCGAGTACCGCCACGGCGCAGAGGTAATAGGATTTCTTCATGGTGCGCCGGGCATACCGTTGCCACACCAGCGAATCAAGATCGCTTTGGGAGTTCGCATGAAGGCGGAAATTCTCTCCATCGGCAGCGAGATGACCAGCGGCCAAAACCTCGACACCAACTGCCAGTGGCTCAGTCGCCGGCTCGCGGAGATGGGCATCCCCGTCGGCTTCCACACCACCGTGGCGGACGATCTCGCGGACAACATCGCCTGCATTCGCACCGCCTGCGATCGTGCCGATCTGGTGCTCGCCACGGGTGGGCTGGGCCCCACGCAGGACGATCTCACTCGTGAAGCCATCGCGGCTGCAGCCGGGGTCGCACTCGTCGAAGATGCCGCGTCGCTCACTGTCATTCAGGAAATGTTCACACGGCGTGGCCGGGTGATGCCCGAGCGGAACCGTGTGCAAGCCTTACTACCTATGGGGGCCGAGGCCATCACCAACGCATGCGGCACGGCACCGGGTGTGTGGATGAAAATCGGTCGAAGTGTCGTCGCCGCGATGCCGGGTGTGCCCAGCGAAATGTTCCGCATGTTCGAGGAACAGGTGAAGCCGCGTTTGGAGGCTGCGGGGCTCGGTGGCGGCGTGCTCGTGCAACGCAAGATCAACACCTTCGGATGGGGTGAATCTGCCGTCGAAGAGAAACTCGCCGACCTCACCCAGCGCGGCCACGTTCCCGAGGTCGGCATCACTGTCAGCGATGCCATCATCTCACTTCGCATTCTCGCCCGGGCAGCCAATCTCGCCGAAGCTCAGGCCCTGATTGCACCCGTGGAAGCTACCATCCGCGAACGGCTTGGCACACTTGTCTTCGGTGTCGAGGATGAAGAATTGCAACAAGTGGTGGTCCGATTGCTGCACGAGAAGCGCAGCACGCTCGCCACGGCCGAGAGCATCACGGGCGGGCTCGTCGCCCACCGCATCTGCCTGGTCCCGGGTGCCAGCGACTACTTTCAGGGCGGTGTGGTGACATACACCAACGACGTGAAGCACCGCGAACTCGGCGTACCTCTGGAGTTGCTCGAACGCTTCGGAGCCGTGAGCGAACCCGTGGCCCGGGCGATGGCTGAAGGCGTCCGCCGTCGCTTCGGCACCGACCTCGCAATCTCCACAACGGGCTTCGCTGGCCCCAGTGGCGGCACCGAAGAGAACCCCGTCGGCACTGCCTATGTCGCACTTGCCCACGCCAGCGGCACGGATGTCACTCGCTATGGCTGGCTCGGCACCCGCTTCGACATCATGAGCCGCACCGCCAAGCTCGCCCTGAACACGGTCCGGCTCCATTTATCCTGAACCGGAGTGCCCTGCATGGCCTTCAATCCACGCGTCTTCTTTCGCAAGTCGCATCGCTGGGGCGCGATCGTCGTCGCTGTTCCCTTCCTCGTGGTCATTCTTTCCGGCATCCTGTTGCAGTTGAAGAAGGAGTTCACCTGGATTCAACCCGCCACGGAGAAGGGCGCCAAAAAGGTTCCCGCCCTGAGTTTCGAGCAAATTCTCGCTGCGGCGCAGTCCAGGCCCGAAGCCGGCGTGCAGTCCTGGGACGACATCGAACGACTGGATGTTCGGCCGCGCGATGGCGTGGTGAAGGTGCAGTGCAAATCATCCTGGGAAGTGCAGGTGGACCTGAAGAGCGGTGAAGCGGTGCAATCCGCTTATCGTCGCTCCGACCTCATTGAATCGATTCACGACGGATCGTGGTTCCACGACACGGCGAAGCTCTACATCTTCCTCCCCACCGCCATCATCGTGCTCGGGCTGTGGTTCACGGGCATCTACCTGTTCGTGTTGCCACTGGCGGTGAAGTGGCGGCGAAAGCATCACATGAAGCCGGTGCAACCGTGATCACGTTCCGCCGCTTCCTCGTGGTGCAGGCGCTCATGCTCTGGCAGGGCGGCTTCCTCTTTTACACGGCCGTGGTGGTGCCGCGCGGTACGGAAGTGCTCGGCTCCGCCGCGGCCCAGGGAGCCATCACGGCCCGCGTCACCGATGCGCTGAACGTGATCGGTGCCCTCAGCCTGACGGTGCTCGCCTGGGACCTGGCCGTCACGCAGGACCATCATGCTCGCCGCACGATCGCACGCTGGTGGTGCTGGTCGGTCGCGCTGGTCTGCCAGTACCTTCTCTTCGTGTTGCACGCGTTGCTCGATTATTTTCTCGACCCCAGCCGCCGCTACGTGCGAATTGTGCCGCCCTTCTACCCGGTGCACCGGCTCTACCTCTGGGCCAGCACGCTGCAATGGCTCGCCGTCCTGCTCCTGACCTGGTGGACGCTCCGCGCCTGGCAAACGGAAGCCCACGCAGGAAGAGGCAATTGAGGGAAACGCACCACACTTCGCGTGATATCGAGTTGATGCTTTCCGGATGTGGTGCTCGTGCTGAAGCCGGATGGTTCATGGTGGTGGTGGAAGTACGTCGCGGGGATTTGGATTGTTTACCGCGTGAGGAAAGGCGTCGTTGCTGGTCGGATCCAGGCACCGGGCGGTCACGCGTGTTGCGTTCGAAGTTGCTCCGCCTGTTGCTTGAGTTAGGCCACGACTTGCTAGAACGGTCGCTCCACTCGCACATCTCCTGTTTCAACCAGCAACGTCCTACCCGCGCGCACACCAAACCGCTACCTTCTCAACATCCCCCGCAACCTCTCTGTGAGAAACCCATGGCTGCGTTTCCGGACGTTGACCCCATCAAGTTCGAAGGGCCTGAGAGCACGAACCCGCTGGCGTTTCGCCACTATAACCCGGAGGAACTCGTCGAAGGCAAGACGATGCGCGATCACCTGCGCTTCGCCGTGTCCTACTGGCACACCTTTCGCGGCACCGGCAGTGATCCGTTCGGCCCCGGCTGTGCCCTGCGGCCCTGGGAAGATGGCACCAACACGCACCGCATGGACCTCGCCCGCGTCGATGTCGCCTTCGAGTTCATGCAGAAGCTCGGCGTCCCGTATTATTGTTTCCACGATCGCGACATCAGCGGCGAAGGCGACAACCTCAAGGAAACCAACGAACTGCTCGACAAGGTGGTCGCCAGGCTCAAGACCAAGCAACAGGAAACCGGCATCAAGCTGCTCTGGGGTACGGCCAACCTCTTCAGCAACCCGCGCTTCGTCCACGGAGCCAGCACCAGTTGCAACGCCGATGTTTTCGCCTACTCCGCAGCCCAGGTGAAAAAGGCCCTCGAAGTCACGAAGGAACTCGGCGGCGAGAACTATGTGTTCTGGGGTGGCCGTGAAGGCTACATGACCATCTGGAACACCGATCTCAAGCGCGAACTCGATCACCTCGCCCGCTTCTTTCACATGGCCGTCGACTACAAGAAGCAGATCGGCTTCACCGGCCCCTTCCTCATTGAACCGAAGCCGCACGAACCCACCAGCCATCAGTACGACTTCGATTGTGCCAACTCGCTCGCATTCCTCCGCGGCTACGGGCTCGACAAGGAGTTCAAGTTCAACGTGGAAACCAACCACGCCACGCTCGCCAAGCACACGATGGGGCACGAACTCGCCTATGCCAGCGCCAACGGTATGCTCGGCAGCATCGACGCCAACCGCGGCGACCCGCTCCTCGGCTGGGACACTGATCAGTTCCCCACGGATCTCTATCTCACGGCCCAGGTGATGCTCTTCGTGCTGGCCCAGGGCGGCATCGGCTCGGGCGGCCTGAACTTCGATGCCAAGGTTCGCCGTGAGAGTTTCGAGCCCAGCGACCTCTTCCACGCTCACATCGGCTCGATGGACGCGTTCGCACAGGGATTGAAGATCGCTGCCGCCATGCGCAAGGACGGCGTGCTCGAGGAGATCGTGAAGCAGCGATATGCGTCATGGGACAGCGGCGTGGGCAGCGAGATCGAAGCCGGCAAGCACAACTTCACCACCCTGGAAACGTACATGCTCAACAAGGGCGACGCCGCCAGGTGCGTCTCGGGCCGGCAAGAGATGATCGAGAATGTACTCAACCGCTATTTGAGGTGAGAGCGAGTCGGGCGGTGGTAGCGCACCTGTTGATGAAAGCAACTCAGAAGCGGGTGCCACCGCCACGGCACCGGCCACGGAATGAGGACGAAGAGGATCATCTATTCCGGTGCGGGGATTGCTCAGACTTCTTCCACAGATGCATCCTCCGACGAGTGTTGCGGCTTCACCACCGGAGCCCCTCCGGACGGATGGAGCACGGTGCACTCGGGGCGAGCATTCCGGAGGCGGACCACGCCATCGGTGGTTACCGCAGTTCCCCTGAGATTCACCTGCTTCAGTTCTTTCATGGCGATCAGGTGATCGATTGCTACATCCGTGATGTTCGGGCAGTCTTCCAGGCAGAGATCGTTCAGGACGGGCGCAGCGCGCAAGCTGGCGATTCCAGCGTCTGTCACGGCTGTGTTCATCACATCGAGCCGTTGCAGATGCTTCATCCTGGCGAAGAGCGACAGGCTGCGGTCCGTAACGCCCGGACAACTCGGAAGCCACAGGCAGACCATCTTCTTCATCGTGGCCAGCTGAGCCAGACCCACTTCTGTCAATGCACTACTACTCAGAAGGACACTCTGCAGCTTGGACAGGCCCAGCAGATGGTTGATTCCTTCATCCGTGATCTGGATGCCTGCGAGCCCAAGTGACTCCAGTCGCGGGAATTTCGCGAGCAACGGAACACCCGCCTCGGTTATGGCGGTGCCGTGCAGATCCAGCGTTCGAATTCGCCGAAGTGAGGTCAGCGACGCGAGCCCGGCATCGGATATCGAAGCCCCCATTAACTTCAGCTTTTGCAGTGTGCGAAGCGAACGCAAATGGGCGAGGCCAGCATCGGTGATGGCAGTCTTCTCGAGATCGAGGCTTTCGAGTTGGGGCAACTTCGCAAAGAGCTTTAGCGTCGCATCGTTGATGGAGGATTGAGCGAGGAGCAGGCTGCGAATCTGTGTGAGTTTCGCGGCCAGGGAATATCCCTCGCGACTCAGTTTCTTGCAACCACTCAGATCGAGTTCGATCAACGGGCCGACGCCGACGAGGTTCACAAGCCCCTGCACGTTGGCATCGCGGGCACTGCGCATGATGCCGAGTTGGTACACTTCGCCGCTGCGAATGTGCACCTTTGCGGGCAACTTGCTCACCATGCGCCAGCGGGCAAACGGCTTGACCATCCGGTTCATCCGCCAGCTGCCCGAGACGTGGATGTCCAGTTCGCGATCGGTCTCGAACTGAGGAAGGCCAGAGGAACCGGGTCGTTGCGTCTCACCTGGACTCTCTGGAGATCCACCGCTTGCCGGCTCTTTGGCTTGTGCCGTGATCGTGGCTTCGGCTGGCACTCGGACTGTTTCCGTTGCCGTCGTCGGAGGAGGCGATGTGATCGTTGAATCTGGTGAGGGTACCTTAACCGTGGACGGAAGCTGAAGGGCCGCGATGAGGTTGTTCAATTCCGCAGCCAGCGCTGTCGCGTTTGCCGGGCGGCGCACGGGATTCTGGGCCACGCACCGGCCGATCAAGTCGATCAGCGGCTGGGGCGTACCGGCATCCGCGAGGTCGTGTGTGTAGTCCGTCCCCGGGCCCTGCGTGAGGTGACCGGTGAACATCTGGTAGGCGATGACGCCGATCGCGTGGATATCGTCGCGCGGATCGGGGTCTGCGCCGGAGCGTTGCTGGGGCCCCGCGTAGATCGGCGTGTGCGAACCGCGGTGCGAGGAAAGCATCCGGCCGCTGCGGGTGACACCGCCGTTGGCTTCCTCGGAAAGCGTCGCCTTTGCTGTCACGGCCCCAATGCCGAAGTCTGTGACACGCAAACGCTTCCCCACACGATCCAACAAGATATTGCTTGGTTTCAAGTCGCGGTGAACCACAGCCGGGGTGAGCCGATGAAATGTGGCCACGGCCTGGGTGATTTGCCGCAAAGCCTGGAGAATTTGCCTGGGTCGATCGGCAGCGGGATGTCGATGTACGAGGCGAATCCAGTCACCGAGATCGCCACCGGAGACGAAGTCGAAGCGGAGCCACGGCGTCTCACCGGTGAGTGAGGCGTCGCGCAGCGGAACCACGCAGGGATGCTCGCCGGCTAACTGGACCTGCGTGATGACGTGGCTCTCGTGTTTAAGATCAGAGGCATGCGTGCCATGGCAAAATTTGACGGCCGACTCGAGACCGAGGCTGGTGTGCTGGGCGAGCCAGACTTCGCCAAAACCTCCCACACCCAGGACACGTTTGAGATGCCACTGTGGCGAACCCGGAAGCTCATCACCCACCTTGAAGCGCGGAGGTCGCGGCGGCAGCAAGCGCAGCACATCGTCCGGCGTTGTGAGGGCGAATGCAGATGGGACCGTCTTGCCAGACGGATCACTGGGCCGGCGAAGCGACTGGTTAACCGCGGCAGGGATGTTGGCGAGATAGCCTGCCATGGCCGCCTTCTCGTCCGCGTTCGCCTCCGGGATGACCGCTTCTACCGTCTCGTCGGCCGCCTTGTTGGCTTCGGCGGCATTCGTGACGGACATCTTCTCAATTTCGACCAGCAGTTCCGCATGCCGCTTTCGTTGCTTGTACTTGGCGAGTGCACCACCGGCCACGGCCACGGCGAAGGCACCTCCGGGCACCATGCTCATCAAGCCGCGGACCCCGTTCTCGGCGATCGACTCCGCCACGCACTGGAAAAACACAAACATGGGCACTCTCGTGAAGGTTGCATCGTGGTTCGGCACGATTCTATCACGAAGTCCCGCACGATTGCCAGGATGGGTTTGGGGGTGTTTCTGAATCCACGCGACTGCTGGCGGCGACCTTCATTTGCTGCTGTTCATCGAATCCCGATTCAACTTGAAGCGCGGACCTTCGAGGTGGTGGAACGAGCAAGAGACGAACGATCAGATCTCAGGCATCTCGTGAGGTACAACAGATAGTAAATATACATATGAACACCATGTTGGGGAACTATTTTCCCTGTTTGTCAGCGGAGATGTGGTTTTCCGCCCGTCCATTTCATTCCGATGTGGTGATTCGCCTCTCGCCAGCCGATAATAGACAGTTCGCCCCGAGCTTCCGGAGGCGTGGAGGAAGATATGAGAATGTCTACGAAGAGCCGACGTGTGGCCCAGTGGGTCGTCTATCAGGTGTCCGTGAAGGGGCAGGTGGAAGGGCCCAACGCCGTATGCGACCAGGAAGAATGGGATGCAATGGAGAAGGAACGGCCCGGTGCGAACCGGTTGATTCGCTCGGGAATCACCAGTGAAGGTGAGGCTGAGCGGTTGGCCCGCGGCAAATCCGGCGATCCCGTTCCGCGCGGCCACCGCGCCATTCAGGGCGAATCACCCATCGTCGCCCCGAACGAGTCGATCGATTAACCAGATCACTTCCAGGCGTATTTGCCCGCGAGTGTCACCGTTGCTTCGCCAGTCCGATGGCCATCCACCATCGCCTGGCCGAGCCATTCCACACTCGCGGCGAAGAGATTCTCCTTGCCCGTCTCCCACATCGGAATATGTGAGACTCCCTCAAAGGTGAGGTTCACCTTGTCCGGGGTCCGCAGCGATTCATAGAGCGCCTTGCCCGGTGGATCGAGCGGGTCGTACTGACCATGTACTAATAGCACCGGTGATTGAATTCCATCCCACACCGATTTATTCCAGCCATAAAGTGTGATGTTGGGTGCCCGCATCACACCGGATCCCCATTTCGCTCCTTCGGGATCGGTGTCCTGCATCGCCTTCCAGACCACATCCATCATCCCCGGTTCGACCTGGCCCTTGCGGCGAGCCATGATCTCCCACTTCGCCTTGAAGCCCTTCTCTGTGGTGACATTCGCCGGCGATCCGCGCGTCGGGAACTTCTCCGGCTTGTTATCGATCTCGATGCCGATGCCCCAGCCCTGGATCACGATGCGGGCAATCTTGTCGGGATGCTTCGCGGCGTACACCAGCGAACGACCGCCGCCCAGTGACGTGCCGATCAGGTGAATCTTCGAGACCTTGGCCTCTCGGCGAATGAATTCGACAGCTTCATCGATGTCGTGCAGATCCGAATCGGCCGAGGTGAGTTCGTAAGGGTACGGGCGGTCGTTGCCGGGCACCTTCACAATGATGCGATCGAGCCCGGTGAGGTTGCGCGGATCGTTCATCGGCGCCGGCCGGGTGGAGCCTCCGTAGCCCGTCATATCCACGCAGTACGCGCGATAGCCATTCTCGGCGAGATAGCGGAGCCAGGAGTAGTTGCGGTGAGGCAGATCGAAGACGGGCGTGCCGGGGATATTGAGCCCGTGCAGGCAGAGCACGGCTTCGCCATTGGGCTTCACGGGCACGCGTTCACGCATGAAGAGTTCGGACTCTTGACCCTCGAAGCCTGGCACGGCCGATTTGTGCTTGATGCGATGATCGACGGAGGCAATCGGATCCTTCATGGGCTGGCCCGACGCTGTGGCCACGAGGACAGACACCGCGAACACCGTCAGAACCTGTCGACCAATCATGGGAATCATCCTTCCCGAAGCGAATGAGCTCCAGCAACGGCAATCTACTCTTCACGCTTGCGAACAGGCAAGATCAACAGACAGCCCGTTCAGTCTGTGCCGTCGCGGCCTTTAGAAAATCGCGATTAATTTGACTGCCGACATCGGGGAGTGTATTGCCATGGTGTACATATAAACACTATCGCAGGAGGTGATGGTTTGGGTCCCTTCCCGTCCGCCGGGTGGGGGGTGCGGCCGCGAGGTATTCCCGCCCCCCATCCGGTCCCATCTCCGATTCTGCGAGAACACCATTCCCAAGAAGATCGGAGCCAGCACCTATTCTGAGATGTTCGCTGGCAGCGACTACAGCGACGCCGAGTGGGAGTTCATTCAGGCCATCATGGAGTACCAGAAACGCTGGAAGCGCCGCTATCCCACCTGGCGCGAGGTGCTGCACGTGTTGCACACCCTCGGTTATCGCAAGATCGCACATGAGACCACGGAACGGCGGATTGGCCCGTTGTCTGAATCCGCAACCCATTCGGCGAGCAACCCCGTCGCCATGTAGGAGATTCGAAATGCCATTTTTCTCACACCTCTTCAAGGCTCGAGCGAAGCCGAAGCCGGCACCAGCACGGCTGGCGAAAGTGTTCGCCCCACCAATCCCGGCACCGGGTTGGTGGGGCAGCGATCCCGCCGAGCAGCTGCGCAATTATCGCTCGTGGGTTTATGCCGCGGTGAACGCCATCGCCCAGGAAGCCGCCCGACAACGTCCGTTTCTCTACACGAACACCGGTCAGGCTGATCACGAACAGCAGCCGCTCGTGCACACTCATCCACTCTGCCGCCTGCTCGATCACCCGAACCCCTGGCTCACGCCCTGGGAACTCTGGTACCTCACGGTCGTTTATCTCGAACTCACAGGCAACTGTTTCTGGTACGTCGCACCGCAATCGTTCGGCACCACGCAGCTCGGCACGCCCGGCGAACTCTGGATCATCCCGACGCCCTGGGTGAAGGTGGTGCCCGATGCCCGCGAATATGTGAAGGCGTATCAGGTGAGCGCTCCCGGCGCGGCAACCGAGACCTTCGGCCCGGATGAGGTGATTCACCTGAAGTACCCGAATCCGCTCGATCCGCATTACGGCCTCTCACCACTGCAGGCGAATGCCCTCACGGTGGACGCGAACACGGAACTCTTGAAGAGCCGCTACCAGACCTTTCTCGCGGGTCCGCGGCCCGGCGTGGTGCTGCAAACGGAGCAGACGCTCACCGATCAGACCGTGCTGAGACTGGAAGAGAAGCTGACGGCGAAGTTCGCGGGTCGCGACAACTGGCATCGACCGCTGGTTCTGGAGCAGGGGTTGAAGGCAAGCCCGTGGACGCTGACCCCGGCCGAGATGGACTTCCTGAACTCCACGAAGATGACACGCGACGAAATCCTGGCAGTATTCCGCGTGCCGCCGCCGATCAAGGGCGTGGTCGAGAACATGGGCCTCGGTGCGGACATCTGGTTCGGGGCCCGGGTGATGTTCTGCGAAGGCACGATTCAACCGAAGCTCGATCTCATCGGCCAGTGCCTCACGCGCGATCTGGGTCGCCGCTACGGACCGGACGTGGTGGTGAGCTTCCCCGATTGCTCGCCGCGCAACCTCGATCAGCGCCGCAAGGATGATGAACTCGATGCGCGTCTGGGGCTGCGCACCTTCAACGAAATTCGCAAGAGCCGCGGCCTCGATCCCTTTGCCGACTCGCGTTTCGACAAACCCATCCTGCCCGCGGAGCTGGGCTGTTCTCATGCGATTCGCACACATGTGATGTGATTCCGTGGTTCCGGAAGAGCCGACTCACGTCGGCCGCTCGCCGAAAAGTCCATTACTCACCGAGGTGTTTCATGCTGGCCACGATTCGCGCGGATCCCGCTTCGCGCACGCTCTCGATCGACTCTGCGAAGATGCGCATTCGCAGCGTCATCACCACGGGTGAACCGGACCGCTCCGGCGATGTGGTTGTGCCCACCGGGCTGCGTAACCTCGAAGAGTTCCTGCTGAACCCCGTGGTGTTGTGGGCGCACAACCGCACGCAGTTCCCGCCGATTGGCGTCTGCGAGTGGATCGACGTGCAGCCGCGGCGCATCGTCGCTGAGACACGCTTTGCGGAAGGCGTTCCCTTCGCCGAGGACATTTTCCGCCTGTATGAGCAGGGCATTTTGCGTGGCTGGTCGGTCGGCTTCGTGCCGGTGAAGGCGAACCGACTGGCCGCGGCTCACGGCCGCTCTGCCCTGTGGGTGAGCGAATGGCACCTGCTCGAATACTCGGCCGTGCCCATCCCCGAGAATCCGCAGGCACTGACGCTCGCCATCGAGAAAGGGCTCGTGCGCGACCGCTCGCTGTGCGACTGGCTCACGTGCGAGCCGCACCCGCGCGACGTGCTCGAGGGCCTGGTTGAAGCTGAGGAATACCGCCATTCCGAATGACCGGTCACGGTCGAACCACTGATCCCGTTCCCCATTTCCCGTGAGGAGTTCGCATGTCCACAACGCTGGCAGACAAGTTCCAGTCCCGCGAAGAAATCGTCTCGTTCATCGAGCAGCAAACGCAGAGCGCCGTCGAGAAGGCCGCGCGTGTGGAGCGGCGTGTGCCGTGGGCCACATCCGGGCCGGTGGGCCAGGATTCCGCGGGCTATTCCGTGTTGAAGGCCGCCGCATTCGCGCTCGGCTTCGTCGGCCCGGATCAGGCCAAGGAAGAGATTCACACGCACCACCAGCTGCACGATCTCTATGCCTCGTACGGCTTCATGCCGCACCACGGGCAGCAATCGTTTCTCGTGCCGCTGGCCTCGGCGCACCTGCCCGTGTTCGAACCGCAGGGCTCGCGCTTGCGGGATGAACTGCGGCAAAAGATGACCGCCCAGGCTGATCGCTTCGACCCCGATGAAGCGAACTGGATCACACGTCGGGCCGGCCTGCGGACCAAGGCACTCGGCACCGCACCGGACACGGCAGGTGGCACGTTCGTGCCCTTGCCGATGCTGGGCGAACTCATCGACCTGCAGCGCAGCCTCGAAGTGTTCGCCGCAGCCGGGGCCCAGGAAGTGGCCTTGCCGCCCAATGGCCGCGTGCAGTTCCCCAAGTTGACCGCTGCTTCCACGGCCTATTGGGTGGGTGAAGGAACTGCCATCACCGAGAGCCAGCCCACGACCGGCAACCTTGATCTCGCGGCGAAGAAGCTCGGTGTCTTCGTGAAGCTGAATAACGAACTGCTTCGCTTCGCCAGCCCCAGCGCGGAAGGACTCGTGCGTTTCGACATGGCCCGCGCCGCCGCACTCAAGGCGGATTTGGCGATGCTCGAAGGCACGGGCGGCACGCAGATCAAGGGCTTGATCACCTATAGCGGCATCACGTCGCACACCGCCAGCACCGTGGGCACGGATGGCAACACCTTTACGCCGGCCGATATCGCCCTGATGGAGAGCAAGCTGCCCGATGCCGTGGATACGCCCTCGGCCTGGGTGATGCGCAAGGCGATGTTCGCAGCGTTGATGAATCGGCGTGCCGATGCCGTGAGCGCGGCTGATGGCAAGGGCCCGTTCCTCTTCCGCAGCACGGCTGTTGCCAATGCTCCGCCCGCGGAACTCTACGGCACACGCGTGGTGCGCTCCTCGCAAGTGTCGAACACACGGACGAAAGGTTCCGGCACGGACCTCAGCTATATCCTGCTCGGCTACTTCCCGGACTGGATCGTGGCTCGCATGGGCGTGATGGAGTTCCTCGCCAGCGGCCTCGGCGATACGGCCTTGCAGAACGACATGACCTATCTTCGCGGCATCCAGCACATCGACGCCGGCCCACGGCAAGCCGCAAGCTTCGTGCTCTGCGATCAACTCGTGGTGGCGTGAATCCTGTGTTCGTCGCGCGGCGAGTACCCATCCCTTCCTTATGGAGCGATTCCCATGTCCACGTCCTTGCATGATGTCCCCTCGGCGGCGGCAGTGGCCGCGGGCTTCTACCCCGCGGTCGAACTCACCGATGCCATCGGCCCGACAGTTGATCTGGTTGATGCCGATGGCCCATACTTCGCCATTCAAATCGTTGGTGCACTCGGCACGGGCACAACGGTGAGCGGCCTGCTGCAAGAGTCCGCGAATGGTACCGACTGGAGCGCAATCGCGGGCGCGAGCTTCACAGTGGTTTCCGTGGCGGCGAATGTGCAAACGATCCGTTTCACACCCAGCGTTCGCTACGTACGCTGGTTCGCGGAGATTGCCGCCGATGAAGACCCCTCGGCCGCCATCGCCGCGGTGATCGGCCGGCAAAAGAAAACCTTCTGAGTCCTGTCAGGGCAGGGCGAGCGGCCCGCGCTCGCCCTGCCGCCCTCTCACTTCGAATTCGAGTAAACCATGATCGCCACACTATCCGATCTCAAGGACCAGTTGCTCATCACCGGGACGGACGATGATGCCGTGCTGGAGCAGTTGATGGCCGCGGCCGATTCGTTCATCGCTCTGCACACGGGCCGCAACTTCGCGGGCGGCACCTTCACCGAGTTGCATCCGGCCGGCGGCTCGCGCGTCTTCCTGCGAAACTTTCCCGTCACCGCCATCAGCAGCCTGAAGGTCGATGCGAATCGCGTCTTTGACAGTGAAACGGAATTCGATGCCGAACGTTACGTCCTTCTCGCCGACCGTGGTGTGATCGAGTCGCGCGATGGCCCATTCTTGCGATCTTATGCCGAGCGCGGCTCGAATGACTGGCCTGCCGCCCTTCAAGTGAGTTACACCACCGCCACGGATGCGGTGCCCCCGGCAATAGTCGAAGCCTGCAACCAACTGGTGAGCCACTGGTATCGCCAGGTGAAAACGAGCGAAGATACCGAGTTTCGCGATGTGATCGAACTCACGGATGGCACCACCACAAAAGGCTACCCGTGGAACCTGACGACCGGGCTGAAAGTGCCGATGGGTGTGCTGCAGTTGCTGGCCGCGTTTCGTGTGCCGGCGATGTGAGCCGACAGTTTGCTGTGATCAGGGAACCCGAGTCGCTCGCAAACTTTCACCCAATTTCTTGATCCCTTCGTCCACACTTACCCGCGGTTCGTAACCCAGATCGCGCTTCGCGGCCGTGATGTCGTACCAGTGTGAAGTCGAGAGTTGTTCCGCCACGAAGCGTGTCATCGGCGGCTCGGCCGATAAACGCAGCACGCGATAGAGCCGTTCCAGCATTCCCCCGGCGATGCGAGCCTTGCGTGCCGAGATGGTTCGCGTCAACGCTGGCAGCCCCGCTTCCGCGAGTATGCGATCGATGAAGGGCCAGAGTTCTACCGGTTCGCCGTTCGAGATGAAGTACGCTTGCCCGGCCGCTGGCGAACCGATGTCGAGTGCTTTCGACGCGGCGAGGTGGGCTTCCGCGGCGTTGTCGATGTAGGTCACATCCACTTTCACGGGTCGCGTGCCGATGCGGCGCAGCTTGCCGGCGCGAGCCCGCGTGATGAGCCGGGGCACAAGATGCGGGTCGCCCGGGCCGAAGATCAGGTGAGGCCGCAACGACACCGTCGCCAGTTCCGGCCCATTCGCGGCGAGCACGGCCTGTTCCGCGATCGCCTTGCTTTCGGGATAAGGAGCCGCAAAGTGCCTGGGATAGGGTAGCGATTCGTTCCCGCCCTCGATGTCGCCGCCGCCATGCACCACGCTGGGTGTCGAGGTGTACACCAGCTTCCGCACGGCATGCATTTTCACTGCTGCGAGGATGTTCGCAGTGCCCGTGACATTGGTGGCGAAGAAGTCGGCCCGCCTCCCCCACACGCCTGCCTTCGCCGCGGTGTGGAACACGACATCCACGCCAGCCACGGCCTGTTCGACGGATGCAGCATCGCTCAGATCGCCGAGCACTTGCTCCACGCCGAATTCATTCAGCCACGGATACGCAGTACGTGTGAACGAGCGCACCGCACGGCCGTGCTGCAAGAGCAGTCGGACAATCGCGCCGCCCAGAAATCCACCACCACCCGTGACCAGGGCTTTCAAGAATTCCCCCTCCATTTCTTCCCGAGTGTTCTATCTGCCCAGACCGCCAACTTCTCGCGGAAGATCTTCGAATTGTGCCGAATATCGACGGGAAAGGCCGGGTGCTCGAGAAATGTGTTGATCGTGCGTGTGTGGTCAAAGCGCTGGCCGAGTTTGCACAGCATGATTTCAACGCGTTCCCAGGTTTCATGTTTGGTGCCACGTTCGACACAGAGCACAGGATGAACGACACCATCGCGCCTGACGCCGACCAGTGCGGTGCGCACGACGAAGGGCCGGAGTGTGTTGAAGATGGGTTCGATCCTGTCCGTGAAGAGCGTGCCTTGCGGCGTGACGACACGGTGCGATTTGCGGCCGCAGAACCAGAGCCGGCCGCGCTCGTCGAGATAGCCGACATCACCCATGCGATGCAGCGTTTCGCCTGTCTTCGCATCGAGAATCTTTGCTAGCTTGGTGGCCTCGGGGCGGTTGTAGTACGCCGTGGTGACCACCGGGCCTCGCACCACGAACTCGCCCACTTCACCCGCCGGCAAACAGAGTGATTCGTCCCACTCCGCGATCGGCTCATCCGTAATAGCAATCACGCGAACGTGCATTCCTTCCACGGGTCGGCCAACGCAGACGCCCTGACCCTGTTCGGTGAGCGCACGAGTCTCGGTGAGAATTTCGCGGCTGCCCATGTTGGCCACGGGCAGCGACTCGGTGGCTCCATAAGGCGTGAACACCTGAACCGAATCCGGAAGCAATTTCGAGAAGCGTTCGAGATCATGGGCGGACGCTGGCGCTCCGGCAGAGATGGCGCGCTTCAATGAGGCGAGCGGCGCTGTGATTGTTGCTTCACCCATTCTGCGAATCACCGCGGGTGAACCGAACATATTCGTCACACCGAAGTGCCGAATCTGCGCAACGGCCTTGGCGGGGTCGATCTTCGCGGGGCGTGTCGGGTCCATGTCCGGCAGCACGCAGGTCATGCCGAGGGCGGGGCCGAACAGGGCGAAGAGCGGGAAGGTGCAGAGATCGATTTCACCCGGCTCGATGTTGTAGGTCTTCCGGAGGATCTCGATTTGTGCCGCGAAGATGCCGTGCGTGTAGATCGCGCCCTTGGCCACGCCGGTGCTGCCGCTGGTGAAGAGGATGGCAGCGGTCTCGTCCGCACGCACATCGGGCACGGTGAAGGAGCCTCGCGCCTTGCCCGCACAACGCAGTTCGGACAGCGACGTGTCGCAGAAGAGCCTCCGCGTTCCCGCGTTCACCGTGGTGCAGATCGTCTTCTTGCCCCAGCCCAGAAGGCGGCGGGCGATGTGAGCCTTGGCGATTCCTATGAATGATTCCGGTTCCGCTTCCGCCAGGCAGGTGCCCAGATTCTTCACACCCATGCCGGGATCGATGAGCACGGGCACCGCGGCCACCTTGAACAGCGCGAATGTGAGCGCGAAGAAATCCGGCGAGGGCGGCACCATCAGCGCACAGCGTGTGCCACGCTGAATGCCGGCGGCCGTCAATCCGTGTGCGATGGCATCCACGTCGGAGTTGAGTTGTGCGAACGTGATCGTGATGTTGTGTGTGGGGCCGCGGAGATTCACGCCGCGTGGTGCATGATGCAGCGCTGCACGGTCCGGCTCGAGAGCCGCCCGACGCTCCAGGTGGGCCGCGACGTTCAGTGTGGTTGATGTCATGGTCTGTGGCGGCCGCCCCGAGAGGGCGAGGGCTTAGCGGATCGGATTCTGGTCCAAGAACGCCCGCACACGTGGGATCGCTTCGTCGCCAGCGTCTTCGAGCAGGTAGTGGCCACAATCGGGCCAGGTGTGCGTCTGGGCGTGCGGGAAGTGGCGTTGCCACTCGGCGAGAAAGTGTTTATCGAAGACGAAGTCCTTCATGCCCCAGAGCAACAGCGTCGGCACGTGGCGGAACTTCTCCAACGACAACGCGGTGTCACGGACGATGTCGTAGCCGGGATCGGTGGGTTTCAGCGGAATGGTCTGCACGAACTTGAGCACGGCGATGCGGTGGGCGGGTGAATCGTACGGCGACAGGTACATCGCCTTCACATCGGCCGGCAACTTCGTCCGCGTCACGCACCATTTCACAGCCGCCCGGCAAAACGCGTTCTTCTGCAGGATCAGCCAGGCTCCGAGCCGCGTGTTGCGGCCCAGCCAGAGCGAGCGCGGTAAACGCTTCGATGGCGGCAATGGGAACGCACCCGTGTTCGTGGCCACGATACGCTTGATGCGTTCGGGGTGGCGGGCGCTGAAGGCCATGCCGATCATGCCGCCCCAGTCCTGCAGCACCAGAGTGAGGTTCTCGCGCAGGCCGAGCGAATCGAGGAACGCTTCGAGGTCATCGACCCGCGACTTCAGCGCGTAATCGTATTGCGATTCAGGCGGCTTATCGGAGAGCCCGCAGCCGATGTGGTCCGGGGCGATGCAGCGATAGTTGTCGCGAAGTGCCTTGATGAGATTGCGGTAGTAGAAGCTCCAGGTCGGGTTGCCATGCAGCATCACGACCGGGTCGCCAGTGCCTTCATCGACATAGTTGAGGAGGAACTTACCGCGCACGATGTGGGAGCGCGGCATGAAGTCGTACTGATACGTGGATGGTATTCGGTCTTCGGGTTTCACGAAATTGGGGGCGATGCACAGATTTGACATCGCGGTGTCAGTGGGTGATTCGCCATCCGCATTCTGCATCATCGATTACCATTCGAGGCCGAGCATCATGCAATTCAGACCGCTGCCGATGCCGAGGAAGCCGACGCGGTCGCCGGGGCGGATGAAGTCGCGTTCCTCGGCCAGCGCAGCGGTAAGGGGCAGCGACACGGTGCCGATGTTCCCCAGGAATTCGAAGGTGCTGTAGTCCTTCTCGGGCGGCACTCCAATGGCTTTTAGCACGGCATCGCGATGCCCGGCTCCAACCTGGTGGCAGACGATGCGATCAAGTTGATCGGCCCGCCAGCCGAACTTCGTCAGGAAACTGTTCCAGGTGCGGTTGCCGAGATCGACGCCGTATTTCAGCACTTCGCCGGCATGCGTTTCCATGAACGGCACCATCACGTGCCGCAAGCCCATGTCGATGCCCTGGCGAATCAGCGAACTGGCATTCGTGCCGAGGTCGAGCCCCTTTTGCACCAGTGCGGAGGTCTTGTGGCCGAGCACGCGGTCCACGGCCCCAACGGCGGCGGGGAGAATCGATTGCAAGCCCCAGCGGCACAGGCCGTGGTGCTGCGGAGCATTCTTCGTGACGCCGCCCAGCAATTTGCGGCGGCGTTCGCGTGAGAGTTCCTCCCCAACGACCAGCACGGCCACCGCACCCGATCCGCCCGTGAAGGTGGCCACCGATTCGCGGAACAGGTCCATCGACTTGGTGCGAACCATTCGCTCGATCACATTCTCGTTGATCTCGCGCGAGGTCTCGGCGGAGACGACCAATCCCGCCCGGGCCTGGCCGAGCTCGATGCGATTGGCGATATCCACGATTCCGTTGAGCACACCGAGGCAGGCATTGCTGATGTCGAAGATGGCGGCGTCCGAATTAATCTTCAACTCGTTGGCGACGGCACAGGCCGTGGCGGGTTCGAAGTTCTCGCGGCAGACGCCGGCATAAATGAGCACGTCGATGTCCTGACCGGTGAGGTCGGCCGAGGCGAGGGCTTTCTTCGCGGCCGCGGCCGCTCCAAGCGAGAGTGGATAGCCCGGCTCCCACCAGCGCCGTTCCGTGATGCCTGTCAGAAGTTCCAGTTGCCCGGGAGCCATCCGGAGCGACTCATAGAACGGTGCGAGCCGATTCTCCAGCTCCACAGTGGACACCACCACAGGAGCCAGTTCGTAACCGATCGATTCGAGATGAACGCGCGAGTATTTCATGTGTGCGGGCTCTGGGACATCCTGTAGGGCCCCAAGCCTGGAGTGGGTGATCCCCGGGCTTATCGCAGTTAATTACTCTAGGGTAAAGTCGGTCATCTGGTAGATGACGCGGCCATCAACTGTCAAGAAGCCGTTGGCGGTCAGCTGCCGCTTCGCATCGTCCACATGCGTCACTTCGAGTAGCACCGTCACGTCCTTGTCGGTCGGAATCACCTGGCCGCGGTAACTCCAGGAGTGCGGCTTGTGAAGCCCCACCGTCTGCCACGAACGCATCGGTTCGCCCCAGCGCTTCCACGCAGCGTACTTGAGCAACTGCAAGAACGACTCCAGCCCCAGCGAACCGGGCCACACGGGGTCTTCAAAGAAGTGAGCCTGGAAAAACCAGAAGCCGGAATCGACTGCGATGCGGCCCACTACCAGTCCCAACCCGTGCAGGCCGCCATCGGGGACGAACGATTCGATGCGGTCGATCATCCGCATCATCGGTGCCGGGAATGGCGCTTCGCACGGCAACTCCTCATTGCTCATCGTTCCAACTTCGCGACCGCTGGGCCAGGGGACCTTTGCATCGCGGATGCCGACCTGGTTGGCGAGTTGCGGAGCCGAGAAGAAGCCGAAGTACGTCGTGCCTTCGTAGACCGTGCCGACGCGGTCGCTCACCTTCATGTCGTAGTGCTGGATAATCATCCCGGCGGATTGCGAAACGTTGGTCATCTTCACGTTCACGGTGAGCGTGCCGGTCTCGGCTGTTACTTTGCGGAACTGTGTGGCCTTCCCGCCGAGGTTGCGGAACTTCAAATCCTCGGGGCTGGTGAGCGCCGAGCCGCAATATGCCGCCAGCCAGCCGCACGGCTGCAAGGCGATTTCGAGCAGGACGCTGAAGGGCATGGTGTCGCTGCGATTCTCGGCTAAATACCACGCGTCCGCCGGCACATCGTATTGCGTCTCGCACGCGGCCCCGGCCTTCAACACAAAGGGTGTACCGCTGACAGCCATGACACGATCGAGGAACTGGAACGGCGGTCCGGGCAATCGCGCAATCTTGCGCTCCTGATCGAACACGCGATACGGCTCGCCAAATGCCTCGGATGGCTTGCCATTCGAGAAAGCCATGATCGAGGCGGAATCGTAGCGGGGTGCAAGCCCAGGGTGAGCTGTCCCTGGGCTTTCTGCCCAGATCTTTTCCAGTCCTTCCCGAGATGTGCCGCTCATCCGCAAGCACATATTCGTGATCTCGACAATCGGCTTGCCATCGGCGTACATCAGCGCATCGGCGATGCAGAACGGCTCGGGGCGGAAGCTGAGTTCCTTCACGGTCACTTCGTACGTCACTGTGCGCGTGCTGGCGATCACCTGCCCGCGGCACTTGAGCCGGCTATTCACACCCGGCACCGGCTCGCACACCACCTCGCCGGCCTCGCCGATCCAGCCCAGGCGCATGAGCAGAATTCGCAAGGTGTGCAGGCAGCATTCGTACATGAGCGTGCCGGGCATCACCTGGTCATCCACAAAATGGCAGGTCAGGAACCAGTCGTCCGGGTGGATGTCGAACTCGGCACGCACGAAACCGATGCCGAAACGGCCGCCGGTGGGATCGATCAACGGCACGCGATCGACCAGACGGAGCATGCCGCCGGGCAGTGGCTGCGGCGCGCGAAGATTGAGGTTCGCGAATGCCTCGCCAAAGGCCGCAGCGAGATCACCATTGCGCAGGGCTTCGACTTGCTCATGGTCCAGTGAACAGCGTTCGAGCGGCACAAGGTCGCGCCAGTCCGCGGGGCGTGTGCCCGGGAGTTGCTGGCGATCCAGGGTGGTCTGCACGATTCCCTTGCCCGCGGCGAGCCGCTCCGCTGTGAAGAAGCCGGCCACGCCGTTTCGCATGGTAATGAAGGGCTCGCCGTTCACCGTTCCATCGAAGCGGAAGCGGAAAATCCAGGCATCGCCCTGCTTCACGAACTCATCGATGTGAATGTCGTAGACGATGGTTTCGCCCACGGCGGGCAAGGCACGGTGGAAACTCACGACAGCATCGAGCAGGCGATACACGGCGAGTCCGCGGGTCTGGAAGTCGATACCGAGGAAGCCGGAAAGGAAGAGGTCTGCCTGGCCGGATTCGACGGCGATGGCCGTGGGAATGCGCCCGGCCTCGAGATACCAGCGATCGGTGCGAACGGTGTGCGTGGTGACAACGCGACCACGTGTCATCGAGAGCGGCTCACCCTCGATGAGTGTGATTTGATCGACGAGTTGCAACGGCCCATCGGGCAGGCGCACACGCGTTGGGAAGGAATCAACCTCGGCAAAGCGCGGCCCGAGCGCATCGGCGATCCGCCCCGCGGCAAAGGCATTGCACTGGGCCAGCGTGAGGGCGCGGGGCACATCCTGGCGAGCGGCCGCCGTCAGGCGGCTGTTCATCTCGACATCGTGGTGTGATTGGGGATTGAACAGAGGGTTTACACCCTCCGCTCGCCCCGCCCAGCGTTCGAGAAGTGCCGTTTGAAACTGGATCACGTTGGCCGCCGATTCCATCAGACGCTGATTGACGCGGAGGAACGTTTCGTGCGTCTGCATCAACTCGATCTGAACATTCGCCGTCGCTTCGATCATGGGTGCAAACACCGGCAACGCATCGAGTGACATCGCGCTGTCACCCGGTGCGGCGTAGACCGGGACCGGCTCGAGTTGCGGCTCTTCCACCGCCGGGAGGCCGACCGGTATTTGGAGTTCCGCTTCGCGCTTCGCATGGGCGCGGTGGCCGACGCAGTGCGACTCGCCGCCATAGAGGGCCGTGAGATCGACGGGGAAACGTTCGGCAAGCAAGTGGGCGAGCAAGCGCAAGACCTGGGAAAAGGCATCCTGACGCGACGCGTGAGCAGCGCGGACAAGGTGCGGGCGGTCACCGAGGATCGCGTCGATCATACGCGAACACGATGCACCCGGGCCGACTTCGATGAAGGCCCGCATGCCATCGCGGTACGCGGCATTCACCACGGCGGGCACCTTGATGGTGTGCAGCAATCCCGCGGTAATCGAGTCCGCACAGGCAGCATCGCTCACCGTGTATCTGCGGCCCCGTGCGCCGCTATATACCGTGACGCCGCTCGGCGCTGTGACGGGGAGCGTGTGTAATTCGCGATAAGGCATCTCGACGGGCCGGCCCGCGTCGCAGTGGGCGAGTGTGACGCCGTTGAGCTTCATCAGCGGCTTGCCCAGGGCGAGGGCCAGCTTCTCGACATCACCCGCCTGTCCGCCGATCACGCATTCGGTCGGCGTGTTCTCGATGAGCAGGTAGGCCTTCAAGCCGGGCCTCAGCGCCGAGAGGACGTCATCACCAGATGCGGCCACGACACCCGAAACCCACTCCACGGCGGAGCCTTCCGGCGTGCCCCAGTGCACACGTGCGGCATCGAACGGTGGCGCGAGATCGCTGTTGAAGAGGCTCGAATCGTGCATCCGGCGATACATTTCATCCCGGCTGTGCCAGGCACGAATGCCGAAGAGACCCGCCGATTCACCCAGGCTGATGCCGAGCATGGCATCGACCTTCACACCGAGTGACACCGCTATGTCACTGACGAGCGCACCCACCGTCACCTGCCCGAACATCAGGTCGCGGTGGGGTGCCTCGGCTGTGCGATTCTTCCAGAACCATTGCGGTGCGAACTGGCTGCGCAATAACGTGCTTTCCGTTTGTTGACGGCGAAGAATATCGGAGAACTGCACGGCCAGATCGCGGCCCATGCCATCGAACTGGTTGCCGGAGCCGGGGAACACGAGCGCAAGTTTCGCGTTCGGGCCGAGCGGCTGCGGTGAGTAGAACACGCGATCTCGCAGAGCAGGCCGCTGAGGATCGAATGGTGCAGCTGGATTCGAGCGAAGCGACTCCGTGGCGAAGGCGATCTGCTCCCGAAGTTCCTCCACGGTGCGTGCCACGCAGGCCACGGCGAGCGACCCAGCTTGCGCGTTCGCCCGAAACCAGTTGCGCGCGAGTGCTTCGATTCGCTGCTCTGATTCACTGAGATCCTGAAGCGTTTCGAGCTTCCCCATCAGCACTGCGGGCGTGTCGCCGAACACGCTGAAGAGCGCCTCGTTGCGGGCACCGAGCGGTTGCTGGCGTTCGGCATTCGGCACGAGATCGCTGGCGTTCCTGGCATGTTCTTCCAGCAACACGGCGAAGCTGGAGCCATCGCTTCCTCGTGCCGTGATGGCCGCTCGGCGGGGACCATTCGCAGTGTCGTGCAGCCAGTATTGCGCGGCAGCGCCATCGGCAGGCAAGATCTCCTGGTAGAGTGCCAGGCAGGCTTTCGCGAGCGCCGCGGCTGCCGATGCGGCACCGGTTTCGCCAATGTCCACGGCGACGGAATCGACGCGATACCCGACAGTGGCGAAGTCAATGTCCGCACGGGCGGCGGCGCGTTCGATTGTGTCTGCGCTGCCCACACTGCGAATCACGGCATAGACGCGGTCGCCATCGCGCTCGGCATCCTCGAGTCGCTTCAGCACGAACGCGGCGGCCCCTTCACCGGGGCATTCGACCTGGCCGGGCAGCACACAGCGTGGATCGCCGGCGAGATCGACGCC
>JBGSZR010000151.1:0-30805 GCA_041750275.1 Gemmataceae bacterium
CCCGAAGGCAACCCCCGCGTTCCGCTCCGAGGACTCCACATCGCCGCGAACCGGCACGGTCTTCAGCACGGGCACATCACTCACAGCCACCACACCCGACGAGGACACCTGGGCCCTCCACGGCGTGGACGTGGGCTAAAACGCGGTCCACGGCCGCTCGTCAATGAGTGTATTGCTTCGCCCGTTGTTGCCACAAGACGACGGGTGGGTGTGACGCAAATTATGATGATGTGGAGGCAATAGGCTGAATCACTGCCGACTCGACGACAGAAGTTTTGGTTTGAGATGCGAGTGGGGCTGGTTTGTTCCGAGTTTGGTTCCGCCACCTGCGAATCTTCACGGTCAGATCGTCCCAGAGTGAATAGGCCACGGGTGTCACCAGCAGCGAGAGCAGCAGGGAGAGAAGTTGGCCGCCGAGGATCACCTTGGCCATGCTGGCGCGGGCACCGGCACCGGGACCGCGCCCCGTGGCAATGGGGATCATAGCCGCGACAAGCATGACAGTGGTCATCAGGATCGGACGAAGCCGCGTCTCATTTGCACTTAATATCGCTTCGTCGCGAGGTAGTCCTTTTGCACGTAATACATTCGTGTAGTCCACCTGGAGAATACCATTCTTTTTCACAATGCCAAACAGCATGAACAGCCCAATCATAGCATAAATATCAAGTGGCGTTTGCAGCAAAAATAGTGAGATGAGGGCAAACGGCAACGTGAGTGGCACGGCCAGCAGGATTGTCATGGGATGCACAATAGATTCGAATTGTGCCGCCAGGATCATGTACATAAAGATAAAGGCCAGTACGAAGGCGAGCATGAAATTGGAGTTGGAATCACGCATGAGCTTGGCTTCGCCGAGAAATTCATACCGGTATTCGGGCGGCAGATCGAGTGACTTGACCTGGGCATCGAGTTCCGGGAGTGCGTTACCGAGAGCGAAGCCGGGCGCGAGATTGGCTTGAACGGTGACCTGGCGCTGGCGTGCATATCGTTCGATGGTGGCCGGGCCTCGTTCGGAGGCCGGGTCGGCAATGCTTCGCAGTTCCACAAGTTTCCCGTCGACTGTGGGCACTGTAAGGCTGAAGATGGTGCCTTGACGATCCCGGGTATTCAGGTCAGCACGCAGCCATACATCATATTGGTCTGCTCCTTCCTTGTACTTCGTCACTGGTTCGCCTCCGACGAGTAAACCGAGTGTGGTCGCAATACCTTGGGGATCAACCCCCAGGTCCGCGGCACGGGCTCGATCAATCTTCACTTGCAATTCTGGATTGCGGCTAGCGGCATTGGTGTCGACGTCGGTGTAGTGATCATTGGCTTTCATCCATTTCACGATTTTCTCGGCCGCATCATTGAGTTTCTCCGTGTCAGGCCCTCGGAGGCTAATATCCACCTGGGCATTCTTGAATGCACTGGAACTGAAGAGTTTCACATCCTGCACCGCGCTGCGAAGGTCGGGATAATCTGCGAGAAGTGTGCGGGCATCGGCCATGACGTCACGCTGTGAGAACGGTCGTTCCGTCAGATCTGTCATTTTGCAGTAGATAGTGACAGCCGTGACATCGCCCTGACCCTTCGGGGCCTTGCCATCCGTGGGCCCGATCGTGGTGAAGACATTGGTGACACCACGGAGATTCTTTAGGCGACCTTCGAGTTCCGTGCAAATCGCACTGGCCTTGCTAAGACTGGTTCCTTCAGGGAGTGTGAGGGCGACCTCAAATTCACTCTGATCATCCTTTGGTACGAAGTCAGATCCAACCATGGCGAAGAGAACGGGTGTGCTCAGGAAGGTGAGGATCGTGGTGATAACGATGACCCAGCGGTGACGGAGTGACCAGGCAAGCACGCCGACGTAGCGCCGCGTGAGCCAACCGCGCGAAGGAGTGGATCCATTTTCTGAATTGGTGTGTTTCGCGGAATGAAGAGGCTTCAGGAAGCGTGCGCAGAGCATCGGTGTGAGTGTAAAACTGACGGCCATGCTAAGGAGGATTGCGAAGCCGACGACAAAGCCGAAGCTATTAAAGAAGCGCCCGACCTGGCCGCTCATGAAGGCGATGGGGGCGAAAATGACTGCCAGGGACAGTGTGGTGGCCAGGACGGCGAGTGCGATTTCTTTGGTCGCGGAACTCGCGGCTTCTGCGCCCGTTTGGCCATATTCTTCCATGTGGCGGAAGACGTTCTCCAGCACGACGACTGCATCATCAATCACAATACCCACGGCCAAAATGAGTCCTAATAATGTCATATTGTTTAATGAAAAGCCCATGAAATCCATGAAGGCGAAGGTCCCAATGATACTGATGGGCACGGCGGTGGCGGCGATGAGCATGGTGCGCCAGTCGCGGATGAATATGTAGATAACGCCGGCCACGAGGAATGCCGCGAGCACGAGGTGAAATTTCACTTCATCGATCGAGCCCTTGATGAATTTCGACTGATCGCGAATGACCTCAACGCGGATATCGGCGGGCAGTGTCGGGAGAAGCTGTTCTAACCGGGCCTTCACGGCATCTGCGACGGCGACGGTATTGCCGCCGGATTGTTTTTGAATGACGAGGCTGACAGCCTGGTCGCCGTCGAGCCGGCTCAGTCCGCGTGGCTCTTCGAGCCCATCCTCAACACGTCCCACATCTTTCAACTTCACAGAATATTTGCCGCTGCCATCCTGGGACTCACGTGTGGCGATGATGAGGTTCTCGAAATCGGGGACGCGAGGCACACGGCCAATCGTGCGGAGCACTTCCTCACGATTGCCGGCATTCACCTTGCCGCCAGGGAGTTCGAGGTTTTGTCGCACCAGGGCTAGTCGAACATCCTCCACGGAGAGTTCGCGCGCTCGCAGACGGGCCGGATCGACAGTGACATTCACGGCTCGTGTCTGACCGCCCACGAGGACCACTGCACCGACGCCAGGCACACCCTCGAGATCTTCCTTGATGAGTTTCTTGGCGATCTCCGTGACTTCGCGGAGGTTTCGCTTCCCGGAGACGGCAATGGTGACCACGGGAGCTGCGTCGAGATTAAACTTCTCGACCTTGGGTGGGTCGGTGCCGACGGGCAAAATGGGCATGAGACCGGAGACTTTATCACGCACATCCTGGGCCGCGACGTCACCATTCTTTTCGAGTTTGAAGCCAATGACGACGGTCGAGATGCCTTCCCGGGTCGTGCTGCGAAGTTCATCGATGCCGGAAACGGTGTTGCAGGCTTCCTCGACTGGCCGTGTGACGGACGATTCCATCTCATCGACGCTGGCATTCTTGAGAGTAGTCGTTACCACGACGACAGGCACATCGACATTCGGAAAAAGTTCGACGCCGAGTCGTTGGTACGAGGCAAGCCCGAGCACCACTGGCCCCATCACAAGCATGGTGGTGAAGACCGGTCGTCGAATGCAAATATCCCAGATACTCATTGAACCATTTCCTGACGAAGCAGATGGAAAAACGCCGCCAAATCAAGCCAACTGGGAGAACCGTAGAAGTATCAAGCCGCACACCGCATCAGAATCCAAGATAAGGAAATAAATGGAGTTAAGATGTGTGGAGATAACGAACACGGTAATAAATAACAGCTGTTATGGCGAATCTGTTCTAATTGCTGTTCCTCGGCTTTAAGCGGCGGCTACACTCAGTTCGCGTCGCGGATGCGGATGGGTGAGCCGTCCACAAGCTGGGAGAAGCCGCTCGTGATGACGTGAGCACCAGGTGGCACGGGGCCGATGACTTCGATCCAGGTCTTGTCACGCTGGCCGAGTTGGATCTCGATGGCCTTCGCACGGTCGCCCTCAACGACGAAGAGTTTGGTCACACCCGCGAAGGAGACGACGGCTTCGGGTGGCACGGTGTGGACGCCGGAGTCCTCGCGAATGCGGATTTCGGCCTTCGCAAAGGTGCCGGATTTAATACGCCATAGCGGGTCGTGATTGGCGACGATGATTTCCACGCCGAATGTGCGATTCTGGGTATCGACCGTGGGGTTCACGCGGGCCACAATGCCAGTGAAGATGCGATCGGGATAGGCATCGACACGCACCTCCACCATCTGACCACTCATGACCTCGGTGGCATACTGCTGTGGCACAGCGGCCCGTAACTTTAAGGCGTGATCGATAATCAGTCGGAAGGTATTCTTCTCGGGCATCGAACGCACCATCTCACCTTCCCAGACCATGCGCTGCGCGATGCGATATCGGAAGGGTGTGAATGCGGGCCCCACGGCCGCGGCCCAGGCGGCCCATTCTTCGGGCACGGGCGCAACCAGCACCGAGTCTCGGAGTCGTTGCTCGGCCTGGCCCAGGATCGCAGCCATTTTGCGGGCATTTGCCTGCAGGACGTTTGCTTCGGCCTCGGCAACCTCAGTTGCGGCCTTCGCCAATTCGACTTCTGCCTCTGCCTTGTCGTAGGCCTGTTCAGAAGCGATGCCCCGCTGCCGTTCATCTTTCACTCTGGCGAACTCCTTCTCTGCCAGATTCAGTGCCGCCCTCGCGCGGAGCGTGGTCTTCACGGACTGATTGATTCGCTCGAGTTCGGCCTCAAAGCCAGCACGGGCGACCTGCACATCCAGGATGAAGTCGCTTGAATCGAGCACGAGGAGTGTGTCGCCGGGGTAGACGATGTCGCCGTTGTCGTGGGCCACGCGAACGACACGGCCATCGACCTTGGTGGCAAGGGTAATGTCCTTGTAAGGGTCGAGCGTGCCCACAACGGGAACTGTGCGCTTCAGCGTGGTGATCTGCAGCGGCACCAAGGTGACGGCCACGGGTTCCTGCTCAGCCCGCTTGCCTGTGTCCTGAGCCTTGGTGGCGCAGGCGGGAATCGCCACCATCACCGCCAACGGAAATAGCTGTCGCAACTTCATCGCGTTCCCTTTCCGGTCTTCTTCGTCGGCTGTGCTTCACGTTGAACAAGCATGCCGTTCATGATGATGTCGAGAATGTTCTCGGTCTGGGCCTTCGTGTTGGCGGGCCGTCCGGCGAGGAGATTGGTCAGAATCGTGCCATAGAGCAGATCGCCGACCACCTCGAAGAAGCGTTCAGCAGGCATGGGGCGAACCTTACCGCTGGCGACAAGCCGCGACCAAAAGGCCGCATGCTGGCAATCCCGGTCGTTGTCCGCTTTCATGGAGAAATAGAGCGGGCGATGGTGCAGGGGGAAGGCGGCTCGCTCCTGAATAAACAGTTCCGCCATTTCGGGCCGGCGTTCGAAGAAGCCGAGATAGGTGCGGATCGCCCGACGCGTCTGCTCCACCGGGTCTTCGACTGCATCTTCGAGAGTGCGATCCATCTCCGCGGTGAGTTCCTGCAAGCCACGCTCGACCGCGGCGAGGAAGAGTTGCTCCTTCGTCGCGAAGTAGCGATAGATGGTCCCCTTGCCGATGCCGAGTTGGTTGGCGATCACCTGCACATCAGTGGCCGCGAAGCCGGAACTGGCGAAGTGCGTGGCGGCGCAGTCGAGAATCTCGGTGCGTCGCCGCGATTCGAGTTCAGGATCGCGTGGGCGACCGGGTTTGCGTGAAGGAACCGTCGGCATGCGCACCCAACTGGAGAGGAGCGATAATAATTAACGGACTGGTCCGTCCGCCAAATAGTATCGTCAGATCCGAGGTCACACAAGAGCGGATTTTGCGCGACTAACTCGCAGCATGAACGAGGTGATTCCGGGAGAATCGTTGCGTTTACACGGAGAGGTTCTTGATGAGTTGCTCGGTGATCGTGGCGGTGGTGCCATCGCCACCCAGGTCGCGAGTGAGGCCGATGCCATTTTGAAGCGTGTGCCGCACGGATTGCTCGATGCGTTCCGCAGCCGGGCGATAGCCGACGTGTTCCAGCATCATGGCACCGCTTCGCAGCACGGCGATGGGGTTCGCGAGTCCCTGGCCGGCGATATCGGGAGCGCTGCCGTGCACGGCCTCGAACACGGCATACCGCGTCCCGAGGTTCGCACCCGGCACGACTCCCAGACCGCCCACGAGCCCGGCGGAGAGGTCCGAGATCACATCGCCGAAGAGGTTCTCCATCACGAGCACATCGCACCGGCTCGGATCCATGGCCAGTTCGAGGCAGACGTTGTCGATGGGTTTCTCGTCGAAGGCGATGAAGGGGAATTCATCCGCAACGGCGCGGGCACATTCGAGGAAGAGGCCGTCCGACAACCGCATCACATCGGCCTTGTGGCAAAAGGTGACAAGTCGCCGGCCAGCCGTGCGGGCCAGGTCGAAGGCGAAGCGGACTATGCGCTCGGCCGCGGCGCGGGTCACGAGGCGCACACTTTCGACGACACCGGGCACAACCTCGTGCTCCATGCCCGCGTAAAGGCCTTCTGTGTTTTCACGTACCACGATGAGGTCGACCTTGTCGTATGGCGTCTTGATGCCCGGAAGGGTTCGCACGGGGCGCACGCTGGCGAATAATTCGAGCCCTTGCCTCAATCGCACGTTGATGGAACGGAAGCCCTTGCCGATCGGGGTGGTGCAGGGGCCTTTCAACGCCACGCGGTAGCGGCGAATCACCTCGATCGTTTCTTCGGGTAGGGGATCACCGTATTGAACAGCGGCATCGAGCCCGGCCGGCGTGCGAACCCAGTCAATCTTGACGCCGGCGGCGGCAATCACACGGCAAGCGGCTCCGGTGACTTCCGGGCCGATGCCATCCCCTTCGATCAAAACGACTTGCATGTTCGCCTCCGGTTCAAGAATGGATATCCGCCGCCGAACGCAGTCAAGACGACGGGCGATGCGATTGATTCGTCTCGGCTTCCTGGAACCGAATCTGCTAGAAT
Source organism: Gemmataceae bacterium (assembly GCA_041750275.1). GTDB lineage: Bacteria > Planctomycetota > Planctomycetia > Gemmatales > Gemmataceae > JBGSZR01. The sequence continues at coordinate 6,780 of JBGSZR010000151.1, forward strand.
CACTCTAATGCTATAGTGGTTTGCCCAAGGTTCCATGAGTAGAAGGGGAGCGGGAACGCGGTTTGCGATGGAAGGAACACAAATCAGCTTTTCAGCCAGGTTGCTGTTCCCATCTTTGAGCCAGGAATCGACTGCCGATTTCGATTCCTTCTTGGAATAATCTGATACTGCTGAGCCCGTAGGCCTGCCTGTGATTCTTCCCCCCACGTTTCGAGATATGTTGTAACGTGAAGGGTGAACGCCACTCCCGGAGAGATGGTATGGACGCGACAATCCGTGCAACCTGCCCGACCTGCCAGAACACACTGAAAATCCCGGCGAAATGGGCCGGGCAGGCTGTGAAATGCAAGAAGTGCGGGGCGGTGGTGCGCACGAAGGCACGGGAGGAAACACCGGCAATGCCAGCAGCTCCCGCCGGGCCGAGTGTGTTTAATCTCGATGATGACGGTGTGCCTTCGGATCTGCCAGGTTTTGGGCCCGCTGAGCAACCCCACTCTTATCCGGCACCCGGGCAGCCACTGCCCTATCCCGCACCTGGATTTGGTGTGCCGCCCGCTCATTATCCGCAGCCCATGCCGCCGAACGGCTCCGGGACTTTTGCGGAGCTCGGCAATGGTTCATCCACTTCCCGTGGTGAGAACCCCTTCGAGGATGAGCACACACCTGGCGTGATGCCAGCCGTGCCGGATCCGAACGGCTATTATCCGCCTCCGGGTTATGCACCACCTCCAGGTTATCCTTATCCGTTGCCTCCAGGTTATCCTTATCCGCACGTGCCAGGATACGGGCCGCCTCCGGGTTATCCGCTTCCTCCAGGCTACGCGCTGCCACCTGGCTACGCACCGCCACATGGTTACCCTGGCGCGCCGGCCCATCCGGGTTATCCGTATCCTGCGGCTGCGGCGCCTGCACCGATGCCCGTGCCTGCACCAATGCCTGCACCCGCACCGGTTCGGCCAGCACCCGTGCCGCTACCACCGGCCCCCCCCCGGCTCACACATGATCCCGTTCCGCAGAGCTCGGAGTTCAAGCCTTCGGACGAGATTCCACTCGTGTCGAGTCGCCGATATCGTCGGCAGCAGTCGAGTGTCTCGACCGCTGTGTGGATTGGTGTGTGTATTCTGCTCGCGGGCGGCCTCGTGATGGGTGGCATCTACGGTGCCAGCAAGTTCAAGAAGCGAGACGCTTCAGGTGGGGCCGAATCGACCACGAAGACACGTGGCCCAATCGCCTTTAATCCGGAACGCACCAATACTCCGAACGCTGTGGCACAGGTTGGTTCCGGCTTCCCCCGACGCATGCTCTTCGTTCACATCAGCCAGTACATGTATCTGAACCCGCTGACTCACGGTGATCGCAGCGGCCAGGATCAGACCCGCACCTCGGCCTTGCACCTCGCCCACCAGTGGCGCGTCCCAACGGACAAGACCAACAATCAGCTGTATGTGCTCGCAGACACCATCGCCGCGGGGGAAGCGGTCTTCCCCTTGAAGAACGTCGTGAACGGCTCGATTGATCGCTTCCTCGATTCCAGCCGGCCTCAGGATCGCCTGGTGGTCTATTTCGGCGGCCATGCTGTCGAGATGGATGGCAAGGCGTATCTGGTTCCGGCCGAGGGCGACCTGGAGGACATGGATACGTTGATTCCGCTGGATGAGTTCTATGCAAAGCTCGCCGCTGCCAATGGCACTCAGAAGGTCGTGATCTGGGACGTGTGCCGCTTCAACCCGGATCGTGGCCGCCTCCGCCCGGGCAGTGAGCCGATGACCGAGAAGCTCGCAGAGTTGCTCTCGACACCGCCTCCGGGCGTGCAGGCGATTCTGACGGCTCAGGCCAAGGAGAACGCCCTCGAGTTCTACAACTTGCTCCCCGAAGGCAGCCGTGATCGCCGCGACTATGTGACCGGCAGCACGTTTCTTGAATCGGTCCGCTACGTCGGCGACAAGAACAAACTCCCGGTCAAGGATCTCGACCCGGCCGAGCCAATTCCCGTGGAAGCCTGGGTCGAAGCGATCGCTTCCCGATACTCCAAGGTGATCGATGTTGCCAACGGCAGTAACCTCCTGGGTGGACCCTTCAGCCAGAATGTGAAGCTTTTCGGTGCCATGCCTGAAACGCAGGTTGCATTCGACCTGGCTGAGCCTCCCGCGGGCCGCTTCGAATTCCCGGCTGCTCCCATGGGTGCCTCCGGCTCCGAGGTCGCAGCGATCAATGCTGAGATTTCACTGCCCTCCATCGTCGAAGATGAAAACCTCGAGAGCGGTGCCGAGATGTCCATCCCGTTCCCGGCCTCGGCACTCGAACCCTACAAGGAAGATGGCCTCACCTTCACCATGATCGCGATGGAACTGGAGAAGGCGAAAGCCATGCAGAATGATGCCGCCTTCCAGACCCAGCACGCCACATTCCGCGAGAAGAACCTGTTCCGAGTGAGCATTGTCGAATCGATGCTCATTATGCGCGAGCTGTGGGGCGGAGGTGGCAATGGTGGACCGCGCATCGAACGTGAGTTCTTCGGCACGGCTTCAGACTCCGTGAAGAAGGAGATCGAGAAGAAGCAGGACGAATTCCCGGCACCTGCCACGGCGAAGTTGTCGCTGGCACTGGCCCGTCTTGATGCCGTTGCCGCGGAGCGTGACAAGCAACCGAAACGCTGGCAGGCGAACTACGACTATGCCGTGGCCCAGGTGAAAGCCCGCCTCGCCTATGTCGATGAGTACAACTCCCGGCTTGGCAACATCCGCACCGATGTGCTGCCCGAACTGGACAAGGCCAAGGGGCAGGACGGCTACCGCCTCATCTCCATCGAGGAGCCAAAGAGCAAGTCCGCGAAGGCGATGGCCGGCGAGGCCAAGGAATTATTCGATCAGATGGTCATCGACTACAAGGGCACGCCCTGGGCCATTCAGGCTCGCCGCGACAAGTCGCTCTCGCTCGGCCTCACCTGGCAACCCGCCTCCAGTGGTGGCCCCACGGAGTGACCACGGTCTTGGCTTGCCGTGTGCGATCGGGTCGAATGCCAGGCGGTTCGATGAGCCGTTTGGGCATCTCCAGACCCGTTGCACCCGTGTCCACGACGTCATCGGTGACAATCCGTGTGCGAACCTGATCCGCCGAGGTTCGCCCCTCTTGCTCGCCTCACATAAGACATCCCCATTCGCTTCCGAATGCACCTGGGGTATGCGATGGCTGAGCAGTGGGACTACAAGAAGGCCGGGCTCGATCTCGGCAAGTATGAACAGACCATTGCCGGCATCCAGTCGCATTTACGCCGCACGCAGGACACCACGCGGGTGATCCCGCCGCCGTTCCCGCCGCGCAAGGGGGGCAAGGGCGTCGGAGGCTTTGCCAGCCTCTTCGATCTCGACCCCAATGCCTGGCTTTTTAGCCGCAAGTTCAAGCATCCCGTGCTCGTCACCTGCACGGATGGCGTTGGCAGCAAGCTCAAGATCGCCTGCCTCATGCAGAAGTTCGACACGGTCGGCATCGATCTCGTCGGCATGTCCGTGAACGACTTGATCTGCACGGGTGGCGAACCGCTCGTGTTTCTCGACTATATCGCCATGCCTGCTGACGATCCCGCCATGACCGAGCAACTCGTCAAGGGCATCGCCGATGGCTGCGTGGAGGCGGATTGCTCGCTCGTGGGCGGTGAGACCGCGATCCTCCCGGACTTCTACCAGCCCGGCGACTTTGACATGGCCGGCTTCTGCACGGGCGTTGTGGAGCGCGACCGTGTCATCGATGGCCGGCATATCCAGGCGGGCGACACCGTGATCGGCCTGGCCTCCAACGGCGTGCATTCGAACGGCTATAGTCTCGTACGAAAGGTCGTGTTCGAAGCGGCCGGGTTGACCGTAAACGATGCCGTGCCCGAACTCGGCAAGACTGTCGGCGAGGAACTGCTCACACCAACACGCCTCTATGTGCGGCCGATTCGCAGTGTCGTGCGGCACTACCCCGTGAAGAAGGGCGTGATCCGCGGGCTGGCGAACATCACCGGCGGCGGCTTGCCGGACAACATCGGCCGCATCTTGCCGCCTGGTAAACGCGTGTTTGTGAAACGCGGAACGTGGCCCGTGCCGCCGGTGTTCAGCTGGATGCAGAAACTTGGCAACGTCGCCGACGCCGAGATGATCCGCGTGTTCAACATGGGTGTGGGCTTCGTTGTGATCTGCGCTCCGAGCTTTGCCAACAGCATCGTCGGGCAATTGGAGAAGGAAGGTGTCCCCGCATGGGTTATCGGCGAGGTGCGCGACGGCGAAGTCGGGGTCGAGATTGAATGAAAAGAGCCCGCCATTTCGGGCGGGCTCAGTTGCGGTTCACATTGGGTTGGTTTATGGCCGCATGCCGCTGAGGGCATCGCGGGCGCTACCCTGGATCGGGCTGATGGCGAGGTCGATGGAACGTGTGGTGACGCTTCGCGACTTCTCACGGGTCGCCCCATCACCGAAGTCTTTCATGGCTCGCTTCGTGTCGCCAAGTTGCCAGTGGGTAGCACCCAGGAAGTACCACGGTAGGGGGTTGGTGTCGTCATGCCAGGCGGCTTCGGTGAGGGCTTTTTCGGCGTCCTCGTAGCGGCCTGCACGGTAGGCCTGAATTCCCGCATCGAGATACTTGGCTCCCACGGCCTTGTCCTGCTTGTTGGCGAGAACAGGCTTCCGGAGAGCCGCGAGTGGGTCATCGACGGAGGCGAGTCCCAGATCAGCCGCCTTGGCCCAGCCCGCCTTGCCGGCGACATTCTTGTAAGCCGCTGAGCCCTTGGCTTGCACGAACCAGGTCTTGGCGGTCTCGGTCTCACCCTTGATGAGCAAAGCCAGCCCGTGGACGGTCTGAGCCTTGGCGTAGTCCTCACTGCCAGGCGGTGCCGTGGCGAGCACCTTGCTGGCGGCCGCGAGGGCGGGTTCAGCATCGGCCGGCCGACGCAGGCCCGTGAGGATTGTCAGCCACTGGTCCAGCGTTTGCGCCGGGCTCACGGCGTTCCCGAGATCAGCCTGGAACTGCTTGGCCATCAAGGCGGCTTTCTGCTTCTCGGTCTCAATGGCCAGCTCCAGCGACTTCACTTCCTTGGCGTGGGCATCCTTCAGCTTGTCAGCGATCACATCCGCCTCGGCGAGCAACTTCTTCTTATCTGCCTCGAATTGTTCGCCGGCCTTCTTCATCTCGGCTGCGTGCGCTTCCTTTAACTTGGCGATGCCGTTGGCGTCGGTCGCTTTTTTCAGTTCTGCCAGGTGCGTATCCTGGAGTTTCTTGGTGTCCGCGGCATAAGTGTCGGCAAGTTTCTTGGCATCGGCGGCGTTCTGATCCTGAATCTTCTTGAGGTCAGCCGCTTGCTGCTCCTTGATCGCCTTGACCTCGGCCTCGTGCTTCTCGACCGCAGCGAGCAAGGTTGCGCGGGCCTTGGCGGCGTCAGTCTCGGCCTTGCCGAGTCGGTCAGCGATGTCGATCAACTGACCGGCCGTGAGTGGGTTGCCACCGACCGCGGCCATGCCGGTGGGGAAGAGCGTGCTCAGATTCGGGCCTGTGGCTCGCTCGGCCGCGTCCCTCGTGGCTGCGAGGAGTGCTGCCGTGTCGTACTTGGCGGGCAGCAGTTTCTTCGCCTGTAATTCCTTGGCAACGGTCTCAAGCGTCGCGAGTGTTTCGTTTCGCTTTTGCTCGGCAGTGGCGACGAGATCCGTGCTTTCCTTGAGCTTGGCGAGGAGATCCGTTTCGAGCTTCACGGCCGCGTCTTTCTCCGCCTTGACATCCTTTTCCAGCTTGGCGACGAGTTCCTGCTCGGACTTTAACTCCTTCTCGGTCTTGAGGACTGCCTCCTTTTCGGTCTTGAGCGCGGTTTCCAGCTTGGCGACAGCGAGTTTCTCGACTGTTAGCTGCTTGTCTGCTTCGAGGAAGTTGTCGGTGGCCGTCTGGGCATCTTTCTCCAGTTTCGCGATCATGTCCCGCTCGGCCATCAATTGCTTCTCGATCGCGCGAACCGAATCACCTTGCTTTTTGAGGTCGTTTTCGAGCTTGCTCACCGTTTTCTGTTGCGCAGCAAGATCGTTTTCGGCGGCGGCGGCCTTGTCGTTGGCTTCCTTCAGACTGGCCGTCAGCGTGGCAACGTCGCCGCTGGCTGCGGTGGAGGATCCGTTGGATGGAGCAGCCTTCTCGCCGTTGGGGATCGTTCCGGTCAGGTACAACCCGGCGCAGACCGCGGTTCCGACGACCAGCCCAAGAGCAAGGCCGAGCACGCGATCAAGCCCACGTTTCGCGGGGGCGTCAGCAGCTGGACGTGCGGGTGACGTGCGAGCGTCGGAGGTGCGATTGTGGCCCTTGCCGCTCTTACGGCTCGGGAGTGGTGCATTCTCGTCGGAGGAATCCGGGGCCCACTCCACTTCAACCGAGGGATCAGAGGCCGGCCGGCCCTTCAGACCATGCGGCACGGACTTCGCGGGCTGTGTCTCGGCTGTCACCTCCAGCAGATCGTCATCCTCCGAGCTTGCTTTACTGCCGCGCGACAGAATGCCAGACATGGGAGCGTCGAACTGGCTGCTGAGGATGCCGGAAGCGCCGCCCGAGAGCGATGATTCCGGATGCCCTTCGGCCGCCGACCAGTCGATCATGTCGTCGTCGGCTTCCGCTGCGGGCACGGCGGGGGGAATGCCCTTGTGGAAGGAGCCGGAGTCCGCACCGCTAAGATCAGGATGATCGGAGAAATCGACAGAGTCAGTGTAATCCGGATCCGGCACAGCAACTGGGACGTTCGAGCCACCGGTTCTGGTGCTGTTCTCGGGTTTCTCACCGGTGAAGATGCTGGACTGGCCCGAGGAGAGCGAGGGCTGATCGATCGCCCAGGCATCCGCGAACGGATCGACCTTTCCGGCATCGGGCAGTTCCACATCGGGCTCGGTCGCATCGAAGAGGTTGGAGCTTCCTGGAGGTGCCAGTTCCTCGGTTCGGGCCAGGTGGATATCTGTTCCGGTGAGGCCGGGGGGCACCTGCTGATCGAGGTCGGTGAGGTCGAATTCGGGCTTCGATGCTCCTGTGAAGAAAGGATCATCACTCAGTGTGCGTCCCATGCCGGGCGCTTCGATTCGGACGCCAGAAGCGTCGATCAGATTCTCGGTGCCGCCCGCGAGTTCACCCATAATGCTGGAGGCATCAGTGTGATGGGCGGGCGTCGAACCGAGATCCATCGTCTCATCGATTTCAGGTATTTCGGGTGCATGTGCCAGGTTGCCCGAGTCGAGGACTTCTTCGGCACTGGCGACGGGGACGTCATCCACCGCTTCGTCTGCGAGCGGCAAGTCGTCGGACGCTTCCGCGATCGTGCTGCCGCCCGGTGGTTCGTTGAAAGAGAGAGCGATATCGGAGGGCCGAGTCGTGCCGAACGGCACATCATCGGCGTCCTCGAGTTGCGCGGTCGGAATGGAACCCGTGGTCGCGGCGATCACATCGGAAACATCCGCGGCTTCCGCACTCGGCACGGGGCCTGACGCAAAGATATCTGAACTCTCGATCTGATGGCCGGGCGCGGCTGGCTCCAATCCGGTGGCCGAGGTCGCCTCGGCTACAGGTGGTTCAGCGGTTGCGAGTTCATCTGCCTCGGAATCGAACCAGCCGGAAGCGGGCTCAACCACTGCGATGTCTTCGAGGTCCGCCACATCGTCGAAGTCGGCAGCCTCGGCCATCTCGGCCAGTTTCGTACTGGAATCTGCCGTGATGTTCACGCCGCTGGGTGGATCGAGCCGGGCGGATAGACTGGTCGAAGACGCAGGATCTGCAGCCGGGTAGGCCTCATCGATCGGGACGAGGTCGTCCGTGTCGACCGAAGGGTCCTCGACGAGCCTAGTGAAAGATTCGACGGGCAGAGGTGGGATGCCCGAGGCGGGTTCGGCACTCGGAATCAGGTCGCCAAGTCCGGGAATATCGGCGAGGTCCGCGAGCGACATGCCGATCGTGTGTTCACCGAGTTCGGCTTCCGGCGGTGGTGGCACATCGAACGAAACATCGTCTGATGGTTCAAATTCAACTGCCTCGGCAAACTCGGCCAGATCGAGCGGCAATTCCTCGGCATCCGGCTGGTCCGCACCCGGAGTTGGATCGTTCGTGACCTTTTCGTCATCGTCATGGGACATGACCGATTCTCCGGAATGGGGGCGGCTGAGCCGTGGGACCGCAGGTGGGCGGCTGCTCGGTCCGGACGTCGAAATGGTAAACTCTATTGTCCCCATCGGCGCTTCCAGAGCAAGTTTTTTCCCGCTTTTCCGGCACAGTCAGGCGGAATCGTCGGAACCTTCCACCTTTGCCCCGATAGCCCGCTTCACCCGAATGCCATGCCCCGCATCCCCGTGTTTGTGATTTCGTCGGACCCCGTTCCGGTGGAAATAATGCCACCTTGCTGCGCGAAACGGAAAGGAAATGCAAGCGTGGCGGGCGGTGCGAACCGGATGCAGTCCAGGCAACATCAGAGATAATGAGATGTAAAGCTTTTATAAATAGTGCTTTGAAACATATGTTTGAAATTTTATCGGTTGTGGCACCACCATTGCTCTTATGGAACAACGCGATCTGATCGAACTTATCCAACCTGGACAGTCCGGAACGCTTTGACAGTCTTCACAGAATCTTCTTCCTTGCTTGCTCCGGATGTTCAGATCGCATAGCATTTCCCTCGCACGGGTCGTGCTACAGCACATGGACCAGTCGGATTGCCTGATCGCCAGAATGGCTGGTGATAGCGATGCAGGATGTCCACACGACTCCCAGGGCAGGTGTACCGTGCATCCGTTGCTCGAACCGCTTTCAGTCGATGTGACTCGACAGGACCAAGAAGTCGTCGAGTTGCCGTTGCTTCTGCCGCGCTGGCAGGCGGTGCAACTGGAAGCAGCCAATCGCCGCGGCATGACGACAGGTCAGATGTTGCGGCGGATCATTGGCGATCTGCTCGCCTCGCAGCCCTCGTCGCGGTGATGAACCTCGATATTGCTTGCCATTTAACTGTGCACTCACGTGCACGGTTGCCCTTCAACTCCTCGCAATTTGAACCAATCACCTTGAATCGCGTCCCTTTTCTGGCTTGTTAATCCGCGATTGTTCGGGTAAGCCCCCCCTCGCTGAGAACTGCAGGGAGGCTGCGCCATGGCACTGCTGGAAGTTGAAGGACTGGTCAAATACTTTGGCCGCCGGTTGGTGGTGAACGGTGTCTCTTTTGAGGTGAACGCCGGCGAAGTGGTCGGCTTGCTGGGGCCCAACGGCGCAGGCAAGACCACCAGTTTCCGCATGGCCACCGGGCAAATCCCGCCCAATGGGGGCCAGGTTACCTTCAACGGAGAGAATGTCACCGGTTTGCCGATGTTCAAGCGGGCACGGCGGGGAATGGGATATCTGTCGCAGGAACCAAGCGTCTTCCGCAAACTCTCTGTCGAGAAGAATCTCCTCGCCATTCTCGAAGCTTTGCCGCGAAGTCGCAGCCTGAAACGCAAACTCTCCCGTCGTGAACGCTGGGAACGCACTGACGAAGCCCTGGATCGTTTCAAGTTGTCGCATGTGCGCAAGAACACAGCCGCCCGTTGCTCGGGTGGCGAGAAGCGACGACTCGAGATTGCCCGCTGTCTCGTCTGTGAACCGTTGCTAATCCTGCTCGATGAACCCTTTGCCGCGGTTGATCCCAAGACCACGGAAGATATCCGTGAGAACATCCGCGATCTGGCACGTTCCGGCATCGGCATCCTGATCACCGACCACAACGTTCGTGAAGTGTTTCGGAGTGCAGACCGCGTCTACCTCATCAGCGAAGGACAAGTGGTCACGCATGGCACGCCGCATGAACTCGTGAATGATCAGAAAGCCATCGATGCCTATTTGGGCCGCAGTTTCGAGGAGGATGGCTTTACGCGACATTTTGCCTCTCGCGTTCATGGCAACGGCGAGCACGAGGCGTTTGCTGAGCCCGAATACACTTCGGTCGGCACAGCCACACTCCCGGAGCGGCCCGTGGTGTTTCCGAGTTCAGTGTCCAAGCAACCCTCTGCGTTTCCGACCACCACGCCCGCCCCTGTGGCAACCCTCAGTGGTCCGGTGGTAACCTTGCTGGAAGCCGAGAAGTTGCACCGCTGGGTGGAGCAACTGACTGAGGATAGCCGGATGAAGGCGGCCACAGTGGAACTGGTCTCGCGTGGTGCGGCTGCGATTCCCATGCTCCTCGAAGCTCTCGAACGGCGAGATGAGGTCCTGCGGCGCCGTGCGTTCGAAGTGCTGAAGTATGTTGCCCGCGAGCACGTGCCACTGGAATTTGATCCGGACGCACCGAACGAAAAACGACTCATCCAAATCGCGTACTTGCGGGCCAAGATCGAACACCGTGGTTGATGCTCCGTGAGTCCGCCGTTGATGTCGGGGTTCGGCGTTCGCTCCAGCAGATGCTTGTGATAACGATTCTGCGGATTGCACCGATCATCCCACATGGTCGGCAAAGTGATAATAAACTCCCTATTTCTCCCAATCCTTCAACTTGAAGGGCCATGCCACGTGATACTAAGGTAAACAACATGCGTGTGAGGATCACGCTCCTCACATGAGATGTATTTCCATGGCTTCGCCACGCACGCTCCGCCTGCCCAACGGCCTTTCAGTGTTCAGTCTGAGCAAAGACGACACATTGATGATCTACGAAGATATTTTCAACGACGATTGCTATCGTCTGCATGGTGTAACCATTCAGGATGGCGATTGCATTCTCGATGTGGGTGCCAACACGGGCTTGTTTCTCTTGTTCTTGAATCAAATTCTCACAACAGCCCGTGTATTCTCCTTCGAACCATTACAGAAAACCTTTGAGGTGCTGAGCCTCAATGCGGCGAAACACAATCATCTGGATCTGAAGCTCTTTCACGCGGGCCTCTCGGATCATGCCGGGCAGGCCACCTTCGAATACTATCCGCGCATGTCCAACGCCTCGACGATGTACCCCGATCATTCGGAGGCCGCGCAGGTTCGTGGTCGCGAGTATGTGCTGGGTCGTTTCAAGGTGTTGCCGCGGCCGCTCGCTCTGTTCATCTCGTGCTTGCCGGGCCTCATGCGTCGCCGCCTGGCTGAGCGAGTCCGCCGGTTCTTCCTGAAAAAGGAAGAGGTGGCCTGTGAATTGATGGTGCTCTCCGATGTGATCCGTGAGAACGCCATCGAGCGCATTGATCTCTTGAAAATCGATGCGGAACAGGCCGAGGACTTCATCCTGGCCGGCCTGTCCGACGACGACTGGCCGAAGGTGCGGCAAATCATTGTCGAGTGCCACTACGGTGAAGCACGCACCCAGGCCATCGCCGCACTCTTCGAGCGTCGCGGCTTCCGCACCACCATCGACGCAAATCCTGCCTTCCCCACACTTTTCATCGTCTACGCCGTGCGTCCATGATGCACTCTGGCGCCTCTTGAGCGTTCGGCATTCAGACCATCATCGCGATTCGAGGGTTTGCTGGCCGAGATGTTTCGTGAAAAGATCCTTGCAGAGCAGGGTGGTGCGCGGTTCACTCAGACGATGAGCCCGGCCGCTCGCCTTCGGCAGTCTGTCGATCTCGGGCGGTTCTCTCTCCACCGAGAATTGCGCAAATGAGAAATCTGTTCATCACTTTTTTCACGCTCGGCCTGGCGGGTGCAGCCGTGATGGCCCTGAGTCACACCACGATCCAGCCTCCGCCAGCCGCGAAAGCCCCGAACCCGGACTCGCAGTACCGGCTTGGGCCCGATTCGTTGCCGCAAGAGGGTGTGCCGAAGGGGGTAATCAAGGGTCCGTTCGTGCTGCCCTGCAACGTGTATCCAGGCACTCAACATACTTACTGGGTTTACGTGCCCGCTCAATATGACCCGAAAGTCCCGGCGGCATTGATGGTGTACCAGGATGGGCAAGCCTTCATGAACGAGAAAGGCGACATGCGTGCCCAGAATGTGATGGATAATCTCATTTATCGGCGAGAAATTCCGGTGATGATCGGCGTCTTCATTAATCCCGGTCGGCGGCCCGATCAACCAGAGCCGACGCCCTCCAACTGGGGCGATCGCGATACCAATAGGCCCACGGAATATAACTCGCTTGATGACAAATATGCCCGTGTGATCACCGAGGAACTCATGCCAGCACTGGCAAAAGATTACAACATCTCCAAGGACCCCGAGATGCATGGCATCGGCGGTTCCAGTTCCGGTGCCATCGCCGCGTTCACGGTGGCGTGGGAACGGCCGGATCACTTCCGCAAGGTGCTCAGCAACGTCGGCAGTTTCGTCAACCTTCGCGGCGGCCACGTCTACCCCAAGAAGGTCCTCGCCGCCGAGAAGAAGCCGATCCGCGTCTTTCTGTGCGATGGCCGCAACGACAATCGCGGGATTCGTGATGGCAAGTACGACCAGTCGCGCGATTGGTTCTACCAGAACGTGCGACTGATGAAGGCGTTGACAGCGAAGGGCTACGATGTGAATTATTCGTGGGGCATGAACAACCACGGGCAGAAGTTCGGCGGGGCCATCATGCCTGAAATGATGCGCTGGCTCTGGCGCGATGGGCCCGTCTCCACGGACCCCAACGACAAGATCGAACGCGGCTTCCGCCAGCCCACCGAGGCAAAGAAATAACAGAACGTGATGACGCTATATCGCTCGTTACCACGCTCTGCGTGGTAACGCCCTCTTCGACGCTCTGCGTCGAATCGTTCTCAAGTTCAACTCACCCACCATGCTGGGTGTCTCACTTCTCGCTAGGCTCCTGCTCCTGCTCTACGCGGACTTTTGGTTCGATCAGCACCTTGGCGATTAGCGTGATGATGGAAAGCAATGTGAGCACGGAGGCCAGGGCAAAGGCGGCCGAGGCGTTGTATTCTTGCAACAGCTTCTCCACGCGCAGCGGCATCGTGTCTGTTTGCCCGCCGATGCGGCCGCTCACCACGTAAACTGCACCGAACTCGCCCATGGCCCGGGCGTTGCACAGGATCACGCCGTAGAGCAGGCCCCACTTCACGTTCGGCAGCGTGATCCGCCAGAAGAGTTGCCAGCCGCTGGCCCCGAGGCTACGCGCTGCGAGCTCCTCATCCGGCCCCACGGCTTCGAGCACGGGAATCAGTTCGCGAGCCACAAAGGGAAACGTCACGAATGCCGTGGCCAGCACGAGCGCGGGCGGGGCAAAGATCACCTGGTAGCCGTGCGCCTTTAGCCATTGCCCGAGTGGTGCTTGCAGGCCGAAGATCAGCACGAACATCAAACCGGCGACGACAGGGGAGACGGAGAAGGGCAAGTCGATGAGCGTGGTGAGCAGCGTGCGGCCCGGGAAACGAAAGCGGGCAATGGCCCACGCCGCGGCGACGCCGAAGAGCGTGTTCATGGCCACAGCAACGGGTGCCACAATCAGAGTGAGGACGATGGCGTGCAGCGTGTCCGGGTCCGCGGTGAGGTTCTTCCAGTAGGTGCCGATGCCCTTGGCGAAGGCCTGAAAAAAGACATTCGCCAGCGGCAAGGCCACGAGCAAGCCGACAATGGCGAAGCTGCTGCCGATGAGAGCGATGCGAACCCACAGCGGATCGGCCCGGCGAGCATTCGCGATTTTGCTGTCATGCATCGCGCTGGCTCCAGCGTTCGAGCCGGTTGATAACCACGAGCAGCCCGAACGACATACTCAGTAGCACCACGGCAATCGCGGCCGCTTCACCGTAAGCGTATTCTTCGAGTCGCGAGAAGATCAGCATGGGCGCGATCTCGGTCTCGAAGGGCATATTGCTGGAGATAAAGATCACGGAACCGTATTCACCGAGGCCGCGAGCGAAGGCAAGGGCGAAGCCGGTGAGAGCGGGTGGCACCAGGGTAGGCAGGATAATGCGGCGAAAGGTTTCCCAGCGTGTAGCACCAAGCACACCCGCAGCTTCCTCCACTTCCGCATCAAGGTCTGCGAGCACCGGTTGCACCGTGCGCACCACGAATGGAAAGCCCGTGAAGATTAGCACGAGCACGATGCCGAAGCGGGTATAGGCGACATCGATGCCAAGTGGGACGAAGAACTGGCCCAGCCAGCCGTTCTGCACGTAGAGCCCGGCATAGACGAGCCCTGCCACGGCCGTGGGCAGCGCCAGCGGCACATCCACGAGTGCATCGATCACGCGTTTCAAGGGGAACTCATAACGCACGAGCGTCCAGCCGACGATGAGGCCGAGGACCACGTTTATGGCTGCGGCACAGAACGAGACGCCGAATGTGAGGGCGTAGGCGGCACGTGCCCGCGGTGTCCAGGCCGCAGCGAAGAACTCGGCGGGACCCAGCGAGGCCGCCTTCACCAGGAGTGCCGTGAGCGGAATTAGCACGAGCACGCTGAGGTAAAATAGCGTGAAGCCGAGACCCAGGCCGAAGCCCGGCAACGCACGCCGACTGACAGAACTCATATATGGTCACCGGCACTGAGCAATCCTTCGGCCCGAACGACGACCGCTTCCGGCGTGCAGTCGCGCACCACTTCGCGGATTTGCCGCCAGATGGCCAGCTCCAGTTCAGCAAACGGGCCGCTGATCCCCTGTTTCAGAGCTTCCTCGTAGGCCGCCCGGCTCAACCGTGCGACGAACGCTTCAGCATCGTTATCCAGATTCGGTTCCTTCACGAGTGCCACCATGTCAGAGTCTCCTGAAACTGGGGACTGCGTGTGTCCCTCAGTGATCGGCTAGCGTTTCGCGTCTGTGTATACCTGGTCGAAGAGAGCCCCTTCCGCGAAGAAGGTTCGCTGCACATCGTCCCAGGTGCCGCCGGGGACCAAGGTAGTGGCCTTGCGCAGGTCGAACACCGGGAACAGGCCGCGGCCATCGGGCTGCTTGCGATACTGTTCGAAGATCGCCTCATTCGATGGCCGATGGAAGTGCCGGGCGATGGTGTGCTGGGCAGCATCGCTCTCCAGGAACTTCAGATAGGCCTCGGCCACTTCCCGCGTTCCTTTCGCATCCACGTTTCGATCCACCAGGGCCACGAACGGCTCAGCACGCACGCTCACCGAGGGGTAAACGATTTCGAGTTCTCTGCCCGATTCCTGCACTTCAAGATGGGCCTCGTTCTCCCAGGTGAGATGCACATCACCAACGCCCTTCTGCGCGAAGGTCATGGTCGAACCGCGGGACGAGGCATCGAGAACGGGCACGCGCCGCAACACGCGTGTGACATATTCACGGGCCTGCTCCTCGGTGCCGCCGTGCCAGATCACGGAACCCCACAGTGCCAGGAAGCTCCACTTGCCGTTGCCCGAGGTCTTGGGGTTCGGTGTCACCACCTCCACGGTTGGCAAGTCGCTCCAGTCGCGGATGTTCTTCGGATTCCCCTTCCGCACCACGAACACAATCGTGGAGGAATAAGGCAAGGCAGTTGGCCTCGCATCCCAGCCGGGTTCGATCAGTCCAGCCTTGCGAATCGCATCTGTGTCCGACCAGAGCGCCAGCGTGGCGACATCGGCCTGCAAGCCATCGATCACCGCCCGGGCCTGGCTGGCGGAGCCGCCGTGCGACTGGCGAATGGTGACCTTCACACCCCGGGCTCGCTGCTCGGCAATGAAGTCGCGGTTGATGTCGCGCCAGAGTTCGCGTGTGGGATCGCAGGCGACGTTAAGCAGTTCCAAGTGGTCACTTTGCCGAATCACCCCGGCTGAGATGACCCACGCCGCGGCTGCCAGCACGTACACCACGATGAACCCCAGCACAACCTTCGGCCACACAGCATTCACTCCCTGGAGAAATCAGGCAACGCACGCATTCTTATCATTCGCGTGCTCAATGTCAAGATTGGTATCGACCAAATACTTTATTATCTTTATTGATTCAATGAACAATTGGGAGTTCAGAACAATTCTCGCCGAGCGGGCGGGCTCTCCGTGCTGCTTCACTTGCCGATGACAGTCTCGGCAAAGCGTTCCATCTCTTCGAGTTGCGGGCTGCACTGCAAGAGCAGCAAGCTCACGCCGACGGCCTCGAAGGCCTTGACGCGGTCGATCACCTGCTGGGGTGTGCCGATGAAGCCGGAGCGCAGACCGCGGTTGCTCACCGAGTAATCTTCGAGCGAAACACGCTGTTCGAGCTGGGTGCCCGCGAGCCATTGCTGGTAGTTGTCGTAGCCCGCGGCGGATTGCTTCACGTCGGTGATGCGTGCGAGCTCGCGCTTCGCCTCGGCCTCCGTTTTTCGCACGATGGAGTAACCGGCAACGCCATAGGTCATTGGGCCAAGGCCGAACTTGTCGCGTCGGGCGTTCATATCCGCGATCTTTTCGCCGACACGTTCGGGTGGGTCGCCGTGCATCACATAGGCGTCGCACATTTTGGCAATGAGGTTCTTGGCTGTCTCGGATTCGCCGCCGGCATAGAGCACAGGTCGCGGTCGGCTGACGGGCTTCGGTTGCAGCACGTTGTCGAGCACCTTGTAGTACTTGCCCTCGAAGGTGAAGTTATCGCGCTGCCAGACGCCATCGAGCACGGTCAGCCACTCGGCGGTGCGAGCATAGCGGTCGTCGTGCTGTTCAAAGTGAACGCCGTATTTCGTGGCCTCGTCCTTCCACCAGCTGGAAACGACATTAAGTGAGAGTCGGCCGCCGCCGCCGATGTGATCGATGTTGGCGGCTTGCTTGGCGAGCAGAGCGGGGTTGTGAAACGTGGGCCGGACCGCGACCATGAATTCGAGTCGCTGCGTCACGGCGGTGAGGGCCGCAGCCGTGCTCCAGGCATCGAGCGAGGGGGCATCGACGCCTTTGATATCGTTGAGATTCAGTTCCGCAACCAGTGACAGATCGAAGCCAATCTCCTCACTCCGCTGAGCCAGCCGTTTGTTATATTCCCATGTGGCGGCCATATTCTCATCATCCACATTCCGCAACCATCCGCCGAAGATCGGCATCCAGTATCCATAACGCATGGCAATATTCCGGGTAGGATAGGCTTGGAAATCACAGAGGCACAGAGGAGAGTCTCGCGAGTATATATTCGCTTCAATTCATAGGGCAATAATATCGTCCTGGAATGGTTGAGCATGAATGCTATTCTGCTTCGCTCGGGGGTTCTGTGTCTCTGTGGTTGGAAATGGATTTTGTGATTTCGTGATCCGACAGCCCCTCGAGCCACGCCGTGGCTGCAGCATCGCTGGGCATGCGCCAGTCGCCGCGGGGTGAGAGACTCACGGAACCGACCTTGGGGCCGTCCGGCAGGCAGCTGCGCTTGAACTGGTTGGCAAAGAAGCGGCGCAGAAACACGGCCAGCCACTTTCGCACTTCTTGGGGGGAATACACGTGGTCGAAGGTCGCATGCTGGGCCAGGAAGAGAATGCGCTCGGGCTCGGCACCAAAACGCAAGAAGTGATACAGAAAAAAGTCAACGAGTTCGTAGGGCCCGATGGTCGCTTCGGTTGTCTGCACGATCTTGCCACTGGCATCCGGCGGCAACAGTTCTGGTGAGATTTCGGTGTCTACAATATCTAATAGTGTTTCGCGCTCGCTACCCGTGAATTCATTTTCTGCGGCCCACTTCACCAGGAACTTCACCAGTGTTTTTGGAATGCTCACATTGGGGTTGTACATGCTCATGTGATCGGCGTTGTACGTGCACCAGCCAAGGGCGAGTTCGGAGAGGTCGCCGGTGCCGATGGTGAAGCCGGTGTTCATGAGCAAGCTGGTGCGGAGCCGGGCCTGCACGTTTTCGAAGACCAGATCGTGCCGCCGCTCGGGAGGCAGGTGCCGCAACTTCTCGCTGAGTGAATCGACCGTTTCCTGGTTCAGTGCGATTCCGAAAGGTGCATGATCGAGTGCCTGCATCTGCTCGAAAGCGAGTGTGCGGATGTCGATCGTGCGGTTGCTAGCACCGAGCGCTTTCATCAGGGCATTCGCGTTGGTGCGGGTGCGCTGGGTGGTGCCGAAGCCAGGCATGGTGAGCGCCTGGATGCGCTCGCGGGGCACGCTGAGCGAGTCGAAAGTCTTGCACACGACGAGCAGCGCGAGGGTCGAGTCAAGCCCGCCCGAGACACCGATGGCCACGGGCGGCTGGCCGATGTGTGTGAGACGTTTGGCGAGCCCGGCCACCTGCGTGTGAAAGATTTCATCGCAGCGTTCCTGCAGTGTGGCCGGGTCGTTCGGCACGAACGGATGTGCCGCCACGCTTCGCATGAGCGCGGGCGTTCGCGGCGAAAGCTCCAGATCGAATGAGACCCGCCGAAATGGCGGTGCGCTCCGGCGGGCATCGTTAAAGCTATTCGTCTGAATGCGATCGTGGCGGATGTGGTCGAGGTCGAGATCAGCGATGAGCAACTGGTTGCCAGCACGGAAACGTGGCGACTCGGCCACGATGCTGCCGTTCTCCGCGATGAGGGCATGGCCGCCGAAGACGAGGTCCGTGGTCGATTCACCGCCGCCGCTCGATGTGTAGATGTAGCCCGCGAGACAGCGGCCGGATTGACCACTGACGAGTTGCCGTCGGTAGCCCGCCTTGCCGATGGCCTCGTTGCTGGCGGAGAGGTTGGCGAGCACGGTGGCCCCGGCAAGTGCTTGCTGCGAACTCGGTGGCACCGGCATCCACACGTCCTCGCAGATTTCGACACCGAGCACCAAATCGGGAAACGAGGAACAGGTGAACAGGAGATCGATGCCGAAGGGAGCCGTGTGCCCGGCGATTCGTACTTCACGCGACACGGCATTGCACGCGGGTGCGAAATAGCGAGCGTCGTAGAATTCCTTATAGTTTGGCAAGAACGATTTGGGCACGACGCCGAGCAATCGGCCCGCATGCATGACAGCAGCACAGTTGAAGAGTTGGCTATCCGGTGCGAGGGGCAATCCCACGATGGCGACGCCGTGAAAATGTTTGCCGGCTTGCTCGATCAACTTCGCGAGTGCAGTTTCGGCTGCACGCTGGAGGGGAAGCGTGTGGTAGAGATCGTGGCAAGTGTAGCCGGTGAGCCCCATCTCGGGGAACACGACGAGGTTTGCCCCTTGCCGTTCCGCATCGATGAGAAGCTTGAGTGTGTGGTCTGCATTGAACGCACAATCCGCGACCCGTAACTCGGGTACTGCGGCCGCGACGCGCAGGAATCCGTGGCTATTCATAACTGCAATGTATTCGGCGAGCGGCCGCTGTGGCTCGCATAAACACAACTCACACGATTGTGTCACACGCCGTCGAACGTGCGTGGATGGCGATACGCTGGAACCGTTGTTCACAGTGCCAGGGATGCAGAATCGCTGTCGGGTGGCAGTCACGGATGACTGAAGACAGTGTCGAACCGCTTGTAAGCGGTTTCACGAATCTCGGGCGGGAAGTCATGGGCACAATCGGGGTGCTCGACATGCAACCGATCTTCATGACCATGCAGCTTGAAGACCGGGCGAGCAGCGGTCGCGATGCGATCGACACTTTCGGCCATGAAGTTGGTATCGTGTGTCGGGGCGATTATCAGCACGTGCCGGGGTGCGAGTGCACCGATCATCTCGTGGAAATCGAAGGGAATCTCTGCGAGTCGGCCCTTGTAGTCGGCGAGCTTGAGCATGTAGCGGGTCTGGCACCAGCCCTTCTCGGGCAGCCAGTTTCGTTCGTTGCCGCCATAGTAATCGAGGAATGAATCGAGTCCGCAACTCGATACCACGACCTTGAGCCGTTGATCGAACACGGCGGTGAAGACAGAGTTGTGCCCGCCGAGAGAGTGGCCGATGGTGCCCATTCGCTGGCCATCGACGAACGGAAGCGATTCGAGTAAATCAAGGCCGCGCATGTTATCCCACACGGCCTTGAGGGTGCCGCTTTGCAAGCCGAGTTTCTTGAGGTCCGGCTGGTACTTCGCCAAAAGGGGATAGTTCGGCGCGAGTGCGACATAACCACGTTCGGCGAGTTCGGCGGCGTACTGGCGATTGGGCTTCTCACCCAACCCGACGACGGTGCCATGACCGATGACGTTGTCCGTGCCGTGCAAGCAGAGAATTGCAGGGGCCTTGGCTCGCCCCTTGAGGAGCGGTTTGGGGATCAGCAGGTACGCCGGAACTCGCGAACCGGGCTCGCTGGCGTAGGTGATCAATCGGCGAACGTACTTGCCGCAATCGACTTCTTCTTCCACTTTCACATCAAGCGGGCAGCGTTTCTCGGCACCGGGAAGTGGGCCCATGATCGCTTCCGCGCCGCGCACGATCTCGATCCGCCGCTGCGCCCAGTCCTCCACACTTTTCACGGGAGTTGTTGTGCCGTTGGAGTTGCGGTACAGGAGCAAGTTCTCACGCGGCAGGCGGGGCTCGGCGGCGAGCCCCACAGTGGTGAGTGACATCATCACAAACAGACTGCGAAACATCACTTGATTTCCTTGAGGCGGATGTTGCGGTACTCCATCTGCCCACGGTCGGCTTCGAGCCCGATGCCGCCGGTGTCTGGCACCTTGAACATCGCTTCGAGCACCTCGCCATTGCAGGTGCAGTGCGCCATATTGCCCCTCACCACGACCACGATTTCATTCCAGTCCTGCGGTTTGTACTTCTTCAATTCCTTGTACGGCCCGGCCACGGGATAGTCGCGCACCTGCAATTGCGGGCCGCGGATGAATAGGCCGCTATCGGCGTTCTTCTCGGCCCGGAATTCCAGGCGCAGTTCGAAATCCTTGGGGAACTTGGCGGTGGTCCACAGCTGGCGAATGCCCTTGCCCGCGTTCACCACGATCATGCCATCCTTGGCGGTGTAGCGTTTGTCGTCCGATTCGGTTTTGCCATCGAAGGCGGGGCCGGTCTTGTAGCCCCAGCCGGTAAGATCCTTGCCATTGAAGAGGGCGATTCCCTTCTCATCTTTCGTGTTGTCATCGGCACATACCGTGTGTGACACCAGTAACACAGTTGAGACACAAAGGGCACGAATCATGATGTTCTGCATGAGTAAAATCCGTGTGAGATGATTGGTAAACGCATGCCCACACTGAAGTCTGAGTGGGCATGTGGAATTCTTACTTCACGCTCAGAAGCTTGTCTTCCTTCGGGAAGGTTTCGAGCACGAGGCCCTTCCAGTGAATCTCTTGAGGCACGCTGTTGGAGTGCAACTGGAGGCCGATGGGGCCGGCCTTGATGCGGTCCGGAAGCGGGTCGCGCCAGTCGACCACGGCGGCACCATTGATGGCGACGCGGACGCGGTTGCCCTGGGCCAGGATTTCGATGTCGTTCCAGTCGTGCTGCTTGCCCACCTTCTTGGCCGGAGCCCCATCGACACCCAGGCCATTGCGGCCGAAGAGATCGTACATCCCATAGCCCGATGGGAACATCACAAGGTGCCCCTTGTACGTGAACTCACTGCGGTCCTTCTTCGGGTCGGTCACCTTGCCATCGGCCTTCGGCGAGACTTCGCCCCAGAAGGCGACGCCCGAGTGCATCTCGGAGGTCACGAGCTTCGCCGAGAAGGTGAGGCGGAAATCCGAGTACTTTTCCTTGGTGAGCAAGTATGTGCTGTACTTCAGCGGCGTGGTGTTCTTGGCGATGATCATGCCATCCTTCACGCTCCACAGGTCTTCATATCCTTCCCAGCCATCAAGGTTCTTGCCGTTGAACAGCTCGATCGTCTTGCTTTCGCCCTTGAGCGGCGGCACCACGGGAGCCTCCTTCTTGGCGGGCGGGTCCTTTTTCTTGGGCGGGTTCTTTTTGTCCTGGGCGAGCACGAAGCTCGCAGTGAGCACGACGGTGAACAGGGTGAGCAAACGCATGATGAGTTCCGGTGGGAAAGGTGAAGAGGCGACACGGCGGCCGATGATAGCATACTGGCGCAGCGAAAAAACCGATTACTTCCGCGCCACCACAAAGAGCCCGGCCACGATGAGTGTGCAACCCGCGACGACACGCCAGCTGATGCGCTCGCCGAGCACAAGAAACGCCAGGATCACGGCGACCACGAAGCTGCCCTTATCAATGAGCACGACCGTGGAGACTTCGCCCACGTGGATGGCCTTGTAGTAGAAGATCCAGGAAATGGCGGTGGTGAATGCGGAGAGTGCCAGCCAGACGATGTTGTGGCGTGACAGCGTGGCCATCTCGGTCGGAGGCACAAACCAGGCGGCGAATGCGAGCACAAAGGCGAAGACGAAGCAGGTGCGAACGGCGAGACCCAGTTCCGCCGAGACGCCCGCCAGGCCCATCTTGGCAATCACGGAGGTGCAGCCCGCGAAGGCCATCGAGATGAGCGAGAACAGCACCCAGCGTTCCACGGAGAGGCCTCATAAACATCCGCCGCTTGCGGCGGGCAGCGACTAGCGATCGCGCACGATGAGGCGGCCATTTTGGACGACAATGGCGGTCTTCTCGTCGCTGAGGAGTGCACGCACGACTTCGACTTGCTTGCCGCCGGAGAGTCGATCGACCGCGAAGACGGTGGTGTGCAGTTCGTCCACACTGAAACTGGTGAACTGGGTCTCGGAGCGGACGCGGGCGATAAAGGCCGTCTCACGGTCGGCCAGGAGTTTGTCCACCTCACGCGGGAAGACGGCCCAGAACTTGTCAGGCTGATAGTTCAGCTTCAGAGCTCGCGACACATCGGCAATTGTTCGCCGACTCTTCGCCTTGCGGCCAGCATCACTGTACTTCGACGGGTCTTCCGAGAACCACACGAAGCCCTGATAGGTTTTCTCTGTGTCTGCGTGAGACATGAAACGCGGCTCGATGGAGCGGAGCAGATCTGTGAAAACGGCATCCTCGCTGGGGTCGGCACGCGGCACAACGAGCACGGCACCAAATGAGCCGATCTGGTGGAGATAGTCCTGGCCATCGCCCTCGAACGTGTTGAAGCTGATCACCCAGCGTGACCAGTTCTTTTGCCGGGCCCGGCTGGCGTCGTTGCCCTTACCACCGGGACCGGTGCCGCCTTTGCCAGGCGCTCCCTTGGAACCAACATTCTTGGGATTCAGCAGGCTGTCAGTGCCACTGAAGGCGGAGCTATTGGAACTATTCGTCTTCGCGGAAGGATCGGTGAGGCTGGGGTTCGGCCGGTTCTCGGTGGGATTGGGCAAGGCATTCGGATCGGGCAGATCATCATACTTGCCGAGCAGCGGTTCACCTTGAATGGAAATGATGTCGTCGCCACCGCCACCTTCGGAACCAAGCCCGCTGTCATCAAGGCCGCCGATATCGACGAACGAGATCGGCACCGTTTCCTTGTCCTCGGGCTTGCCAACGAGGTATGCGAGCACCACGAAGAGGCCAGCGGCGACCATCACATGCAGGAAGATCGTGCCAACGGTTGAAAGTGGAAATTCGAGGCGATCGTTGTACTTCTCCCAGAACTCCTCTTCCGGAAGCTGCGGCGGCACCGGGTCGATTGCTTGCACGGCCATGTGCGAACTCCGCAGGAGACGTGGAACACTATACATCCAACGTAACCGGCGGAGTGGGTGTTTGCAAATGAAGCTGCCGACTTGCCGGCAAGACTGCACACGTGGTTCAGTCCTGCCGGCAAGCCGGCAACGATGTGAGCATCGGCGTTAGTTCTTCACTTCGTACTCGGCGTCCATGACGTCGTCGCCCCCGGGCTTATTGGCGGGTTCGCCGGGCTCGGTCGAGGGGATCAATAGGATAAGCCATTTGCCGGCGTAGTCTTTGGGAAGGGACACCGTTTTGCCATCGAGCGCTGTGAATTCGGCGTTGAATTTGCGCAGAGCGTCTTCGGGTTGACCATGGGTTTGGAAGTATTTTTCACGGCGACCATAGGACCAACCGGCGGAGAAGGGTACTTGGTGGAGCCAGTAGCGATGGTAGCGATCGAGCAGAATGGCGACGACGGGATAGATGCTAGGGTCTTCAGCGTAGCGTGCGAGGATTTGTGTGCGGTATTGTTCGTGGAGCTCGCGGTCGGCCGTTTCGAGGGCCATAACGGAAGCTGCGGCGAGGGCGGTGGCGGGGGCTTTGTCGCCGCCGAGGGTGGTGAGGAATTGTGCGATGACTTCGCGGGGCTTGGCTGCGGGCTGGCGCAAGGCTTCGCGGGTGAGGCAGAACTGGGGTGCTACTTGGGCGGCAACGGGTGGGTTCGCAGCAAGGGCAGCTTTGGATTCTTCGAGGGCTCGGT
>JBGSZR010000152.1:0-15489 GCA_041750275.1 Gemmataceae bacterium
CCGCGACGCATGGCCACGCACACGCAGCTGGGCCTGGCCCCGTGCAACTTCGTGGTGATGACCGGCAAGCCGTGCCCGGCCTGTGGCATGACCACCAGCTTCGCCTTGCTCGTCCGGGGGGATGTGCGTGGCTCGCTGGAAGCGAACTGGGTCGGCACGGCGACAGCCGCAGCCTGGGCCTTGTTGCTCGTCTGGGCTGTGGCGGGAGGGCTGGCGGGTAAACCGCTATTCATTCCCGTCGGCCGCGGTGAACTGATTCTCACGATAGCCGTGGGCGCTTTCGTGGTGCTCATGCTCGGACGCTGGGGAGCGATCTGGTTCGGATAGCTAACAGCATTCAGCTCTCAGCTATCAGCCATGAGCCAAACACTGAATCGGGTTCAGTCGTTTAGGCTGGAAGCTGATAGCGGAACGCTGACGGCTGCCAAGGGGGGGTTAAGGATGACCAGGACTGGAAAATGGGCCCGTCGGGCCGTGTGGGGAACGCTTGTGGCCATCTTCGCGGTTGGCTGCAATCCACTCAACACGATCGCGTTCATCTTCCATCGCGATGCGAAGATCCCGGCCGCGTACCCCATGACTCCGAAGGAAGACGAGACCACTGGCAAAAAAAAGGAAGAAGCGAAGGTCGCGATCTTCTGTGTCTTCGGGCAGGTGCCGCCGCACGAGTTTCTCACGGCCGATCGCGATCTGCCCGGCATCATGATCAAGAAGTGCCCCGAGGTGTTGAAGGAAGCCGATGGCAAGGACAAACTCACCTTCGTGACGGCTGCGGAAGTGGATAACTTCAAGCGGGCGAACCCGAACTGGAAGACGATGCACCCCACGGCCTGGGGCAAGAAACTTGAGGCTGATTACGTGATGGAGATCACCCTTTCGGGCCTGCAGATTCACCAGCCACGCAGCAACAACCAGATTTACGAAGGGCGAGCGGAAGTGACGGTGGATGTGTACGACGTCGCGGAAGCGGGAGCTGCCCCCATTCATAATTACGTTTACCCGTACACCTATCCGAAGGGGATGTTCCGCAGCGTGGACTCCATCCCCGGTGGGCCGAACCGTTTCAAACAACTCTATCTTGAGAACCTCGCAGTCGAAATCCTGTTGATGCACGTGGAACACAAGCCCAGTGAAGGCATCGCCTCGGATCGATAATCGAACGGGACTGCGATCAGGCCTGAGCCGCTCTGCGAAAGCAGCACGGCTCAGGCTTTTTGATTTTCTCATCCTGGCCAGGCCAGTCACAGGGGTTCAAGGCTTGACGCTGCCCGACCGGGTGAGTGCGGACATGGTTCGAACTGTGCTGCTGCGCCACGCGCTCCCCGGCGGAGGGCCGAGGTGTGCCCGCGAAATCGAATATTTGAGAAGTACAGGTGCTCCGTTGTCGTAAATTTAGCTTGTGTTGCACACCTTTCCTCTCACATTGGTGAACGATGCCGGCCGCGGTTCATGTATCGACGCATCCCTTGATTCAGCACAAACTCGCGCGATTGCGGGCCACGGATACGCCGCCGCCGGAGTTTCGCGAACTCGTGGCGGCCATCTCGCGCTCACTCGCATTCGAGGCCACGGCCGATATTCGCATCAAGCCGGTGCCGGTGAAGACGCCACTGGTCGAAACGACGGCCTTCGAACTGGCGGAGAAAGTGGGATTCGTGCCGGTGTTGCGGGCGGGCCTCGGCATGGCGGAAGCGATGTTGCAGGCGGTGCCCGAAGCCTCGGTGTGGCACCTTGGGCTCTACCGCGATCATGCCACGCTCAAGCCGGTGACGTATTACAACAAGCTTCCCGCCAAGCCGGACATGGACGTGGCGCTCGTGCTCGATCCGATGCTCGCCACCGGTGGCAGCGCCATCGCCGCCATCGATATCCTGAAGTCGCACGGCACGCCGCGGGTGAAGTTCGTCGGGCTCATCGCAGCCCCGGAAGGCTTGAAAGCACTCCAGGCGGCCCACCCGGATGTGCCCATCTTCCTGGCCGCGCTGGACACACACCTGAACGAGGTCGGCTACATTGTCCCGGGGCTGGGTGATGCGGGTGATCGACAGTTCGGCACGGCATAGTGCCGCAATCTACTTCATGGATTTGAGGAACTTCTCGAACGCGGCATAGTGCTTGTCCACGGTGACCTTGGGGCCGGCAAAGCGGATATGCGTGGCCTCGTCCATCTCTTCCACGATCACCCACACGACGCGGTAGTTGTCCAGAAACATCTCCTTGGACTTCGGATCTTGCGGCGCTTCCTTGTACTTCCAGGTGCCGGTCACATCCAGAATCGTGAGTTTCGCACCGGGGATTTCCTCCTTGGTCACCTTGCTGATGTCGTCGATCGTCTTGCCTTCCGGCGGGATGAACATGGCCTTCCAGCGAGGATGGCTCTTCTCCGGGTTCGGGTGGCTCTCGGGGTAAATCGCGAGTTCCGCATCCCTGCCATCCGCACCGGGCACCTTGAACTGGTAGGAGCGCAAGGTGAATTTCGGCTTCTCGCTGACCCAATCCGATGGCGCGGTGGCCTTGAGCTTGTTCAACTTCACGACGACAGGCTTGTCGTCGGCACGGGCAAACAGCGGCAATACGAAAAGACAGGCAACAAACGCAGCAACTCGCATGAGGTTTCTCCTGAGCAGGCCGTTGACCCAACTGTAACGCGGCCCGATGCTAGTTCTAGAGCGCGAAGTGTGCACACCGCAGCTTCACTCCCGATTCTGACCCAAGGTTCTCATGGAAAGCCTCTCCCGTCGCAATTTTCTTGGCACCTCCGCCGTTCTTGGTCTGGGTGCTTCGACCTGGGGCCAGCCGCCGGAAAAGGTGGAACGATTGAAAGTGCCGGCCCGGGCTGTGACGCGGGGGCCGAAGCACCACTGGTTTGGCTACTACGACAAGTGCCCCTGGAGCAGCGATGGCCAGCACCTGCTTGCGAACGAGAACAGCTACGTGGATCGCCAGCCCAAGCCGGGCGAGAGCATCGCGGTCGGCATGGTGAACCTCAAACATAACGACGAGTGGGTCGAACTTGGCCGCACAAGTGCGTGGTGCTGGCAGCAGGGCACCATGTTGCAGTGGCTCGGCACCGCCCCGGATCGTGAGGTGATCTACAATACCGCCATCGACGGGAAACCCGGTTCCGTGGTTCTCGACATCGTCTCAGGCCGCACGCGCTCACTCCCGCTACCCATTTACGCAGTGAGTCTCGATGGCAAGCAAGCCGTGACGCTCGACTTCGCCCGGCTCCACCGCCTGCGACCCGGTTACGGCTATGCCACTTATAATGAGCGATTTGCGAATGAAGCTGCACCCGAACAACTCGGCATCTGGTGGATGGACACCAGCACGGAAAAGCACAACCTCATCCTCACCCTGAAGCAACTGGCCGCTTTCAAACCCGATCCGCGCTTCGCCGGGGCTCATCACTGGGTGAACCATCTGCAATTCAACACAGATGGCACACGCTTCGTCTTCCTGCATCGCTGGAAAGCACCGGAGGCCAAAGGCTGGCAGACACGCATGCTCACGGCGAAACCGGATGGCACCGACCTGCGCATTGCCCTCGACGATGGCATGATCTCCCACTTCGACTGGCGCGACGACCGCACACTCCTCGCCTGGGCGAAGACTGCGAAGTCCGGCAACAAGTTCTACACGATTGATGCGATCACAGGCGAAACACAGATCGTGGGCGACGGCATCCTCACGCAGGATGGCCACTGCTCCTATTCGCCGGATCGGAAGTGGGTGCTGAACGACACGTATCCCGACAGGCAGCGTCTGCAGTGGCTGATGCTGTTCAAGGTGGCCAATGGCCGGCGCTTCGACCTGAACCAGTTTCACTCGCCACCGGCGTTCACGGGTCCGTTCCGCTGCGACTTGCACCCACGCTGGAATCGCGATGGCACGATGGTTTGCATCGATGGCTGCCACGGGGATACACGCCAGGTGTACGTACTGGATGTGAGCGATGTGGTGAAGAGTTAATTCAGA
This sequence comes from Gemmataceae bacterium, assembly GCA_041750275.1. GTDB lineage: Bacteria > Planctomycetota > Planctomycetia > Gemmatales > Gemmataceae > JBGSZR01. The sequence goes on from JBGSZR010000152.1 coordinate 3,979, forward strand.
CGAAAGCCGCACGGTCGCCCGTGCGGCTCGTCTGGTCTATCCGAATCAAGCCCGGCTACTTACCTCCGCACCGGCACAGCAGGAATGCCCTCATTGGAAGTGGGGATTACGGTTCTATCTGAACCGCGCCCTCGCTTCTTATCCGAGGGTTGGGGTGGAGCGATCGGTCCCCGTTGCAGATAAGACAGGCAAACGCCATCGCGATGGTTCAGACTCTCCCCTGGCTCCACGCCGGGCGGAGTGCGCCGCCAGGCATTGCCGCAGCACATCATCTTGTAGCCCTCGTTGAACATGCCTGTGAGTGCGGGAATCTCGAAGGCGGTGCTGGAGAGCGGAGCCGGGTATTCTGTCGGAATGGCTGTCATGTAAAAGTTCATCCCACTCAGCATCGTTGCGGTGAAAAGTCGCATCAGGTCGCCGCGTGTCTGGGCATAAATGACTGTCGAGACATTCTTCGCGGCAATGCTGAGGGCGTTTGGCTTGATCTCTTCGGGATCGGCGTAGAGCTTACCGGCCACGATGCAGTAGACGTTCGTACCAGCCAGATCGGCGTTGTGTTTCTCGGAGCGATATTCCGGCGGCACATAAGGCGGTTGGAAGAAGAGCGCCTGCGATACCCCGCCATCCACATGGCGTTCCGTGACGCACTGGCCATCCACGTTCAGGTCGATGTGCTGCGGGGGGAAGAAACCGGGGATTGCCGAGGAGCCAAGCAGAATCTGCTTGATGAGTTTCTTGTCTTCAGGCCGACCGCGGCTCGCAATGGCACCGATATCCCAGACCACAAAGCGCTTGCTGTCCACGGCCGTGGAGCCAACATAAAGTCGGCGGCCCTGCTGATGGGCCTGGGCAATCTCCCCCAGGAGTTGCGGCGTGAGAACTTCGTCCACCTTCTCGGCCAGCCCGGAATTATCGGCCAGGGACTCGGAGAAAAGGCCGCGGACATAGCGCGTCTTGTAAAGGTCGTCGCTCTCCAGCGTGGTGTAGAACTGTTTCATCTGCTCGTCGTAGGCCGGCCCGAGGAAAGCGAATGGGGCTATGAGGGCTCCGGTGCTAATGCCGGTGACCACATCGAACGTGGGCCGCGTCCCCTGGGCGGTCCACCCACACAGGATGCCGGCGCTGAAGGCGCCGTACGATCCACCACCCGAGAGACAGAGCACGTTTCTGGGCACATGGGGTGGAGCATTGGGGTTGCGTGCTTTCATCCCCTCCTCGAAGGAGAGCTTTCTGAGGTCCTCTGCCTGGGCCGCAAATGACTTCATGTTCGCCAGTTTCTCCATCTCCGTCTGTGACGGAATATCCACAAGATCACGAGCGTTCCAGCCCAGCGAAAACTCACTTGGGCAGTCCTTGGGCTTCTGGTGGTGCTTGCACCCGGCCAGGTGGAACATGGTGAACAATCCCAGGAGCACCAGGCCGAACCGCATCCCTCGGCGAAAGCGTCTGCTGTTTGCGGCAAGAGTCACGGCAACTCCCCACGACGGAATAATCCCAAAGAACGGGCGATGTACCGCGTCCACTCCCGTCATCGGATGCGCAATGCCTTGTGCATCAGGAAAAGGCGGGCGAATTGGGCTAATTGCGACAACAGCGTTGCAGCGCAAGTCACCGCTTTGCGGGCGCTTCTCGCGTAACCGGTACGACAACATGGCTCGGTGGGATTCCTGCGACTATAACAGCTCCTTCACATTCTCCTCGGAGCCCGGTCGATGCGTGCCAATCCAGTCAAACAGATGCTGAAAGCGGGGAAGCCCGCGGTCGGCACGTGGCTCTCGCTCGGCAACTCGCTCGTGGCCCGCTTCCTGGCTCGCGCCGGCTGGGACTGGCTCACCGTCGATACCGAGCACAACGCCATTGGCATTGAGAGCGCGGCTTCTTGCTTCGGCGCGGTGGCCGATGCCGGAGGCACGGTGTTCGCCCGCGTTCCTTCCAATCGCCATGACCACATCAAACGCGTGCTCGATACCGGGGCGCACGGAGTCGTGGTGCCGATGGTGAACACGCGACAGGAAGCCCTTGACGCCGTTTCAGCCTGCCTGTATCCGCCCTTTGGAACGCGAAGTGTCGGTGGTGCAGCCCATGCCCTGAACTTTGCCGCCAGCCCTGCCGATTACTATGCCCGGGTCAACGACGAGTTGCTCGTGGTGCTGCAATGCGAGCACATTCAGGCCGTTCGCGATTTTGATGACGTGTATTCGGTGCCGGGTGTCGATGCTGTCTTCGTTGGCCCCAACGATCTCGCCGCCAGCATGCGAAGCCCCGATGGGAAGCAACCGGCCCCCGACGAGTTCAAGCAAGCACTCGCAGACATTCTGGCCGGGTGCAAACGACTGGGGGTTGCCGCCGGTATTCACACTTTCAGCATCGAGGATGCCAAGACCCGCATCGAGGAAGGCTGGCAGTTCATTGCCGTGAATAGCGAGTTGAAGTTCATGATCGATGCGTCGAAAAAGGTCACAGATGCGTTGGGCCTGGGGAGCTCAAAAACCGACCTGGCGAAATATTGAACAGCGAAATTGCCAGTTTGTGATAAATTTCACTTGCCTGCACTGTAGGCACACATGATATGCTTGATGCACACACTGAAAGCACACAAAGTGCGTGGCACTGGCTTTCGGACGGATCGCGAGTTATGGTGAAGGAAGAAAGATCTGCCAGTTAGCTTCGCCCAAACTGCCTTGCTGATCGAATCGGTACAATCCTTATGTTTGTTGGTCTCGGCTTGCCCGGAGTCAGTAGCGTCCACTAGAATGAGCGGCGACGAATGCCGTTCGCCGATAAGGACCGGGTGAACTGCGACCTGAGCATGACAGGAGGTGAAGCCCATGAGCACCTGCTTTGAAGAGGCGGGAACCGCGACTCTCCCCGCGGTGAACCGTCTTGCTTGCATAATGAAGAGCGTTTACGAAGACGTGATCGAGGAAGAGAACCGGCACAAGTGGATCGAGAGCGAGCGTGTCGGCTACGATCTCGGCGAGCCGATCATCCGCTGCTGGGTTCAAGTCCACTGGACCGGATACCTTCGGGCCCGTTGGGTTGAGCACTTGCAAGGCTCGTGCTTCTGGTGGGAACTCGATCGCGGTGATTTCGGTCTGTTGCAACGCGAATTCAAGGACTGCCCCCGCCTGCTCGACTTGATCGTCAAGAAACTCATCTCGGGCGACGAGAACCTGACGCTGCTTGTGCATGCTATCTGGACCTGCCTGGATGACTTTCCGACGGATCGCATGATCCAGATCCTCACGTCACTTGACATCAACAGCCGCCGACTCCGCCACCGCTTCCAGGAATAGAGCACTCTTTGTACCAATTATCACGCGTTCGGATTTGCGGCTGAAGTGCCAGAGAGCAAACGAAATCGGGGAGCCAGAAGGCTCCCCGATTCCCTTTAGCATGATGCGATGTTGGATTACTCGTCGCGGAAATCGTTGTGGCAGTTGATGCAGCTGTTGTAGAGCTTGTTGATCGAGGTGTTCAACTTCTTCTCATCGGCCATCTTCCCCTTGGCACCCTCATCGGCAAGTTCCTTGCTCGCATCGGCCAGGTCCTTGGTCCAGCGAGCCCACTTCTCCTTGAAGGCGTTGTTCAGCATCGCCTTTTCCGTCGGCATGCCAACTGTGTACTCGGCGATGGACGCACAGCGAACGCCAATGAGTTCGGCTTCGGCCGGGTCGATCGTGCCTGCGCTCTTGGCGGCACGAATGTCCGCTTCGATGTTTTGGCCACCAGCACGGGCCACGCGGAAGGGCGACATCACATCGTCGAGGCCGAACATTTTCGAGCCCTTGACGGCCGCATCCACCTTGGGAGCCGACAGTTCCTTCGCAGCAGCAGCAGCAGCAGCGAAGTCCTTGTTGTCGAGCGCTTCCGCCACCTTGAGGGCTTGCGACTTCAGTGCGGCGTTCTTGGTGGCCTCACCATAAAAGGCGATGTTCATGGCCACGCCCTTCACCGTGCGGATCGCACCGCGGTTCTTGGCAGGGTCCGCGACCAGATCATCGAGTTTCTTCTGCAAGAACTCGACATCGGCCTTGATTGCACGCTCATACGCTTCCTTGGGAAGTGCGGGCGGTGCGGCAATGGCGGAAGTGAGGAACCACAGGCCGGCAGCCAGAGCGCTACCGCCCGCCAGGGCGCGGAATCGGGTGTTCACGGAGGTATCTCCTCGGTGTGGCGTGTCGAGGCGGTGTGATGATCTGCAGGCAACCCGCCTGCAGCCTCGCGGAGCTTATTATTGCATTCAAGGGAGGTACGGGAACCCCCTGGGCTGGAATTCGCTGTGTTTATCCTGGCTTCACACCACCGCGGGCCGCTTGAGGATCCGCGGGTGGTTGCGTGAGTTGCGGACGGGGAGCGGGGGCTGCATCCTGCGAGGAACTGGCTCCACAGCCACAGAGCAGGCAGATTCCCAGACCACAGAGCATTCTGCGTTTCATCGCATCTCTCTCAGAAATCATTGGCAACCACGACTCCATCGCCTCGGCCGGCCAGGAAACGCACGGTGTTTGGATCACCGCCGTTGCGGAAGAAGCGAACCGAGCCATCGCAGAAGCCGAACATGGCTCCGTTCGGGTGACGGGAGCTAAAGGCTTGCTCGGCCGGGCCGTTGACCGTCGCGGTCGCCTCGTCCACCCACCACATCACATCACTAATTCGCACGGAACCAGAACTGGTGAACCCCGTCATGCCAGCCCAGATGCAGGCGGACTTCCCCTTCTGCTCATCGAACATGCATTCGCCCGACGCGAGTGTGTTGCTTGTCCCATCTGTGATATCGGTCAGTTTCACCTTGCTGTTGTGCCACATGACGCCACCGAAGTCCTGCCCCACGGTGATGAATGGGTATGTGTACGGCCCCGCAACTGCGCGATAGTTCGATAGACCATGATTTTGACGCAGGTTATTTTGGTCCGGACCCGTGTCCGCCGGGCAGCGGAACACCTTCAACTTCAACTGACTCGTGCCGGTCGGCGTCACATTGGCGGGCGTGCACGTGTAAACGTTGCCGCCAAAATACGTGTTCTCGGAAACGTTCATCTGGTCATACAGCGGACCTTGCTCCAGATACGGCAGCAAGAAGGCCGACCAACCCCAGCCCGAGTAAAAATTGCTCGGCGTCTTGAACGCGGGAGGCAAAGCCCCGGTGGCATCGTGGTACGAGTGCAAACCCAACATCATCTGGTGGAGGTTGTTCGAACAGGTGCTGCGGGCCGCAGCCTCACGAACTTTTTGAACCGCGGGCAGCAGTAGCCCAATCAAAATGGCAATGATGGCGATGACAACCAGCAGTTCGATCAATGTGAATGCACGACGACGGGGGCACCCTGATTGGGCGCAACAGTTCAGACGGGGCATGATCAAACCTCCGCCAGCGAAAAGCGTCCTGGCACAACCGTGCGAGTGAGGAATTCGGGTTGCCAGAAGAAAAAGAGAACGTGGAGAGTGAGATTTGACAGTACCGGCAAGAAATGCGTCCTGTCAATGTGGAACTCTCATATTTCTCAAATAATTACCTGCTGATACAGCGTGAGCTGTATCAGGATATGACAGATGCTGGTTGCTGAAGACACTCACGCTACAATTATCATCACGCTGACTCCCGTTCCCCACACGATCGCACCACCCATGCCCCGCGACCCGTACGAAGTGCTCGGCCTCTCGCGTTCCGCCACGGCGGACGAGATTCAAAAAGCGTATCGCAAGCTATCGAAGAAATATCACCCGGACCGCAACCCCGGCGACAAGCAGGCCGACGCCTCTTACAAGGAAGTGCAGTCCGCGTACGAGTTGCTGAACAACCCCGAGAAGCGGCAGCAGTTCGACCAGTTTGGCTTCTCCGGCCCTTCCATGGGCGGTGGTGGCAGTGGTGGCTTTCCGGGCGGCGGATTCCCCAGTGGGGTCAATGTCGATCCTGCGATGGCAGAGGAACTGTTCCGCCAGTTCGGCGGCGGGGCAGGTGGTGGCGGCTTTAACCTCGGCGACCTGTTCGGGGGTGGCGGAGGCCGACGCAAGGCCAGGCCGGGTCGATCGCGCCGACCGACCGCCGACGCGGTGGAATCCGATGTCACGGTCCCCTTCGAGGTGGCCGCGAACGGTGGCAGCGTGGCCATCGAGGTCGATCGTCAGCGCATCGATGTGAAGGTGCCTGCAGGCATCGAAGAGGGGAAGAAACTCCGTGTCCCCGCCGAGGCTACCGGCTCTTCGGATGTGATTCTGCGGGTGAAGATCGCCCCGCACCGCTACTTCCGCCGCGAAGGCAATGATATCCTGCTCGATGTGCCGATCAGCGTCCCGGAAGCCGTGCTCGGTGGCAAGGTAGAGGTGCCAACGCTCGACGGCACCCGACTCGAGGTGAAGGTTCCACCCGGCACCAGTGGCGGTGCAAAGCTCCGACTCCGCGGTAAAGGCATCCAGGGCGGCGATCAGTACCTCGTCTTCAAACTCGTGGTGCCCACCGGGACCGTGGACGAGAAGAGCCGACAACTGATTGAAGAGTTCGCGAAGCTGAATCCGCAGTCGCCACGCGCGAACGTGGCCTGGGCGTGACGGGTCTGTGAACAATGAGCACGCTCGCCTTTCCGCAAACGCATCGCATGAAGCTCCCAGCGGAGTTCGAACGCACCTATGCCCGCAAGCGTTCCTCGGCCGATGGCGTGCTCATCGTGTATGCCTGCGAGAACGGTCTGTCCCACGCGCGGCTCGGTTGCTCCGTGTCCAAGAAGATCGGCAACGCCGTGGTACGCAACCGCTTCAAGCGACTGTTCCGCGAGGCGTTTCGCCTCAGCCAGCATGAGCTGCCCCAAGGTGTCGACTTCATCGTCATCCCGCGACCGGGCAAAAAGCCCACGCTCGAAGCGGTCCAGGTTTCACTCCGAAAACTCGCCGCTCAGACCGCTCGCAAACTCGACCTGGCCCGGCCATGATCGCACTTCGCTGGCTCTACAAAGGGCCAATCTGGCTGCTATCCGCTGTGATGATTGTGCTCGTGCGTCTGTACCAGAAGTGCATCCGACCGCTGTTGCCACCCGTGTGCCGCTTCGAACCCGGTTGCAGTGAGTACTTCATTCTCTCCGTGAAGAAGCACGGTCCCGTCATCGGCTGTGCGAAAGGCGCCTGGCGAATCTGCCGTTGCAACCCCTGGAGCGAAGGCGGCTACGATCCACCCTGACGCGTTTGGGCGAGCGGTGCCTGTGAGGGCACTGTTCGTGTGCAAGTAAACAGTGCCCTCACGGGCACCGCTCGCCCGAACTGCACGCCTTTCGTTACTTTTTCCCCTTGGGGTCGAGATGGGCGGCCATCTGTTCTGCGGTGACCATCGAGGCGACGCCATTCGCGGGGACATCCACCTTGCAGATCCAGAGGAGTGCGTTGAGCACGACCTTGCGGAAGTTGTCGTCGGCCCAGTTGCGGTGGGTGTGCCCGCCGGTGAAGCCGACACCGCGGCCGCCGTCGGGCCGTTCGGCCGCCCACATCATGTGCTCAGCGCGGCCCTTCGCAGCCTGGATGTGCGGGTAGGGCCCCTTGGGATAGACATAGGGGCCATCGCGAACGGTGTCGGAGGGCTTGGCCGTGAGGATCGGCGTGACGCCCTTCATGTCGTCGCGGAAACGCATGTTGAAGTACCACTCATCGGTGATGGCGAACGGTTTCACACCATTCGCAATCGGATGCTTGGGGAACTCCTTGAACTCGGGCTTCCACATGGGGTTGCAGGAGAAACTGTTCTCGTAGTAGCCGCCGATCCACTCCTTGAACTCGCTACCGCCGAGGTCCTTGAGTACCTCAACGCCGTAGTGAGCACACATCAGGCCGGTGCCTTTTGCCATGAGCTTGCCCATGCGTGCGAGTCGCTTCTCGCGGACGAGCGGATGGTTCTGCCCGCCATCGGCATAGCAGAGGATGCCATCGGCCGTGTCGAGTGCGGAGTCATCCTTGGGATAGCCGCCGAGGAAGACGACGGTTTCGATGCCGGGCACGCCTTTCAGGCACTGGTCAAGCAAGCGAACGCCTGCGTTGAACTCGTGATATCCCGGGCCATGGCTCGGCGAGCCCGCGATCATCACCAGCTTCTTTGGGCTTGCGGGTTGCATGGCGAACCCCGGCTCCAATGCCGGGGTTACAATTGCCGCACTCGCGGCTCCGAGAAACTCACGACGGGAGAGCGACAGCATGACGGGAACTCCTGTGAAGATGCCTTGAACCCATTCTCGCGAACCCGCATGCCGCTTTCCACTACTTGCCTGCGGGGAGCGGCACCTCGGCACTCAGTTCCAGGTCGAAGTACAGGTCTGAACTCCCCGCTGAGTTATCGACACGCACAGCAATCACATTGCGCCCCGGTTGCAGCAACGTGGCCGGGATCACGACGTCCCGGTTCCAGTAGCTGAATTCGTGGTCGCCGCTGTCTTCGTCGGCCGTCTTGCCATTGATCGACACCACCGCACTGTTGTCGCTGGCGACCTTGAGCCGGAAGGCGACGCCCTTCTCCTTCAGTATCTCGGCCGGCACATCGAAGGCCCGGCGGCAGTAAACGGGCTGTCCTTTCTCGGCGATCTCCGTCCCCTTGCGGTTGCCGACTTCGGGTTCGCCATTGCCGAACGGGGCTTTCACGTCCTTCCAGGCCTTGTCGTCGAAGTCGGCTTTGAGCCAGTCATTGCCCTTCACGTCGCCGATGTAGCGCCAGCTGGGTGCGGCTTCGGGGATGAGTGCGATGGTCTTCACGTTGTCGGGCTTGCCGTCGTCCAGTTCGATCATCAACTTCGACTCCTCGCGGAGCGTGGAGTTGCCGATCTTCGCGGTGGCTCGCAGTGTGAAGGCCAGGTTCTTGGCGGGCTTGGCATTGGCTGCACACTTGAGGACCAACTTCGCCTCGCTGGCCCCTGCCGGGATGGTGACGTTCGCCACACTCACACCCGTGGAGCCCGAAGGCGGTACGAGTTCGAGTGTGAAGGTGCCATCGTATCCATGCAGTCGCTTCAGCTTCACCGGCAGAACCGTTTCACTGCCAGGCTTGATCGAGACCGGAGCCTGGTCGAAGTCGAGTTCACAGGCACTCGTGAAGACGGTCAGCGCGATCGGTTGTGTCACTGCGACGTATTGCGTGTTCCGCTTCTTCTTGGTGGTGGGATCATCGATGGTGTACTTGCCGTTGCCACGGAACACGAGCGAGTACAGCCCGGGCGGGGCGTTCGTGGGAATCTGGATCTTCATCTCGCCGTCCTTGTCCGGGCTCACATTCACCTTGCCGAAGTTGATGAACTTGCCATTGGACTGCGGCGGTGCTGCGATGAGATCGATGGCGACGGGGTCCTTCATGGTCGGGTTCTGTTTGTCCACCTTCACCTTCACCGTCGCAGTGCCACCCACGGGAATCGCCAGCGGTGCGTTCGGCGCGCTCACGCGGAACGGGCCGGGGTCGCGAACGGCGAGGCACAGCGAGCGCGACAGGCGACTTACGGCCGCGGCGTTATTCGGTGCCGGGAAGACGAGGCAACCCGCCTGGGCGCTGCGAGTGACCTTCTTGCCATCGATCGTGGCAGTGCCAGTGATGCGGAACTCGCCGGTCCAGTCGGCAGCATTCGAGGCGGCCGAGAGCACGACTGCGCCCTGATAAAGCTTGGGCCCGAGCACCTGTGGTTCACAGGTGACGCCGGCGGGCAACCCCTCGGCGGTGAGCGTGATCTCGCCATCGTAGCCATCTTGACGGAAGCAGACGACTTGCACGGCCTGCGATGAACCACGCTGCAGGGTTAAGCCGGCACCTGATTCGTGATTGCCGACCAGCACCAGGTGGAAGTCCGGATTCTCCTGACGCAGATTGAGCCAGTAGATGTCGCGCGGACCCGGCCGCGAGGCGCTGCCGCGATTGGCGACGACGATCTCGAAGGTGCCATCGACGGGGATCGTCAGACGGGCGAGTGGATCATCGGAGTACGTGAAGAAGCGATCGACCGTGGCGGGCAACTCCGGGTGCACGTCGAATTCGCCGAGCATCTGCCCGTTGTCGGTGCGGCGAATGGTGAAGTACAGATCGACCGGTGAGCGGAGCCGATCGGCGAAGCCTTCCACGACCACCACATCGTCCTTCTTGGCCGTGAATGTGTAGTGGTCGCGGTCGGCACGCTTCTCGAAGCGGCCACAGATATCGCAGGGGAACGGCACGGCCTGGGCTTTGTCCGAACTGTCATTATCCTCATTATCGAGCACGAGCGGCCCCTTCGCCCGTACGAGCCAGACGGGATTCGAGCCATCGAGGCTGTAGCCAAAGCCCTCGACGGAGCCGACACGAGGCAGCAAGCGGCCGGGGAATGGCGTGGGCGTGGCGGGAGCGGTCACAGTCGTCTTGAGCATGTCGCGGCCGCGGAACTCGGCCGCGGGGCTGCCGCCAGGGAGGTTGCGGCCAAAGAGCGTGACCGGAGTGGCCTTGCCAGCCTCCACGACGGGCGGATAGGCCGAATCGAGCCACGGCTTGTCCGAGACGTGCAGGCGGTAAACGCTCTCCGGGCCGCCTTCCTGGTACGCGAATTCGCAGAGCCTTATCAGGTACTCGCCATCCTCGGGCAGTGTGACACTCACCACGGCATCACCCTCGCGGTAGAACTTGCCCGCGGCGAGTTCACGACCTTGCAACGAGAAGACACGGAGATCGGCCGAGAGCTTGCTATCGATGCGCGACGCGGCACAGGCAATCACAAGCCGCTGGCCCTTCTTGCCGGTGAGTGTGTAGTAATCAACATCTGTCTTGTTCGCGATGACGCCGTTGGCGATGGTGCCGATCGCGATGGGCTGGGCTTCGGGAACATCGTTGTTCGGTTCCTTCTCCTCGATCTCGGGAAGCACGCCGACGGCGAACGCTCGCGGGTTGCTGATGCCCCATTTGCCGATCACCCGCAGGTCGTGGAGCCCCGGAGCGGCATCGGCGGGAATGGTGATGCGGAACTTCAGCGGCGGCGGGGGCGGGTTCTTCTGTTTCGGGTCAACCGGCGGATCAGGGATGCGTTCGGCCTTGAGCTTCGAATCACTGAAGTACAGCGATTTCGCCTCATCCAGATCGTCGCCCACCAGTGTCACCTCGACCGTGGTCCCCTTCTGCCCACCGGGTGGCTGCACCGCCTTCAGCAGGGGTGAAGGATAGCTCGCCTGCTGTGCGATTCCGGCTGAGGTGGCCAGGAGAGCGAACACGATGGCAGAGGCAAAGCGGAAGGGTGGGCACGGCATGAGCGAATCCTCGCAGGGGTGTTGAGGTGGTGGGAATATGGGGCGACAGGTATGCGGGAACTCCGTGGAGTGAGTGGGATGAACGAACGATGAGAGTAGATGGTACTGCACGCATCAACGCGCGCGAACCGTGAAACTTCAAGCCCGCCGTGTATGCAAAGGACCACGTTTGCACTCGGCCTCACGGAATGCTGCGCACCAGATCAGCTAGCACCTGCGGGGATGGCGTTTTCCACGCCTGTGTGGAGCGCGAATCCTCGACCGGAGCCGCGGCTCGCACGGTGGGCGGCG
>JBGSZR010000153.1:0-14943 GCA_041750275.1 Gemmataceae bacterium
CGCGTGAGCGGGCTGTTTCTGATGAACTCGCCGCGCAATTGAACAGCCCGCTCACGCGGGCCGCTCGCCGTGAAGGGAATTATCCGTTGGCGTGATTGAGCGTGGGTAGCGGCAGACGATTCGAGCCTTCGCTGCTGCAGGGGTCCACGTGCTCGCCGCATCCCCCCGCTTCGTAACCGGGGTCGAGGGTGTGGAGCTTGCGGCGGGCCATGCGTTCGAGCCCATCGGGAATCAGCGCCGTCTTGTCGCCCTGGAGCAGGGCACTGACGCCGCGCGTCCGGGTGGTCTGGGCGTCGTTTGGCTTGTCCTCGGCTTGATAGCGGATCAGCATGCCTTCGTAGTTGCGGAGTACGACAGAGTCGTTGGACATGCTGACGAGGTAATTGGGCATCATCGGAATCTTGCCGCCGCCGTGCGGGCTATCGACGACATACGTGGGAATGCCGATGCCGGACATGTGGCCGCGGAGCCCTTCCATGATTTCGAGCCCCTTCCAGACGCTCGTGCGGAAGTGGCCGGCACCAATGACGGGGTCGCAGTGGAAGATGTAGTACGGGCGCACCTTGATCCGCAGCAGGCCGCGGAGCAGTTCCCGCATCGTTTCGAGGCTGTCGTTCACGCCCTTCAAGAGCACCGAGTGATTGTTGATGGGCATGCCGTTGCGAAGCAGCGTGCGGCAGACGCGGGCCGCTTCGGGTGTCACTTCGCGTGGGTGGTTGAAGTGCGTCTGGATGTACACCTTCTCGGTGGCCGCGAGCAAATCGACGAGTTCGTTGTCGTAGAGCCGTTGCGGCAATGTGACCGGGACGCGCGTGCCGACGCGGATCACATCGACATGATCGATGGCCTTCAAGTTTTCGAGATAGAAGCGCAGCTTGCCGAGTGGCAACGTGAGCGGGTCGCCGCCGGAGACGATCACATCGCGGATGCTCTCGGTCTTGCGGACATAGTCGATCATGCGCTCGTCGTCGGCGCTGATGCCTTCCCAGCCGCCGCGGGTGAGCGTGGCGCGCTTGCGGGTGCAATAGCGGCAGTACATCGAGCAGTTCGGCGTGGTGATGAGCAACGCGCGATCGGGGTAGCGATGCGTGAGGCCAGGCACCGGCGAGTCCTTGTCCTCTTCCAGCGGGTCTTCGAGTTCGTAGCCCGAGGGATTCTCGGCTTCAAGCGGCGAAGGGACGCTTTGCAGACGGATGGGATCAGCGGGATCGTGCGCGTCGATCAACGAGAAGTAGTAGGGCGGGATGGCGAGCTTGTAGTCGCCTTCGAGGCGACCGATCGCTTCCAGTTCCGCTGGCGTGAACGTGAGCAGATTGCGAAGTTGGCGAACCGATCGCACCGCATTCTGCGTCTGCCAGCGCCAGTCGTCCCACTGGTGATCCGGAACATTCTGCCAGGCCGGGTGCCGTCTCATGGAACTCGGGGGTTCGTCGTCATCGTACCCGTGGGGGGCATTCACGACAGGTTCGACGAGTGGGCGGCACGCGTCAGACTCGAACATACTCGTGATGACCTCCATGGGTCTTCAGGTCCCGGGTCGGGGCCGCAGCCGCCGGCTCATCGGGGGCATCCGATCCAGGTCGCTTCGACCTCATCCGATGCACTTAAGAGAGAATCGTAACGCGGGGTCTTCGAGAATCAAGTTAATCAGCTCAGGATAATGATCGCTTTCTCCATTTTTTTCAATCTCGCATCGCACAGCCCCTCCGCAAGCGCGCTGGTCTTACCCGTCTTCACGACTCCATGCACACCATCATGCATCGGCTCGCGCATCGATAAACTGTCTTCCAACACCTGCGATTTCCACGACTCGAGCTTGCGACATGACCCGGATGATGCAGCAATTTCACGAAGCCAAGGCCCAGCATCCCGGCATGCTCGTGTTCTTCCGCAACGGCGACTTCTACGAACTCTTCGAAGAGGACGCCGAACTCGGTTCGCGCTTGCTGGGCCTGACACTCACGAAGCGCGATAACACCACGCCGATGGCCGGTGTGCCCGTGCACCGCGTTGAGCATTACCTCGGTTTGCTGCTCAAAGCCGGTCATCGCGTCGCCGTGTGCGAGCAGATGGAAGATCCCGATCCCAGGAAGAAGATCATCCACCGCGAGGTGAACCGCGTCGTCACACCCGGCACGATCACCGAGGATGCCCTTCTCGATCCGCGGGCCCCGAACCACCTGCTGGCCGTGGTGCCCGGCAAGGGCAACACGTTCGGGATTGCCTGGGCGGATCTCTCCGCGGGGAGCTTCAGCGCCACCGATGTGCCGGCGACTCGCCTCGGCGATGAACTCTCGCGCCTCAACGCCACCGAAATTCTCTTCCCCGAATCAGCGGCCGCCACGGTCATCGAGGCCGCGGGCCTGCATGTGCCACGCACACGCTCGGCCCGACCGGACTGGAACTTCGATCCCGCCACGGCCACAAACGCATTGAAGAAGCTATTCGCGGTCGCCACGCTCACGGGCTTCGGTTTCGAGGATGAACAGCCCTGCCTCGTCGCCGCGGGGGCCATCCTCATCTACCTACAAGAGACGCTTCGCACGAGCCTCACGCACATCCGCCGCCTCAAGCCGCATCGCGCCGAATCGCTGCTCACGCTCGATGAAGTCACCCGGCGCTCGCTCGAACTCACACGCACGCTACGCGATAACCAGCGCGAAGGATCCTTGCTCTCCGTGCTCGATCGCACCGTCACGCCCATGGGCGCGCGCCTGCTGCACGATTGCCTGCTCGCCCCGCTCACCGATCTTGCCGCGATCGAGCAGCGACTCGATGCCGTGGACGAACTGCTGAAGGATCACGCACTCCGCGGCCAGTTGCGCGAGATTCTCGAAACCTGCTCGGACATACAGCGGTTGACCACGCGTGTCTCGACGGCCCGCGCCATTCCGCCGGATCTGGCGAAGATCGCCATGACGCTGCGCACGTTGCCGCGCTTCAAGGCCAAACTCGCCGGCCGGCGCTCGGCCCTTCTCGCGGCACTCGAACAGCGCCTCGAACTCTGCCCCGAGTTGCGTGAACTGCTCGACAAGGCGCTCGTCGATGAACCCGCTTACTCCGCGAAAGATGGCGGTGTCATTCGCCCCGGCTACAGTGCCGAACTTGATGAGCTTTGCACGCTCGCCACCGAGGGCAAGACGTGGATCGCCCGTTATCAGGCCCAGGAAATCACCCGCACGGGGATCGCCAGCCTCAAAGTGGGCTACAACGAGGTGCACGGCTACTACATCGAGATCACGCATGCCAACTCTTCAAAGGTGCCCGCGGACTACACGCGCAAGCAGACGCTCAAGAACGCCGAGCGCTATATCACGCCCGTGTTGAAGGAACATGAAGAAAAGGTGCTCTCCGCTCAGGAGAAGAGCCAGGCACTCGAATTGCAACTCTTCTTGCAACTTCGCGATCAGGTGGCGGCCTACACGGAGCGCTTGCTAAATGCGGCCGAGGTGCTGGCCACGGTCGATTTTCTCACGGCACTCGCGGAACTCGCGGCGGCCCGCGGCTACGTTCGCCCCGTGCTCGTGCCGGAGCCGCGCCTCGATATTCGCGATGGCCGCCATCCCGTGCTCGAACAGGTGCTGCCGCCCGGCACCTTCGTGCCCAACGATGCGCTCCTCACGCCGGACGAGGGGATGTTCTGGCTCGTAACCGGGCCGAACATGGCGGGCAAGAGCACGTTCTTGCGGCAAGTGGCGCTGCTCACACTCATGGCGCACGTGGGGAGCTTCGTGCCTGCGAAGTCCGCGCTCATCGGCCACACCGATCGCATCTTCACGCGGGTGGGGGCCAGCGACGAACTGAGCCGCGGGCAGAGCACGTTCATGGTGGAGATGACCGAAGCCGCGAACATCTTGAACAACGCCACGGCGAACAGCCTCGTGATCCTGGACGAGATTGGCCGCGGCACCAGCACATACGATGGCGTATCGCTCGCCTGGGCCATCACAGAGTATCTGCACGACGCCGTCGGCTGCCGCTCGCTCTTCGCCACGCATTATCACGAACTCGCGCAGCTTGCCGCCACGCTGCCGCGGCTTCGCAATTACAACGTCGAGGTGAAGGAGCACGAGCGCGAAGTCGTCTTCCTTCACAAGATCGCCCCCGGTAACGCGGACAAGAGCTACGGCATCCACGTGGCACGCCTGGCCGGCGTTCCCGAACCCGTGCTGGCTCGCGCCGAAGCGGTGCTGGCGGTGCTCGAACCACAACACCAGGTGAGGCAAAGCATCCCCTCACCCCCAACCGCTCTGCCTCCCGTGGAGAGGGGAGCAAATGTCTCACCCTCTCCCCTTGAGGGAGAGGGTGGCGGCGCTTCGCCGTCGGGTGAGGGGAACAAGCCCCATGCCTCAACCGCAACACCGCGCCGCAAGAAAATCGCCGAGGCACCGGAGCCCATCGAGCCGCCTGAGAAGCCGCGCAAGAAGTCGAAACCACAGGCAGGCGGCCCGAGCCTGTTCGAGTAGGAGGCGAGCGGCCCCAGGCGAGCGGCGCCCGTGAGGGGTCTGTTCCTGTCACGTGCGTGTGAGAACAGTGCCCTGACGGGCACCGCTCGCCATTACGCGTTTCCCACGCGTCGAGTTGAGATTGACGCACATTGCCAGAAATTGAGAATGCCCGCATGCCGAGTTTTTACACTGCAAGGAAATGGCGATGAACGTGAATTTGCCCAAGTATGCCGAGCGTGGACCGATCCAGGATGTGATCTGGGTGCCGTTGAAGTTTTATAACGATGCCCGCGGCTGGCTCGTCGAACTCTTTCGCAATGACCTCATCGACCCCAAGTATCGCCCCGAGATGGCGTACGTCTCCTTGACGAAGCCCGGCGTGGCCCGCGGTCCGCACGAACACTGGGATCAGTCCGATTACTTCTGCTTCATCGGCCCCTCCACTTTCCGCATGTTCCTGTGGGATGCGCGCAAGGATTCGCCCACGAACGGGGCCAAGGAGGTGCGCGAGGTCGGCGAGAATGCACCCTATGCGCTCATCGTGCCGCCGGGCGTGGTGCACGCTTACAAGAACATTGGCGACAAGGATGGCGTGGTGTTCAACGCAGCGAACCGGCTCTATGCAGGTTGGTTGAAGCAAGACGTGGTCGACGAAATCCGCCACGAGGCCAATGAGAATTCCCCTTATCGCGTGGAGTAAGGGGCGGCACCGAGCGGCTTCAGAGGCATCCTTCGATAGCATGGAGAAGTGCACCGCGGTTGTTCGTCGGTGATTCTTGTTGCGAAGGCGTTCGCCATGCTCACCGGCAAGCTCGTTCGCGTTCGCAATGTGCGGCACAAACTGGTCCCCAGCTATATCGAGGCCAGCGATCCGTTCTGGCTCGGTGTCGCCGAGCAGTTATTGCTCGCCTACCGTGCCGCGGCCGGTCGCACCCGCGGTGAGATCGAGGAAGAACTAGCGGACGTTGTCGGCGAGGGGCCGCAGGCGCTCGTGCACCAGGGGCTGGCCAAGCTCCTGGAGGATCGCTGCGACTACGAGGTGAGCGCCGACCTGCCGCCCGAGTCGATCCGAGAGGCGGCCTTCCGCAGCGCGGCGTTGCACCGTGCCGAGGTGGCGCCGTCACGCCAGCCGTTCGATCGTACGGCCGTGATTGCCGAGGTGTGCCGGGCGTTGAACCTGAGTGCGGAGCAGGTGGAGCGGGGCCTGTTCGCGGATCTCAAGGACGAGCAGCGTGTGCTCAAGTTCGAGGACATCACGCCGCAACAACTCCTGCACCGCTACAACGTGGCCCTGGCGCAGGCCGTGCTTCTGCGCTGCACGGAGATGGAAGTCCGCGTGTGGGGCGAAACTCCGGCTCGCTTCCGCCAGTTGTTTCGCTCGGTGAAGTTCCACCGTCTCATCTGCACGATCCGCGAAACGCCCGGCAACTCATACACCTTGCGGCTCGATGGCCCACTCTCGCTCTTTTCCTCCACTCAAAAGTACGGTCTTCAGCTGGCTTTGTTCCTGCCCACACTTCTGCACTGCAAGGCGTTCGAGATGCAGGCCACCATTCGCTGGGGCACCGATCGCAAAGAGAAATCATTCACGCTCTCCGGCACGGACGGGCTGCGTACGCATTTGGCGGATTTCGGCGTGTACACACCGCCCGAGTTGCAGATGTTTGCTGAGAGCTTTGCCGAGAAGGTGAAGGGCTGGACGATCGCCGCGGACCCGCATCCCCTGTCGTTGCCCGATGGCGTGTGGGTGCCGGACTTCAAGCTCACGCAGGCGAAGACGGGCCAGGAAGTGTTTGTCGAGATCTTTGGTTTTTGGCGCAAGGGGGACATCGAGCAGGTACAGCGGAGGCTGAAAAAGGCGATGCCCGGCAAGTTTATCCTGTGTGTGTCAGAGCAGAATCGCACGGATGAAGTGGAGGACGTGACCTTCGGCAACGAGGTCTACCGCTACAAACGAACGCCATTGCCGGAGGAGGTGGCCCGGCTCGCGGCAGCGCTCA
Organism: Gemmataceae bacterium; assembly: GCA_041750275.1. GTDB lineage: Bacteria > Planctomycetota > Planctomycetia > Gemmatales > Gemmataceae > JBGSZR01. The sequence goes on from JBGSZR010000153.1 coordinate 6,449, forward strand.
CGGCGAAGTGAACGCCGCGAATTCGATTACCCTTTCGATTTCACCGGTACCTCGAAATCCTTCGTCGTGTCTTCTTCCGGGAACTCCACGGTGGTGTGGTACGGATCGAAAAGCGGTTTGCCGTCGGCGAGTTCTTCGCCACTTTCCGTGGTAGGGTTGCCGTCGAAGCCGACGATCTTGATCTTGTAGGCCCCGCCAACCACGCCCTTCTCTTTGGGTGTGCGGTATTTTCCCTCGCGAATCTCGGCACCGCCACCGGGGCCCGAGTTCCCCTTCTCGAAGTCCGGCTCGAAGATGATGAAGCCCCGCTTCACAGGTGAACCATTGTGGGTGACTGTGCCGGAAAATTCAAAGTTCTTGGGGCCGCTCTTGCCGCATCCATTCGAAACGACGAACAGCAGTAGGGCCATCACGGGGATTAGTCGCATTCGAGTTGCATGCATCACTGGTTGAGGCCTCCGACCGGGAACCCATCGCCACGACGGCCCAGCTGTCGATAGACATTCAAATCGATGCTCTGCTTCACGAACTGTACGGAGCCATCGCCCATCACGAAAAAGCAGCCGCCGACGTGATAGCTGCTGAAGCCGCGCGTGTCATGCACGCCCTGGTTGGGGAAGAGGTTAATCTGGTCCTGGGTGCCGGCGATGTTACGGGGATACGAACAGCTGTCTTGTTTGGCACTGGCACCCCAGGCAGCGTTGCCGTAGCGTGATTCGCCGATGAGGAAAACGTTGCTGGTGCCATCGGTGGCATCGGTGAGCTTGATCTTCGAACCAGCATAGAGCATGCCGCTGACGTAGCTGCCACGCTCGTTGGCAGGGCTGCAACCGCTATTGCCGCAGTCCGGAGCATTGCCGCCACCCTGCACGCCGGCGTAGCTGGCGTAGTTCGGATTCTGTGCGATGCGAATGTCCGATGGGCACTGATAGACCGTGAGTGGCACGATTACGGCGTCGTTCGGAGCATCCATCTGATTGCTGGTCGACTGGAAGGGAACGTTGAAGTTGAACTGATTATGAAGCGGTGCCTGTTCGAGATGTTGCAGGATCAGGACCGTCCACGGAGCCCGCTGCACACCTCCACTGCGGCACCAGGATGTCGAACCGGGCACACCGGGATTATTCGACACATAGCCCGGCGGCAGTGCCCCAGTGACATCGTGGTAGCTGTGCATCGCGAGGCCGATCTGCTTCAAGTTGTTCGAACACTTCGCCCGGGCCGCCGCCTCGCGTACTTTCTGCACCGCAGGAAGTAGCAGCCCAATCAAAATGGCGATGATGGCGATGACGACCAGCAGTTCGATGAGCGTGAATCCACGCCCACGCAGATGCAAAGAGGACATGATGAACCTCACGAATCGGGGAGAGAAGCACGACGACCCTCACGGCCAAAAATGAGCGACAGGTCCTGATAATCCGGCTCACGTGCGAGTGAACCGAGTATATCGTCCCCCGAGGGAAACGCAACGGAACCATTCTGACGCTCTTTCGGCTTCGCTGTAGAGCCAGGCGGAATTGTTTCTCACGCCATTTCGCAGCAGATTCAATCGGGGTACCATCATCTCCATTCCACCTACTGGAGCTCTCCTCATGCCTTCTCCTCTCGATCGGCGTGCCTTTCTCGGTGCCTCGGCGGCCAGCCTGGCCTTTGGCGTGCCTGCGGTCCAGGCACGCGGTGCCAACGAGAAACTGAACATTGGCGTCATCGGGTGCGGCAACCGTGGCCGGACCATTGCCGTCGAGGCGGCGAAGCTCGGGCACCACATCGTTGCCGGGGCCGATGTCGGCAAGTTCCGCCATGACTACATCGCTGAGCAACTTGCGAAAGCTGGCCACACCGACAAGCCCGCTCGCTTCGACGATCACCGCAAACTCCTGGAGTTCAGGGGGCTGGACGCAGTGATCGTGGCCACGCCCGATCACCACCACAAGGATGTGCTGCTTGCCGTGATGGCCGCGGGAAAACACGCATACTGTGAGAAGCCGCTCTCGCACACCATCGAGGAAGGCAAGGAGATGGTGGCCGCGGTCCGCAAGGCAAAGCGGATCGTGCAGGTCGGCAACCAGCGCCACAGCGGCGAACACTGGATGCGCTGCCGCGATGTGATTCAATCGCCGGACTTCGGTGATCTCGTTTGGGTGAAGGTGTGGGATTGCCGCAACTGGGTGAAGAAGGATCCGTTCGCGGTGCCGGCCAGCTTCGACAAGACGCAGATCGCGGGCATCAACTGGGACGCATTCCAGGGCCAGGCACCGAAGCGAGCCTTCGATCCCGTGCGTTACTGGTCCTGGCGCTGGTTCTGGGACTACGCGGGCGGCCTGATGACCGATATCGGAGCCCACCAGCTCGATATCGTGCAGTGGCTCGGCGGCGTCGATGCCCCGAGGAGCGTTGTCGCCAACGGCGGGACATACCACTTCAAACACTGGGAAACGCCCGACATGATTCACGGCGTCTGGGACTATGGCAAGTTCGCCGCCACATTCGCCGTGGAGTTCGTGAATGGCTACGACGGCGTCGGTGCCACGTTCTACGGCACGAAGATGACGCTCCACGCCCAGGCGGAGACCGGTGGCGACATCCGCGTGTTCGAGACAATCGACAAGCCGAAGCCGGACATCAAGCCGAAGATGGAGTGGAAGGTCGAGAATGAGACGCCGCTGCACGTGAAGAACTGGGTCGAAAGCGTGATTGCGAACCAGGAACCGAACTCACCAATCGAATTGGGTCACAAGGTGATCACGGCCGCCCACCTGGCGAACATGTCCTTCCGCAGCGGCAAGAAGATCCTCTGGGACGCCGAGAAGCAGGTGGTGGTGGATGGGTGAGTGGTCGCCGATTGAAGACTCAGAACGCCGATCAAGCCAAGACTGAGCTGAGTTCCTGGCCTTGGTTTGATCCGCTAGTTTTGTTGTGATCGGCGGCTCTTTTTTACGGCCTTATCCCGCGGCCACCGGCAGCTTGAGGCCTTGCCAGATGTACCAGGTGCCGATGGTGCAGTAAGGCTGCCACTTCTGGGCAATAGCTTCCAGTTCCGCGACTGTGGGCAATTCCTTCATCTCGTAAAACCGCTTCACGCCCGCACGCAGACCGAGATCGCCAACGGGCAGGATGTTCGGCTTGCAGATGCCGAACATCAGGAACATGTCCACGGTCCAGGGGCCGATGCCCTTGATGGCGGTGAGCGAAGTGCGAATCTCGCTGTCTTCACGCTCGGCGATGTCAGCCAACAACTTCCGGTTCGCGCTGAGGTGTTCGAGTATGGCGCGGAGCGTGCGCTGTTTCGGCCCGGAGATGCCGCAGGCCTGGAACTCCTGCTCCGTTAGTTTCGCGAGGGCTTCGTGCCGGATGGGTGGGCCTTTGACCGCGACCGCGAGCCTCGCTGCGATCGAGTTCGCTGCCTTCGTCGAGATTTGCTGCGAGAGGACGCAGTTTACCAGGAGCGTGAAGGGATCTTCCGCCTTCGGCACCAGCGTGCAGGGGCCAACACCCTTGACAAGTGCCTTCATCACCGGGCATTTGCGCGACAGATGCCGTGGTGCGATCCGGCACAATTCCGTGTGCGTCAACGGTGTCGCGTTCTGGCGATTGGTGGACATGTGGATATCATAGTGCCGACTCGACCGACGTCCCCTGATTATCGAGAATTTGCTTCGGTGTGCGAATGGAGATGCCGCGGAACGGGTGCAAGGCGAGGTGGTCATCGTCGCCGGTAATCAGGCACGAGGCGTGACCATTGACCGCCAGTTCGAGGAACAGAGCATCGCGCGGATCGCGGCACGCCCGAATCGCCGCGGTGATTTCGATGTGCCCGGCTTTCAGTGTGAACAGAGCAACAATGGCGATGCGTTCCTCAAGCGGTTAGAAGCGATCGAATTTGGATCGCTGCAACACTTCCACCATCTTCTGAAACGCGGCATCCGAGGTGAGGATCGGTCCGAGAATCTCGGCGAGTCGGTAGACTTGGGCAGGCACGGATGCCGGAAACAGCACCGCACGGACGAGCACATTCGTTTCGAGCACCAAGCGAGCTTCAGGAGTGTTCATGGAGAATCGACTCCATGTCGGGTCGCGTCATGCCGTTCGCCGCAGCCGTGCGACTGAGGTGATCGCTCGCTTCCGCCACCGTCTTCCAGCGCGGCGCGACGAGCGAACCGAGGGTGACGCGAAGCAGCGCCATGGCTTTTTGTTTCTGCTCCTCCGGCAGCAGCGCAAACGCCTGAGCCCGCTTCTCGTCCACTTCGAATGTGAATGGAATGATCGCCTTGTTCACTCCTCCGTTGCGTTCGGCAGTTTACCACGCCTTGAATTGCATGCTCGCATTCGAGTTGCCAATTTTTCCCGCGGACCGCGGGTGCGGTGCTCAGCCTCAGCGTCTGAGGGCGCGACCTCCCGGCGACTTCCGCGTGTAGCGCCGCACCACCGCGAGCACGACCACGAGTGCGACCACACCGAAATAGAGCCAGATCGCATTCAGGCTGATCGGGGCGGCCGAATTCGGATCGGGTATCGGCAACGCTTCCTCGGTGTCGGTTGCATCGCCAGCTCCTCCGTTCTCGGCTGCGGCTTCGCGTTCCGCCTGTGCCTCGGCTGCGGCTCGCACCAGTGTGCGGTGATCCATTAACAATTTACGATTGCCAAATTGTCGGGCCTCCGAGACGCATTCATCCATCACCTTCTTTGCCTCGGCGAACTGCCCCGTGGCTGCGTAGAGTTCACCCAGGAGCCAGTACAACCGGGCGTCGGTCGGGCTCCAAAGCAGCATCTGTTGAACAATGGCGATGGCGTCGCCCGGCAGCTTTTTGCGTTCCGCCTCGGCAAGCTTTCCGGGTTCGTATTGCCCCGCCTCGTTGAGGAACTTCACACCAAAGAGATCGTCGAATGTCTCGTCTTCCTGGGCGATCTTTCGGCGTGCATCCTGGGCTCGTTCCTCATAGAGCTTCATGAGCGGCCCGCGTGTGAGATTCAACTCCCAGGCCAGTTGACTCGTGCTCAGACCCTTCAAACTCGTGGGCGGCCGCTCCTCGCTTGCAATCGAAAGATACTCCATCGCTTTCGCCCATTCGTTGCGTGCGGCACAGATGTGGGCGAGCGTGGCATTGGGAAGATAGCCCCGGCGATCGCTGGCCAGCACGCTCTCGGCTTCATCGGCTTTGCCGACACGCAGCAAATCCGTGGCAAGCGCCACGGTCTCCAGCATGTCCCGGTTCCGCTTGCGCTGGCGAACCGCAATGCGTTGGAGCACCGCCTCGCGCGGTGCGTTCACACCCTTGGCATCCTTGAAAGCGGGGTTCAGTTCCGCCATCCGGTTCAGAAGCCGCAGCTTGAAGTCATCGAACGGCAGCGCCGCACCCGTGCCATCCGTGGCCACCGGCACCACGAGCGGATCGTCCGGCTGATAGAGCGTGGCTCGCCCCGAAGTGGCCAACGAAACGAGGAGTGCGAGAAGCAGCATGCAGACGACGGTGCGAAACAATGCGAGTCCTCCGTTCTCGATTCGGCCATTGTACCTGCTGTGATGCCGGTGAGGCGAGAGAAGCGGATTGCGCCACTTGATATGGCTATGCGAACCGTGCCGCGGATGCCGACGTTAGATTCCGGATTTGCGGAGTGCTTCGTGCAACTCGTCCCCCGTGACATCCGCGCCGCCGTTAAGATTGACCCAGAGTGCCTGAGCCGTCCAGTAGATGCCCCACGGCACTCCCCAGGGACCCAGTGCCAGGGCGAGGAAGTTGTAACCGAGACCGCGGAGCACGCGTTCGGTGCGGCTCTGTGTCGCGAAGACGCGAGATTGTCTTCGAACCGTGGTAAAGCCGATGGACGTGGGATACTCGAATCGCACGAACCGCCAGCCCGGTGGAACGGATTCTTGAGGAATGGTGTGGGTTTGGTTCACAGTTTGCATAAGTCATTGTTATGCGTTGATGCGGGCACTCTTTGCCACAACATTCAACATTTGTTCCGGAATCACTGCAAGAACTACAGGCAATGTATCAAGGAGATCGAAGCGGGATGAGCACTACGCCGCCAACACTGGCCGAGATCTATCACAGCACAGTTACAACTCGCACGGGCCGCCGTGTCCGCGAGTTGCGGGTTGAAGTGCGCCACGATCGCGTGGTGCTGCGCGGCCGGACTGCTACCTTCCACGTCAAGCAACTGGCCCTTCAGGGTGCCCAGGAAGCGTCGCCTGGTGCCCGCCTCGAGAACGCCATCGTGGTCGAGTAACTCCCGCTCATGCGGTTTTGTCCCGGCCCACCCGTTGCGACAGGTGGGCTTTTTCGTGTCCAGTAACTATCGAAAGGGGAACACACGCAGGAGCAGGATTGCCGGATGAGCGCACCGCACGACCGCATTGCCATTGTATCACTCGGCATCCGCTTCCCGGGAGCCGGGGCAAATCCGCATCAATTCTGGCGTGATGTGTCATCCGCCGCGGACCGCTCGACGGAGGTGCCGGCCGGTCGGTGGTTCCTGCCACCCGAGCAATGCCTCGACCCGCGTCCCGCCAATCCGGATACGGTGGCCCATAGTCGCGGCTATTATCTCCAAGCGTTCGAACCCGACCTGACCGATCTGCAAATCGAACCGCAACTCGTTCGCGAACTCGATCCGCTCTTTCACATGATTCTGGACGCTGGCAATCGCGCCTGGCGTGGTGCGAAGACCCAGGACATCGATCGCAGCCGCGTCGGCGTCGTACTCGGCAATATCTGTCTGCCAACGGAAAAGGCCAACGCGTTGTGCCGCGATTACCTCTCGGCTGGCGAACACTCCGCGCCCGTGCACCCCTGGAACCGCTTCGTGGCCGGCCTTCCCGCTGGTGTGCTCGCCAGGGCACTCGGCCTCGGCGGCGGCAGCTTCACCCTCGATGCCGCCTGTGCATCCTCGCTCTACGCCATCAAACTCGCCGCGGATGAACTGCGGGCCGGTCGGGCCGATGCCATGCTTGCCGGCGGTGCCAACGGTTCGGACCCGCAGTACACGCAAATGGGTTTTGCCCAGCTCCGCGCACTCACACCAAGTGGCCGTTGTTCCCCCTTCGACCAGCGTGCCGATGGCCTGATGGTCGGCGAAGGGGCTGGCCTCTTCGTACTCAAACGCCTCACCGATGCACTCAAGCACGGCGACAAGATCCTGGCTGTGATCGGCGGGGCCGGCCTTTCGAACGACATGCACGGCAACCTGCTCGCCCCCGCCAAAGAAGGCCAGATGCGGGCCATGCGCAGAGCATACGAACAGGCGGGCTGGCAACCGCACGAAGTCGATCTCATCGAATGCCACGCCACGGGAACGCCGGTCGGCGATGCCATCGAATTCGAGAGCCTGCGCGAACTCTGGGGCGAAGCGAACTGGAAGCCTGGCCAGTGCGTGATCGGCTCGGTGAAATCGACCGTGGGACACCTCCTCACCGGTGCCGGAGCCGCGGCCACGGCCAAGGTGTTGCTGGCCCTGGTGAATGAAACGCTTCCACCGCAAGCGAATTTTGCAGAAGCAGCCGACGGCCTGCGCTATGCTAACGGCCCCTTCCGCGTGCTCGCCAAGGATGAACGCTGGGAGCGCCGCGGCAGCGTACCACGACGGGCCGCGGTCAGCGGCTTCGGCTTTGGCGGCGTAAACGCCCACTTGCTGCTGGAAGAGTGGACCGGCATTCCTGCGAAGCCTCGCGGTTCAGCCGCACTGAACCGACCGATGGCGAAGCTGGTGACTGCCAACGCCAAGAAGGTGGAACCCGAGGCGACGACCAAAGCACCGCCGCCTGGCCCCATCGCCATCGTGGGCCTGGCGGCCCACTTCGGGCCGTGGTCCGACTTGCGGATGTTCCAGGAACGCGTGCTCGGTGGCGACACCGTTACGCCTTCACCGAAGCGCAACGGCTGGGGATTCGCAAAGCAGCCGTGCCCGCCCGGCTACTTCATCGAGGAATTGCACTTCCCCATCGCTCGCTTTCGCATCCCACCGAAGGAACTCGAAGAGACACTGCCGCAACAGTTGCTCATGCTCCAGGTCGCCGCCGCTGCACTCGATGATTGCCGGATAAACCACACAGGCGACGCCCCGCGCACCGGCGCGTTCATCGGCCTCGGCCTCGACCTGAACACCACGAACTACCACCTGCGCTGGGCACACCTCAGTGAGACGAGCGACCGACAGGCGAGCGACCCACAGGCGAGCGGCCGACGTGAGTCGGCTGTTCCTTCGCACGTCGTGAATGCGTCTACGAACAGCGGACTCGCGCCTGCCGATCGCCATGATGCCAACAGCGGACTCACGTCCGCCGCTCGCCTGCCACCACTGAATGCCAATCGCACGATGGGAGCGCTTGGCAGCATCGCCGCGAGCCGCATTGCCCGGGCCTTCCACTTTGGTGGACCGAGCCACACTGTTTGCAGCGAGGAGGCGAGCGCCGCCCGGGCACTCGAACTTGCCGTGCGCGCCTTGCAAGCGGACGAGATCGATCGTGCGCTCGTGGGCGGCGTCGATCTCGCCGG
>JBGSZR010000154.1:0-52654 GCA_041750275.1 Gemmataceae bacterium
CTCGGCGAACACGCCCTCGGTGCGGGCCAGGAGCAGCATGCCTTCGACGATCTCGTCGTCGGTAGCGTCGTCGGCCCAGCCGCCGCTGTCGCGCATGAGCTTCGCGGCGAAGTAACCATCGGCGGGGTCGCCGATGGCGAGGCTCTTGCAGATTGTGTTCGGCTTGCGAACGGGTTTGTGCCGATCGCGGCCGCTCTTCACGCAGTCCGAGATGGGGTTGCAACCCGTGGCCTGGGCTCCCCACATTTTGGTGGTCACGGGTTCGTCCACGAGGCCAACCGTGTTCAATTCGGTGAATGCCTTGTGAATCTTGCCGATGAGTGCACCGCCCGCCATGGGGCAGACGATGTGCTGCGGGAAGCGCCAGCCCAGGTCCTCGGCGATCTCGAAGCCCATCGACTTCGACCCTTCAGCATAAAAGGGGCGAAGATTCACGTTCACGAAGCCCCAGCCGTATTTCAGGGCGATCTGGGTGCAAAGACGATTCACTTCGTCGTACGTGCCGGTGACGCCGATGACCTTGGCTCCATAGACCGCGGTGCCGAAGATCTTGGCCCGTTCGAGATCCGCGGGGACGAGGATGAAGGTGTCGAGCCCGGCCTGGGCGGCCTGGGCGGCGGTGCTGTTGGCGAGGTTGCCGGTGCTGGCACAACCGACCGTGGTCATGCCGAATTCGCGGGCCTTGCTGAGTGCCACCGCGACCACGCGATCCTTGAAGGAGAGCGTGGGGAAGTTCACCGCATCGTTCTTGATCCAGAGGCGTTCGACGCCGAGCGCCTCGGCGAGCCGGTCGGCGCGGATCAGCGGCGTGCCACCGACCTGTGGACCGACGGTCGGTTCGCCATCGAGCGGCAACAATTCGCGATAGCGCCACATGTTTCGCGGCCGGCGAGCGATGATGTCGCGGCTCAGCGCCGTTTTTGCCGCTGCATAGTCGTACGCCACTTCGAGCGGGCCGAAGTCGTCGACGCAGAAATTGATTGGGGACTTCGGGTAGAGTTTGCCGCAGACGCGGCACTTCAGACCGGTGACGAAGTCTTGGCTCGGCACGTGTCGCACCCCTGTGTGGTGATCGCGGCGCAGCACGCCGCTGGTTCCAGTTTGGGTTGAGAATCATCCAGGGAGGGAACCGCATCGCGTGGCCGCGGTGCAGGTACGGTGAGATAAGAGAACGGCGAGGGGATTGCTCCCCACGCGAGATCTTATCTTCCCCGGCCATACCTTGCCCCTCAGCGGGCTCGGCGTTTGCCGGGCAGGAGTTAGCACCTGCACCGAAAGAGAAACCGTGCGGTTTCTCGAATCGGCCGGTTGCTGTGGCGTCGTCGGGCCTGGCCCCTCAGCCACTCTGGATAAGATGCTCACCAGTAAATTTTTCGATCAACCCGCCTACGGCACACCGCAACGGGTTGCTGTGAGGATAAGGCATAAACCGCATCTCGGCAACGCCACGGGTAAAAAATTCTAGTCGGCGCAGGCGAGCGAGACGCCCTTGGTGATTGCATTTCAGATCAACTGTTTGATCGGTTCGGCTCCCTCGACGCCGACGAGTTTCTGGTCGAGGCCGCCGTAGAAGTAGCTGAGCTTGTTGGGGTCGAGCCCCATCTGGTGGAGCACAGTGGCGTGCAGGTTCTTGACATGGAAACGATCCTCGACGGCGTTGTTGCCGAGTTCGTCCGTCTTGCCGACGCTGATGCCGCCCTTGATGCCGCCGCCCGCCATCCACATCGTGAAGCCATAGGCATTGTGATCGCGGCCGGTGCCCTGGGCGTATTCCGCCGTCGGCTGACGCCCGAACTCACCGCCCCAGATCACAATGGTTTCATCGAGCAAACCGCGCCGCTTCAAGTCCTTTAACAGCCCTGCGATCGGCTTGTCCGTGTTGCTGGCGTGCTTGCCGTGGTTCTTCACCATGTCGCTGTGGGCGTCCCAGTTGGCGTCGTTGTGGTTGCCGCCCGAGTAGACCTGGATGAAGCGGACACCGCGTTCGACGAGCCGACGAGCGAGCAGGCACTTGCGGCCGAAGTCCTCGGTTCTGGTGCCATCAATGCCATAGAGATCGAGCGTCTCTTTCGTTTCCTTGGCAAATTCGACGGCTTCGGGTGCGTGCTGCTGCATCTTGTAGGCGAGTTCGTAGCTGGCGATGCGGGCCATGAGTTCGCTGTTGTCCTGGCGGGCGTCGAGGTGCGTCTCGTTCTTCTCCTTGAGGTGATTGAGGAGATCGCGCTGCTGTTCGCGGGTGGTGCCGGGCGGTAGTGCGAGATCGTGGATGGGTGTACCGCTGGCGCGAATCGTGACACCCTGATAGGCGGCGGGCATGTAGCCGCTGGACCAGTTCTTGGGGCCGTTGATGGGGCCGCCGGTGCTATCGAGCATGACGACGAAGCCGGGCAGGTTCTCGTTCTCGCTGCCGAGGCCATAGGTGACCCACGAACCCAGGCACGGGCTGCCGCTGAGCAATCGGCCGCTGTTCATCATGAGCAAGCCGGACCCGTGAATGGGCGACTCGGCGTACATGCCGTGCAGAAAGGCGATGTCGTCCACGCAGGTGCCGATGTGCGGGAAGAGATCCGATACCATCTTGCCGCATTTGCCATAGGGCTTGAACGCCCATTTGGGCCCAACTACGCGGCCAGTCACCTTGTGCCCGCCGCGGCCGAAGGTCTTCACGGGGATGGTCTGGCCATCGAGCTTGTACAGTTCCGGCTTGTGCTCGAAGGTATCGACCTGGCTGGGACCGCCATAGCAGAAGATGAAGATCACCGACTTGGCCTTCGCCGGGTACATCGGCGGCTTCGGGGCCATCGGGTTCGAGAATCGCGTCTTCAGCCTCGATTGATCGAGACCCAGAGCAGACTGGCCAAAGAGACCGGTGAGCCCGAGCGCTCCGAAGCCCGCACCCGTTTCCCAGAGAAATTCGCGACGGGTGCGGCGGCAGAATTGATCGGGTGTGTGGTCGAAGCTCATATCAGTTAATTCCAGATTTCGAGGTTGAGGCCAGGAACCAGTGAGTAGTCACGGGCATTGCGGGTGACCAGCTTCGCTCCGTGAATGATGCAGATCGCTGCGATGCGGAGATCATTGGAGCCCACTCGTGGTATGACATTCCGCAGTCCTTGGAACAATGCATCTACCGCACTCGTGTATGCAAGAAATTGAGCGTGGCGGAGATTCATCACTGTCTCTGCCAAATAGCCGTAGGCCACATCCAAGGAAACCGGTCCACGTATACCTTGCGCTCGGCGAATGCCATCCAGTTGGCCTCGCAATAACTCTTCGGCAACCACGATCGGTATGCACTGCTCAGCCGCAGGTATCCCTGATGTACGCAGCACGATGGCCGGGACCTGCTTGAACAGATCGCTCAGGACGTCGGAGTCGAAGGCTGTCATTCGGGGAATTCCCGCTTCTTCTGTTCATCTCGCTCGCGATAAATTTCCGTCACAATGTCGTCCCAGTACGCGTGCCAGGCGGGATCGTCTTTGAACTTTTCGCCCAGACGTTCCAGGCCCCGTGGCTCGATGTTAATGAACGCTAATTCTCCATTCACGACTTGTTGCTGCAAGACTCTTCGAAGCGCAGCCACCGCAGCTTCGGGCGTTGCACCAGCGGCATTCGTTTCGGACTTGCCCAGCAGCGAAGCACAAAAAACGCCATTTTCGGGCATCACACAGATCGGTACATTCATCACGATTTCCTCCTCACCTCCATCGTAACACTTCAATCCAGGTACACGAACTCATTGGTGTTCAGCAGCAGCAGGCAATACCGCGTGAGGGCGGTGTGATCGTCCAGCTTGTGCTTCTCTTTCATCGTCTGAATGAAGGCGGCATCCTTCTCCACTTCCTCGGCGGTCGGCACGCGGCCTGTGGTGAGGCGGATGCCGCGGGCGACCTGCCCCTTCACATCACCCGGAGCAAACTTCTCCAATCGCTCTGCGAAGGCCACGGCATTCTCATTCGAGAACTCGCCATTCAATAAGCCGAGTGCCTGCGTGGGCACGGTCGTGGTGTAACGCACGGGGCAACTGTTGTCCGTATCCGCCTGGTCGTGCGCGATCAACACGGGCACCTGCAGCGATCGCTTCACATGCACATACACACTGCGGCGATTCGATTCCTCGGGCGACGACACCGGCCAACCCTGCCCCGGCACTGACTGCCCGGCCAGCACTTCCCTGGATATCTTGGGGTAAATGCTGGGGCCCGCCATTTTGAGGTTCAGCCCGCCGCTGACGGAGAGAATTGAATCGCGTACTTCCTCCGAATTGAGCCGACGCATGTTGAATCGCCAGTACAGCGCGTTCGCGGGGTCCGCCTTCAGGTTCGCATCCGTGCCCGTGGAGGCTTGCTGATAGGTGCGGGAATTCATGATGAGCCGGTGCATGTGCTTCATGGTCCAGCCGTGTTGCATGAATTCGCTGGCGAGCCAGTCCAGAAGTTCCGGGTGCGTGGGGAGTTCGCCGAGCTTGCCGAAGTCGTTCGATGAGGGCACGATTCCCTTTCCGAAGTGCCCCTGCCAGATGCGGTTCACAAAGACACGGGCAGTGAGCGGGTTGTCCGGGCTGGCGATCCAGTTGGCGAGCACGGTGCGGCGGCCGCTGCTCTTCGCACCCGGTTTGGGCTCGGGAATCATCGGATCGGGCACGCCCAGCACCTCGGGGAATCCCGGTTGCACCTCCTTGCCTGGCGAGTGCGGGTTGCCGCGGATTAGCACCTTCACTGCAGGCGGGCGCGGCAAGCAATTGTTTACCGAGAGGGCGAAGTCCTGCCCGGTGGGTGCCGGCTTCTTCTCGAGAGCCGTTCGCTGCTTCCGCAATCCGAGATAGACCATGCGATCCTTCTCGTCGAGGAACATCGGCACCAGTCTCAACACGCGCGGACGGTCTGCCCCCTCCGAGGCACGCTGGTCCGCGGCCGGCATCTTCTTGATCGCGGCTTCTTCCAGAACCAGCATCTGCCGGGAAAGCTCGGCGATCTGCTCCTGCCGTTGCTTCCATTCTGTCTCATAAACCTTCCGCTGCTCGGGTGGCGTGATGTCCGTGAGGTTGTTGGACGATACCGTGGACCGCGTATCGCTGAAGGGGCGAATATCACGGAAGAACGCGACAAGCTTGTAGTAATCCGTCTGCGGAATGGGATCGACCTTGTGATCGTGGCAGCGGGCGCAGTTCAGAGTCATGCCGAGGAACCCCTGCCCCGCGACCGTGACGAGATCGTCGTAGCCATCGAACATTGCCAGCAGCGGATCAGCGGGTTCGTCGTCCCACACGCCCAAGCGGTAGTAGCCCGTGGCGATGATGCCATCTCGATTGAAGCCAGGGAGTTCATCGCCGGCGATCTGTTCCTTCACGAACTGATCGTACGGTTTATCGTCGTTGAAGCTCTTGATGACGTAGTCGCGGTATCGCCAGGCTTGCGGCTTGGGTCCATCGCGCTCATAGCCGTTGGTCTCGGCATAGCGAACCACGTCGAGCCAGTGCCGGCCCCACTTCTCGCCGTAATGAGGCGAGGCGAGTAGCTGATCCACGAGCTTCGCGAACGCATCGGGGGCAGCATCCTTCACGAACTCATCGATCTGCTCCGGCGTGGGCGGCATGCCCCACAAATCGTAGTAGGCTCGCCGCGCGAGCGCAACCTTGTCCGCGGGCCCGTTGGGTTTCAACACCTTCTCGGACAGCTTTGCCAGGATGAAGGCATCGATGGGGTTGGTGGCATTCGCGATCTTTGGCACCTCGGGCCGCTTCACGGGCTGATACGCCCAGTAACGCTTCGCTTCTTCCGTGACCACACCGCCCTTGGGTTCGGGCTTCACCACGGTGGTCCCTTCGAGCCGATTCGCGGGCACGGGCAGCCCATCCTTCACCCACTTCTCGAGTGCGGCAATCTCCTGGTCCGGCAACTTCCCCTTCGGCGGCATGCGATACGCTTCATCCTTGTAGTGGATGGCCGTGATCAACAGGCTCTTCTCGGGATTCTTCAGATCGACCACCGGGCCGCTGTCGCCGCCGAGCAGGATGCCCTTGCGGTTGGTGAGGTCGAGCCCGCCCTTCACCTTGCCGTCCAGGCCGTGGCACTTGAAGCAATGCTCCGTGAGCACGGGCAGCACATCCTTCTCGAACGCGCTGACTTGCTCGGCCGAGAACTTCGGCGGTGCCTCGCTCTTGGCATCGTCCGCGGTGGTGCGAAACCCGGCATACAGGCCACCGGCCACGAGAGCCGCAACGATTAGAGATCGAATCATGATCATGGGGTGCTTCCGGCGGGCGGTTGCTGATGCAGCCATTCTTCGGGCGAGAAGACGGAACTATTTAGCTTTCCCTGACAGTGTTTCGCATTCCCGGTCAGCAGGATTGAATCCGGCGGTGCAAATCAGGCGAGTTGCACGGCGAGCACGGCATCACCGAGCGCCATCTGTTTTTCATCTGGCCAATCAATTCGGCCGTTGTGCATCACGCATACACCGGGTGTGCGTGTAAATCCGGTATGACTTCCAACCCATACTGGGTCTTAATTCGATCTGGCCACAAGGGAACATCCGTCGGGGTGGTCTGAAAGCTCATCACGCCCACCACCTCGAGCATGACCTGGGTTGTAATTCGAATCACCTGTCCATCGCGCTGCATTCGCTTCAGCGCCTGGCGATTCAAGATCGACCGTCGATCGTTCGCGTAACGCAAATCGATCAGCAACACGTCAGAATCGAGGAGAATCACATGGCGTCCTCGATGGGCTTATCATTGACGGGCAACAAGTGATAGCCGGGCCGTGCGCGACTATAGCTGATCGCTTCATCAATTGTTGCCCACGGCAAATTTTGTCCTTCACCATCGAGATCGCGCTTCGCCTCTGCCTCCCGTTCCGATAATGCCGCAACTGTGAACGTCATGATCATGCGGGTTCCGGGCTCCAGACCAACCGGCTCGCTGGGAACGAACACCTTGCCGTCGAAGACAACGTCGATGCTCTTGTTCATGACTGGACTCCTCATCACTCGATGACATCCCTATTCTCGCAGCAAAATCCGTTGACTTCTACGGCGTCTCCACCGTCACCGCGACCACGATGGGGGCGCTGCGGTCCGCTCCCTTCACGAGCTCGATCGTCTTGATCACGTCGGCCTTCTTTGGCGTCACGCTCAGATATCGCACTTGCTGGCCGCGGAGCGCGAAGGCGAATTGCGAACCGGGCACGTCCACGCGGCGAATGTAGTCCGCGAAGTGGACGCCGTCCTTGAGTTCGTGGTCTTCCGTCGTGCCGTCCTCGTAGTGCAGGCGCACGATCATGGACACCGGACCGTCGCGGCGCGGTGCCTGGGCACTCCAGCCGCCGATACCTGAGAGAAGGTGAATCGTCTTCGCCTGTGTGTTACATGGCAAGGACACACGCTTCGGCATCGTCGGCGGCACCTTGCCCTGCGGGCCGTTGAGCATCACGACGTTCTTGACCTTCTCGCCCTGCGGATCGACTAGCACGAACGGCACATCCTTGAACATCTTCGGCTTCCAGTCCGGGAAGACGAGCCGCTCTGCCTGCCCGCCCGCGTCGAAGAACATGTCCTTCGTGCTGACCACGGTCGCGGCCTTGTCCAGTGGGATGGGCACGTACTTGCCCTTCTGCGTGAGGAACTCCAGCAGGTCGCTGATCTCCTCGGGCTTCACCTGCTTCTCGAACCCTTCGGGCATCAGCGACTTGTCCGTTTCACGCAACGATTCGATATCATCGCGTGACAGCGGAATCCGCTTGGCCTCGGCATCCACGATCTCAACAGACGTTTTACTCTCGGACGCGAGCAACCCAATGATCACGCGGCCATCGGTCGTCACCACGCGATAGGCCTTGAAGTTCCCCTCCACACTGCGGCTCGGGTCGATGATGTGGATGAGCAACTCTTCCTTCGGGTGAACGGCCATGCCGGTGAGATCCGGGCCGATTTGCGTGCCTTCGCCAGCGTATTTGTGACACTTCGCACACTGGGCCAGGAAGACTTTCTTGCCGCTGGCCAGGTCGCCCGTTTTCTGAAGCAGCGGACTCAACTCCTCGATCACCTTCTGGCGGTCGGCGTTGGGTAAGCCACCACCAAGCTCGAGCAACTTCTTGGCACGCGCGGCGAGTGCCCGGTCCGGGTGGTTGGCGAGTGCCGTCTTCTGATCGAGTTCGAGAATGTCGAAGCGGAGTTCACCCTTTTCGACGGCATCAAGAAACGCCTTGGCGGAATCGGGCCGGGCCAGCACAAGCCGCAGCGCCGCAGGCCGCAGACCGGGCGAGAGTTCCTTGAGCTTGGCGACGGCTGCCGGAGCGAGCGCCTTCGATTTCGATTGCGACAGCGCCTCCAGGATTCCATTGCCGACTGCGGGTGAAGTCTGCGGCGTGATCGCACCCAGCAGCGCAAGTGCGGCTGCATCGTCCTCGGGAAGGAACTCGATGGCCTGCTTCGCTGCTTCGATGCGCTCAGCGTCAGTCGCCTTCGGATTGGCGACGGTGACGAGCAAGGCTTTGTTGATCTCTGCAAGCTGGGCGTCGAGACCTTTCATCCCCCATCCACTAACGAGCTTAATCAGCTTAGCTCGTGATCTCGGGCTAACACTGGCCAGTGCCTTGCCGATGACCACTTCATCCTTGGGTGTAAGTGAAGGTTTATCGACGGACCAACCAGCAGAAATACCACTGGCAATCGCTTCGCGGACTGCTGGATCTGCTTCGATAATAGCGCCAAAGATCATGGCGATGTGATCGCCGCCAGACCGCCGACGCACAGATGCGGCAGCAACGGTCTCGATGATTGGTAAGGCCGACGGTGGGAATGTCTCGTTTGAGAAAGTCAGGAGTGTCGAATCAGCGTGTACAGTTGCTGCGACAGTAAGTGCCACCCGTACATTCGGGTCGTTCAGATTCTCAAGTCGTTTGAGAGCCTGGACGATTGGTTTGCTTGCGTTTGTACCAGACTCCCCGCGTTCAATAATACGCCCATCGACGCGGTCAATCCGGAGCCCTCGATCTGCTAAAGCCAGCAATGCGGCGATTCGCACGGTCGAGTCCGAGTCGGTTAATCCGGGCGTAACCATTTCATTCGAAGCGGGCAGGCCATCGGTTGCCAGAACAGCGAATGCAAACCGACGGACTTGAGCAGAAGGATGTCGTGTGGCTTCGCGAAGTGAATCAACAACCTTCTCCTGTACTTTGCGGAACGCTTGAACGCGTTCGGCATTTCCCGCCTTCAGGATGTCCGGTGGAATTGCGTTAAGCCCCAAGCCTTCGAGAGTGGCGATGGAGTGAACTGCGGATGTCCATTCACTGTTTCGGTCGGCAAGGATGGCCAACAACGATTCTATGACATCCATATTGCCGCGTTCCACCAGCAGCCTCTGCGCGTGCAGCCGCCACGTCATGTTGTGGTGCTTCAGCGTTTCGACCAGCTTCTCGGGCGATGCCCCCTTCAGGTTCAGTCGCGGTTCGGGCTTGGCCTTGTTGTAAACGACGCGGTAGATGCGGCCGTGGGTCTTGTCGCGGAGCGGGGTTTCGTAGGCGTTGCCCTTGCCGTTCTGGAAGCCGGCGGGCGTCGGGTTGTGCTGCACGATGAAGTTATACCAGTCGATAATCCACATGTGGCCGTCCGGGCCGACCTGGGCGTCGATGGGCGACGCCCATTCGTCATCGCTGGCGAGCAAGTTCCAGCCGTAGCGGCCCGAGAAGTCTGCACCATTAGAGTTCAAGGTGAAGGTGGCCGTCAGGTGGCCGGTCGGTTCGCTGACGAAGGCGGTGCGGTTCCAGTATTCACGCGGGTACGTACGGGCCGTGTAAACGGAGCAATTCGAGGCCGCGGTGAAGCCGCCGTGCCAGTCGACTTGCCGAATCTTGTTCGTGATCGGTTCAATGTGATTGTCCGCGGCAATGTTTGGCAGCACGCTCGGTGTGAGGCCCTTCACCTTCTCGTAGTAACGGTTCGGGATCGGCATGTGGACGAGCGGGCAGCCATTGGCGGTGCTGCCGAAGAGGTTGCCGGATTCGTCGAACGCGAGGCCCCAGGTGTTGTTGCTGGTGCTGCGGAGGAATTCGAGCTTGGTAACTGCGAGTTCGTTGTTCTTCGGCTCGATTTTGAAGCGGTAATAACCCTGGCGGAAGTTGAGCTTCTCGCCGTTCACCACGCCGTTGTAGCCGGCGTAGCCCACGCTGCCGTAGATCCAGTTGTCGAAGCCATAATGCAGGTTGCTCGGCCCGGCATGTGTGTCGTTGGTGGCCCAGCCTCGGAAGAGCTCTTGCCGCACCTCGGCCTTGCCATCGCCGTTGGTGTCCTTCAGGAAGAGGGTCACCGGGGCCTGATGCACGATCACGCCGCCAGCGTATGGCAGCAGGCTCGTCGGGATGCTGAGCTTGTCCGCGAAGGTGGTAACTGTGTCGCAGACACCATCGCCGTTGGCGTCCTCGCAGATCACGATGCGATCGCGGCCTTCACCCGGTCGCTGCATCTCGTTCGGGTAGTCGACGGTGATCGACACCCACAGCCGGCCCTGTTCATCCCACGTCATCGCGATCGGTTTGCCGCCGAGCTTCTCCTCCGTGACGAAGACTTTCACCTCGAAATCCGTCGGCGTCACATAGTGCTTGATGCTCTCATCCACGGAGAGCGGCTTCTGCATGGTGGTGATGGGGTTCGCCTTTCCGCCACGCTGTGGCGGATAGAACGGCACCTTTGCGGGGACGTATTCAAAGGGCTTTACATCCTTGCGTGGCTCGGTCATTGTTGGCTTGTCGAAGTACACTCCGGCAAGCGCGGGGTCTTGACCGCAGGCCCAGCGTGTGCCGCGTTCGAGCAGGTTCAGAAAACCGGGGTGTGTCCAGGTGCGTTGATCGTGGCCCCACGCCGTGTAAAAGACACGAGCCTTGCCCGGCGTGCGAACCCAGGTCCACGGCTCCTTCAACTCTCCCTCGGCACGGACCTCGAGAACCGTGCGGTCCTTTTCGTTGTGCTTGGTGTGGACATAGGTCTCATCCCAGCTGGTGAAGCTCTGGAAACCCTGCATGATCGGGTGATCGGCTTTCACTGGTTCTGTGCGAAACGTGCCTGTGCCATGGCTGCGGAACTGGGCTCCGACGAACTTCACGTACTCATCTGAGTTGAGGAAGCAGTAACTCGCGCAGTGGATCGGAATGAAGCCCTTGCCGCTGGCCACAAACTCCAGCAACGCCTTCTCCTGCTCAGGCGCGATCTTGGTGTGATTGGCATAGATCATCAGGCCGTCGTACCCGGCGAGATTCTTGGCGTTGAGGTCGACGAGCTGATCCGTGTACGTCAACTCGATGTTGCGAGCCGCGAAGACAGGCTGAAGCAGTTTGAAGCGTGTGGCCGGTGCGTGCCCCGCGTTATCGCCGAGGAACAGCAGCTTGAGCTTCGGCGGCTCCGCAGCAAACGCGGGAACGGCAAACAACAAAGCGAGCAGGGAGAGCAAACTTCGCATGGGAAACTCCAAGATAACTCCGCTACTCCGGCCTCCTCGTTCCCACGCAGAGTGTGGGAGTGAGGGTTATGATGGCAGGCGAGCGGTCGACGTAAGTCGAGTGTTCATTTCTTCGCCGATCACGCTACTTCGATTGCGACCACATCCGTTAAATGCTGAATCACGCCGGTGACGGCACCGTGCCGTTTGTTGCCGCGGGCCTGCACGATCCGGCAATCGGCGAACGTTGGCGGTAGAGCTCGCGTGCGAACGAGTTTCACAACATCGTCGAACAATTCCGGGGCGATCTCGAAAAGCCGCGTGTGGATGAAAACCGTGGACGGATTGAACAGATTCATCACGGTGGCCACGGCCACGGCCAGATACTTCGCGGTCTCGGGCAGTTCTCGAGTAATGTTGATTTTCCCTGCTTTGACGAGTTCGATCAACTCATCCGTGCCGATTTCTCGACCAATTCGCCTCGAGACACGGCCGGCCAGTGCTGCATCGCTGGCGATCGTTTCGAGGCAGCCGTTGTTGCCGCAGCCGCACAGTCGGCCGCCGTCGATCACGGCTGTGATGTGGCCAATCTCGCCGGCGAGCCCGGAATGGCCGACAAGCAATCGCCCGCCGCTCATCACGCCAAGTCCGACGCCAGTACCGACATCGAGCATGGCGAAATCATCCAGCCCCTTCGCAAGGCCGTACTGTCGCTCGGCCAGGCACAGAGCATGCGACTCCTGGAGCAGCACGCAGTGCAGACCCAGGCGGCGGGCGAGATCGCTGGCAGGCGAACGGCCATTGGTCATCGGCACGTCTGGCGAGAGCACACCGCAACCCTTGCGATAATCGACCAATCCCGGCAGGCTAACACCCAATCCCAGTGTGGTCACTCCGGGCCGGGCCATCAACTTGCGGGCCGTCGCTTCCAGGGCATCGAGTAGATGCGCATACGTCTGTGGTGTGGGCACAACCTCGAGATCGGCGTGAAGCTCACCATCGAGCCCGGCCGTCACGACATCGCAGTGCCCGGCATCGATGGCGATGCCGATCACCTGCGTGGCCGAGGTGGCGAGCCGGAGCTTCGGGGCGGGCCGGCCGCGGGCCAGCTCGATCGCATCCGTCTCCTCGAGCAATCCCGCCTTGATCAAAGACGCCACGGCCTTCGATACGGTCGGTGCACTCAGGCCGCTTTCGCGCGCCACTTCCGCACGCGACAGCGGACCATGCGTCTGAATCATGCGCAGCACTTGCCGCTCGTTTAGCTTGCCGACAAGTGCCGGTCGAATGGTCGTGATGGCAGACACGGGTGATCACACCAATGGTCAAGGATTCGTGTGAGGTTAATCCGCGCGGAATGATTTGTAAAGAGGCTTTACTAAAGTTAATTAAGAAAAATGGGATCCGGCTGCGTCTGAAAAGAAGTGGGGCACGAGATTCGGCTGGGGACTCGCATACCCAGCTAGTCTCGTGCCCGTGTTTGGTAGGGGCTTTCTTTCTTCATGTGAGTCGGGACTCGCATCCGCCTCACGGGAGAACCTAAAGCAACGACAATGCCAGAGCCGTTTGCCCGCCAGGCAATTTGACAGCAACCGCTGTATTAACTGTTTTGTGATAATGACTTAGCGATCTTGCTAAAAAAGGATGAGACGTGTGGTTCGCAGTGGCTCCTGTGGCGCAGATGCGGACTTGTGTGGTTCCGCAACAGTCAGTGTTCGATTCCGCAGGAAGCTGGATCACTGATTGTTCACGATCCGCGTTGATTGTTCTTCTTTGAGCGAGTTCGTGAGATGGGCGGCTCGGGCCTCGCTGCGGAAGCGGGCGTCTCCAGACTTGACGGCTTCCACTTCGATGGTGAAGGTGGCGACTTCACCGGGCTTCACCTCTTCGAGTTTGCCGAAGCTGACGGTGCCATCTGCACGAATGGTCGCGGCCGTGGGGCCGGAGCCGCGGATGGCCTTCAATTCGGGCGGGACGAATGCGGCGACTTCCACATCGCGGGCCGAGACGGTGCCGCGATTGCGAATGCGGACCTGGAAGCTGGCACGCTTGCCAACCTCGTGTAAGCCGGCCGGTGTTGCAAGTTCCATGGAGAGTGCAGGAACGCCCGCAATGGCAACGCTGGCGTCGGCCTTCGCCTCGACCGGATCACCGACAGGCCGGGTGCTGGCGGCTTGCGAGCCGAGCGCATCGCCGAGGGCGACCACGGAGAGCGTGGCCCGATCCGTGAGCTTCGCCGCGCTGGCAGTGAGCTTGAAGGCACGGTGTTCGCCGGCCTTGAGTTCTCGGATCTTCCACTCCACCGAACCCGGCCCGGCCTGGCCTTCCCCTGTGTCTTTGAGGCGCACATCGGTGGGGAGCGTGGCCCGCACCACCACGTTGGTGAGCGTGGCCTCACCACTGTTCGCCACCGCGATGTTCCAGGTAAAGTCCTGGTTCAAGTACGCGAGGTTCGGACCGGTGGCAGAGAGTTTCAACTCGGCGTGACGCACGTCGAAGGCAACTGGTGCCCCGCTCGCCGCGACATCGCCATCGGCGGTGGCACTGGCACGGATGCCGTAACGCCCGGCGGTCTTCGTGGTGAGCGGCAAGTCGAGTGTCTTCGTTTCACCGGCAGCCAGCTTGCCGACTCTCAGTTCCACGGGATTGGTGTTCGAACTGTGGCTAAGCCCTTCATCGAAGCGAGCCCACACCATCACGTTCGCCGCGGGCACCGCACTGCTATTGGTGATGGCAATCTTCACCGGAACACGTTCACCGGCCAGGGCGCTCGCGGGTGCTTCCAGATGAAGATCAAGCTTGCCGTTTTCGACGCGGGTGGTGGCCCGATTCTCGGCCCGCAGGCCCTCGGCCGTCACGGCTTCCGCCGTCACGGTCATGGAGCCAAGCTTCGCGGGTTTCACCTCAAGGACGATCTCCTGCTTCTGCTTCACGGCCACGGGTGGCAGGTCGAAGATGAAGGTGCCGCCATCCAGCTTGGACGGCGGCGGTTCCGAACGAGCCAGCGTCGCGCCATCGGAGAGCGTGACGCGGACGACCGAATCGCGTGAATCGATGGGGCCCACATTCTCCAGCGAAACCGAGGAGTTGAATGTGCCCCCGCTGCCAGTCGCAGCGGGCGATACCACATTCAACTGCACCTTGGGGGCGGACCACTCGATGGTCGTTTCGCGTCGAGCCACCACGGAGCCGGGGCCGACGCCATTCTCGGGCGGCTTCACGATCTCGACCGCCACGCGTGTCATGCCTGGTTGAGGATCTCGCTGCATGAGCCGGACAACCGCGGTGCCATCGGAGCCCACCACCGCATCAGTCTCCTTCGTGGCCATGCCAGACATCACCGCAGTGGTGCCAAGCCCGGCCTGCGGCACGAGCACGGCTGAGGGACGCTCCGAGTTGTCGATGACGCGATAGCGAACGTGGTAATTCGGTAGCGGGCCGGGGCCATCCTGCTCGAGGTGGTTCACGGTGGTGGTGAGTGTGAGTTCGCCACCCGATCGTGCCACCGTGGATTCGGGGAACTTGAAACGGCCTTCACCCCACACCACACGCGTCACCACGCGGCCCTGCGACCAGTTGAACACACCCGGAGCATAAGCGGTGACGACCGTTTCACCGGGCACGGCGGAGGTGAGCACGCAGAAAGTCTGCCCGGGAACGATCTCGACATCATCCGCGGGGTTGTCGTTGCCGCGGGTGATGGTGTGTGTGCTGTAGTTGGTGTAACTGACGGCGTAGCGGGAATCGACCTTGTAGCCACGGCCGCCGTAGAATCCGGATTCATCCACCTCGAGTATCTGGCCGGGCCCTTCGATCATCCATTCGACACGGCGCGAACGACGCGGCACGCCATCCTTATCGAGCACGCTGGCCACAAGCACAACCTGCGAACCCAGCGGAGCCGTGGGGTTCTGTGGCACGACCTCGATCTTGCACGCCTTGGGGTCGAAGTCTCGAAAATAACCACGGCCGCCCGGCTTGGCGTGCTGAGGCAAAATGAGATTGCCGGTGGAGACATAGGGGAAATAGCCGGGGTTGTGCGAGTTGAAGCACCCCGTGTTCGCCAGCGCGAACGCGGTGAATGCAACAGCGGCAATTCGGACGCGGGCAGTTCCCACGGCCTCGCACCTCCGGGTGAAGTCAGGGCAAATAGCACCCCGTACTGCCGGCGCATATACGGCGGGAGCGGGGAATTATGCAAGATGGATTGGTAAGGGGGTGAAAAGTCGTGTGGAACCGAATTTTCTTGGAATATTGAATTGCTCCGCTGGAACGTGGTCCTGCAGTACGGAACTCGGAATGCGGAATGAAAAACCTAGCAAACCGCCGCAATTCTCCTCGTGCCACCCCCAGAGAAAATGGTTGGACCAACAAAGTCCGACGTGGATGGTTCAGGCTGGCATTATTGAGATGCCGTCGCTAGTGCGACGCACCGAACATTTGAGGTTCTCGTTATGAGTCATTCACGCTGGATCATCGTGCTCCTGCTCTCGGCGATGCTGGTTGGTTGCTCTATCTCCATTGGCGATTCGGGCTCCTGGGGAGGCGGCTCCACCAGTTGCAGCAGCGATCAACTCGATGGTTACGTCGCTTACAAGGTAATTCACGGCACTCACGGAGGTAAAGTATTTCTGGTGATCGTCGTGGATGGAACGGGTGGCCTTCATTCCATGCATAGCGGTTCTACGTTTGAAGGCGAGTTCGGCACGCTTGATGGCCGCTCTATTGCCTGGAAGTGTCAGGCGTCGGACGCCCGGACTGGTACTGTGACCATTGGAGGAGCCGACTTTCAGCTTGAGAATGGAGGGTTGTTCTTGCTGAGCGCACGACATGGCAAGACCTGGATTCGCCAAACGCAAGCTGATCTCTCGCCAATCACCGGCACGGTTGATCTTGCTGCCGTCCAAAGCGTAACGCAAGACGATGCACTCACCACCGAGTTCCTGGAACGCCTTCAAAAGCCAAAGCCTACTCCACGTGATCCCGTGCTGACTCCCGCGAACGACTAAGATCACGGTTCTCGATTGCAGCAGTCTCGATGCTATAATTTCACGGATTGGAATCAGTAGCGCTGAGGCCAACGAGTCTCGCCTGGAGACACCATCATGCCCATCCACGACTGGTCGCGCGTTGCAGCGGGGACGTTTCACAACTTCCACTATCGCTGGCGGGCGGCGATCTGCGATGCCCTGAACGACGGGATCTTGCCTGAGGATTACTTCGCCATGGCGGAGCAACGGGCGGGTGGGCCGATACCGGATGTGCTGGCCTTGCATGTGCCGCCAGCACCTGCAGCGGCACACGATAAACGCAGCGGGCTGGCGGTCAAAACCAAACCGCCGCGAGCGCGACACATCGTCCACACGGACAGCACCCACTACTCTCAGCGAGCCAATCGCATCAGCGTTCGCGATGAACTCGGCGAGGTCGTCGCCATCATCGAACTCGTGTCGCCCGGCAACAAGAGCACCGCACAGGCACTCGACAAGTTCGTGAAGAAACTCGCCGAGTTCTATAGCCGCGGCATTCATCTGCTGGTTGTGGATCTGTTCCCGCCCACGCTTCGCGATCCACAGGGGTTGCATCCGCTCATCTGGCAGGAGCCGAGTGAGGACGATGAGGAGCTTTATGCCCTGCCGCCGGACAAGCCCTTGACCGTGGCGTCGTACGACGCGGAATCGTTCACGGGCTACGTGGATAATGTCGCGGTGGGCGACGTGCTGCCGGACGCCCCGCTGTTTCTGGCCGAGGACTGGTACGTACCGTGCCCGCTGGAGATGAGCTACCAGACGGCCTGGAATGTGATGCCGCTGCCGATTCGCCGGCTCTTCGACGCACCTGGCTCAAGCGGAATCACGTGAGCCCGAAGAACATTCGTGCGTTCCGCGTCGTGTGTTCTTCGATGTCATTGAGGCTCACTCCCTTTACCTCAGCCAATGTGGCCGCCGTGTGGGCGACGAAGGCGGGTTCGTTGCGCTTGCCGCGCTGGGGCACCGGTGCGAGGTATGGGCAATCGGTCTCCACGAGCAGGCGTTCAAGTGGCACAACCTTGGCCACCTCGCGCAGTGCCTCGGCGTTCTTGTACGTCAGCATGCCCGCAAAGGAGATGAACAGGCCCATCTCCAGGCACGCACGCAGGGTGGCCGCATCACCGCTGAACGAGTGCATCACGGCATCGATGGGCCCGTGCTTCTCGAACTCGATCCGCAGCATCCGTACCACATCCGCTTCCGCCTCGCGGCAATGAATGATGAACGGTTTCTTCAGTCGGCGGGCCAGCGCGATGTGACGGGCGAAGTACTCTTCTTGCATCGCGAACGGCGTACGATCCCAGTAGCGATCCAGACCGGTCTCACCGATCGCCACGACTCGTGGTTCCGTCTCGGCGAGATGCACGACTTCATCCCAGTCGGCGGGGTTCGCTTCACCCACGTGGTTCGGTTGAATTCCCACGGCTGCCACGAGCAGTGGATGTGCATTCGCCAGTTTCACCGAGGGAAGATTGCTGTCGCGATCGATGCCGATGCACACGATTCGCTCGACGCCAACAGCGACGGCACGGGCCAACACCGCGGGCAGGTCTGCTGAGAATCGTTCATCGAACAGGTGGGCATGTGTATCGAAGAGTGCCATAGTTCACGTGAAGTTGCTTCGCGATCCTTCACCCCGCCCCGAGTGCCTCGAGTTCCCGCAAATGCTTGCGGTTCGATTCCAGCAGTCCCGCCAGGACCTGTTTTGCGTCTTCTCCCGCGAACGATTCGCCTTCGAGTGCGGCCACTTCGCGGCGCTGCTCGTCCACCAGTTTTGGCAACACCGAACGCACGGCCGTGAAGTTGAGATCGGTGAAGTTCATTGCGAAGGAACCCGGGTCCGCCGGTGCGATGCGAATCTTCTCGAGATAATCCAACACCGATTCGGAGAGGGTTGCGGACTCCTGAGCAATGCGGTGAATCGCTGCGAGCGTGTCCTTGTCCCGGCCCGCATAGAGCGAGGCTTCACGCACGTACTGCAGGAGCGAGCGTGATTCACGCCGGTGAATCGCGGCCAATCGCTCCGCATCAGTTGCAGGAATCGTCATCGCGCTCCTGGCGTTCGCCCTGTGAAAGTGATGAAAGTGTCCGCAGCACGGCTCGCCGCACTCGTCAGCGGGTTCCAGATGATGCCCAGTGCCAGGAGCAACGCCGCTAACACGATGAGATACAGCGAGGCGGCAATCGAAACGCGTGCAGGACTCGTGCTCGTGCTATCGGGCTCGTCCAGGATCATGGTTCGCACGATGCGCAGGTAGTAGTACGCGCTCACCACCGTGTTCAGTGCACCGATGCCGAGCAGCACATAGAACAGTGTGCCGAGTTCGCCGTGACCGCTGGCCGTCGTCGCCTTGCCGGCTTCGTACACGGATGCGAACACCTGGAATTTACCGGCGAACCCGGCCAGGGGCGGAAATCCCAGGAGTGAGAAGAGGAACAAAGCCATCGTCACGGCCAGCAGCGGCGAACGATTCACGAGCCCGCGGTAAGCGTCGATCTCCTCGCTTCCCGTAAGGTTCCGCACGAGCGCAACCACCGCGAAAGCACCCTGATTCATCAGGACGTACGCGGCCAGGTAGAAGAGCACTGCAGATGCCGCCTGGGGTGTGACCACGGCAACAGCAAGAAGCATGTAGCCCGCGTGGGCAATGGTGGAGTACGCGAGTAATCGCTTCAGGTTGGTCTGGCCGAAGGCGGCGAGGTTGCCAAAGGTCACGGTGAGTGCCGCAATAATCGCGACGCCGACTGCGAGTGTGCCGGGCACCAGCACCCCACCTGCGTGTTCCTGGAGCGTGAGAAGGATGCGAGCGGTGAGTGCAATCGCGGCGGCCTTCGAGGCGACCGACAGGAAGCCGGCCACTTCCGCCGCGGCCCCTTCGAATACATCCGGGCACCAGAAGTGGAACGGCACGGCTGCGAGCTTGAATCCCAGCCCCACACCCATGAGCGCGAAGCCGGCCAGCACGGCCGGGTCGAACTGCCCACGTGCCGCGACAGCCCGGGCGATGTCTGGCAGGTAGCCGGTGCCGAAGCTGCCAGCGATCAGCGTGATGCCATAGAGCATGACGCCAGACGCCGCCGCTCCGAAGACCACGTACTTCAGCGCGGCCTCGCTTCCTTTCTTCTTCCCCTTCAGAAACCCGGCCAGTGCATAGCCCGGCAAGCTGGCCATCTCGATCGCGATAAAGGCCATGAGCAAGTGGTTGGCAGAGGCCATCAGCATCATGCCGAGCGTGCCGCCGAGAAGCAGAGCGTGGAAATCGGCAGAGTCTTCGCGGTCCGGTATGCCGGTGAACCGTGTGAGCAGCGCTGTGAGGAGCCCGGCTGCGACAATGAGCGTGCGTGCCAGCCAGGCGAAGGGATCGGCCGCGAGCATGCCGGCGAAGAACGGCCCCTGGACCTGATCGGTGTCGAAGAACTGCGAGCCGGAGGCAAAGAGGGAAAGGGTCAGAATGCCGACGGCGAGGCCACCGAGGTGGGTGCGATCAAGCCACTTCACGAGGCGGCAAAGCAACAACAACACAATGCCACCGGCAACGATCAGTTCCGGAAGGAAGCGAGTGAGGTCTGTTGTGAGAGATGCGCTCAGGGCACCAATCTGGGGCGCATTCGGATACATCGTGTTCTTCCCGGCAGTCACGAACGTGAGCGGATAGCGTACCCGCGAGACCGGCCCGGGGAAAGGGGCAGAGGCGAGCCGGGTGCAATCGGTCTTCGGGGGTATTGAGTTCCTCCAAAGACCGACGGCCCTGCAGGGCGCAATCCGGGATGCCAAGTGCGGAATCTCGAAAACCGACGAACGGCCTTAACGGCATCCCGGCCCACTCGCGTGAGGCTGAGCGTAGCTTGCGAAGCGCTTGTGCTGAGCGGGCAGTGGCCTCAACGTGTAATCAAATCCGGCTTCACCGCCTCTTGCGTCATCGTGCTCGGCAAGCGATAGACGTGGCCCTCGCGATTGCAGAAGTACAGGTGCGATTCGGATGCCTTGAAGGCGTTGCCGTCGGCCCAGAGTGCGTAGAAGTCCGGGTGGGCATCGAACGGTCGGCGAGCGTAAGTGTGATTACGCGGGCTGTTGGCGGTCAGTGTTTTGACCCGGTCCCAGCTGTGGCCGCGGTTGCCGCTGGTCCACATCACCATTTCGCCGCCGGTGCCGCCGACTTGTGGGCCCGGATCGGTGGGCGCTATCACCCGCCACAACTCACCACTCTCGGTGCGTGCCGGAAATTCGACATGGAGCGAGCCGTGATCGTAGTTGTGATCTGAGGTGGTGAAGGGTTGAAAGTCCCAGGCGGCACCGGTCCAACGGGCCGTGAACCACTCACGCGTGCCTCCCTTTGGGCCCGGCTCATGCCCGGATGACGTGAGGAAGAGAATCACCGGTTTGCTATCCGCGGTGAAGTTCACATCTTTCAAATACACCAGTTTCTTCTCGGAATGGAAGTTGCGAACCAGGGCTGCGTTCTTCGGATCAGACAGCGGCAACTTCACTGCTTCACCACTCGCATTCTTCCACGTCGTTCCCAGATCCTCAGTGGTGAGGAAATAGATATTGGTGCGGGCATTGAGTCCAGTGGGGCTGGGGTGATAATCGAAGGCGGTCGCGATGGTGTTGCCGTGCCGCCAGCTGATCTGGTAATCACCCATTTCAATCTTGGCGAGCGGTGAGGGTGGGTTCCACTTCTCGCCATCCTCGCTGCGGAGGGTAAAGAGTCCACGCCCCTCCTTGTAGCGTGTGTGCAGGAAGAGGAAGCCTTTTCCTGGCACGTGCCACGGCTGGGTGTACGAGAAGTTCGTCTCCCACATTTTCTCGAAGGAATCGATCTCATAAGGTTTCGTGCTGCGATGGATAAACGACGGGCGAGCGGTGCCATGTGAACTGGAGAAGATCCACAAATAACCTGCATCATCAATTTGCAGTGTGGGATTGTCGTGGGCATCATCGGTTTTCTTGTTCAACAGAATCCGTGGCCGCGACACCATGCCGGTCTTGTGATCGTAGTACGCGATCATGTGGAGAAGCTCGGCCTTCGCGGGCGGGTAGTTCGCCACGCCGCCGAAGACAAAGAAGGTGCGATCGACTTCCTTGCGATAGATGGCAATCGGTGCGTGTTGTTGTGGGTAGGTCGCCATGCCGCCGGAATATTTGAAGTGATATTCATCCTTGGTGGGCTGGTTCATGTACCAGATGCCACGGAACCCGTCGGCCAGCGGCAACGGTTCTGCGATAACCATTGGTGAGGTAAGCGACAGCAGTAGAAAGGAGAGTGAGAATCGCATGACGGGCCTTCGCATGGTGTGAATGACAGAGAGTTGCCAACCGATCCGGCGCGTCTGGCCAGGATTTGTGGCGCCGGTGCCGCGAGTGGCTCCGCGCTGAGTTGCGATTGACCGTCGGGCACAAAGCTCCGGCACTGTCAGGTGCTGGAGCTTTGCATTTGCACGGCGAGTGCAAGATCGGTCCAGCCACCGCTCACCCTTTGAGCATTTCGTCGTGCTTCATGCCACTGGGGGGCAGGTCTGCCTTGTGACAGTTGGCGAGTGCGGCCTTTGCGCCGGCGAGTTGGTCCGCGTCGTTATCCTCCCACTCAATGCTCACGGCTCCATCGAAGCCAATGCGGTTCAACTCAATGAAGATTTCCTCGAGTGAGTTGGCATCACGGGCGGTGCCTGCCGTGACGAAGTTCCAGCCGTTGTCGCGGTGGCCCATTGGGCGGTGCCCGCCCAGGCGACCGGCGCGGCAATGTTCGGGTGCCACCCACACCCCCTTTACGTGGGCACAGTGGATAAATTCGGGGAACTCACGAATGAACTGGATCACGCTCACGTTCTGCCATTCCATGTGCGAGCCATCAAGGTTGAAGCCGACCACGCCTTCGTACCCGGCCTTGCACATGTAATTGATGTAGTCACTGGCACTTTCGATATCACCCATCGCGCGTTCGCTGGGATGGCACTCGAGATCGAAGGTCACACCCTGGTTGCGGCATTCCTCCCAGAACGGGCCGAAGCGTTCGACGAGCAACTCCAGGCTCAGCTGCCGCACGTCGGGCAACGTGTACCCTTCCATCGAATCGGGCAGCGGCGGGAAGAGGAACCAGTGGCTCCAGCACCCGGCCGGTGAACCCACAAAGCCGGACATCGCCACCTTGCGGTTCTGCAGTCTCGAGAGGGCTCCCGCATATCGGGCACAGGCCATGAGATCCTGAAACGCCTCGGCATGCACCAATTTGCCCACCTCCGGCGGCACATAATAAGGATCGGTTCGCGGCGGGTTGTTGCCCGCCGCTCGCCAGGCCTTGTAGGCCGCCTTGGCCGCACCCTTGCCCGAGCAGAAGTTGAGCGTCTTGCAAGTCGGCTCATCGCCCAGCACCTGCCCCTGCAAGTGCGTCGCCACCGTGAAGATTTCCAGCCCGTGCTGCTGGGCCATGGCCACACGCTGCTTGGCATACTCGGCCGCTCCGGCATCGGTGTCGCACTGGCGCAGATCGAGTTCCCACGAAGCTTCTTCCCAGCCGTCGAAGCCCGCATCCTGGATGAACTTGATCCACTGGGCCTCGGGGATGTTGCCGAATTGCCCGCGGACGAGACCGATCTGGTGAAAGGAACTCTTGCCGTTCTTGTGCGTGGCTGTCTGATGGAAACCCATGTGGAGAGACTCCCCGTTGGTGAGTCCCGATCGCTCGATCGGGAGAAAGGCGAATGCCGCCGATTAGGGCAGACTCTACGGCGGGTCGAAACCGCGGGCAAGCAAGCATGTCGGGGATTTGCGCCACATGATTATCACCTGAATGTGAAGTTCTCATGAACCTGTCGCTTCGGGCTCATGAAGGCCTGCTCGTTTTCGGAGACGCGATAGAATTCCACCTGTCGCTTCATTCTGCGGGAGAAGACGCAATGCGTCGCCGCCTTGCGGCCGAGTTGCTCGGCACGTTCGCCCTTGTCTTCGCCGGCACCGGAGCCATCGTCGTGAACGACGTCAGCGGAGGCACG
This sequence comes from Gemmataceae bacterium, assembly GCA_041750275.1. Taxonomy (GTDB): domain Bacteria; phylum Planctomycetota; class Planctomycetia; order Gemmatales; family Gemmataceae; genus JBGSZR01. The sequence goes on from JBGSZR010000154.1 coordinate 23,452, forward strand.
GTCACACACGTCGGCATCGCGCTCACGTTTGGTCTCATCGTGCTGGCCATGATTTACACCCTCGGCCACGTCTCGGGTTGCCATCTGAACCCGGCGGTCACGCTCGGCTTCTTCGCCGCTCGCCGACTCGACGTTCGCTGGGTGCTCCCATACATCGCTGCCCAGTGTGCCGGGGCGATCCTCGCGAGCCTCGTGCTGCTTTCTCTCTTCCCGAATCACGCCACGCTCGGTGCAACGCTGCCGGCCGGTGCCGCCGGGCAATCGTTCGTGCTCGAAATCGTCCTCACGGGCATGCTCATGTTCGTGATCCTGGGCGTCTCGATCGGCGCGAAGGAAACCGGGGTCCTTGCCGGTGTCGCCATTGGTGGTGTGATCGCTCTCGAAGCCTTATTTGCCGGACCGATCTCCGGGGCCTCGATGAACCCGGCGCGTTCGCTCGCACCCGCCCTGGTGTCTCTGCAATTCGATTCACTCTGGATTTATCTCACGGCTCCGGTGCTGGGTGCCGGCATCAGCGTCCTGGCTTGCCGTTGCGTCCAGGACGCGGGTTGTTGCTGCTCCACTGTCAAGGAAGCCTGCCCATGAAACGCGTTGTCTTTGTGTGTGTCGAGAACAGCAACCGCAGCCAGATGGCCGAAGCCTTCGCTCGCATCCACGGCAATGGGCAGGTCGAAGCGTTCAGCTCCGGCTCGCGGCCATCGGGCAAGGTGAACCCCAAGGCGATTGCCGCCATGAAAGAACTCGGCTACGACCTCAGCACGCACACCTCGAAGGGGCTGGACGAGTTCAACGGCCAACCGTTCGACGCCGCCGTCACGATGGGCTGCGGCGACGAGTGCCCACTTGTTCTGGCAAAGCAACGACTCGAATGGCAAATCCCCGATCCGCGCGAAATGACACCCGAACAGTTCCGCGAAGTCCGCGATCTGATCGAATCGAAGGTGAAGGAATTGCTGGCGACGCTCTAACGGAGCACTGCTTCTCGCTACGGAAAGCGGCCAACGTATTCCTGGTCATGGCCACGTGATCCTGGCAAGTCGGTTGAAAGTTGTTCAACCTCTCGAGCGGCAAGGGCTCCGGTCGCGAAAGCTCCGAACCCCATGGCCGCTGTCAGGGCCAGTGTCACGACAACGAGAGACCGCACCGGCCCGAGCTTTGTCCTGGCACTCAGGGCATCACTCATCGTGCGAAGCAGGACAGCGAACATGACGGCGAGATAGAACAGGAAGAACACATCCGACGCTAGCACAAACAGGGTGCCCAGCAAAACGGCACGACCGAGCAGACCCGTTGCGATAAGCACACGCTGGGTATAACTTTTCTCGCCGAGGCTCGTGGAAAGCGGACCGTCAACTTGCAGTGATGTTCGATTCTCATGGGCGGCTTGCATCGCACACTTACCTTTTGAACACTCAAGATCGCCTGACTTCTCTCGTTGTGAGCCATCTGCACATCGTGCTCCAGTGCGCTTACCCGCCAGCAGGTTTTGAAGCGTGGTTCTCCCGCTGGCATCACACTTGCGACCGCGTGCAGCACCATCCTCTTCCATCTGACGGAGTGATGTGAAGGAGTGATGGACCTTCGACGTTCGAATTGGCCCAGTTCAACGTCTCAATTCCTTTTAAACCAGGAGCCTGCAATGAACGTCTCCAAACTTTTGGTGCGATTGTTTCTGCCAACCGCCGTGCTGCTGAGCAACACGCGCGACGTTCCAGCCCAGGAGACCCCTGAAGCGACAGGCGTCGTTCGTGGTGTGCTCGTGAAGTCAGACCCCGCTCAAATCACCATCCGGCAGAATACAGGCAACAGCGTGAACATCACTGTGAACGAGGCTTCCCGATTCGAGGCGGATGGCAAACCAACCAAACTGGCGGTGTTTACCCCGGAACAGCGCGTACGAGCTACTTATGTGGAGAAGGGTGCTGCCAAGAACCTGGTGCTGCTCCAACCCGCGGTGACCACGGATCGCGAACTGCGTCAGCAACTCCGGCGATCATTCAACGCGACCAAGCAGTACACCTTCCAGCAGAAGGAAGAATACGTGGCGGAGATGAACCGAGCCGTGGACAGTCTCGACGACCGCATCGATCAGTTGGAGGCTGAGGCACAAGATGCCAAGGCCGATGCGAAGGCGAAACTTCAGGAACAGATCGCCGCGCTGAAGTCCAACCGGGCCGCGCTGCGTGATCGCATGGAGAAAGCACGAGCCGCCACGGCGGATGCCTGGGGTGATCTCAAGCAGGGGGTGAGTGGTGCAGCTGATGATCTGGAGAAAGCTCTGGACAAACTCTTCAAGAATTGATGCGAAGCCGCCAGATGGATTTCGGAAGAGTGTGCATCATCTCAGTGTAAATGACGCAACGCCCGCGAGTCACAGCATGGCTGGGATTCGCGGGCGTTACTGTGACGTTATCGCGTCAACTGATGGTGCCGAGGAGAGGACTTGAACCTCCACACCCTTGCGAGTACTAGAACCTGAATCTAGCGCGTCTGCCAATTCCGCCACCTCGGCCCGGTTCCCCGAAGGGTTCCGTTGTGAAGTTATCTTAATGGCAGGTGCGGCATCGTCAAGCGAGCCGCGTGGGACAATTGCGAGTCCTACACGGCACCACATCACCGGGATGTTAGAATCCCGATTTTCGGGACAGCCTCAGTCTCGGCTTCCCGTCGGCCCACCCGGGCCCGCGGGTCCGGAGGGTCGAGGACCACCCGGGCCTGGAGTGCTACCACCCGCAGCAGCAGCGGCTGGCGGTGGAGTGGTCACCTCCACGTTCACCCACGCTTCCGGCACGCCGCTGATTGTGCCCAACCAACCACGGGCGAAATCGCCGAAGGCATTCAGATCCGGCTCACCATCCTTGTCCACGAGGTGGAACGAGCGAGCGAAGACCCGCATCTTGGTATTGCCATCGAGCGGCAGATCACGCGGAAGATTACTCAAATCGCGGAAGTACGCCTGCAACTCCATCGGTCGGTATTTCGCGAGATAGTAATAGAGGGCCCAGGCGGAGGCACGGGCCTTGATCGTGAATCCGGCGAGACGTTTCATCTCCTCGGCGCTGTCGGCCTTGGGTGAAGCACCGGGATTATCAAGATCACGACCCGCGGCGGCGGCATCGAAGTACGAATCGCTCACCACATTTCGCAGGAAGACAGCCGGATCCTTGTACAGCGCGTTCTTCGCTTCCAGGCTGCGATAGTGGTGTTGCATCACATAGTTCGGTCGGCCATAGCCTGTGGTCAGTGCCACAGCCATGGTGGCCTTGTCCTTCTCGCCCGGAGTGTAGACGGCTTCATGCGGTCGCAGGAAGTATGCCCTCGCCCCGATCGTCAGCCAGGTCGGCAAATCGACGTACTGCGGCAGCTGATTCGTCGCGTACATCAATTGCATGCTGCCTTCGCAGCTCACTGCGGCGATTTCCGTGGCATTGTGGTCGTAGAGTTCAACCATCGCCAACGTCATCGCCTGGGCCACCTCATCCTTGGTCTTCTTGCCACTCTGCACAGGAAGGGGCTGGCCATCGGGGCCAAGCTGTGGCTGGCCACCCGGTCCACCCGGGCCGATGAGACCGCCTGTGCCACCTCGCCCGTCGGTGCCCGGAGCTCCGCCAGGTCCGTTCGGGTTGTCCATCGAAGTGTCGAGCTCCGGTCCGGTGCCGGTAAGCAAAGCTTGCCGACTCATGCCGCCCGCGAAGACACGCTGGTTCGACATGCGGAACGAACGGCCGAGGCCATCGGTGCGGTCCGGCGCGATCACCAGGAGCTTGTAGTCCGGGACGAAGAAGGCGTCCGTGAGCGGCATGCTCTTCGCCTGCCCGAAGTCGACTCGTGCCGGATAAAACTCGTCGCTGCTGCGCAGACAGACGGCAACGAGCGGTTGCGTCGGCACTTTCAGTTCAATTCCCTGCATCGCATGGGTGAGGAAGAAGCCCTTGAAGTTGTCCTCGAGTCGGCTGAAGCGCTGTGCCAGTTCCGCCTCGCTGGCATCCCAGTAAATCAGCACGTAGTGCCCCTGGCTGCGTGTCTTGGCACCGAAGGTGCCGACATCGAGGCGTGTCTGCCAGTCGTCACCCTCGCGAGTCGGAGCAGGGCGGGCCTTGAGTGGGCCCTGAATCTTGCGATACACCTCCAGGAACTTGGCGACCTCCGCCGACGTGGCTGGCTTCTTCTTCTCGCAGTAGGCCAGCAATTTCTCGGTGTAGGTCACGGCCTCGCTGGCCATGCCGTGTTCCAGTGCTTCGCGGATGAGTTCGAAGAGTTTCTGGGGGTCGAAGTCCTTGGGGTTCATCTCGGTGCCGACGAGATTGCCGTAGTGCAACTGGACATTGCTCGTGAAGGTGCGGGTGCCCTTCGGGTAGAGCGGAGGCGGCTCGGGCACATTCTGGAAGTCGGCGTAGAGCTGGAAGATGGTGCTATCGAAGAAGAGATTCGTTCGATATTCACCATGCTTGAAAACGTAGTCCCATCTCTGGCGCTGGGTGTTCTTCAGGTAGAAGTCCTGGCGAGCGTATGGGATGTTGAAGGGAACCACTACAACGATCGACTTGGTGGGATCGCCCACCAGGGGGACGGAGGGATCGACGCCGGGCTGAGCGTAACCACCGTCTGGATTCGTTCCGGGTGGAGGCGGGAAGCCGCCGCCGCGCCCGCCTGCTGAGGGCGCGAAAGCACCGGGGCCGCCCGGTGTGAGTCCGGGGACTCCCGAACCATCAGCAGCCCCCACTTCGGCACCGCCGGCGAGCACAATGCGAACAATGTAGTAACCGGCGGGCGACTGCGACGCCGCCACCGTCGCCAGCATACCCAGCGCGAACAAGTAGCGCCTCATCGAAGACCCTCCGGGCGTTGACACTCGAAACCGATGTGGTTGTTCACAAACTAATTGTCCTTGCTTGTCGAAGGCGATGCAATCGCATTCGCACGACCGCTTACACCTTCTTGCGCGGCACCGCCAGCTTCGGATTGGTGAACAGCGTGATGGTGGGGTCGTTTTCCATGCCCTTGCGGACTTCCTGAAGCAGGAACGTTCGCATCGATTCCAGCTGCGGGCGGTTCCCCGCAATGATCGGATCCAGGATTGCGGTCTTGGCCCGGTCGTACGTCTTGGCGACGAGCGGCACGATATCGGGATTAAACGCACCGGCACGGTCAGGGTCGAAGGAGTTGCTCGTGAGTTTGATGGGGAGCACGGCACCATCGAAGCGGACTCGCCACTTGCTGAAAGCTTCGCGCATGCGGACCGCATAGCCACGCCAGGCCACAACCTTGTCGGGTGGGTTCGCCGAGCGATCGCTCCCATAGGTGACCATTGCGGTGGCGAGCACATCGGCCATGCCGACGCCGTACGGTGTGCGTTCCGCAGCTCGTGAAGGTGGATCCATATTGCAGATGCCGATCACGGCTTCGGCAATCTCGTCAGCCCGTGGCGAGATGCCGAGCGAGGGATCGGAGACGGCAATCCGAGCCAGCACCACCGAGGGGAACTGCGTGGGGTTCTTCTCGGGGAAGGCGGAATAACGGCACTGGGCCAGCGCCCGCACCGCCTGGCGGCGGAAGTATGCGGCAACGGCACGCGTCTCGGGCGTCTTCGCATCCTCCGCCTGCACATTCAAAAGCGACATTGGATCGACGACGGCTTTCTCCACAGCGGCAAGCAGTTTCACCACCGCGTCGTCGTCAATACTGTGCTGGCGGTTGTTGTACCCGTCCTGCACGGGGTTGAATGAGGCCAGGTTATAAGCGGCGAGCAGGTTGCCGGCGGCCTGCAAGGCGTAGTACTTCACTTCCGCCGGGATTGCCACATCGGCCTCACCGACGCGAATGGTGGGGTTCGCCAACAACGCCGTTACGGTCGGATAATGAGCATGCGCGCCGGACTTGCACGCGATGGCCAGCATGCGTGTGGCGTTGACGCGAATCACACGATCGGGATTCTTGAGAATCACTTCCTTCAGCGAATCATCCAGGGCCTGGCCGAGTTCGCGAACGTAGTTGGCACTGCCGCTGCCGAGCTTCGTCTGTGGACTGGGTACCAGGATGTGCCGATCGAGTTCATTCAGGATGCCGTCCGAGCCTTCAAGGTACTGATTATTGTTGAGCTTCGCGACAGGGTCCTGCAGGAGTGTGTAACGGCGCGGCCAGGAGATCACATCCGCCTGGTACTGGGCAAACGCCACGATTTTTGGCTTCACCTCATCGAGCTTGTCATTGCCAATCGGGTTGGTTTTCAGGTTGCTAATGGAGTAATAGCCGCTCGGTTTCGAATCGACCGGGTCCTTGTCCTGCCTTGCCAGCGCGGAAGGCGGAAAGAAAGCAAGCCCCAGGAGCAGCATAAGTGGGCTGAGTCGAACGAGGTGCATCGGTTTGCCTGCGACTTGTGTGGATCGTCTGGTCGGATGAACGCAACGGCGGTGCCTGGCGTTGGCCACCGTTGCCTTCCGCTTTATTGAGGCTAACGAGCAATCGAAAGGGAATCAAGTGACACGCCGCGAGGAAGTGCCTGTGCACACGCGACTCTGCGGCAAAGGAAGTTTAGGTGCCTGCACTCGAGACAACGCATTCGTTACCATCGTAAGACTCGCCACAGTATCACATGACATCACAACACTGAAACACACCTGTTCATCGCACAACCAGGAGGGTGCAACCAATTTCTCTGGGAGTGCCACGAGGACAATGGCGGTTTGCTGGGTATTACACTCCGCATTACGCACTGCAGGACCACGTTCCTGCGGAGCAATTCAATATCCCAAGAAAATTCGGTTACACCCTACAAGGAGCCTCTCAACGACCACACTTCCCTCTATCAGCCACCCGCTGTCGAGCGGCAGAGGTTTCCACTCACACTCCGCCAGGCACATCGGTCAGGTTTCGATTCTGGCCACACGCAAGCATGAGTGGATTGCACTGATTCTCGCCTACACGCATTCCGTTCGCCGCGAAGGTGCGTCCTCGGGAAACACTTCTCGCGGGAAAAATTGCTCAGGGTAAAACGTGGGTGTTTGGATTTCCCGCGCCTCCACCATTGGCCGCTGTCCGACCGCCTCGAGAACTCATTGCCATCCTATCCGGATTATCACTTTGATTCGGTACGAAGTGTGCTCAGCATTGCACGTTGATCCGAGTTTCTTACCTTCCTCGTCAGGTCCACGAAGGTGCTCGGGTCTCAACACCTCACTCCTGCAAGGATTTCATCCATGAAGCTACCACCGCCCCGCCTGGATCGCGCCGCGCGCTGCTCAACTCTGCGCACGCCGCTGCGCATGGAGTCGCTTGAAGATCGGTGCACACCGGCGACGTTCGTTGTGAACAGCACGTTGGATCTTCCCGTTAATCTCGGTGATGCCGTGGTCACGCTCCGCGATGCCATCGCGGCCGCGAATACCAATGTGGCGGTGAGCCCTGGCGGGCCGGTGGGGGAGATTGATGGGGATGCGATTGTCTTCGCCACTGGCGTGTTCGGCGGAGGTGGTGCCACCATCAGCCTGGCTGAGGGCGACCTGCTCATCAGCGACGATGTGGCCATTGACGGTGCCACAGGTGATGGCGGCGGGGCCACGCTGGTAACGATCGATGGCGGGGCCGCCAGCCGCATCTTTGTCGTGAACACGGTTGGGTTCCCTGGAGTCAGCAACCTGGTCGCTCTTTCGGGGTTGACGCTTCAGAACGGAAATGGCACGGGAAGCAATTCAACAGACAACGGACGCGGTGGTGCCATCCTGCTGGCCAGTGCCAGCAACGCGACCTTGACGAACCTCACTGTTCAGAACAATACCGTGAATGCCCTCAACGGTGCCACCGATGGCGGCGGAGGTGTCTACAGCCTCACCAGCACACTTGTCGTGACCAATTCGACATTCCTCAATAATACGTTGACGGGTTCGGGCGCCAGTGGCGGAGCCATCTTCCAGAATGGCGGCACTCTCACGGTTACGGGAGGAACCTTCGGGGCGACAGGCAATGCGAACACGGCCGTGCGGGCGGGTGGTGCTTTCGAAATCAACTCCGTCGCGTCGAATAGCCTCACCACCATCACCAACGCCTCGGTGCAGTCCAACACAGCCGGCGTCAACGGCGGCGGCCTCCACATCACCACGGATGAAACCACAGTCGGCCCCATCACGGCCACGATCCGCATTCAGGGTGGCAATTTCAGCAACAACATTGCGGGGAACGAGGGCGGCGGCCTGTGGAATGACTTCCAGGCCAGCATGACGATCACGGGAACGCTCATCTCCGGGAACACGGCGAACGGCACGGCGAATGATTCTGGCGGCGGTGGCGTCTTCACGCAAGGCGGCCAGCTCACGATTTCAAGTGCCACAATCAGCGACAACACGGTGCCGAACACGGCCGGCAGCGGTGGCGGCATCCTCGTCGATGGCGGATCTCTTGTGGTGAACGGCGGCCTCATCTCAAATAACACGGCCGCTCGAGCCGGTGGCGGTATCGAGGCCACGGCCAAGAATCGGGACGTGTCTACCACACTCACCAATGTCACGATCTCCGGCAACGACGCCAACATTAACGGCGGGGGCGTTCACGTCACGGATAACCCCATCGTCAGTCCAAACCTCGGCACCAGTACCTTCACGATGATCGGAGGCAGCCTCTCGGGCAATACTGCGGCCCAGGAAGGTGGCGGAATCTGGAACGACCTTGAAGGCACCATGACCCTCACCAATGTCGCCATCACCAGCAACACCGCAAGTGGAACGGGAGTGGATCAGGGCGGCGGCGGCGTCTTCAACAATGGCGGCATCACGCACCTCAACAACACGACAATCTCGAGCAACATTGCCAATGGCGCTGCGGGCAGCGGCGGTGGAATCCTCAATGATGGGGGCACGCTCACCGTCACTGGCGGGACAATTGCCAGCAATATCGCCGTTCGTGCCGGTGGCGGCATCGAGGCCACCGCCCAGAACAGCGCCTCCAGTGTCAACCTCACCGATGTCACGCTCGTGGGCAACGCCGTCGGTAACTCCCCTGGCAATGGAGGCGGCATTCACGTCACCGACACCGTCGGCGTCGCTTTCATCAGCACCTTCACGGTTTCAGGCGGCTTGATTTCTGGCAACCTCGCGAACCAGGAAGGTGGCGGTCTCTGGAATGACGCTGGCGGCACCATGACGATCACCGGCACCACGATATCTGGCAACGTGGCCAACGCGGCCAATGCTGGTGCGGACGCTCAGGGTGGTGGCGGGCTCTTTAATAATGGCGGAACTGTCATACTCAGCGGGGCCAGCATCACAGGCAACTCCGTCACTGGCAGCCTGGGAACGGACGACGGTGGCGGCGGCATCTTAAATGATGGCCGCAATAACCCCGGCACCATCACCCTCACAAATACCACCATCAGCGGGAACACCGCCTCGCCCACCAACGGGAATGGCGGCGGCGTGCTGAACATCGGCACTTCCAGCGCCACGAGCATCAGTTTCACCGGCGGCACCATCGCAAATAACTCCGCCGCCCGGGCCGGAGGCGGTATCGAGAATATCGGTGGCAACGTTGCTCTCACCAACACCACGGCAACTGGCAATAGTGCCGGCATCAACGGAGGCGGTCTCCACATCAGTGGTGCCGGAACCGTTTCGGTCGAAAGTAGCACGTTCTCCAGCAATGTCGCCGGAAACGAAGGCGGCGGACTCTGGAACTCCTCGGCCGCCGCGGCCACAATCACCGTCTCTAACAGCACGATTAGCGGCAACCAGGCGACCTTCGGAGGCGGCCTGTTCAACGATGGAGCCGCCGGCACACTCTCCATCAGCAACAGCACCATCTCCAACAACCAGGCAGGCGTGGACGGGGGTGGTATCGATAGCGAAGGCGGCACCGTCACGATCACCACATCGACCCTTGCCGGCAACACGGCTGGTGCGAATGGTGGCGGTCTGAACCTTGACTCTGCGACCACCACCACACTCGCCAATTCGATCATCGGAGACAATGCGGCAGCCAGCGGACCCGATATCAACGGAAGCGTTTTCGCGAACTACAGCCTGATCGAAGAGACCACCGGGGCCATCATCAGCGGTGCCAATAATCTCAATGCAGATCCGCTGCTGGGGGCTCTGGCCGAGAATGGCGGACCGACACTCACTCAGATCCCATTGCCGGGCAGTCCCGTCCTTAACGCCGGTGATCCGGGCTTCACACCGCCGCCGAATACGGATCAGCGAGGATTCGCTCGAGTTGTGGGTGGGCGGCTTGATCTGGGTGCCGTCGAGGTCGCGGTTTCGGGCCCGAATGCGCTCCTGGCTGTGGGCGGGAGCCTCAATGGCCAGGCGACACTGTACACGCCGAACGCACAGGGCGAGTACGGGACACCCATCCAGACCCCAAGCCTCTTCTCCGGTTTCAACGGAAACGTGCGAACCGCCACTGGTGATGTGGACGGCGATGGCACTGCCGACATCGTTCTCGTCACCGGCCCGGGCACACCAATCCGCTTCGCCGTGATCAGTGGTGCGGACAACACCACGGTGCTCCTGGCTCCGACCGCACCGTTCGCCGGTAGCGAAAGCTTCATGGGTGGCGGCTACGCAGCCACTGGGGATTTCGACGGTGATGGCCGGGCCGAGATCGTTGTTTCACCGGATCTCGGAGGCGGGCCGCGTGTCACTATTTTCTCACTCGACGCAGGCGGAATGCTCAACACACGGGCGAACTTCCTGGGTATTCAGGACACGAACTTCTTCGGCGGTGCTCGTGTGGCCATCGGCGATGTGAACAACGATGGCACGCCCGATTTGCTTGTGGCGGCCGGATTCTCCGGCGGGCCACGCGTCGCGCTCTTCGATGGTGCGACCGTGCTGGGCACACCCACACGCCTTGTATCCGACTTCTTCGCCTTCCCGGGCCAGGATGCCGTGACCCTGCGAAATGGGGTCTTCGCCGCCCTGGGTGATATCGATGGCGACGGCTTTGCCGACCTGATCTTCGGTGGTGGGCCCGGCGGGGCTCCGCGCGTCTTCATTCTCAGCGGTGCTCTGGTCTCCGCGAATGATGTCGCGGGGGCCCAGGCCGCTCCGATCGCCAACTTCTTCGTGGCGAATAACTCCAGCGATCGTGGCGGGGTTCGTGTGGCGACCAAGGATGCGGATGGCGACGTCCGGGCTGACCTGGCCGTGGGTAGCGGCACACTCCAACCTGCAAACGTCCGCATTTATCTCGGAGCAGACTTCACCGGCACGGGTGAACCGACAAGCTCTCAGGACATTCCCGTCTTCAGCAACATCAACTTGCTAGATGGGGTCTTTGTGGGATAGTGGCGGACCGTGATTCGCGCTGACGCGTGCAACTGATATCGTGGCCGGCTCGCCCGTGTGTTCAACGAACACCGGCCAGCCGGCCTGCTTCATCTATTCCGAAGTTTTTTACAAACAGATCGCTTGTCACAACGCCGGCCGCTCACGTGGACGCTTCGCCAGCGTGTGAATTCACTCGGCAGCCAGCTCCCTAGCCAATACGTCGTAGAGTGCGTCCAGCGATTGCACGATGACCTTTGTGTCCGAAATCACGGGCATGAAATTGGTATCGCCGTTCCAGCGAGGGACGATGTGCCAGTGCAGGTGGCCGGGCAACCCTGCCCCCGCAACCTTGCCGAGGTTCAGCCCCACGTTGAAGCCATCGGGAGTTATGCACTTCTCAATCGCCGCAAGCATCTTCCTTAGCACGAGTTGCAGATCGAGCAACTGCTCCGGGCTCAGTTCATCCGGCCGCCCCTTGTGCTCTCGTGGTGCCACGAGCAGATGGCCGTTGTTGTAGGGGAAGCGGTTCAGCATCACCACGGACAGGTCCGAGCGAAACAGGAGCAAGTTCTCACGGTCGTTGGCGGCGGCGACACTTCGGCAGATGAAGCAGTCGTCGGCCTTTTCCAGCTTTGCCTGCTCCTTCGGATTGGCGACATATGCCAGCCGCCACGGTGCCCAGAGTTGATCCATGTGTAAGTCAGGTTTGGGGTGCGAGATGTTGCCTGAGCCGTGTCCGGTGCATTGCAGCGTCGGCTGTTGTCTTATGGATTGAGCCGCGGCGTTGACGCCCGTTGGGTCGGGTTCTACGATAATCAGCCTTACCCTGAACCTGGCATAGTGGCGAGTACCGAAATGGCCGTACCCAAGCGACGCACTTCCCGTTCCCGGAAGGGGCACCGCCGCAGCCACCATCATGTGGCCGTGGTCCAGGTGCAATACTGCCCGAAGTGCAATGAAGCGGTGATGCCTCACCGCATCTGCGCGAACTGTGGATCCTATCAAGGTCGCGACGTGATCAACATGGACGCGGCCGAGCAAGGGAAGTGAGCCTATGCGGATCGCTCTGGATGCGATGGGTGGCGACCACGGCCTCGGTCCAAACGTGGCCGGGGCGGCCCTTGCGCTGAACGCGGTGCCCGACCTTGCTGTCGTGTTCGTCGGAGATCAGGCACAGCTAGAACCCGCGATAACCTCACTCGGAACACTTCCGTCCGGTCGCATTGAAATCGTTCACGCCTCGCAATGCGTGGATATGCGGGAAAAGCCGTCGGACGCCCTTCGCAAGAAACCGGATGCCTCGGTCTTCCGCTGCTGGCAGCTGATGGCGGAAGGCAACGTCGATGGCCTCGTCAGTGCGGGTAACACCGGTGCCGTGGTCGCGGGCGGCCTGCGGCTTCGCAAGTTCCTGAAATGTGTACATCGTCCCGGTATTGCCACCGTCATGCCCACGGCCAAGGGCCGTTGTGTCGTGCTCGACGTCGGCGCGAACATCCACCCCAAGCCTCGACACCTCCTCGAATACGGCATCATGGGCAGCGTCTTCGCTCGCCACATGCTCGACTGTGCCTCACCCAAGATCGGCCTGATGAACGTGGGCGAGGAGGAGGGCAAGGGCAACGAACTTGTCCAGCAAACGTTCGATCTCTTCCGCAACAGTCCCCTCAAGGAACAGTTCCTCGGCAACATCGAGGGCCGCGATATCCACCGCGGTGCGGTCGATGTTGTCGTCACGGATGGCTTCACGGGAAACGTGGTCCTCAAACTCAGTGAGGGCGTGTTCGAGTTCGTGATGAGCATGGTGAACCACGAAGTCGTTGGTGTGCTGGATGTGGAGAAGGAAAAAGCCCTGGCCGCCGTGAAGGGTTTACTCGGCCGCTTCCACTACAGCGCTTTCGGCGGTGCCCCACTTCTCGGAGTCGAAGGCGTTTGCATCATTTGCCACGGTTCCTCCAAAGAACGAGCCATCGCCAACGCTCTCGGCGTCGCCGCGCAGGATGTCCGCATCAAGTTGAACGAAAAAATCGTCGCTGAACTCGAGGCACTTCCCGCCGGCGAGGAATAAAGTGAGCCAGGGCTGGCACGGCACGTGAAGTTGCAGGCACACGGATCAGGAACATGGCCCGTCTCCGCATCCAACACTGCATCGTCAACCTCACCACCCGTCAATACGGTGTCCATCCCACTTCGGACCTGCTCGGCGTCGACTATTACTACACCGTCCCGGCCGACACAGAGTTTCCCACCTATCCCCGAAAGTTTGAACTGTTCGTGCGGTTTATCGCATCCAGCCGAATAGGCGGAAGTGTGCGAGTGACGATTTCTTTCCTGAACTACGACGGGAGCGATCGCCAGATCATTTACAAGAAACGATTTGGTGTGCCCTCGGCAACCGCTGCGAGATTCCTCGTCGTCGATCAAGGCTTTAAGATGCTTAATGTGTCACTCCCTGGCGAGGGGACCTATGCCGTGCGAGTGTCAAAGCAGTTTCGTAAGCCCTGGGAAGCAAAAACTCGTTGGATCTTGCTCGCAACGGATTACTTTCTTGTCGAGAAGGCATAATGAAATGGCACCGCAAGAAAATCGGCCCGCCTCCCGTTTCAGCGACTTATCTCTTCGGCGGGATCTCCGAGGGTGAAAACGAGTTGACGATTGGTCGCGTGCTTCCGCCGATGTTGGAATTTAACTTCAGTACGCGCCGTTTCGAACACAGGGATCCCGCAATGGAACCAGAGCAACCCACTGCTCCTCACACTCCCAAGCGCACGGCCTTCCTCTTCCCCGGGCAGGGTGCCCAGTTCGTGGGGATGGGCAAACCGCTCACCGCGAAGTTGATTTCGCCGGTGCAGGCGCTCTATGACCAGGCGAAGAGTGTGCTGGGCTATGATCTCTTCGATGTCTGTGTGAATGGCCCCGCGGAGCGGCTCAACGCCACCGATGTGAGCCAGCCCGCGATCTTCGTCACCAGTCTGGCAGCTCTTGAGGAGCTCAAGGCCACGCAGCCGCAAGTGCTCAAGGACGTGGTCGCCACGGCGGGGCTCAGCCTGGGTGAATACACAGCACTCGTCTTTGCGGGAGCAATGTCGTTCTCCGACGGTCTGAAAGTGGTGAAGGCCCGCGGTGAGGCGATGCAGGCCGCGGCGGAAGCGACTCCGTCGGGCATGATCGCGCTGATCGGCGTCGAAGTCGCCGAGGTCGAGGCACTCGTCGCGGAGGCCCGTTCCGCGGGTGTCATCGAAATCGCCAACCTTCTCTGCCCGGGCAACACTGTTGTGTCGGGTTCGGCCGCGGCCATCGATCGCATCGAGCAACTGTGCCAGGAGAAGGGCGGCATTCGTGCCTCACGATTAGCCGTGGCCGGGGCGTTTCACACCTCGATCATGAAGCCAGCTGATGAAAAGCTCTCCGCGGCTCTGTGCGAGGTGACGATTTCGCCACCCCGCATTCCGGTATGGTCCAACGTCGATGCCGAGCCGCACACCGATCCGCTCGATATCCGCGATTTGTTGGTGCAGCAGGTGCTTTCCCCGGTGAAGTGGGAAACGACGATGAGGGGCATGCTGACAGGCGAAGTCGAACGGTTTTATGAGATTGGGCCGGGCCGGGTGCTTGCGGGCCTGATGAAGCGTGTGCAACGCAAGGCCGATTTCGTGAATGTGAGCGCGTAAAATTGCCCGCTCTTTCCTTTTCCGCCCCGCTTTTGTAAATTCTGTTCGTAAGCTGTTGGGATCGGATTCCGCTGAATCCCGCTCGTTCTTCCGCAGATTGTGGCGGGCGAACCAGATAGCTTGTGTGTCACCTGTTGCCGCGGCCGCCGCTCGGAGCCGGGATGCGGCTTGCGGTGGTAGTACCACTGCCCGGAGGGTTGAACCGTGTCCGTCGAGCAACGCGTTGTCGAAATCGTGTGTGAACACCTGGCTGTCAATAAAGAAACCGTGAAGCGGGAAACCGCCTTCATCGAGGATATCGGTGCCGATTCCCTCGATATCGTCGAACTTGTGATGGAACTCGAAGAAGAGTTCGACATCCAAATTCCCGACGACCAGGCTGAGAAGATCAAGACCGTGGGCGAAGCCATCGACTACATCGAGAAAGCCCTGAAAGAAAAGCAGGGGCAGTGACCACCTCATGACACGTCGCCGCGCGGTGATCACCGGGCTCGGGACCGTCAACCCGCTCGCCCTGAACGTTCCGGACTACTGGCGAGGCCTCCTCGCCGGGCAAACCGGAATCGCACCGATCACCTTATTCGATACCACCGACTTCAAGGTCCACTTCGGTGGCGAAGTGAAGGCATTCGATCCGCTCGTCGCGATCGATGGCCGGACCGTTCGCCGCATCGATCGCTTCACGCAGTTCGCGCTGGTCGCGGCCGCGGAAGCCATCAAGGACTGCGGACTCGATTTCGAAAAAGAAGATGCCTTCCGCTGCGGTTGCATCCTGGGTAGCGGCATCGGCGGCCTCGCCGAACTCGAAGATGGCCACACCATCCTCACCACGCGCGGACCTGGCCGGCTGGGGCCTTTCCTCATCGCCAAGATGATCGCCAACTCGGCCAGCGGCAACATCTCCATTCGCTATGGCCTCCGTGGCCCGAACACCACCGTCAGCACCGCCTGTTCCTCCGCGGCCCATGCCATCGGAGACTCATTGTATGCGATCCGCAATGGCTATGCCGATGTGATGGTCAGCGGTGGCAGCGAGGCCGCGATCACGCCACTCGGCCTGGGTGGCTTCATCGCTTGCAAGGCGCTCTCGGAACGCAACGATGATCCGGCGCGGGCCAGCCGGCCATTCGACAAGGATCGCGATGGCTTCGTGCTCAGCGAAGGGGCCGGTATCCTCGTGCTTGAAGAATACGAACATGCGAAAGCACGTGGCGCGAACATCTACGCGGAAGTGACAGGAAGCGGCAACACGGCTGATGCCTACCACATCACCGCACCCCACGAAGATGGCATCGGGGCAGCCGAAGCGATGCGTGCGGCCATTCGCGACGCTGGATGGAACACGGACGAAGTGAATTACATCAACGCCCACGGCACCAGCACCGGCCTCGGCGACGTCGCCGAGACCAAGGCCGTGAAGAGCGTCTTCGGTGCGCACGCCTCGAAGCTCATGATGTCCAGCACCAAGAGCATGATCGGCCACTTACTCGGGGCCAGCGGCGGCGTCGAAGCCATTGCCTGTGCGCTGAGCCTCAAACATGGCGTGCTGCACCCCACCATCAACCTGAACAACCAGGATCGCGAGGCGGGCTGCGACCTCGACTACATCCCCAATCAAGCACGCTCCGTGCAAGTCCAAAAAGTGCTCTCCAACAGCTTCGGTTTCGGCGGCCACAACTGTTCGATCGCCCTCAGCGCGGTCTGATTTACCTGCGACTTTCACATCCAGCAAACAAGAATAGGCCGCCGGCTGTGACCCCGACGGCCCATCCGCCCAAGCCTACGCCTGTATCCCGCTGATCCAGGCGAGGTTGCCATGCAACCGGATAGATCAGCACGCTTCGTGCCAATCGAGTGGACGCCCTGCACCGCGGCGTCAACCACACTTCTTGCGCGCTTCGTGAAGTGTCAGGAGCCGGGCCTTCTCCCCGATGTGTTTGCGGAACCACGCCGCGACCAACAAGACGCTATCGACCGCCAGTTCCGACAGCGGCATTGCCGTCGACTTCCCAGTCGAAAGAGTGGAAAACCAGGCCTGCAAGTGCTTCTTTTCACGTGCCGACTTCGCCGGTAACACCACGCCGCTGACACATCCGCGATGAATCAGGTACCAGCGTTCTACACCGTCTGCACCCGTCAGTGGATAGACATAGGCATCCTGGTTGCGGGCCCGGCGTAACAGTGCCAGCCGTTCATCGATCCATTCCAGGGCAGCCAGTCGGTCGCGAAGTGCCCCGGCTTTTTCGAACTGAAGTGACTCGGCCGCGGCCAGCATGCGCGTTCGCAGATCAGTCAAGATTGTGCGATCCCGGCCATCGAGAAACGCCTTCGCCTGCCTGGCACCACTCGAATACTCCTGACGCGAGCAGGCCCCCACACACGGCCCGGCACAGTTGCCGATTTCGAAGCGCAGGCATTGCGGCGAACGCTCGAGCGGAAAAAGTGGGGGCTGATCCGCAAAGGCGAGAGGCACCGTCTGCGGGCAATCGCGGAGTTTGAACCAGTCATTGAGCCGACGGGCCGCGTCCTCGCTGCGCGGGCGTGCCACGAGTGGGCCATAGCAGCCGAGTTCCTTGCCGGTGGGCTTCGCCGTGAGGTACACGTACGGAGCGGGCGATTTACCCATGCAGATGTAATGATGGCGTTGGTGGCCGGGCAAGCCGAGCACGTTGAAGCGTGGCGTCAGCCGCTGGATGAGTTCGAGTTCGCGAAGCAGGGCAGCGAATTCGTCAGTGGCTTCTTCCCAGGCCAGGGCACGGGTGTGCTTCAGGATGCGGCCAGCCTTGGCATCACGGCTCTGCACGCGAAAGTAGCTCAACAAGCGGCAGCGTAGGTTCTTGGCCTTGCCAACGTAGATAATGCGGCCCTTTGCATCGTGCATGGCATAGACGCCAGGCTGACGCGGCGCATGATCGCGAACGCCTTCCTTGAGCCGCGCGGCTCGGCGGCTCGTGAGTTTGCGACCGGCGATGACGTGGCTCGCCGTGTGGAACAGGCTCGGCCCGAACCCGGCAAATGCCGCAGCGGGGAACAACACGGGCGGAGGTGCCCCATCCTTGGGCCGCGGCATCGAATGCTCCTGCAGTGATCGGCGAAGTGTACGATTGTACCGTTCATGCGAGCCGACGCAAATGCACTTCCTGTCGCGAAAATTCTGCGGTTTCGCTTGACCTCGCTATTCGTGAGTCTATCAATCGAACGCCGACGCGGGTGCTGCAGCGACTCGAGCCGGCAGATCCATTTCCACCCAGGAGTTTGCGAGATGCTTAACAAGTTGCTGTTCGGTTCGACCCTCGCCGTGATGCTGATGTTGGCTTCTTCTGCACAGACTGCCGATGAGAAGGATATTGTCGACACCGCGGCCGGTTCCAAGGACTTCACGATCCTGGTGACCGCCGTGAAGGAAGCTGGTCTCGTGGAAGCACTGAAGGGCAAGGGGCCGTACACGGTGTTTGCCCCCACCGATGCCGCCTTCAAGAAACTCGGTGACGAGAAGATCAAGGCCGTGGTGAAGGACAAGGAACTCCTGAAGAAGATCCTCCTCGCACACGTCGTCGAGGGCAAGGTCATGGCGGCCGATGCCGTGAAGCTCGATGGCAAGAATGCCAAGACGCTTGGTGGTGCCGAGTTCACTGTTGCCGTGAAAGATGGCAAAGTGATGATCGGCGAGGCCACCGTGACCAAGGCCGACATCAAGTGCAGCAACGGCGTGATCCATGTGATCGACACCGTGCTGATCCCGAAGTGATGAATCGGTGCGGCGAACGAAGAGTCCGCAGCGCGAGCAAGGGTCAGCAAACCCCTTGTTCATGCTGCGGGCTTATTTCACTGTGAGTTTAGCGGTCGACGCGGTCGAGGTGTTTCATCTTCGTAGGCGTGCACGATTCGCGACACCAGTGGATTGCGGACGATGTCGCCTTCGTCGAGATAAACGATCTCGAGCCCTTCGATATCGCGCAAGCGTTTCACGGCATCGGCCAGCCCACTCGTGATGGTCTTGGGCAAATCGGTCTGCGTCAAATCGCCCGTCACCACCACGCGGGAATTGATCCCCATCCGCGTCAGGAACATCTTCGTCTGGGCAATCGTGGCGTTCTGGCCTTCGTCCATGATAATACAAGCGTTGTTAAGTGTGCGGCCGCGCATGAAGGCGAGCGGTGCGATCTCGATGACATCGTTCTCCATGAAGCGGCGGACTTGCTCGGGCTCCATGATGTCGTTCATGGCATCGAAGAGTGGCCGAAGGTACGGGTTCACCTTTGCGGCCATGTCGCCGGGGAGGAAGCCGAGCCGCTCGCCCGCCTCGACTGCGGGCCGAACCAGCACGATTTTTTTCACCTCGCCACTGCGGAGCAAGCTCACCGCCCAACCGACGGCGAGGTAAGTCTTCCCCGTGCCGGCGGGGCCAACGCAAATCACCATGTCGTTGCGCTTCATCGCCTGAACGTAACGCCCCTGACCATCGGTGCGTGGCCGCAGATGCCGGCCCGATTCCATGACGGTGACAGCCTGGCCGCCGCGATCATGCGAGCCATGCACAACCTCGAGCACCGTGCGGACGTTCTCCGGCGTGAGCTTGCCATGCTTGCGAAGCAACTGCCTCAACTGCTGGAACGCACGTTCGGTTTCCTCCGCGACCTCGGCGGTTGCGGCCTCAATTTGCAGCAGATCGCCGCGGGCCACAATCTTCACGTTGAGCGTGTCGCGGATGGTGCGCAGGTACTGATCGCGCGGCCCAAAGAGGATCACAGCCTCTTCGCGGCTATCGAGCGTGATCGTGCGTGTTTCGACGTTTGTATCTGGCATCACCTGGTCCACAAGATGGAAGAACTCGAACTCAGCGGAACGCAAACCAAACGTACACCACCGGAGCAGCAAACAGAACCGAATCAACGATATCGAGCACGCCGCCGAACCCGGGAATGCTCTTCGCGGCATCCTTGGCCTGGCACTCGCGCTTGATCAGCGATTCGGCCAGGTCGCCAAGGACACCGGCGATGCCGACCACGATGCCGAAGGCGATGGCCTCAGCGAGGCCACCGGCAAACACGGGGCCCGCGAACGAAAAACCCACTGCTGTGAGCACCGAAGCGAGCAACCCGCCCGTGAAACCCTCCCAGGTCTTCTTTGGGCTCAGGATCGGCGTCATCATGTGCCGACCCAGGAAGGTGCCCGTGAAGAAGGCCCCGATATCGCCACACTTCGGGACGAACACCGTGAGCGCCAGGATCAGGCCAGCATTTTCGAGCCAGCGGAGCTGCACGAAGAAACTGCCGAGCAAGCCAATATACGCCACGGCGAAGACGGCCAGGGTTAGACGGGAAAGTGCGGTGCCGGGTTCACGATAGTTCGCCATCTCGAGGAGAAACGCCAGCAAGAGCGCGAACACAAAGGAAAAGAACACCGGCAACCACGGCGAGGCGAAGGCGGGAAGCATCGGCCACAGTTCCGTGCGTATCACACCGAACCAGTTGGCCACGAGCGTGACCGTGACAGCGGCGATGACGAACACTTCGGAGGGACGCACGGCGGACGGGAAGAGGCGGGTGAGTTCGCGTGCGGCGAGCGAGCCAACCAGGAGCAGACAGGTGAAGAGGCAGGGGAACCACGGGGCCAGATAGCCGTCGCCGATGAGGAGACCGGCCGCGGCGAGGGCGAGCAGCGATCCGACCCAGAGCCGCGTGCGAATCATGCGGGGGTTTCCGCGTTGAGGCCACCGAAACGCCGTTCGCGGCGGGCAAAGTCACGAAGGGCATCGTGCAAAAGGGCGGTGCCGAACTCGGGCCAGAACTTCGGCGTGACCCAGAGCTCGGCGTACGAAATCTGCCAGAGCAGATAGTTGCTCACGCGCATCTCACCCGCCGTGCGAATGAGAAGATCCGGGTCCGCCATGCCAGCGGTGTCGAGGTGTGCTTCGAGGGTCGCTTCCTCGATGGCCTCGGGTTCCATCTCGCCACGTTTCACCGCCGAGGCAATCGCGCGAACCGCATCGACAATCTCAGCACGCGAGCCATAGTTGATGGCCAGGCAGAGCGTCAGCCCCGTGTTGTGTTGCGTGAGGCGGACGTTCTCATCAATCTCGGCCAGCACCTCATCGGGCAATCCCGCCCGCCGGCCGATTACGGTGAAGCGAATGTTCTGGTCCAGGATCTTTTGGCGTTCGGCGAGCAGATACTGCTTCAGCAGTGCCATGAGGAAGTCGAGTTCCGCCCGGGGCCGCTTCCAGTTCTCGGAACTCAGGCAGTAGAGCGTGAGCTGGCCGATGCCAAGCCGGCAGCATTCCTCAGTCACTTCATCGACCGAATGTGCCCCGCGGCTGTGCCCCTCCACACGTTCCTTGCCCTGGGCCCGGGCCCAGCGGCCATTGCCATCCATGATGATGGCAATGTGCCGCGGCAAGCGCTGCGGGTCGAGCCCGAGCGAGCGAACATAGGCAACAGGGCTTTCGGTAGTCAGCGGCATATTCACTTGGAATTCCGTCTCGCCTCAGGCCAGGATCGTCTGTGCCCGGTCCGGGCCGACGGAGACGACCGACACGGGCAAGCCCACCAGTTCCTGGATGCGATCGACATAGCGGCGAGCGGCCGCGGGCAGGTCCGCGAGTTTGCGGGCCGTCGTGATGTCCTCGTTCCAGCCCGGCAGCGATTCATACACCGGCTGGCACTCCTCCAGTTCGAAGGCATCGCTCCGGAAGTTCTGGGTGCGTTCACCTGCAAGGTCGTAAGCCGTGCAGAGCTTCAACTCCGGCAGGCCGCTGAGCACATCGACGAGCATGACGGTGATTTCATCGGCACCGGCGAGCTCCGCGGTGTAGCGAACCGCCACGGCGTCGAACCAGCCCACACGCCGGGGTCGGCCCGTCACGGTGCCATACTCGCGGCCAATCTTGCGGATGCGTTCGCCTGTGCCTTCAGGGCCATCGTCGAGTTCAGTCGGGAACGGCCCGCGACCCACTCGCGTGGTGTAGGCCTTCACCACACCGATTGTGCGGCTCACGTTCTTGGCGGGCACGCCCGTGCCACTCCAGATGCCCGAGGGCAAACTGCTCGAACTCGTGACGTACGGAAAGGTGCCGTGATCGATATCCAGCAGGCTGCCCTGGGCGGCTTCGAATAACACCCGCTTGCCATCGCGGAACGCCTGATGGAGCAACAGCGACGTATCGGTGACGTACGACTTCATCTTCTCGGCGTAGCCCAGATATTCCTCGGCAATGCGGTTGGCGTCGAGGAGCTTGAAGGCATCCGGATGGCCGTTGGCGAAGGCCGCGAGCAGGCGATTCTTGAACGGCACAATGCCCCGCAGGCGTTCACGCAAGTGGTCGGGCCGCAACAGTTCACTCATGCGAATAGCGAAGCGGCGACCCACTTTATCCTGATAGCAGGGGCCGATGCCGCGGCCGGTGGTGCCGATCTTGCCTGCCGCGTCGATCTCGGCGAGCCGCTCCTCTTCCATGTGATACGGAAAGATGACGTGGGCATGATCACTGAGCACGAGCGAGCCGGCCAGCTCGATCCCGGCCTGGCGCAGTTGCTCCACTTCTTCGAGGAATCGCGGCGGGTAAACGACGACGCCATTGCCGATCACCGAACGCATGTTGGGGCGGATCACACCCGTGGGCAGCAACGAGAGCTTGAAGGTTTTGCCGTTGGCCACCACGGTGTGGCCGGCGTTGGCACCACCGTTGTAGCGGACCACGAAGTCGAAATTGTCGCCGATGAGATCGACAATTTTCCCTTTCGCTTCATCGCCCCACTGCAGGCCAACCACGCACGTTCCGGGCATCGCAGACACCGCCGTTGCCAAGCGTTGGAAGAGGGTTTGCACATCGCGACGCAAAAGAGCCCGAGCACGCGGCCCGGGCCCCTCACGATACGCGCGAACCTCGTGTACGCTAGTCCCGGCTCACGATAGCGTCAAGTGTTCGCGAGGGGTACAATCGCTCGTCCCTGCCCTGTCCACCCGATTCGTGAGGTCGCCGTGATTCGCTCGCTTGCAGCGTTCGTGATCTGGTCTGCACTTCCGCTAGCACTGGCAACCGTTCCGGCTCCGGCCGCGGACGCGCTCGCAAAATCGCTCGAGGCGATCGTCGATGCACCCGAATACCAGCACGCCAGCTGGGGCATCCTGGTCGTGGATGCCGGGAACGGGAAAACGGTTTATGCTCGCAATCCGGATATGCTGCTGGCACCGGCCTCCGTCACAAAGCTCTTCACCTGCTCGGCGGCGCTGATCGCCATCGGTGCCGATGCCACTTTCGAAACGCAGGTATTTCGCCACGGCGTGGTGAACGATGGCACCCTCAAAGGCGATCTCATCCTCGTCGCGGGGGGCGATCTCACGCTCGGCGGCCGCACGGACAAGACGGGCCATCTCGCCTTCAAGGATCACGATCACACTTATGCCAACAGCGGCTTCGGTGCCTGCGAAGTGACGGACACCGATCCCCTGGCCGGGCTCGCGGCACTGGCGAAACAGGTGAAGGCCGCCGGGATCACACGAATCGAAGGCGAAGTGATCATCGACGATCGTCTCTTCGCCCGTGCCGCCAGCAGCGGCAGCGGACCCGAAGCGGTCACACCGATCATGGTGAACGATAACGTGGTGGATGTGATCATCGAACCCGGTGCCTCACCCGGCTTGCCCGCGAAGGTCACGACCCGGCCACAGTCCAACTACTTCCAGGTCGATGCGCTGGTCACGACTTCCAAGGCAGGCACGGCGGCCTCGGTGCAACTGGTGCCCACGGGGCCAACGCAGTTCGCGGTTCGCGGCACGGTGCCGATGGGCAAGCCCGTACTTCGCATCGCTCCCATCAATGATCCTGCACACTTCGCACGTGCGCTCTTTATTGAGGCGTTGCGCCGGCAGGGCGTGCACGCCAGTGCCCCTATCGCGCGACCGAGCGATGCGGCCTTGCCCCCAAAGGGGTGGTACTCGGAAGCACCGCTTGTTGCCTCGTTCACTTCGCCGCCCTTCCGGGAGACCGTCAAGGTGACGCTGAAGGTGAGTCATAACCTCTATGCCAGTTCGCTGCCCTGCTTGGTGGCCGTGAACAGAGGACATCGGACGGTCGAAGCGGGGCTGGAGCAGGAAGGCAAGCTGCTGCGTGAACTCGGTGTCGATGCCGATTCCTTCTCCTTCGGCGGTGGTGCGGGTGGCTCGAATGCGGACATGGTGACGCCGCGGGCCGTGGTTCAGTTGCTTCAAGGGATGTCGAAACGGCCCGAGTGGGCGGCCTTCAAGGAGGCGTTACCGATCATGGGTGTCGATGGCACGCTCGCGGAGACGGTGGAAGCAGATAGCCCGGTCCGCGGGAAAGTCTTCGCCAAGACGGGCACACTTTCCAACTACGATGTGGCCAACGAACGCCCCTTCATGCGAAGCAAAGCACTGGCGGGCACCATGACCACAAAGAAAGGCACGACGCTCTACTTCGCGATGATCGTGAACAACGTGACGCTGCCCGCGGGGGGCAGCGCGGTCGATCAGGGCAAAGTGCTGGGCCGGTTGTGTGAGATTCTTTACACCGATGGCCCAT
The DNA here is from genome assembly GCA_041750275.1 of Gemmataceae bacterium. Taxonomy (GTDB): domain Bacteria; phylum Planctomycetota; class Planctomycetia; order Gemmatales; family Gemmataceae; genus JBGSZR01. The sequence goes on from JBGSZR010000154.1 coordinate 47,919, forward strand.
GAGTTCGCGGCACACTATGCGGGTTCGACCTCGAAGCCCTTGCGATAACTGCGGCGGACGAAGTTGTTGGCCTCGGGGACATTGCTGACGAGCAGCTTCTTGGTGTCCCATTTCAGGTCGGTCTTCGGGAAGCGTGTGGCGAGGCAACCGAGCAACACCATCTCCGTTAGCGGGCCGGAATAGCTGAACGGGGCCGAGGTGTTGCCATTGCCGCGCACAGCTTCGACGTATTGCAAGTAGTGGTTATCGCTGGTCACTTCGGGGAGCTTGAAGTCCTTGAACTTCTCCTCCGGAAGCAGGATGGGCGTGCCGCCACTGTCGTACGGTGAATACAGCACGCCTTCCGTGCCGACGTAGATGGATCCCTGGCCATCGAGCTTGTGGTTGCCGATGAGCTTGGTGATCTCCGCCGGTGGCCGGGCTTTGCCATTGTACCACGTGAGATCGACAGTATCGGTGGTGTACTTGGTGCCGGGGAAGGTGTACTTCACCTGCACGTCGAGCGTCCAGTTATCGGCGTTGGGTCCCACGAGTTCGGAGCGGATGTTGCTCGGGTTGCCGACGCCGAGCGAACCGAAGACGGGGTCGAGGATGTGGCAGCCCATGTCGCCGAAGGTGCCGGTGCCGAAGTCGAGACGCTTCCGCCATTCACCCGGGTGATAGTAGCCCGCGATGAACGGCCGCACATCGGCGACGCCGAGCCACAGGTCCCAGTTGAGGTTCGCCGGCACCGGATCCATTTTGTCGGGCCGGGGCTTGTTGTCACCCCACGACTTGCCACTCCACGAATGCACTTCCTTCACCTTGCCGATGGCTCCGCCGTGAACCACCTCGACCACAAGCTTGTGCTTGCGGGCCGAGTGAATCTGAATGCCCATCTGCGTGACGAGCTTCTTCGCGACAGCAACTTCGGTCATCAGGCGGGCTTCGTGAATCGTTTGGGTTAGCGGCTTCTGACCGTAGACGTTCAGCCCGCGGGCCATCGCACGCAAGGCAATGGGGCCGTGCATGTGGTCCGGCGTGGAGACGTTCACCGAGTTCAGGTCCTTCTCGGTGTCGAGCAGCACGCGGTAATCTTCGTACACCTTCACGCCCGGGAACTTCGTCTTCAGGTCGCCGATGCGATTGGCATCGACCTCGGCCACGGCGACGAGTTTCAGGTTCTTGCTGGCGGTGAGTGAGTTGATATCCGCACGGGCCATGCCGTTGGCCCCGAAGCTGGCATGGAGCACGGTCTCGCTCGGTGCGGCATGAGCGTGCGCCCGCCACACGTAAGGCACCGCGAACCCCGCGGCCATGCTCTTCATTGCGGAACGACGCGTGATCTTCTTCATGAGAACCTCGATATCCTGGAGAGCCCTGGTTGTCAGGCCGGGGTGTCTTCTTCACATTTCACCGAGCCTATGCGACGCGGGCACGTGAAGCAACCACACGATTCGCCAATCGTGCATCCGGAAGCTTAATCCGTTTCCGCAGATTGCCGCTTTGCATGCGAAAGACGCATAGTGCCGAATATCGCGGAAATGCCTGAATTCCGCACGTCCTCGCGACCGATTCAAACCGCGTGACGTGACCGCGTCCGCATCCCAGGGAGAATCGGAAATGCGCCTCTTGCCCCTCGCGGCGGTCGCCGGCCTCGCAATTGCGACCCCCGGACTCGCCCAGACCCCAAGTCAGAGTCCCCCGGCGGGCAACTCGGCAAGTGCGACCGTGCCGGCTGCCATCGTGCCCGTTGGTCAGTGGAGCCCGCCGGCGGGATCCAGTTATCTCAATGAACCCGTAGTGACGGCGACCAGCCCCACACCGATGGAACGCATAACCACGGCCGGCGAGCCGCTGCAAAGCACTCGCTTCTGGGCCAATGCCGATTATCTCGTGTGGTGGGAGAACGGCTCGGCCACGCCGCCACTGGTGCAGACCATTCCGGCCGCGGTCGCCACCGCCGGCCCGACCAACCTGCCGTTCGGAGCAAACCAGGCTTTCCCCCGTGATAACAAGCTCTATTTCGGTGCCTTCAGCGGCGTGCGGGCCACAGTTGGCATGAACTTCGGACCGAACTGGGGTGTGGACCTCAGCGGCTTCGTGCTCAATCAGCAGTCCACCGGATACTCGCTCATCGGCGACGGCAGCCCGACCTCGATCGGAATCGCCCGGCCCTACATCCAGGCCGGCACCGGCAACCCGATTTCCCTCTATTCGAACCTGCCCGGACAATATGCGGGCGGCGTGAGGGCATCCGCTGATAGCCAGTTCTGGGGCCTGGATGCCAACGCCCGGCTCGAATGGTATCGCCTGTTCTGCGATCGCTGCGACCTGCTCGCCGGCTTCCGTTACTACGGGCTCGAAGAATCTGTGACCATCAACGATATCTCGTACTTCCCGGGTAACGTGGTGAATACCGTCCACGATTCCTTCCAGACGCGGAACAACTTCTATGGTGCCCAGGTCGGTGCCCAGACTCAGTGGTTCTTCGGCCGGCTCTCCGCTGATCTCTCGCTCAAGGGAGCCATCGGTGGAATGCACCAGCAAGTGATTGCCAACGGTTCGAACACCTTCGTGCAGGCCGACGGCACCGTCAATATCGAACAGGGCGGGCTCTATGCTCGCGGGGCCAATGCCGGCAACTTCTCGCGTGATAAGTTCGCCTTCACCGGTGAAGTGGGCACAAATCTGAACTACGAAGTCTGCAAGAATGTTCGTGTCCGCATCGGCTACACGCTGAACTACCTCAGCAGCGTGGCCCGAGCTGGCGAGTTCATTGACCCCCGCGTCAACGATCAGAACGTCCGCTTCGTGCTGCGTCAGGCACCGAGCAACGCCGTGGCACCGGCCTTCAACTGGTCGAATGCCAGCGATTTCTGGGTGCAGGGCATCAACTTCGGTGTCGTCGTCGGCTACTGATGTGAACCGTTGACAGAACCACGAGCCCATCCGGTCAATCGGATGGGCTCGTGGCATATCGGGCCGCTCATCATTCCCAAAGACAGCGGTGCGGCGTGTGACGATGAGGTGAGCTCGCTCGCGAGAGCGGGTGAGCTCGGTGTGCTCTGGCCGGAATTCTCCCCTCGTGCGTTCGCGCCAGATCGCAATTCTTGCCGGCGCAAACAGAATCACATCATTCACTTCCCGTAAATTGCCTAGATTCGCTTCAATCGTCACAATCTGGGCAATGTGGAGAAGCTCTGGACTCGGAATAAGTCCTGTTGTAGGCTTTCCCCGCATAACCCAACCACATGCTCACGAGCCCACCCATGACTGATCTCCGCAGACTCGCGCGGAAACGCCCGAATCTTGGACTGCTGCAGCTTGAGGATCGCGTCACCCCGGCCACTTTCACGGCCGTCATCGACCCCACTGTGGACCCCACGGGTGCGGTTGCCGAACTGGTCGGTATCTTTAATCAGGTGAATAGCAACGGCGACGCCAACGACACGGTGAACCTCTTCCCCGCGGGCCGCTACTCATTCACAAACGCTTTCGATGCCTTCGATGGCGGCACCGCTCTGCCCGTGTTCAGTCCCACTGTGAACGGCAGCACGCTCACGATCCAGGGCCAGGGAGCCAGCTTCCTCCGCCCCGCCTCGGCTGACTCGTTCCGCTTCCTGCGCGCAGAAGGCGACTTCCTGACCAGCATCGTTGGCGTCCTGGCCATCAACGACCTCAGCTTCATCGGTGGCAACCCCTTCGACACCAGCTTGCCGTCGCGCACTGGTTCTGTTTTTGGGGCCACTCAGGACGGCGGTGCGATTCTTGCGAACCAGACGAACCTGATCACGAACCGTGTGCGTTTCGCGAACAACACCTCACCACAGGACGGTGGTGCGGTGGCCATCGGCATCACTTCCACGGGCTCGCATAACTTTAACGACACGAACTTCGATGGGAACTTCGCCACGGGCAAGGGCGGTGCGATTCAAATCGACCGCGCCGGGCCCGCCACCTTCACGGGCGGTAGTATCTCAAATAACCAGTCCACGAATGGTGCGGCCGGCGTCGACGCCTTCACCACATCGGTCACCTTTGACACGGTCGCGTTGACGGCCAACCGTGGCAATGCCGGAGCCGCCAAGGTGCTTGGCGATGTCTTCGTGATCAACTCGCTGATCTCGGACAACACGGCCACCGGCATCGCCACCGCGGGTATCTCGGCGAGCGTGAGCAGCATCACCGTCACGGGAAGCACCTTTGCGAATAACGTGAACACGGGCAGCGTCACCGGAGGCAGCGCACTCGATGCCTCGAGCATCACGGTCACTAACTCCACGATCGATCGCAACCAGGGTGGAGCAGCCGCGATCAAGGCCACGCTCGGCACCGTGAACCTCAGCTACTCCACCGTCACACGCAACACCGCAACCTTTGGCATTCCGGTCGGTGGCGGCATCGAGACGGGCACGCTCGTCATCAACAACAGCATCGTGGCCCGCAACCAGAACGTGGATATCGCCAGCGGCATCAGCGACATCCAGGCTTCGACCATCACCAGCGGCGGCTTCAACTTCATCGGCGTCGCCCCGCTGAATTTCACGGCCGCAGCGGGCGATCAACTCGGCGTCGTGGGTGCGGCACTCGACCCACGGCTCGGGCCGCTTGATAATTATGGCGGGCCTGTGCCCACGCGGGCTCCGTTTGCCGGCAGCCCCGTAATCGATACCGGCTCCACACCGCCCGGCGTGGCCGTCGATGCCCGCGGCTTCGCCCGGCCAGGCACCGCCAACCCCGCATCCGATATCGGG
>JBGSZR010000155.1:0-15443 GCA_041750275.1 Gemmataceae bacterium
GCCACCGCCGCCGCCGCCACTTCCCGTCGTGGGTCTGATTGGGGTCGGCCCGGCACTGCCCAACGTGGCGACCTCCTCGAACGGCATTCCCGCAGCACTTTCGAATGGCGGCTCGGGCAGTGGTTCCTCCGCCACCACGACGATTCCACCGGATGAAGCCCGGCTCTACGATCTCGCGGGCAATGTCACCCTGGCGGTGAACCCATTCGGTCAGTCCATCCCGGGCGGCATCCGCGTCGCCGCGGCCGATGTCAATGGTGATGGCCGGGATGATCTCATTGCCGCCACCGGCAACGGCGTCTCAAACCGCGTCGTCGCCTTCAGCGGTGCCAACGGTCAGAAGATCCTGGACTTCGCACCCTTCGAAGCCTCCTTCACCGGTGGGCTCTTTATCTCGGCCGGCGACTTCAACGGCGATGGTATCAACGACATCGTCGTGAGCCCGGACAATGGCGGCGGGCCCCGCGTCTCGATCTTCGCGGGTGGCAGCTTCGCCCTCCTTGCCAACTTCATGAGCATCGACGATGCCAACTTCCGCGGCGGCGTCCGCAATGCCGTTGGTGATGTGAACGGCGACGACATCCCGGACTTGATCGTGGCTGCGGGCACCGGCGGCGGCCCACGAGTCGCCATCTTCGACGGAGCATCGCTCTCGGGCGGCACCTTCACCCAGAAGGTGGTGAACGACTTCTTCCTCTTCGATGAATCGTTGCGAAACGGCCTGTACGTCGCCGCGGGCGATGTGAATGGCGATGGCTTCGCGGATCTGATCGCCGGTGCCGGGCCCGATGGCGGGCCGCGAGTCTTCATCGTTTCGGGCCGCCAGATGGTGCAAACGGGCCAGATCGCACCGCTCGCCAACTTCTTCGCCGGCGCCACCTCACGCCGAGATGGTGTGCCGGTCGCCTCGACGGATCTGAACGGCGACGGTATCGACGATGTGATCACCGGCGGTGGGAAAGTCGGCACCGTGAATGCGTACCTGGCGAACAACCTGAACGGAAGCTCCACGCTGAACCCGGACCTGACCTTCACGCCGTTCGACAACTACCTCGGCGGCGTCTACGTGGGATAAGTCGGCGGCAAATGCATCAACCTTACGAGCCTGCAGCGAGAACAAGGGAGACAAATCCCTTGCTCTTGCTGCAGGCTCGTTTCACTTTCCACCCGCGATCTCGACCGGCAGCTTTTCGATCGCACTCGCAGGCGGAGTGATGCCAAGTCCATGAGAAACGATCGGCGCGACGATCAGCGCCGAGCGGGGTTCCGCGATCTTCCCCACAGGTGGGATGCGAGCGCCGTAGGCCAGGACGGGCACGTGTGTGTCGTAGGCATGCACGGAGCCGTGGCCTGTGCCCGTGGTGTATTTGCCCACCTGCACGCCGGGTTTCACGATGCCAATGATATCGCCGCAGCGAGCGGGGTGATAAGCCAGCTTGACCTTGTCGAACGCCGCTCGCACTTCCGCTTCACGCGCCCCTGGCACACTCGGCATCGTGTTCGATTCAATCTGCTGTCGCGTGAACGCTGTGAGCATGAACGGGCGGTTGCCGAGCCACTGGGCCGCGAACTCGCAGGCATCGTCGAAGGTGCGCTCCGAACCCGACCCGCGGGCTGCAATGGCCTTGCGATTGAGGTAGACCCAGGGCCAGAGATTATCGGCAAAGTCCGTGGCTTCGAGCCATCGCGTCGGGCCAGCCACGCCCGGGCCAAACCGATCATCCAGAGCGGCACCCAGCGGCACGAGCACTTCCGGCAGTGTGACCCGCGTCGCCGCCGGGAATAGCTTTGGATAACGGTGCTGGTCCGGAATGGGGCAAACGCCATGGTCGGATGTGATGACCACCACATGGCGGCCAGGATGCGAGGCATCCAGTTGCTTGAGCAGCGCGGCGATGAGACGGTCGGAACGCAGCGTCGCGTCCATCACTTCGTGCGAATCGGGCCCCCAGGCATGCCCGATCAAATCGTTCGACGAAAAACTGATGCAGAGTAAATCAGTGCCGCCGCGAGAGCCGAGTTGCTCGCTGGCGATGGCCTTCTTCGCGAGTTCGAACAGCAACTCGTTGCCGAATGGCGACACTTCGACCGTGGCAAAGTAATCTTTCCCCACGGTCGTGAGGCCGGCACTCATGGGATGCGGGAATACGACACCTTGCTTGCGTGCGACGCCCTCGGCCTCGCCCGTGGCCCGATCCGGCCCCGCAAGCTGGTCGTAAAGAGCCACGGGTTCGAGCCGATCCCAGTTCGAGCCAAACCACGTATCGACGCGACGAGCCTTGTTGAACTCCTCGACCCAGGCATGCGGCGTGTCGCGATAATAGGTGCTGGTGTGGAACTGGCCATCGCGTGTGTCGAAGCAGTATGCCCCATCCGCAGCATGAGGCTGGCGGCCGCCCATCATGGCAACGGTGCGGTCCTTGATGGAGAGGCAAATCACCCGCGACTTGCCAGCGGACGATTCCTTCAACGCCTCGCCCACCGTGGTGACGCCGGGAAGAAGGCGTTCCGGTGAGAAGCCGAGGTCGCTGCCACGTTCGGGCTTCCCGCCCGTGATGGCCGGCACGAGCGGTTGCTCCTTCTCGGGCTGGGCACAATACACCAGCTTCGCCGCGGCCCGGTCGTACCATTCATTCTCGATAATGCCCGAGGCCGAGGGCGGCGCACCCGTGACGATGCTGGCATGCCCGGGCCCCGTCGAGGTGCACGAATAGGGCAGGTGAGCCGCGCTGAACCACACGCCATCCTTCTTGATGCGTTCGAATCCGTCGGGGCCGAACCCTGCCGCAAAGCGCTCCAGATAATCGCCGCGCATTTGATCGAAGACGATGAGCACCACGAGTGTGCCCGGCGAATGGCCGGGCGAGTCCGGAGTTGGTTCGGATGGCGGCGGATCACGCAAAAGCAACCACGCTGCGAGCGCGATCACACCGGCGAGTGGCACCGCAATCAGGAGCAAGCGAGCGAATCGTGACATCGATTATTGACTATGAATGAAGTGTGAGAAGGAATTGCAATAAGGTGATGAAAGATGAATGTGTGAGGCACATCATATAACTGATCGCGTGCCTCACACATCTCATGGTCATTACTGCCCATCGTTGGGCTGCAGTTCCCATTTTTCGCCGAAGAAGCCCGCACGCACGATCTTGCCCGGATAGCGGGAGTTCGGCGGCGTGGTGATGTCGATCACAGCGTAGTCCGGCAGCTTCGACACTTGCCGGGCGTTGTTGAGATAGTCGTACTCGCGGAACGTGAAGCCGCTGTTCAGCACCACGTACTTCTGCGGATTCAGTGGGTTCGGATAAATCAGCACCGGCACGCTCGAGCCCGCGGGATACGTCTTGTCGCCCACCGTCACGCCCTTCTCACTCCACTGGATCGGCAACTTGTCCGCGATCCTGGCGAGCACAGCATTGCTCTTCGGATCACCCCAGAGGATCAGGTTGCTATTCTTGATGTCGGTGTCGGTCATCGCGGTGTCATCCTTAACCGGTGCATCGCCACGGAACTGTTTGCGCCAGTGATCTGTGGCGTGTTTCATCTCACCATTCACCCACTTGCCCACCTCGGCATTCATCGGTGTGCCCGTCGGCTTCACCATGAGGAACGAATCCATGAAGGCGTCATCGATCGGGCCTTGTAGGCCGGGTGCCTTTTGTAGTGTGTTCACCGCCAGGCTGGGCACCATTTGCCATTTCCCATTGGTTTTGCGAAAATTGGCCGGGCTGGCGGTGTGCGTGAAATCCATTCCATCGATTGCGATCGTCTGGATCGCCTCGGGGCCCTTGATCGGCAGCGTCACCGTCAGGGCATTCACATTCTTGGTGCTGACCGAAGCCAGTTTGGGCAACAGTCGCCCCGTGATGCGTGCTTCGTCCCAGTGTTTCTCGAGGCCCTGCACCGTGACCCAGCCGCACTGATTGTAGCGCAGCGTGTATGTCACGAACTTGATCTCTGGCCGCTGTGCTGGCAAGCCCTTCGCCGCGATGGCATCAATCCGCTTGCTCACTTCCTCCTTTGCACCCTTTTCATATGAGTGGGCGGTTTTTGGGCCGATGATGTGTGTGAGCGTGAGCCCTTCCTTCTGCATCTCGCGGTCCATGACATCCGCGGCCTGCTTCTGACGATCAATCTCACCGCTATAGGCGACAGTTGGCAAATTATAAATGTTCACTGCATAATCCGTGGCATTGTACATGTGCCACAGCTTCTTTTCATACCAGGTCGGTTCCACCTTCTCATTCTGGAAGACATTTAGAAATTCGGGCGTCTCGGCGAAGCCCGCACCCGGAGCCGCGGCACACCACAGTGTGGGATAGTGCACGGCGAATTGCCAGCAGGCTGCACCACCCATGCTGAAGCCGCGGGCCACGATGCGATTGGCGTCGATTCGGTAATGCTTCTTCACATCCTCGAGGCATTCAAGTGTGTCGATTTCACCCGCGAACTTGTTGGCATTGCAGTAGCGGCCATACGGATGGAGCACGATGGTGCTGGCCGGCGTGAACTGCCCGGGGTTCTTCTGGCGGTCGTTGATGAAACTGGCCTCGCTGAGCGTCTCGCCGCGGCCATGCCACCAGAAGTCGAGGCGGTGCTTGGCCTCGCCCTGGAAGTCGTAGTCCGCGGGAATCACCAAACCATACGGTTGCACGCTGCCGTCGATCTTCGAGCGGTAGCCACGAACGACGGTGCCCGTCTGCGTGGTCCAAGGAGCCTGGCCGGCTTTCAGTGCCTTCGCGCGTTCGAGGCCACTCTTGAGCACGGCCTTCACGGCACCGCCCGGCATTCCGCCCTTGCCATCGAATACCTCGTTAAAATCGAGGGCCCAGCGCACCGCTTTCTCGTAGATGAGCACATCGGGTAGCAGTTCGTGGTTGCCGATTTCCTTGATAAGCGCTTGCAACTCCGCGAGCCCCTGGGCCAGTTCGGCTCGCACCGCGGGAGGCAATTCGCTCCCCTTGGGAGGCACCGGGCGAACGTTATCAACCTGATTATCGGCGGGGCCATCGGCGAGCGCAACCGCGGCAAGGAGGCCGGGCAGGATGGCAATAATGGAGAGGCGGCGCAGCACAAACATGAGGGAACCCTCGCGTGGGGGAGTGTGGCGGCAATCTACGCCCGACGTGTGCCAGCGGCGAGATATGACCGCGGCCACCTTCACCGCACGCTTGCATTCTGATAAACAAACTCTAACCCAATCTGACACGGGTATCGGCCAGAATGGCCCTCAGTGGAGTGTTCCAATGGCGTCTACGAAGATGATCGACATTCGCCGCGGCATGGTCCTCAATATGGACGGGCAGCTGATGTACTGCCTCGACCGCGACCTCAACACCCCCGGCAACTGGCGCGCGATCCTCTATTTGAAGCTCAAGAACCTCAAGACCGGCTCCATCACCGATGAACGCGTCCACCCGGACGATAAAGTCGATGTCGTGTTCCTGGATACCAAGGACTTCAACTACTCCTACAAGGATGGCGACGACTACGTCTTCGTGGATGCCGAGACCTTCGAACCGGTCACGCTCGGCGGCGACATGGTCGGCGACATGATGCAGTTCCTCCGTGAGAACGACCCGGTCAAAATCACTTTTTACGATAACAAGGCCCTCTCGATGGAGTTGCCGCAAACGGTGACATTAAAGGTGATCGAAACCGAACCGGGCATCAAGGGTGCCACGGCGGCCGCCCAGACCAAGGCCGCCACGCTCGAAACCGGCCTCGTCATTCAGGTGCCCTCCTTCATCACCCAGGGCGAACTCATCGTGATCCAGACGGAAGACAAGAAGTACCTGAAGCGGGCGAAGGAAGGCAAGTAGTTGCGGGTGTTTGGTGTTTGATGTTTGAAGGACAGACGCGAGAAGAGAGATGACAGAGAGCACTCCTCGTTCCCACGGTCCTCCGTGGGAACGGCTTTCTGGACGATCCGCGTCATGCGCGATTGCCACCGTGACAGTGCAGCGACGCGACGATGAGCGTCGAAGAACTCGTTGCCACACAGAGCGTGGTAACGAGATGAATGTAAAATGACTGGGTGATTCCTTATCCTCCGCGCTCCGATTGCATTATGAGTCAACCCACCATCTACGACATTCCCGTCACCACGATCGACGGTGTAGCCACCACACTCGAACAATATCGTGGAAAGGTGATGTTGATTGTGAACGTGGCCAGCAAATGCTCGTTCACACGCCAATATGCAGGGCTCGAAGCGCTGTACCGCGAGTTCAAGGATCGCGGTCTCGTCGTGCTCGGCTTCCCGTGCAATCAGTTCATGGGCCAGGAACCGGCTGGCGAAGCGGACATCAAGCAATTCTGCTCGCTCAAATACGATGTGACATTTCCGATGTTCGCGAAGATCGATGTGAATGGCGCAAACACCCATCGGCTCTACCAATTCCTCAAGAAAGCCGCTCGTGGCACCCTCGGCAGCGAGGGCATCAAGTGGAACTTCACCAAATTTCTCGTGGACCGCAATGGCACCGTCGCCAGACGCGGCGGCATGTTCGCCACGCCCAGCAGCTTGAAGAAGTCCATCGAAAAATTGCTGGGCTGAATCTCAGGAGCAGTTAACTGCTTCTCCCGTCATTCCACCGTGACGCTTTTGGCGAGATTGCGCGGCTTGTCCACATCGCAGCCGCAGAGCAGTGCAATCTCGTATGCCAGCAACTGCAGCGGGATGGCGGCGACCACCGGTTGCAGATACTCGGCCACGTCCGGCACTGCGATCACATCATCCGCCACGGCCATCACTTCCTCATCGCCCTCGCTGCAGATGGCGATCACGGGTCCGCCGCGAGCCTTGATCTCCTGCATGTTGGACATCACCTTGTCGAAGACGTTGCCGCGCGGCACCAGGAACACGCTGGGCGTGTTCTCGTCCACGAGTGCGATCGGCCCGTGCTTCATCTCGGCGGCGGGGTAGCCTTCCGCGTGAATGTAGCTAATTTCCTTGAGCTTCAGGGCTCCTTCGAGTGCGGCGGGATAGAGGTATTGCCGGCCGAGGTAGAGCACGTTGCGGGCCCCGGCGTACTTCTCCGCGACACGCTTCACGCGGTCGTGGCAGCCGAGCGTGCGGCGAACAATCTCCGGCAGGCCGCGGAGGTTCTCGATGAGTTGCTGCCCCTGCACCGAACTGAGATGGCGGGTGCGGCCGAAGTAGAGCGCGAGCATCGCCAGCACCGTCACCTGTGAAGTGAAGGCCTTGGTGCTGGCCACGCCGATCTCGGGCCCGGCATGCAGGTACACGCCGCCATCCGCTTCGCGGGCGATCGTGCTGCTCACCGCGTTGCAAATGGCCAGCGTGGTGTGCCCCATCCGCTTCGATTCGCGCAGGGCGGCCAGCGTGTCCGCGGTTTCGCCCGATTGCGTGATGGCCAGCATGACCGTGTTGCGGTCGATCGGCGGGTTGCGATAGCGCAGTTCGCTGGCGTACTCCACTTCCACGGGAATACGGGCGAGTTCCTCGAAGAGATATTCGCCGACGAGCCCGGCGTGGTAGCTGGTGCCGCAGGCCGTGATGATGATGCGATCAACTTGCCGCAGTTGCTGGGCCGAAAGATTCAGGCCGCCGAAGTGGGCGGTGGCGTCCGCCTCGGTGAGCCGGCCGCGCATGGCGTTGGCGATGGTCTCGGGCTGCTCGTAAATCTCCTTCAACATGAAGTGCGGGTAGTCGCCCTTCTCGGCATCACCTTCACCCAGGAAGTGCGCGATATCGCTTACAGCGGCACTGACCGGTGTCAGGTCCTGATCGCGGAACTGCCAGTCGTCCTCGCTGAGCACACATAACTGGCGATCGTTGAGGTAAACCACTTTCTCCGCATAGCCGGCAAGTGCGTTGGCATCGCTGGCGAGGTAAATGCCTTCATCGCCGACCCCCACAACGAGCGGGCTGCCGAGCCGGGCCCCGACGATCACGCCGGGTTCGTGCTTGCTCATCACCGCCATGCCGTAGGTACCCTTCACGACCGCAATGGCTTGCCGGACTGCCGCGACGAGATCGCCCTGGTAATAGTGCGAAATCAGCTGGGCGAGCACTTCCGTGTCCGTGTCCGATCGGAAGTGAATGCCATCGGCCTGCAGTTGTTGCTTGAGCGGTGCGAAGTTTTCGATGACACCGTTGTGAACGACGGCGATGGTGTCGGTGTGATCGAGGTGCGGGTGGGCGTTGCGGTCGGTGGCTCCGCCGTGCGTGGCCCAGCGCGTGTGGCTGATGCCGGAGCAACCGGGTGCCGGATGGGCGGCGACGTGCTTCGAGAGTTCGGCGAGTCGGCCCGCCTTCTTGCGGAGATGCAACTCATTGCCAGTGGCCGTGATGAGCCCGGCACTGTCGTAGCCGCGATATTCGAGGCGACGCAATCCTTCGAGCAAGATGGGCGATGCTTCGCGCCGCCCGGTGAACCCGACGATCCCACACATGCGCAACTCCTTGCGAATAGGGCATCATTTTGTACCCGGAATGCGTGGGAGAGAGGAAGCCGAAGTGAGCAGTCCGGGAAGAACGCCCACTGTGGCTCAGGACTCCGCCCCGTCTCGAAGCGGCACAACAGGTCTGGGGTCGATGGGTCTGCCTCGACCGCTTCTCACGCGGGCTTCTCCAGTTCGGCGACGAGCGAGCGCAGAAAGGGCTCAGCATCCGAAACGATGCCGACAGTTTGCGTGCTGCCGCGGTCCATCAGCTTTGTGACAGTGGCGGGGTTGATGTCGATGCAGGCCACTTTCACCCAGGCGGGGAGCAGGTTGCCCACGGCAATGCTGTGCAGCGTGCTGGCGATCATCAGGCAGAAGCCGACGCCGGGCACGAGCCGCCGCATCGCGTCCTGGGCGGCGATGCAATCGGTGATCACGTCGGGGAGCGGGCCATCGTCGCGGATGCTGCCGGCGAGCACGAAGGGGAGCGACCGCGACACCACCTCGAACATGATGCCGCTTTTGAGGCGACCGGCATCGATGGCCTGGCGAATGCCCCCACAACGGCGAATGGTGTTGATGGTGCGAAGGTGGTGTTCGTGGCCTTCATCCGTGGGCAGGCCGCGCTCGAGCGAGACGCCAAGACTGGTGCCGTAAAAGGCTTGCTCGATATCGTGGGTGGCAAGAGCGTTGCCGGCGAAGAGCACATTGAGATAGCCCTCGCGAATGAGCTTCGAGACGAGTTCGCCACCGCCTGTGTGCACCACGGCGGGCCCAAGCACGGCAAGAATCTTTTCCCCGCTGGCGCGCGTCCGCTTCATCGCCGCAGCAATCTCACGCACGCTCACGGCTTTTGGCTTCTCACTGGAAACGGCACTCGTCATGAACTCGAACAACTCTTGCTTCTTCTCGAAGACTTCAATCGGGAAGACGCGAATGCCCTTGCGGCCGACGACGAGGCGATCACCCTTCTTCACGCTGACCATCGGCACGACGCGGGCCGCTCCGCCTTCCGGGTCGATCATGATGCCGCAGTCCATCTCCTGGTCCTCGACCTCGATCCATTCACCCTCAAGCCGGACCTCGGTGCGGAAGTTGGTCGTGGAGTAAAAGCCTTCCGGAAAGGCTCCATCCAGATCGGCGACAACGACCGAGCAATCGGTTGGGTGCACGGCAATGGCCCCGTGCGAATGCACCTCATCGAGAATCTGTTCGAGCACTTCGGCACTGTCGGCACGAATCTCGATCTTCACCTGCGAGGGATCGTCCTGGCGTTTGCCGACGTGGAAGTGCTGGATTTCGTAAGTGGCTCCACGGGTCAGGATGGCATCGAGCACCTTGGGAAGGAGCAATGAATCGATGATGTGCCCGCCCATCTCGACGTGTTCGACAAATCGGTTGCTCATGGCTGCCTCCGGAGGGGTGCATGTTCCCCTGATATTGATACGCGGGCCACGGAGCTCGTGTGGGGCAGCTTCGGCGGCAGGCCCGGATTTGAAGAAATGGGGAGTTGAACTTCGGCCGTGGGGCAAGTAAAAAAAAAGGACCGTGGCACCGCTGCGGAGTGTGCGGTGGCTGTAGCTCAGTTGGTTAGAGCGCCAGATTGTGGTTCTGGATGTCGGGGGTTCAAATCCCCTCAGTCACCCTTCCTGCTATTTGACACCAGCCGGTGCGGGCTCGCACTGGCTGGTCGTTTCTTGAACCGCACCAAGCGGTATCTGGCATTCCCCCTTGCTTCCGGTGTAAAATACATCGATCTGCGATTTCTTGATACCGCCAAGAAATTAAGCCACAGAGGTCGCCGATTCAGAACTGTCTCGACTGAAATCCTGCTAAATAAGGCTTTGATCGGGATTTCGCCGTGCCCGTTATGATCCCCGTGGTTTATTCTTCCGAATCCACAACACGCCCTGCGTTGTCTCAATTATCTCCGAGGGCCATGCTGATGATGCCTCGCCAAATTCGACCGGCTGCCACCGTGGCAATTCTCCTCACCGTGGTGCTATTCGTGCCGACGCAGCGGGCGAGCAGCCACGTCGCTGCGGCTCCGCCTCGAGCGAAGATCGAGTACAACCGCGATGTGCGGCCCATCTTTGCAGAGAACTGCTTCGCCTGCCACGGTGCGGACAGTGCGGCCCGCAAGGCGGATTTGCGTCTGGACCGGCGCGAAGATGCCGTGCTCGCCGGTGTGATCGTGCCGGGCAAACCCGATGACAGCCCGCTTATCGACCGCATTTGCACGGAAGAACCATCGGAATTGATGCCGCCGCCGAAGACCAACAAGAAGCTGAACGCGGCTCAGAAGAAGTTGCTGAGCGACTGGATCGCCCAGGGTGCCGAGTACCAGCCGCACTGGTCGTTCATCGCCCCGACCCGACCCGTGGTGCCAACCTTTGCGAATGATGCGAAGGCCGCGGCGTGGATTCGCAATCCGATCGATGCTTTCGTTTATTACCGCCTGAAGCAGGAGGGGCTCGAGCCCGCACCGGAAGCCGATCGCCACACGCTGGCCCGCCGAGTGGCGCTCGATCTCACGGGCTTGCCGCCAAGCCCGGAGGATGTGGAAGCGTTCGTGAACGACAAGGACGCAGATTACTACGAGAAATACGTCGACAAGATGCTCGCGTCGCCGCACTGGGGTGAACACCGCGGCCGCTACTGGCTTGACTACGCACGCTTCGCCGACACGCACGGCATCCACTTCGATAACTTCCGCGAGATGTGGTCGTACCGCGACTGGGTCATCGCGGCGTTCAACGCGAACCTTCCGTTCGACCAGTTCACCATCGAGCAACTCGCCGGCGATTTGTTGCCGAACCCCACTCTCGATCAGCGCGTCGCCACGGGCTTCAACCGCTGCAATATCACGACGAACGAAGGCGGCATCATCGATGAAGAGTACGTCGTGCTCTATGCACGCGACCGCACGGAAACGACCTCGCAAGTGTGGATGGGGCTCACAGCCGGCTGTGCGGTGTGCCACGATCACAAGTACGATCCCTTCTCGCAGAAGGATTTTTATTCGCTGTCGGCGTTCTTCAACAACACCACGCAGCCAACCCGCGATGGCAACAAGCCGGACACGCCGCCGATTCTCACCATGCCGAAGCTGGAGGATCGTCCTCGATTCAATGAGGTGACCGCTCAGCTCGCCGAGGCCCGCCAGCAATTCGACGCCCGCAAGACCGCGGCACGCCCAGCTTTCAACGACTGGCTGAAGACGGCCAAGCCCGAAGCCATCACCGGCAACGTGCCGAACGAGAAACTCGATTTCCGCGTTCCACTCGATGAAGGCAGCGGCTCTCGAATCTATGCGACCGTCAACAATCAACTGCGCTGGGCCGGGCCCAAAGAGGGCTTCGACTGGACCTTGAAGCACGGCACCGGCAAGGGCTTCACCATCCGCCCCGGCGGCGCCCCAGACTTCGGCAACGTCGGCGATTTCGATAACACCACGCCCTATAGCATCTCGGCCTGGGTCTCCCTCTCGAAGCGCGGCACGACCGGCCCCGTCTTCGCCAAGATGGAAGATGCCCCTTCGCACCGCGGCTGGGACCTCTGGCTCGAACAGGATAAGGTCGCCGTCCACCTCATCAACACCTGGCCGATGAATGCCTTGAAGGTGTCCACACGCACACCCCTCAAGCCGGGCCAGTGGTATCACGTGGCCGCTTCGTACGATGGCAGCGGCAAGGCGGCCGGCATGCAGGTGTTCATCAATGGCGAACCACAGGCCGTGGATGTGCAATCGGACACGCTCAAGGGCACCACGAAATCCAAGGTGCCGTTCGTGATCGGCCAGCGCAGCGTCGGGCCACGCACCGGCGGCGTGGGCGTCTTCGATATCCGCCTTTATTCACGAAATCTCAACGGCGGTGAAGTGCTGCAGCTGGCCAAGGCCGATCGCGCCGCCGAGCTTCTCACCAAGTCCGCCGCCAAACGCACCCCAGCCGAGACCGACGAACTCTTCGGCTGGTGGCTCGTCACCAGCGATCCCGTTTACAAGAAGCTCCAGGCCGAAGTCAGCAGCCTGCAAGCCGAGGAAACTGCGATCAAATCGCGCGGCACCATCGCCCACGTGATGCAGGAACGCACCACCGAACCGGGTGCCTTCTTGCTCTTCCGCGGCGACTACGACAAACGGCGTGACCCCGTGAAGGCCGAGACGCCCGCGGCCATGCCGCCCATGGCCGCGGAATTGCCGCGGAACCGCCTCGGCCTCGCCAAGTGGTTGCTTGCCAAGGAGCACCCGCTCACCACCCGCGTCACGGTAAACCGCTTCTGGCAAGAACTGTTCGGCACAGGCCTCGTCCGCACCAGCGGCGACTTCGGCATCGCCGGCGAATTGCCAAGCCATCCCGAGATGCTCGACTGGATGGCAATCGAATTCCGTGAGAAGGGCTGGGACATCAAGGCCTTCTTCAAGATGATCGTGACCTCTGCGACCTATCGCCAGGCGGCCATCGTCACACCGCTCAAGCTCGATAAGGATCGCGATAATCGCCTCATGAGCCGGGGGCCGCGATTCCGCATGGATGGCGAGATGGTCCGCGACTATGCGCTCGCCTCCAGCGGCTTGCTCGTCCGCAAGCTCGGCGGTGCCAGCGTTCGACCCTATCAACCCGATGGCGTGTGGGAAGCCGTGGCCATGATCGGCAGCAACACCCGCAACTACAAGGAAGATGCGGGCGACAAGCTCTATCGCCGCAGCATGTACACCTTCTGGAAGCGGAGTGCCCCGCCGGCGTCGATGGAGATCTTCAATGCACCGAGCCGCGAGAATTGCACCGTCCGCCGCGACCGCACCAACACGCCGATCCAGGCACTGGTGACCCTCAACGACATCCAGTTCGTGGAGGCGGCCCGCGTGCTGGCCCAGAATGCCATCACCTCGAACGCGAAGGACGACGCCCGCATCGACTACCTCGCAGGCCAGCTTCTGTGCCGGCCGTTCCGACCCGAGGAACGGGCCATCGTGAAGGCCTCGCTCGCCGAACTGCGTACGCACTACAAGGCCAACCCCGCCGATGCGAAGTCGCTGATCGCCTTCGGCGAATCGAAGGCCGACCCCTCCGTCGATCCGGTGGAACTCGCCGCATGGACGATGCTCACGAATGAATTATTGAACCTGGACGAGGTGTTGAACAAGTGATGCATCCCGTTGAGCGGTCGCCGGGCTGCAGCGACCGCTCAACGCGACCTCCGACACTCACATTGCACAGAACCTCCCCGCACATATTCGCACTCCCACCGAGGACCAACCATGACACCCTTCGAACGTTATGCCCAGGCCATCACCCGCCGGCATTTCTTCGGCTCCGCGGGTTTCTCGCTCGGCGCGGCCGCACTCGCCACCTTGCAGAGTCAGGCAGCCGCGGTCGCACCGATGCCCCGGCTCGCGGCCGACACGAACACCGGGATCGGAGCCGCACTGGACCACACCCACTTCCCCACCAAGTGCAAGAATGTCATCTATCTGCACATGGTCGGCGGGCCCGCCCAGATGGACCTGTACGACTACAAGCCCAAGATGGGCGAGTTCTTCGACAAGGACTTGCCCGACAGCATTCGCATGGGCCAGCGCCTCACGACCATGACCAGCGGTCAGGCACGCTTTCCCATCGCACCCAGCAAGTACAAGTTCGAACGCCGCGGCGAGTGCGGCATGTGGATCAGCGAGATGCTGCCACACACTTCGAAGATGGCCGACGACATGGTCTTCATTCGGAGCATGCACACCGAGGCGATCAATCACGAACCGGCCATCACCTTCATCCAGACGGGCAATCAGGTGCAGGGTCGGCCGTGCCTCGGTGCGTGGGCGAGCTACGGCCTCGGCTCGTTGAACCAGAACCTGCCCACATTCGTGGTGATGGTGGCCAAGCCGAGCAATACCGAACAGGTGCAGGCGATCTCCGCCCGGCTCTGGCAATCGGGCTACCTGCCCGGCGAGCACTCGGCCGTTTCCTTCCGGGCGGCGGGCGATCCGATCCTGTACATCAATAACCCGCCTGGCGTGAGCACCGATGTGCGCCGCACCACGCTCAATGGCCTGAGCAAGTTGAACGAACTGAGCTACGAACGCACCGGCGACCCCGAGACCCAGACCCGCATCAGCCAGTATGAAATGGCCTTCCGGATGCAGGCCAGCGTGCCCGAACTCGCTGACATCACGAAGGAGACGGAGAAAACGCTCGCCCTGTACGGCCCCGATGTGAAGAAGCCTGGCAGTTTCGCGAACACCGCCCTCACGGCCCGCAAGCTCGTCGAGAAGGGCGTCCGCTTCGTGCAGGTGTATCACAACAACTGGGATCACCACGGCAACCTCGCCGGCCGCATGCCCAGCCAGTGCATGGACGTCGATCAGCCGTGCTGGGGCCTCATTCAGGACCTGAAGCAGCGCGGCCTCTTCGATAGCACGCTGGTGATCTGGGGTGGCGAATTCGGCCGCACCATTTACAGCCAGGGCGGGCTCACCAAGACCAACTATGGCCGCGATCACCACCCGCGTTGCTTCACCATCTGGATGGCCGGCGGCGGCTCCAACGGCGGCACCATCCACGGTGAAACCGATGACTTCTCGTACAACATTGTGAAGGATCCGGTCCACGTCCGCGATCTGCACGCCACCGTGCTCCGCCTCCTGGGAATCGACCACAACCGCTTCAGCTATCGCTACCAGGGGCTCGACCAGCGCCTCACCGGCGTTGAACACGCCAACGTCATCAAGGCTTTGATCAAGTAAGCAACCCGTGCGACGGCTCATGTGCCACGGGAACGCCATTTCGGTTCCCGTGGCAAACACTGAAAAGGTTTTGAATTTCCTCATGGCGTTCACCGATTCTTCCGCGCACAATGTCGGAATCGGCACGCCCTACCCTGTTCTGAAAGGTTTAATCGTGCAAACCGATACCACCCGCCGCGACTTCATCAAGACCACCGCGGCCGCACTCGGCGGCAGCGCCGTGCTGCTTCCCGGTGCCTATGCGGCCGGTGGCGATACGCTCCGTATCGGCCTCGTGGGCTGCGGC
>JBGSZR010000156.1:0-34782 GCA_041750275.1 Gemmataceae bacterium
CGAAGGCTTGATGCGCAGCCGACGGGGACCGAAGAAACCACCCGCGCAGAAGCCCGTGTACGACAAGAAGCACAAACATTACTCAACGGCCCGATTGCTACAAGAGTTGCATCAAAAGAGCTGATGTTGAAAGGGCTGGCTCCCATGCCCCAAAGCACGTTCAGCCAGAATGTGGTCATGGCGGCACCGAGCACCACGAAGCCCGTGTAGGATTGCGGGGCGTTCATCGCGCGATAGGCATAGGCGAACGCCGCGACGGAGAGCACGGGCAGCAGCGTTTCCTGGAACATCCAGCTGCGGCTTCGGAAAAGCCAGGCCACACGCGGATAGGCTCGCGCCGCCGCCGCATCGAAGAAGAGTCGCAAGGGTGATGGCATGAATAATTCGTGTGAGAGTCAATGCGCTGGGAACGAGAGAACACTAAATGATGATAATTCTCACACACACACTTCCAGTGTGAGAAAGTTATCGGGTTCGCTCTTGAAGAGAGCCGCGGCCCGACGAAGCGTGGCCACCCGCACATCGTGCCAGTGATTCTCCAGCAGCGGCATCGTATCCGTGTAGGGGAAGGTCTCGAGGACCTCTTGCTTCACCAGCATGGCTCGCACCTTGCGGATGCGTTCATCGCCCACGAGTTCGCAGGTGAGGAAGAGGGCATAGCGCACGCGTGTCACGGGCACACCGGCATCCTGTTTGATGTGCCCGGCGACGAAGTGCTCGGTCACGGCGTTCAGCACGAAGTTCAGCAAGTACCACCGATCCGCCTTGGCGATCGGCATGATGGGATTCTCGGTGCTCGTCGCCTTCGCGGCGGTCCAGATTTTTTCGATGGCGAGCCGGTTCAGGAACACTTGCTCCAGCGATCGCTCCAGCACCGTGCGAATCTTGAGGTAGCCATCAGAGAAGATGTTGAGGCTGACGATGATGCGGTCGAGGAATTCTTTCTTGTGCCACTGCCGGCTGGCTTTGTAGCGGCCCCACCAGCGGCCTGCGAAGAAGGTCGCGGTGGAGGTGATCGCCGCGACCAGGATCGTGACGATGATGCGTTTGGTGACTTCGTTGCTGACTTCGACCCCATCGACTGCGAACAGCAGCATGGTCAGTTCCCTCGCACGGCGTGTTTCCGGCTGGAAGCACGCCCATGCAAGCATTGTAGGCACTAGTACGGCGATCCGCCGGGGCCACCAAAGAGGCCCACGTAGAAGCTGAACAACTGCTCGTTGTCCCAGGGGGCCTTGTTGAGCGGGAAGGCGAAGTCCAGGGCGATGGGCAGTGGCCCGAGCGCGGGCACCGCAATGCGGAAGCCGAAGCCGGCACTGACGCGATAGTTCTTGATCTCCACGCTATTCTCGATCGTGCCGTGATCGAGGAAGGTGACGAAGAAGAGTTTGTCGTTGGCGAGCAAGGGCATCTGGTATTCAAGAGTGTTCACGAAGGCGAAGGTACCACCTGTGAAGAGATTGTTCTCGTTCGGGCCGACACCGCGGAAGCTGAAGCCACGCAAGCTGCGGAAGCCGCCGCCATAGAAGCGTTCGTAGACCGGGGCATTCGAGCCCGCAACGGAGACCTGCGACCGCATGGCCAGCACGTGTTTGCCGCTGCCATCCTCACGGGAGAGGAAGCCGGGCTTGTCGGAGGAGATGAACTTGGTGGCTTCGAGTGTGCCAACGGGGAAGTTGTAGTCTCCCGTGACCGCTTCGACGCTGAGATCAACCACGCTTCCCTTCGTGGGGAAGAGGAAGGAATCGCGGCTATCGCGTGTGATGCCGCCGCGGAAGCCGAGCAGGAAGTGCCAGCCGATGTCATCCGTGATAGAAGGTGGTGCCCAGTATGGGACGTTATTGACCTCGACCCCTTCGACGCGCGTGGTGAGCGAGGTGCGCCAGAGCGGATCGAGTTGCCGACCGATGCTGAAGCGGCCGCCGACGCGGTTCTCGAAGTACTCGGCGTAGTTTCGATTGAAGTAGTATGCCGAGTTCGTCATCGAATAAAGCGTGTCGAAGAGCCGCGGTTCGGTGAAGGTCGCCGAGTAGCGCTGGAACTGCGTGCCGGGCACCGCTTCAATGCGCAGCGACTGACCCGCACCGCGCCAGGCGCGACCCAGGCGGATGTCGTCCCACGAGGTGGGGAAGCGGAACAGGTCGAAGTTATTTTCGTTCACGACGATGCTGCCGCTGAGCCCGGCGTTGGAGTTCACGCCGCCACCGACCATGAACTGGCCCGTGCGTGTTTCTTGCACGCGAACGCGAATATCCTTGATGCTGCTATCGAATTCGTTGGCTTCCACTTCCACGCTGGGCGGGTTCTGCGGGTCGAAGATGCCGAGCCGCGACAGACGCATGCGGGCGTTTTCCAGTTCCGGGTACTGCAGGATCTGCCCCGGATACATGTTTAGCTGGTTCATGATGACGCTGGACTTCGTGACGGTGTTTCCCTCGATTTTCACAACACCGACGCGGTCTGGTTCGCCACGGTCGCCCTGGACCTGGTAGCTCACACTCACGACACCGGGTTGCCCGGGCACTTCGTACGGCTTCTCTTCGACCGCCACCGCGTGGCCGCGCATGCCGTAGTAGTCGCGCATCCGGAGCAGGTCGCCTTGCACGAGCCGGCGGTCGTACGTGTCGCCGGGCTTCTGTTCCGTGAGGAGTTTCAGGGCGCTGGTGTCCACGCTCTTGTTGCCTTCAATCTGAAGGTCAGACACCGAGTAGCGGATGCCTTCATCAATGTGATACACGATCCGGATCTGGCCGGGTTCGTCCGAGCGCACCACTTCGGGTGAAACGCGGACACCGAGGAAGCCGAGGCCGTGGTAGTACTCGACGATGTGTTGGCGATCGACGTCGAGCGTCATGGGGTTAAACTTGCCGCCGAAGAGACCGATGAACTGCTTCTTCGTAGCGAGGGCAGTCTTGAGTCGGCCATTGTCGGCGAACTTGTTACCCTTGAATTGCAAGCTCGTGACTTTCACCACGGGTCCTTCGACCACGGAATAGACCACGCGTGTATCAGCCTGCGTCTTGCCTTCGAGCAACTCCACACTGGCAAAATAGCGGCCATCTTCCTGGTATTTGCGGAGGATGGCCTGGCGGCCGAGTTCGTTGGTGAGCGGGTTCATGGGGTCGCCCTTGCGGACGCCGCTGAGGTTCTGCAGTTCGTTGGGGCTGATGTGCTGCACACCCTGGTACACAACTTCCTGCACCGTGCTCGATAGCTCGGAGAGATAGAGGTACACGATGACCTTGCCATCAGGCTGAATGGCGGTGCGGACTTCGACGCTGCCGGGAACGAACCACTTGGTGGCATGCAACCGGCGCACGTCTTCCTGGATGAGTGCTTCGTCGTAGGGCTTGCCGGGGCGCGAGTGCATCAGGTCCACGATCTGCTGCGGTGGGCGGAGCCGCGTGCCCATCGGCACGATGTTCTCGATAATGCGACCGGCAGGCGTATCCGCAGCGTGCGCTCGCGGTAGACCCATCGTGAAGGCGAAGGCCACCGCAAGGACGGTGGTGAGCCCCCACGGGTTGCGGTCACGGCAAGCAATCATCGGGCTTCCCCCTGATTCCCGGGCATCGTCGTCGGCAGATTCTGGTGCGCGTGGGGCGGGAGATACGCACACACGGATTTTGTGTCAAGATCGCCACAACCGCGGCCGAAGCGGTGAGCGCGACTCGAATGAGACGCAAAACCCGCATTTCCGCATCAACCCAGCTCACCCATTCAACCGACACAAGAGTGTGGTGCGTTCTGTCGACGGGCCGCGTTCGTTCACGAGGCTTCCATGAACTTCCCATTTTCGCGCCGCGGTCTGCTGCAAGGCGTCGCGGCTGCAGGCACAGCGATTGCTGCGGATGCCGTGGCCGGGCCGCTCGGGCGCGTGCGAGAAGATCGGCACCCCGGCTGGGTCTTTGGCCGCATGACCGGTGCAGAAGCGCTCACCGAGGCCCTGCTGCTTGAAGGTACGGGTTGCGTCTATGGCATCCCCGGTGCCCAGGAGAATGAACTCTGGGACACCTTCAAGGAGAAGCATCTGCCGTACCTGCTCGTGACGCACGAGTTCTCGGCGGCGTGCATGGCAGATGCGTACGGCCGCTCCGTGGGTCGGCCGGGTGTGTTATGTGTGGTGCCGGGCCCGGGCGTCACGAACTCGCTCACCGGGCTTGGCGAAGCGTTGCTGGATTCTTCGCCGATCGTGGCCATCGTCGGCGATGTGGGCGTGGGGGCGAAGGCCCATCCTTTTCAGGTGCATTCGCTCGATAACGTGGCCCTGCTGAAGCCCGTGTGCAAGTGCGTGCTCGCCGTGAAGACGGTCGATCAGATTCCCGGTGCCGTGCGGCAAGCGTTCATCGCCGCGATGAGTGGCGAGCCCGGCCCCGTGGCGGTGGTCGTGCCCTACAACCTGCTCATCGAGGCCCACGACTACCGCGTGCCGCCACCCGCCGCGGTGCCGCTGCCCTTCGATGAAGGGGCTTTTCAGAAGGCACTGGCATTGCTTGCGGATCGCACGCAGCGCGTGGGGCTTTACGTCGGTGGCGGATGCATGGATCACGGTGCTGCCCTCGCGGCGGTGGCGGAATTGCTCCAAGCACCGATCTCCACAAGCGTGTCCGGCCGCGGTTGCGTGAGCGAGGAGCATCCGCTGGCCGTGGGCTGGGGGTATGGCACACATGCATCTGAAGTGGCGGAGAAGATCTTCGCCGGTGAGAAGCTTCATCCGCACACGACCGGTGTGGACACGCTCCTGGCGATCGGTGTGAAGTTCAGCGAAGTGTCGACGGGATATTACAACGATCCGCAGCCGAAACGGGTGATTCACGTCGATGCGAATGCGTGCAACCTGGGCCGCGTGTTGCGAACCGATGTATGCGTGCATGCCGATGCGGGCGTGTTCCTGGGGCGGTTGCTCGCCTGTGGCGATGCCGTGCGCCGGCCCGCTGACTCAGCACTGGTGATGCGGATTCACAATGCAAAGGCCGAGGTGGCTCAGTCGCAGCGTCACATCCCGCAGCCGAAGTGCGGTGTCGATCCGCTGGCCCTGATCAAATCGCTGCGCTGCCAAATACCGGCCGATGGCATGCTCTTCGTGGATGTGAGCGTGAGTGAGCACCTGGCCGCGGAGCACTTCCGGGTGGTGCAGCCGCGGACGTACTTCAATCCGGTCGATAACCAAGCAATGGGCTGGAGCGTGCCTGCAGCCATCGGAGCGCAGCGCGTGCATCATGGCCGGACCGTAGCCACACTCACAGGCGACGGCTGCTTGCTCATGAGTGCCCTGGAAATCAGCACAGCGAGCCGCGAGAGCTTGCCCGTGAAGTTCTTCGTACTGGACGATCAGGCGTATCACTACATGCAGATGCTGCAGAAGCCAGCCTATCTGCGAACCACCGCGACCATCCTCGCGCATCTCGATTATCGCGCCATGGCCCAGGCATTCGGCGTGGCCTACCAGGAAATCCGTTCACACGCGGAACTGGACGCAAAGGTGCAGGGTGCGTTGTGCCACCCCGGGCCCGTGCTGGTGCGCGTGCTCACGAACTACGATGACTTGAAAGTGCGCTGGGTGGAAGCCGTGCGGGCGAAGTACACGAAGGAACTGAGTGCGGCCCAGAAGGCCCGCTTTCTCGCCCGCATCGGCTCACGGGCAATCCAGTTCCACAAGGTGAATGATTGAAAATCGACCAGGCGCAACAACGCTGCTGATGCAGCACCTCAGCAGCCGCGGATGAGGGCACCGGCCTCGTCGCAAAGTTGCTGGGCGTGTTCCTCGGTGGGAGCTTCGGCAATGACGCGGACCACGGGTTCGGTGTTGCTGGCTCGCACGTGCAACCACCAGTCTGCAGCGTCGATGCGAAGGCCATCCTCCGTGTTCAGTTTCACGTCCACCCACCAGGCTTTGAGAGCGTCGAGGGCGGCGGGCAACTTCTCGCGGGGCACACGGAACTTCGTCTTGAGCATCGAATACTTGGGGAGTTCTTTTACGAGTTCACTGAATGATTTCCGCTCCTCGGCCATGAGCGAGAGGATGTAGGCCATGCCGACGAAGGGATCGCGGACCCAGCCGACGAGGGGTTCGATGACGCCGCCGTTGCCCTCGCCGCCGATGAGGGCTTGCACGTCGCGCATGAGGCCGACGACATTCGCTTCGCCGACTGCAGAGCGATAGCACGGGCTGCCGGCGGCATGGGCAATGTCCTCCACCATGCGCGAGGTGGACATGTTAATGACCACGGGGCCGCTCGCCTGCCGCAACCGCCACTTCACGGCAAGCGCGAGTGTGATTTCTTCACTGACGCAGTTGCCGAATTCGTCGATAAGCGAGAGTCGATCCGCGTCCGGATCGAGCACGAAGCCGACCGCGGATTCTGATTGCTTCACCCACGGTGCGACGTCTTGCAAGTGAGCCGGAGTCGGCTCGGGTTCGTGTGCGAACACGCCATTCGGATCACAACCACACTCCACGACCTCGCAGGCGAGATCCTTGAGCATGTGCACGGCCAGTGGTCCGCCGGCACCACCGTTCGCATCGAGAAAAACGCGGTAGCCCCGGCCGGCGATGCGGGCCACGCTGATGCGATCGAGCACAGCGTGCAGGTGCTCGCGCGGCACATCCGGCGGCACTCGGGTCGAGCCGATGCCATCCCAGCGAGCTTGCGTGAACTCGCCCGATTCGTAGAGCCCTCGCACCACGGCACCATCCGCAGCGGAGAGGACAGCCCCATCGGCACCGAACATTTTCAGGCCGTTCCACGGAGCCGGGTTGTGGCTGGCGGTGATTTGAATAGCCCCGGCCGTTTGCAGAAAGCGGACTGCGAACCCACACGTTGGCGTCGGAGCAATCCCGATGTCTTCGACGGTGCAGCCCGTGCCGAGCAAACCCGCGATCACGGCATGACGCAGCATGTCGCCGCTGGGCCGACTATCGCGTGAAATGAGCACGTGACCGCGGTTCATGGTGGAGCCAAACGCCGCGGCAAAACGCGCCGCCGCCTCAACACTCAACCCTTCACCCACGATCCCGCGAATGCCGGAGACCGACACAATCAATTCCGAAGGTGCGGCCATGCACGGAACCTCGATGAGTGAAGGGAACCACGTTATTGTGCTAGATTCAGGAAGAAGTGGCGACCCAGGCGATGTGGTCGAAGATGACCCAGAGCTTACGACCACGGTTCGGGTTCAACATCGACATGTGTGAAAGACGACCAGCCAGGTGGGCACGAAAGTCGGTATGCTTCGCGAGATTTTGGCTGGCGGGGCCGTGTCGCACACAGTTCGTCAGAATAGCCTTGAGCTGATCGAACTCGACTCGTGTCACATTGGGTCGCAGATTTACGACCACACCCGTGACGCTCTGACGGGTACTCTTTCGGAGTGAGCGTGTCTTGCGGTGGTTCAACGAGAAGCCTTCTTCCCCAGCGATCACAGCAATGAGATGCACGACTCGTCTGGCACTGCGGGCCAATAACTCACCGCCGGATAAGGTGAGATCATCGGCATAGCGTGTGTAGTCGGCGTCGAGGGATATCGCGAGTTTCGCAAGCCGGCGATCGAGTCGGAACGCCGCCAGATTGGAAATTGCAGGCGATGTCGGGGCCCCTTGCGGCAGGTGGCGGGAGGCGAACCGTTGCCATTCGGCATGGTCGCTGCCATCGAATGGTGCGTTCGGCTTGGTCTTCCAGGCATCGAGCGGAAGGCATGTGGTGCAGAGCCCCATGAGCAATCGGGCGACTGTCTCGGGATATCCGACTGTTCGAAAGAGCCGCACGACGCGAGCAGCAGGAATACTGGGGAAAAAGTCGGTGAGATCGAGACGCAGCACAAACGGCTTGCCGCAATGGGGCAGCGCATTTGTGACGATTGAACGGCCAGACCGAAAGCCATGCGCCGCGGGATGTGCCGGGATGAGATTCAGAATGCCGGCCAGCAGCTTCCGCTGGAGTTGCTTCAAGCCCCAGGTCGGAATCTCGAGCAATCGCGACTTCCCGTTGTGCTTTGCGACCCAGTGATAACCGTATGTGCGCAGTGGGCCCACGGGATGGCGTCGATTGCGGCCACACAAATCGGCGAACCAGCGCAAGCGGCCCGGTGTGATCCTGAGCCAGGCGGCCAGTGCGGCTTCTGTTGGGATATGCGGGAGGTTGAGCTGGCCCATCGCGGCTGGTGGATCAGCCATCTGCACCGGTTGAAGGCGGATTCGCCGGCGTGCATGCAACCGCCCGTCGCGATACTTTGTCCAGTTGATTCGAGCGCAGGTCCGTGCGAATTCGGCATCTCCTTCGAGATAAGTCAGCAAGGCTGTGTACGAGGGTGGATATGGAAACGCCGCGATCAGGCGTTCCACAAGCCGGGCCAGCCATTTCGGCTTGCGTGCCACCATATGCTGGGCGGAGGCCAGAATTCCCTGGGAGTCCCACACACCCGAGTGCAATGCTCCCGTCAGATCGCGCGTGAATCGGTGCGGCGTGGACATATGAATGAAACGCATGGCGGCCCAACGAGTCCCGTCCCGCGCGACACCGCGGGCGTGGTAGCGCCCTGCCTGTCGCGCGCTACTCGGTACAGCTAGTAATGGTCCCCGGGGTAACCCCGGAGCAGCAATCGATCCGCGCTCGGATGGCGACTGCCAAGCTTGGATCCGCCATGCGCTCATTGAATCGTGGGGGATTCTCGCCGCGGTGTCAAGCGTCGAGATCACCTCACGAGCATCTTGGGGCAGAATGGATCGTCAAGGGAATGGTCGTGTTGGGCCGCGGCGTCTTCGGGCAAGCCTGTTGCTTTTCCAGCATGACGCAGAAGCATGGCACCGAGGTTGGAAGCGGGCTTCGTTTCCAATTTCACCACCACATAGACGCGTGTGCCATCCAGCAGACCTGGTGGCACATCAAAGATCACGGTTCCGTTGACAATCGTGCCTACAAATAGCATGGCTTCGCTCCAGATGGGACCGCGCCACTAGCGTGAATAAGCCTATCATATCATCATTGCCCTGATTCGCAGTGCTCGACTTCTTGCCGCAACACTCTGGAGTTACTGAATGCCTGCGGAACTGAAGCCCTTATCCCTGAAGCGGGAAGGGGATGGCCTGAAGATCGAGTGGTCCGATGGCGTCCGCACGTTCGCCACCTGGCGGCATCTGCGCGAACAATGCCCCTGCGCCGGCTGTATCGAGGAGCGCGGCAAGCCCACCGATCCGTTCCGTGTGCTCACACCCCAGGAGGTGGCCGCAGGCGCACCGGCACCAGTAACGATGACACCGGTCGGCCACTATGCCTACCAGATTACCTGGAATGATGGACACAGCACCGGAATCTACACGCTCGAACTGATGCGCAAACTGGGCGAGCCCGGCGAGCGGCTCACGTAAGTGGGCTGTTCGTTCGCGTGTCAACTTCCTTCAACTAATGCTCATTACTTACCGCAATCGCTTAAACGATTTGAATGAACAGCCCGTTGACACGGGCCGCTCACCTGGAGTTACTCGATGAATCCGCAGATGCCCCCGAAGTTGTCGCTCCCCGGAGTCAAGCACGTCATCGCGGTCGCCAGCGGCAAGGGTGGCGTCGGCAAATCGACGGTGGCCGCCAATCTCGCACTGGCGCTGCACGCATCCGGCAAAAAAGTCGGCCTCATGGACGCCGATATCTATGGCCCATCCGTGCCCATCATGTTCGGCCTCGGCATGGTCGATCCGCGGACCACGCCGTTCCCGTTGCACAAGCACGGCATCGCGCTGATGAGCATGGGCTTCATGGTCGATCCGGGGCAGGCCATCATCTGGCGTGGGCCTAAGGTTGCCCAGGCCGTGCAATCGTTTCTCGGGCAGGTTGACTGGGGCACGCTGGACTTTCTCGTGATCGATCTGCCGCCCGGCACCGGTGACGCCCAACTTACACTCTCGCAGAGCGCCCCGCTCACGGGTGCGATCATCGTCACCACGCCCCAGGATGTGAGCCTCATCGATGCCCGCAAGGGTGTGAAGATGTTCCAGGAAGTGCGCGTGCCCGTGCTTGGCGTCATCGAAAACATGAGCTTCTTTCTCGGTGACGATGGCAAGCGGTACGAGATCTTTCGCTCCGGTGGCGGCCAGAAACTCGCTGCGGAAATCGGCGTGCCGCTCCTGGGCGAATTGCCCATCGATCCGCGCATCGCCGAGTGCGGCGACAGTGGCGAGCCGATGGTCCGCAAGCACCCGGATACACCGATTGCGAAAGCGTATATGCAACTGGCTTCCACCGTCATCACGGAGGCGGACAAACCCGCCGCCGAGCCGCTGCCTTCGGTCCAACTCTGACAGTAACTGGAAGGCACCGGCCACTTCGGTGGCTGGCTTGCCTCCTGATCGATGGGAATCGTCCGTTCCGGAAACGGGTCTGTACTTTCCAGCCCGTTCTTCACACCATGTCGTTAGATATCCTCTCCGCCCCGTTTCAGGAGCACTGACGATGCACACCGCACGCTGGGGCCTCGCGGCCCTGTTGGCTTCGTTCGCGCTGGCGATTGTGACTGCACAGGAGCAGAAGTTGAACTACCCGGAGACGAAGAAGGGCGACACCGTCGATGACTACCACGGCACGAAAGTCGCTGACCCGTACCGCTGGCTCGAGGACGATGTTCGCAAGTCGAAGGAAGTCGCCGAGTGGGTGGAGGCCGAGAACAAGGTGACGTTTGCTTATCTCGAATCGATCCCGCAGCGCGAGGCGATCAAGGCCCGCATCACCGAGATCTTCAACTACGAGAAGTTCTCGGCTCCTTCGAAGCACGGCAAGCACTACTTCTTCTCGAAGAATGACGGCCTGCAGAACCAGAGCGTGCTCTACGTGCAGGATTCACTCGATGCCGAGCCGCGGATGCTGCTCGACCCCAACGCCTGGACGAAGGACGGCACCGCCGCCCTCTCGGGCATCGCCATCAGCGACGACGGCAAGTTGCTGGCCTACGGTGTCGCCGAGGCCGGTTCGGACTGGAACGTGTGGAAAGTGCTCGACGTGGCCACGGGCAAACCGCTCGGCGATGAACTCAAGTGGGTGAAGTTCAGCGGTGCATCCTGGACCGCCGATGGCAAGGGCTTCTTCTATAGCCGCTATCCCGAGCCCGGCAAAGACGCGACATTCCAGGCCACCAATGAGAACCAGAAGCTCTATTACCACAAGCTGGGCACGTCCCAGAGCGAGGACACGCTCGTTTACGAGGAGACCGCTCACCCGAAGTGGAGCATCAACGGTGGTGTCAGTGATGATGGCAAGTATCTCGTCATCAGCGTCAGCGATGGCACCACCAGCCGCAAGGCCCGCATCCTTTTCCAGGATCTCACAAAGCCAGCCAGCAAGCCCGTCGAACTCATCACCAACCACGACAACAAGTACTTCTTCGCTGGCAACGAAGGAGCGACGCTCTTCTTCCGCACCGAGTGGAACGCACCTCGC
The DNA here is from genome assembly GCA_041750275.1 of Gemmataceae bacterium. Taxonomy (GTDB): domain Bacteria; phylum Planctomycetota; class Planctomycetia; order Gemmatales; family Gemmataceae; genus JBGSZR01. The sequence goes on from JBGSZR010000156.1 coordinate 11,424, forward strand.
GGCCAGGTCATCGCCATCGACACGGCCAACCCGGATCCAAAGAACTGGAAGACGATTGTGCCGGAGGCAAAAGAGACGCTCGAAAGCGCCGGCATGATCGGCGACCGCATCGTCTGCAGCTACCTGCAAGATGCCAAGACCGTGGTTAAGGTGTATGAACCGAGCGGCAAGTTCGTTCGTGATGTGGCCCTGCCCGGCATCGGCACCGCGGGGGGCTTCGGCGGCAAGCAAGGCGAGAATGAAACCTTCTACACCTTCAGCAGCTTCGCCACACCACCCAGCACGTACCGCTACGACGTGGCCACGGGCGAAAGCAAGCTGCTTCGCCAGGCCAAGGTGAAGTTCGACCCCACGCAGTACGAGGTGAAGCAGATCTTCTACGCGAGCAAGGATGGCACCAAGGTTTCGATGTTCATCGCTCACAAGAAGGGCATCACGCTCAACGGCACGAACCCGACGCTGCTTTACGGCTATGGGGGCTTCAACATCTCGCTGACGCCAGGCTTCTCCGTGTCGCGCTTACAGTGGATGGAAATGGGCGGCGTCTATGCCGTGGCGAACCTCCGCGGTGGGGGTGAATACGGCGATGCCTGGCATCGTTCGGGCACCAAGCTCCAGAAGCAGAATGTGTTCGACGACTTCATCGCCGCAGCGGAGTACCTCGTGCAGGAGAAATACACCTCGCCGAAGAAACTGGCCATTCAGGGCGGCAGCAACGGCGGCCTGCTTGTCGGTGCCTGCATGACACAACGCCCGGACCTGTTCGGTGCCTGCCTTCCTGCGGTGGGCGTGATGGATATGCTCCGCTTCCAGAAATTCACCGCGGGCCGCTTCTGGGTCGATGATTATGGGTCGAGCGACAACGCCGAGGAGTTCAAGGCGCAGTACTCGTACAGTCCGTATCACGTGTTGCTGAATAAGGGCCCGCGTGCCTACCCGGCCACGCTGATCACCACGGCGGACACGGATGACCGCGTGGTGCCAGGGCACAGCTTCAAGTTCGCCGCGGCTCTGCAAGCGAACCAGAGCGGCTCCGCTCCCGTGCTCATCCGCATCGAGACCAAGGCCGGCCACGGTGCGGGCAAGCCCACCGCCAAGGTGATCGAGGAAGTTGCGGACCAGTGGGCCTTCCTGGTGAAGAACCTGGGCTTCGAACCGACGATTCCGAAGTGATTGGCAATCTCCGGGCCTGTCAGGTCAGGCCTTGTTGGAGCCGGGTGGCGATTGAGCCCAATCGCCCCGGCAACTGACTTTTTGGCACTCGCGAGCACACTGGCCTGCCGATATGAGCATCGCACCCGGATGATCGTCCGGGTGAATCATCACCACTTCATGCTATTTCCGCACCATTTTCTCGAATCGTTCGGCACATCCTTCCGATCAATGCAGGAGCGGCTTGAATCAAGCGGCCCGCAGCCTTACCCAGTCGGAATACGTTGCCGACGGGTGGTTGCGGAACGGCCTTTGCATTCTGGCTCCGCTTGTCGTCAATACCGAGTACGTGTTATGCTTATTCGGGATATGCCGATTGTACTGCCCCTCGTCCGATGAGGTCCGACGTGAGCGCACCCCCCAAAGCCGGCCCCGCCACTCCCTCGGCCTCGGGCGATGACCGGAACCGCTATGGCCGGCAGATTGAAGAAGCGTTTGAAACGGCCTCCAAGCTGGCCGGCTCAAACCTTGCCCCCACCGAGTTTTACGAACAGTTTCTGAACAAGACGCTCACCGCCATCGACGCACCCGCCGGGGCCATCTGGCTCCGCACGCCCCAGGGCTTCCTCCAGATCGCCTGCCAGGTAAATCTCGAGAAGGTTGGGCTCGAAGAGCGCCGCGGCGGCCGGCAGTGTCATAACGAAGTGCTGCGCCAGGTCTTTCAAGCCGCTCCGCCCCGGCCGATCATGCTGGAGCCGAATGGACGCCTCGCACCGAACCAGAATGTGGAGCAAGGTGCCGTCCCCGCGGCCAATCTCACCGACTACTTTGCTCTGTTCGCGCCAATCGTCACACCGGAAAAGCAAGCGTTCGGCGTGCTCGAAGTGTTTCAGGATGCCACGCACGACCCCCGCATCTTCCCCACCTTCCTGAATTACACCTTCCAGATGGCGGGGTACGCCAGCCAATACCACCAGTTCTCCAACGCCCGACAAACATCCGGCATGGAGAAAACGTTCACGCAACTCGAGGCGTTTTCGCGTTCGATTCACAACTCGCTAAACCCGACGGAAGTGGCCTATCTCGTGGCCAACGAGGGCCGCAAACTCATCGAGTGCGATCGGCTCTGTATCGGCGTTCGCCATGCCCGTAAAAAGGTAACGGTCGAAGCGGTCAGCGGAGCGGATGTGGTCGAAAAAGCGAGCACGCACGTCCGCCGGCTCCGCAAGTTGATGGAATCCGTGCTGCAATGGGGCGAAACGCTCACCTTCAAGGGCGAAAAAGAGGACGGCCTGCCGCCCGATGTTTCGTACGCACTCGATAACTACCTCAACGAAAGCCAACCCAAGCTGCTCATCGTGCAGCCAGTGCGTGACGAACGTGAGAAGGACCAGACCAAGCCGGCCCGCTCGGTGATGGTGCTCGAGAGCTTTAACCCGCCAGAGCAAATCGAGCCGATGGTGCAACGTCTGGAGGTGGTGGGCAAGCACGCCGCACCGGCACTCTACAACGCCTCGCAGATGAAGAAGGTGCCACTCAAAGTGCTCTGGTGGCCGCTACAGAAACTCCAGGAAGGCGTCGGCGGCAAGGCTCGCTTCATCGGCATCACCGCGACGATCCTGCTGGCAGTGGCCATCGGTCTGCTGGCCGCACCGCCCTCCTGGCCGCCGGTATACGGTTCGGCACTGCGAGTCGAGGCCAAGGGCCAGATGCTGCCCACCGAGATCACGAAGCTCTATGCTCCCACGGATGGCGTGGTGCGCGAGATCAAATCACGGCCCGGCGACCAGATCGATCCCGGCTTCGCCGCCGTCTACCTGTACAGCCCCGAACTGGAAAACAAGTACACGCAACTCACCAACGAGTTGAACGAGGCCATCGCCAAGGAAAAGGCAAACGCCCTTCTCGTGAATGATGACAAGATCGACCCGGGCCAGCGTGCCAACATCCGGGCCCAGATGAACCTCGCGGCCCTCACAGCCCAGAGCCGCACCAACCAGCGCAACGAACTCGATCGCAAGTTCGATATGGTGCCGAACCAACCTGGCTGGTTCCGCGCCGTGGCTCCGCCTTTCGATCCGAAGCTCGATCGCCCCACGGGTGCTTCACACTGGACCGTGCTGAACGACGACCGCCGCGAAAGCCTGCTCGGCCGCACCGTTCGCCCCAACGAGGAATTGCTGCGACTCGGCAACCTCGAAGGCAACTGGCAGGTCGAACTCAAGATTCCGCAGCGCAATATCGGCCAGGTGATGCGAGCCTACGCCGATCCCGCCATGCACAAGGTGGAAGCCGATGGCCGGGAATACCTCGACGTGGATGTGCTCCTGGCGTCCATGCCTGATAGCCGTTTCCTGGGCCGCCTTTACAAGGAGAATATCTCCGCCGAGGCCGTGCCCAACAAGAACGAGCACGACGAGAACGAACCGGTCGTGACGGCTTATGTGAAGCTGAACCTGAAGAACGTGAAGGACTTCCCCGAGGAGATGTTCGTGCCGGGATCGCAGTTCGTCACCGGTCTCGAAGTCCGCACCCGCATCCGCTGCGGCGACCACTCCGTGGGCTATGCCTATGGGCACGGCGTCTGGGAATGGTTCTACGAAAAGGTGATCTTCTTCTTCTAGGAATCGTTTCGCCACGGCCACTGTCGAAGAGGTGAGCGCCGATCTGGCTCACCCCACGACGGGCTCGGCGAAACCGAATCCCTGCCAACCCGTCGCGCGATTCGCGGTTTCACCGACCGCACCGGCGACACCCCGCCGTTTCTCGTTCACCCCTACACCCCTGTGAGGGAATGCCATGCGTCTGCGTTCACTGGCGGCTCCATCGCTCTTGCTGCTCTCTTCTGCACTCATCGCACCCGGTTGTGGGCGATCCAGCCCCGGCTCCGGTGAAACCGGAAACCCGGACAAGGCCTCCGCTACAGGCGGTGTCTCCGCGGATAACCCCAACCCGGATGTCGGCCCGTATCTCTTTCAGCCGGCCGCGGAGCCGAAGCCGCCCGAAGCCATGAACCAGTCGCGCGTTGATCCGATCGTGATCGGCAACGCCACCGTGCAATACGAGGAACGCCAGCGTGTCGCGGCCGAAGTCGATGGCACCATCGAACTGATCGCCAAGGAACTCCCTGCAGGCACCGTTTACGATCCCAACAACTCGTTGCACGTGCTGAGCCCGCGGGACAAGGGCGAGAAGAAGCCTTACCGCCGGCTCGCCGATGGCGACGAGGTGAACAAGGGCGATGTGATCTGCATCATGAATGATGAGCAGATTTCGACGCGAAAGCGAGCCGCCGAGCGCACCAAGGCCGCGGCGGAGCAGGTGCAGAAATCCGCCCAGAAAGGCGTGGACCTCACCAACGAGAAGCTCAAAATCACCGTCGATTTGTACAAGAAGGGCGGCATCTCCTACACCGAAGTGCTCAACGACTATGTCACGCTCAGCCGCTTCGAGGAAAACCTCGCCAACTCGATTCAGACGATCGCCAAGGCTCAATCCGATTTCGAAGAAGCCGAAGTGCTGATGAAGAAGCACCGCATCGTGAGCAGTGTGAACGGCGTGATTCGCAACGTGGTGAAGCGGCCCGGCGAGTTCGTGAAGGCGGGTGAGAGCATCCTCGAAGTGCAATCGACCGAGCGCGTTCGCCTCGAAGGCAACCTCGACGTGCAGTACGCCAACAAGGTGCTTCGCAATATGCAGGTGACCGTGGAACCGGCTCTGGCCAGCGCTCCCGTGAAGAGCCACGCCTGGCACCGTCAAGAAGTGACCGGCATCGCCGTGACCCCGCACCCCGATCGCGCCATCGTGATTTCCACCAGCGCTGATGGTTCGGCCCTGGTTTGGGAGCCGAATCTGAATGATGTGGAAGGCAGGCCCACCGCGGCTCACACGCTGCTTCACCCGGTTGCGGTCCGCAGCATTGCGTGTGGCCCACACATTCAGAACGGCTCCGCCCTCGTGGTGACCGGTGCGGATGATGGCCGAATCCGCCTGTGGGATGTGAACCCGGCCAAGCTTCCCACCTCGCCACGCGTCACAGCGACCGATGCGCACACCTCGGCCGTGGTCGCCGTGGCCTTCAGCCCGGATGGTCGTTTCATCGCTTCCGCGGCGGGTCGTGAAGTGTTCATCTGGAGCGCTGCGGACGGCAAAAAACTCTATGCCTTGCCAGCCGAGCACCGCGACACCATCACGAGCGTGCAGTTCACGCCGCAGTCCCGCCTCATCACAGCCTCGAAGGACCGCACGGTGAAGCAGTGGAAACTCGGTGCGGGTGCCGCGGCCGTCACCAAGACCATCGATCACCGCTCGGGAGCGATCGACGTGCTGGGTGTCAGCAAGGATGGCGGCCGCGTGCTCTTCGACCAGGACAAGGCCCGAATCGACGTCGTGAATCTCGCTGACAAACAGACTGTGGGCCAGATCCAGACACCAGGTTCGACGGCTGCCTTCGCCACGCTGGCCATGTTCAGCCAAAACGAAGAGTACATTCTGACAGCCGGTGGGGAGGGTGAACTCAAGGGTGCCCTGCAGCTGTGGACCACGCCATCCACGGGCGGTCGCGGTGCGGAAGCCGGCCGGCTCATCACACCAGGCCGCATCGGTGTCACCTGTGCCGCCTTCAGCCCCAGCAAGGAATCGCCATTCCTCGTGGTCGGCACTGCAGCGGGCACCGTGCACCTCTGGACGCCGCCCGCCGGCCCACCGAAAAAGCACATCGGCACCGTCATGAATGTCGACTCCACCGACCCGCGCTATGTCACGGTTCGCGTCGAGATGGACAACAAGGAACTCAAACTCCTCGACCGCAGTGCCGCCACCATCATTGTGAATCCGGGCAAATAGTTTTCAGCAATCCGTGATCAGCTATCTGCCAGCCCTGGCGGATAGCAATGACGACGAGAGTGGGAATGTCTCACGATTGATTTCGCCTAGCTCGTAACGCACAAAGAGTTGGTTATGGCTGACAGCTGAGGCTGAGGGCTGATAACTGACGGCTGAGAACTCTCTCATGGACCTCACCGCCAATCTGAATAACCCGGTCGAACGCCGCAAGCAGGTGCGGCTCAAGGTCCGGCCGGACTTGCAACACTACGAGCAGAAGTACGAAGGCAAGTTGTACCATGTCGTCAAGGATCCGGTCTGCCTGCGTTACTATCGCTTCAATCGCCAGGAATACTACGTCTTCCAGATGTTCGATGGCGAACACACGATGGAGGAAACACGCGAGGCGTTCGAGGAGGAATTCAAGCCGCAGCGGCTGGAACATCAGGATCTCGAATCCTTCGCCCGCCAGCTGGTGACGGCCGGGCTCGTGCAGCACGAGCAAGCTGGTGCGGGCAAGCAACTCTTCCATCGCCGGGCCAAGCAACGGCGGATGAAACGCTTTGCCTCGTTTACGAACATTCTGTATTTGAAGATTCCGGTCTTCGACCCGGACCGCATCCTCACCTGGATGTTCAAATATCTGTGGTGGATCTTCACCGCGCCGTTCTTCGCACTTAGTATCGCGTTCATGCTCACGGCCGCGGCTTTCGTGGCCCTGCACTACAACACTTTTTACGCCAAGCTTCCTGCCTATCAGGAGTTCTTCACCTGGAACTCCGTGATGTATATGTGGCTTTCACTCGGCGTGGTGAAAGTGATTCACGAGTTCGGGCACGGCCTCACCTGTAAAGCCTTCAAGGGTGAATGCCATGAGATGGGCATATTGCTGATGTGTTTGAGTCCGGCACTGTATTGCAATGTGACGGATGCCTGGACGCTCGCCGATAAATGGAAACGTATTCTCATCAGTTTTGCGGGCATCTACGTTGAACTCATCATTGCCGCGGCCGCGACATTTGTGTGGTGGTACACGCCCGCGTACCCCGTGGCAAACAACATCGCGCTGGCCCTCATGGTGCTCTGTTCGGTTAGCACGGTCGTGTTCAACGCCAACCCGCTGATGCGATTCGATGGCTACTATATTGCCGCGGACTGGCTCGAAATTCCAAACCTCCGCGAGAAATCGAATCGCTACTTGAACAACCTGTTCTTGGACAAATGCCTCGGCATCGAGGTGCCGCCGGAACAGTACATGGCCACTGGGCGGAAGTGGCTGTTCGTGATCTACGCCATCGCCAGCTGGGTCTATCGCTGGGTGGTGATGTTCAGCATCTTGTGGATGCTCTCCGATATTCTCGGACCAAAGCTCAAGATCCTCAGCCAGATGTTGGCGGTGATGTCGCTGGCATCGATCTTCATCTGGCCGACTTACCGGATCATCAAAAACATTGCGCAGCGGGGGCGATTGCCGGATATGAAAGCCGCACGCGTATACGTGACATTTGGCGTTCTCACCTCGGTGATCGTGGCGTTCTTCTTCCTGCCACTGCCGGTGAGCCGCGTCCATGAAACCGGCCTTGTGGTCATCGACCCGGGGTACGTGGAAGCTGTGATGCTCCCCGAACCGGCCCGGCTCACCAGCCTCGAAGTGAAGCCCGGTGAATATGTGCAACAGGGCCGCACGCTGGGCCGCTTCAAGAGCGAAGGCCTTGACGTGGAACTGAACAAGGCCATCAACCAGCGCAATGAACAGCAAGGCACCGCGGCGCAACTGGCCCAGGAAATCCAGGAAGCCAAGGGCCGCGGCGACACCGAGAACCGCAAGGCCTTCGAGAAGGACTACCGGGAAGCCGACGAGAAAGCCCACTCGGCGGACAAGGAAGTGGCGATGCTTCAGGCCCGCCGCAATGCCGTTTCCGAATTGAAGGCCCCGCGGGCCGGGTCACTTGTGTCGCTGCCTCGCCGCGATGAGATCGGCAAGCTCTTCGACCGCGGCGGCACCGAGACGCAACCCGTCTTCGCCATTGGCGACCCCACGAAACTGGTCATCCGCGTGCCGGTGACGCCGCCGGATTATCGCATGCTTTCCGAGGACCTCAGCGAACGGCAAGAACTCGATGTGTCCGTTCACATCAAGGGCCGGGCCGATCGCGTCTTCCACGGCAAACTGAAACGCCTACCGCCGCAGAACGCTGCCAACGTGCCCATTCAACTCACACAACGCGGCGGCGGCCCCCTCGCTGTAAAACCATCCGAAGACCCCAACGTGCTGATGCCGCTGGCCCAGACCTACCTGGTCGAGATTGAGTTGAATGATCCTGATGCGGCAATCAAGCCGGGGCAACTGGCCACGGTGAAGATCCACGCCAAGTGGCGCAGCGCTGGCTGGTGGGTCGGCCGCACACTCGCCAATGCCCTGGACAGCGGCTTTTATTGAGATTAGAGCCGTTCGGCTGAAACACGCCTGCCACGATTCTCACACGCTCGCAGCCGAGCGTGTGAGAAACTCTTTCGCCCAGCCCTCATCCTCGGGCCGCAGCCGCGGCTCGGGCTCACCCTTGTAGATGAAGAATTGGTAGCCAGCACTGTCGTAAACGCTCTGTAGCACATCTTGCAGGTCCAGTGTGGGTTCCGAATCACCGTCTCGCAATGGTATCGGCACAACCGGCAAGGGATCGTGCAAACGGAGTGGCCAGACATTCGCCTGAGCAGGATCCGCCAGGCGGTCCGTATGTCGGCTCACGACGATGCAATAATCGCATTTCGGAAGCCCCACCCAGGGCATGCGTGGTCCACCTCGAAGCAGATCGATCTCCACGAAGTTCGCTTCGCTTTCCAGGATTCCTTTCACCTTCGCCAAGTATTGTCGGCGGTCGGCTGTCGATCGCTTGTGGCTCGGACTCAGCAACTCCAACACGGTGACCACCTGGCGTTTCTCGGAGTCGATGATCTCCAGGAAAGGCCAGCGCTCTACTTCTTCGAAAACCGGCATCCCGACACGGGCAGGTGCTAACAATGCCAAGCCTCCCGGACCGATATTGCCAGGCTCCTCACCCGGAACCATGGCGAGGTCTGGCCGACCGAGTGAAATCTGTTCGCCTTCCATCGAATCATGCACAAAGCCATGCTCATCGATCTTCACGAAATAGCGCGGCATAATCTGCCTGCCGATACGCTCCGCGGCCAGCTGAATGAAGCGTGAATCGAAATCTTTCCACGCAGTCGGTTGCTCCAAAAACGGATTCATCCACGGGAATGGCGATGGCATGAGTCATTCTCCTGTCCGCAGACCATTACCATGTGTCGCGGTGAGTAAGACCCAGCGTGGCTTCCCGCGTTGCGTGGCGGGCCACCGAGCGCTTGCGTTGGCGATAGTACTTCAATCCTGGGACAAAGAACGAGACGGCCGAGGCGAGACCGAAGACAAGATGGGAAACTCGCGGGAACGCTGCCATGATGCATGCGGCGGCGAAGTTCACCATCGCCCAGACATAGAACTGCCCCGAAAGAATACCGGCCGTGAAAACGAACACCATCCCGGCCGCGACTGCGAGCGCCGGTGAGAGTGTGAGCACAGGCAAGCCGGCGATCACCTCGATAATGAACATGCCAATACTGGCGCACACACCCGCGGCCCAGGCGTGCGCGATCTGTCGCTCCACGAAGAGCACCGGTCCCGCACGGCGGCGCAACTGCCACACGATCGAACCCCACGTCACCAACCCCACTGACCAGACGCCGAGATACGCGAGGTGGCTTGTGACGTGCGACCAGCTCATCACCTGGGTGAGCAGACAGAGCAGGAAGAGCATGAGGCTGTGCCACATCCACAGCTTCCCCCAGTTTTCGAGCACGTCCGCATGATGCGTCTCGCGGAACATGCGTGCCAGGAAGAAGCGCAGACCGCTCGGCTGGTCGCTGATCGGCTCGCCTGCGGCATACGCTTCCAGATCGGATGCGAGCGCCGCGGCCGATGGATAGCGCAGCTCTATCGGCTTCTGCAGGCACTTCAGGCAGACAAGTTCGAGTTCGCGGTCCACGGTCGGGTTCAAATCACGTGGCGGCACCGGCTCCTGTTCGAGCACGAGCAAGAGCGTATCGACCGGATGCGACGCCTGGAACGGCGGTCGTCCCGTGAGCAATTCGTAGAGGATCGCTCCGAGCGAATAGACATCGGAGGCAGGCGTGAGGTCCTTGCGGCCGCCGGCTTGCTCGGGCGGCATGTAGCTTGGGGTGCCGACGATTGCACCCGTTCGCGTGAGGCTGCCGGCCTGATCGAGTTTCTTGGCCAGGCCAAAATCGGTGACTTTCAAGGCGTGCGTGGCAATCTGCAAGACACCCGGGGCGAATGAAGGGACAGGTTCGTTCACCACTTTTCGATCGCTGTTTCCGGTGCCCAGCAGGATGTTCGAAGGCTTCAGATCGCGGTGCAGGATTCCCAGCGCATGGGCGTGATGCACGGCTCGCGCGATGGTACCGACGAGGCGAGCGGCTTCGCGCGGCGGAAAAGGGCCCGCAGCTTTCACCTTGTCCGCGAGGGTCTCGCCGTCCACGTATTCCATGCAGAAATACGCCTGGCCACCCACCGTATCGAATTCGTGAACGGTCACGATGTTCGGATGCTTGAGGCGAGCGGCAGCCTCTGCCTCGATGCGAAAGCGGGCCCGGTCGTCTGCCGTGGCGAGGTGAGCTTCACGCACCATCTTCAAAGCGACGATGCGGTTCAGGCTTTTTTGCCGGGCCTTGTAAACCACACCCATGCCGCCGCGGCCGAGTTCTTCCGTCAGTTCGAAATCGCCGAAATCGCGAGGCAGTGACAGTGCGATGTCACTAGTGCGAACACCGACTGTCGGACTGGAGATATGCGTGGATGTGAGTGGTAATGTGGAAACCGGTTTGTGGGCCAGCCCCGCGAACTGGGCCACCGCCCAGAGTTCCCGCAATTCCTCGGCGAGATCGGGATCAGCCTGGCAGGCATTTTCCAGTGACGCGGTCTGTCCGGCTCGTTGTTCCTCCGCAAGACGCTCGATGACCTGGGCGAGGCGCTCGTCGCGGGTGGCGGCGTTCATGGTGTGTCTTCGGGCTCGGCGTCCAGATTGCGGGCCTCGACCACCTCGGCATAGCCCGCCAGCGCATCGCCTGCCGCTTCCGCGTATTCCTCGGCCTCATCGATCTCGAATATCACGCAACCGAACGGCTCACGCGGGTCGATACGCACCACGATATCCAGCCAGTCCGCGCCGAGCCGATACGTGAGCCAGCCCACTTCCAGCGGTTCGAACGTGGCACCCGGCGGCGCTGCCATCACTGTCACTTCCGGGCGCTCCGGCCGCACCAATCGAGCCGTGGAACGGATCGTTTCCTTCAACACGGGATACACGGCATCCGGCACGGGGAAGAGTTCCCAGTCCTTGCCATCGACGCGGTAGTAGAGCATCCCCTCGCCATCGCCAAAGCGAATCTCGGCGTGTTCCGCTTTGTCGCGCAGGGCAGTGAGAATCACGGTGTGCAAGTAACGCCGCGGTTCCGGTTCGGCGAGAAGTTGGTCGGTCGATTCGTAAAGGAGCACGAGAAGATCCCATTCCTGTGGAGCATCAAAAGTCTTAATCCGCGTCGAGTTGCTCGCTGCCATCCGGCACAAGAACGTTGCGGAGCCGACGCAGCGCCCGCAGGTACCGCATCGAGGCGGCCGCTTCCGTGAGGTTCAGAACCTTTGCTACTTCCTGGTTCGAGAGTGCCTCGTGGTGCCGCATCAGCACAATTTCGCGGTCGTCCTCGGCGAGTTTGTCGATGGCATCGTTGAGCCGGCGTTGCAGTTCGTGCTGGATCGCCTCGGAGGTTGGTGTTCGCTCCGTGTCGATAAGTTGGGCGACGAGTGCGATGCTCGATTCATCCGCCCATGCCGGGCGGGTGATCGGCTGTTCTCGGTCCACACTGCGACGCTGGGCGAGCCGGTGCCGACGGTGCGTGTCGATGATGCGGTCCTGAGCGAGGTGCCTCAACCACAGGTGAAAAGGCATGTCCGGCGACTTCAAGTAATCGATAAGTCGCTGATTCGCCTCGATGAGTACGTCCTGAACGATGTCCGAAGCATCGACGCGGCGAGCCACCGCGGGGTCGAGCCGAAGGCCGATGACGCGGCGAAGCGGTTCGCGAAACTCGCCGAGCAAATCATCCACTGCACCCGCTTTCCCCGCACGGGCGTCCTCGAGCAGTCGATCGGTCTCTTCGCGATTCGGCCACATGCTGGCATTGTAGCAACTGACACGGTAAACGCGGGAAGCAACGAGACAGCAAAAAAGCGAGGGTGGAACCGTGAAGTCTCGGAGCCCTCGCAGACGAACAATCGATTCACAAACGCCAGGTTCTACCATTACCGGGAGATATACTGGGAGGGATGGCGGCTCGCCCTGGGTGGTCGTGTCACAGTTTGCATAGTCGGTCAGCGTTTCGAGGCTAACATGCCGCATAAGAGCAGAAAAAGGTAGAAAAACGTCAGCCTGGAAAGGCTGACCGACACAAACTGAGACGAGGGATCGCCACCAACAGATTCGTCTTGACGCGATGGCGAAATACCATAGAAAGGACTTTGATCCGCGCGTTTAGCTCAGTTGGCTAGAGTACCACATTGACATTGTGGGGGTCACTGGTTCAAGTCCAGTAACGCGCACTGAACCTAAAGGCCGGAACCGTAATAGGTTTCGGTCTTCCTTATTTTTTGATTTTCGGGCACCCGTAGCTGCTGTACACCCTAATTACGCCCTAACTCACCCAAAGATCACTTCAGTGCCCGCCGCAAGCTTCTCGTCGTCGTTCGGCATCAAATGAGAATAGACCCTCAGCGTAATCTCGATACCGCTGTGTCCGAGGCGACGCGAAACAGCCTTGATGCTGTGACCAGCGGCGATCAGGTGAGAGGCGTGGGTGTGCCGCAAGTCGTGAAACCGGATGTCGTTCGGGATCAGCGACTGCTCGGCACCGAGGCGATCTGAACGCGTAGCGGCATCTTTGTTTACCTTCCGTACGACACCGCGAAAGGCGCGAAGCACATTCTTCTTATCCAGGTAGTTCCCGGTCCGAGTGCAGAATACAGGGGCTGTAAGGTGGCCAGTTTTCAACGCTGCCTGTTTGTGGAACCGGAGCGCAGTAATCACGAAACCAGGGAGTGTGATTGATCGCCGCCCGGCCTTACTTTTCGGCTCTTTGAGTATCGGCTCTTTCTTCACCCATGCGAGCGTCCGCTTCACTTCAATAGTGCCCTTCTCGAAATCCAGGTCAGACCACTGCAAGCCATGGAGTTCGCCTTGGCGAGCACCGGTGCCGATGGCAGCCACGAAGAGCGTTTCAAGTCCGTGACCTCGCGCCGCGATGAGAAATTCGCGGGCATTGGTCTGGCTCAGATATCTCATCTCTCGCTCCGCCGGTCGCGCTTTTGCCACGTCCGAGGCCGGGTTGTGAGACATAGTCTTGGTGCGCACCGCATGCTTTAACGCCGTCGATAGGATCACGCCGGCGAACTTTCGAGTCGTCGCGCCGGCCGGCTTCCGCCCAGAGAACCCTCTACCCATCGTGGCATAGCACTGTTCGACATGTAGCGGTGAAAGCTTTGAGAGCTGAACGCCGTCGAGTATCGGCACAAGGTAGATCTCGACCAGTTGGCGGTATCTTTCCCATGTTTGAACACCAACGTTGTTCTTTGCGGTGTTGTGAAGCCAGCGCGTAAGATATTCCCCTGTCGTGAGTTGCTCCGTCTTGATGAGTCGGCCGGTGTCGTGTTCTGTCTGAAGTCCACGTAGTCGCTCAGCAACTTCGCGCTTTGTTTTACCGTAGACGGTTTTGCGGACTCGACTGCCGTTCGCTCCATACCCTAGTGAGATTCGCGCAAACCATAGGCCCTTGTCCTGGCGAAATGCGACACTACCTTCTCCGCGGCCACGACGCGCTTTACTGGGTTTTGTGTTCAAGTTGATACTCCGCGTGAAGACTTACATCAGATCACGAGTACGCTCTGTCGAGTGAAGGCTCCGACCATTGAGTGGTTTATCCCCTGTGATTGATGCCAGGCACACTGCTACGGGCGACACCGCTAGCCCACGTATATATCTCTATGTCGCGTCGTTATTCCATCATTCGAGATTCTCAACATATCAGGAATGTCTCCGCAACGTGATCACCTGCAATCAGCGTTGCTTCTTGACCGCTCGGCATCGTTGTTTGCTGGCACGCCACTGCTGCTGGAGTTCGGCCCGTCGCTTCGCGTACTTCATTGTGTTCGAATAGGCTTTTTCGTTTTCGCACTTGCGGCACATGTTACGTGTCGACTGTCGTCCCGCGGTAGTCGGTGGCAGCTTGTCTTCACACTTTGAGCACACCGGGATGCGTTGCATGGCAACGGTGGCGAACACCAACACCCACCACTTTCGCACTTCGTCGAGCGCTGGGACCACGCTTTTTATTGGGATGCCGAGCCGATCCCAGTCACTTGGTGTTGCAGGTGCGACCTTTGATATCCGGATATTGAATCTGTTCGGCATCACAACACGCCCAGACGGCATTGTGATTGGGCGTGGTCGGCACATATCGAGGTGCGCGGTGACCCACCGTTCTGCCAGGGACAGTGTCCCGTACCGGATGGGTTTTTTAGCCTTCAAGTGTGTGGTGACGATCTTCTCCAGGTGGTAGAAACTCTCGGTCCACAGATTCCAGGCGAGTTTGTTCGTACAGAGTTCTGCTACGTCGCAGTTGATTCCGCGACGCCGTAATAGCCGATCGACGGGTTCAAGGTCGTCAAACACCATCCCAGGATCGTTGTGCTTCACGTAGGGTCGGTAAACCAAATCGATCACCGACTTCCACAATCGCTCATGTCCTAAGCGGGAATTGCGTTTTTCTTCTGCCATGTAATCCAGCGTATCGGCTAGTGTGCATTCGGACAAGGGCGGAGCAATTCCGCCCACAATACGGGGTGATGGCAGATGGAAACATCGAAGACGCTGACGCGGGATCTGTATGCAGAGGGCTCGGTCACCGTGGCCGGGGCGGTGCATTTCTCGGGGCTCGGCCGCACTACGCTTTACGAGTTGATGGCATCCGGCCAACTCCCCTACACGAAAATCGGAAATCGTCGTCTCATCGCAAGACTGGCGATCATCAATTTGCTCGCAAGGCACGCGGGCGATCTCAGTATGGGGGCACGATAATGCCAGACACCACCTCAATTCATCGCTCGGATGAGGGACACCAACACCGAGAATCGAGTGATCTCGTGTGTGTCGCGGATGACATGCCCGACCAGACGCAATGTGTCGATTATCGTGAATCGCTGGTGAACGATCGCAAAACGGGGCTTGCGGCGACGATACAGATTCCAAAAGAGATGATCACAAGCCTCCACGGCATCATGATTGACATCGATCCGCATCTCCTGCGGGCTGACGCGTTACCAGCTGGATCGTTAGAAACGCCCACCAAACTCTACGAACTGGCAGTCCGCTACTGGCTGGCAAGGCATCCGCTGTACACAAAAGCCGAAGTCCGCTCATCCGGGAGTGGCCTGCATGTGTTGCTGGGAATTGAGCCAGCGGTGGTATTCGAGTGCCCTGGTGAACGCGATCGCTGGGCCGCGATCGTGGAAATCGTGCAATCCATCTTGCCGAGCGACCCGCACGCACCAGGCATCACAGCCCTCACGCGGCCTCTGGGCAGTATCAACTCCAAGACGGGCAACACCGTCGAAACCTTGAAGACCGGTGTCCCGATCAAGCCCGACGAACTGCTTCACTTTGTGGAGACAATCCGAGTGCGGCCGTTTTGGATCGCGGCGCAGTTGCTCGTCGGCGATCACATCTCACCTTGCCCCGTTTGCCGCAAGCGAGACACGCGGCTCGGCGTCATGGACCGGGTCGGTCGCTGTTATGGGAGCTGCGGCAACGTGAGTCTCGGCATGCTGCTTGGGTCATTCATGCTGTGCTCTACCAAGGGGATGGAGGGAGCGAATCATGCGGAAAAGTAAGGAAATGAACCCCGGCGAGGAACTGGAGACAAGGCTCCTCTTTGCCTTGGGCGAGCTCGATGCCGCACCACTGCTCGGGGCACGCGACCTGCCACTGCTAACGGGCGTCAGTTCGAAAGGGTTTACGGATTCACCAGAGAACGTCTGGGTCCGTCTCCGCGAGATTCTCTCGAACACCAATCGCGTGTTCCGCTTCGGGAACCGCATCGTTTTCGAGTCGCGTATGCCCGAAGAGGAGCCGTGTCTGATCACGTTGGTCGAAGGTGTCGACGTTCGCGGTGGTGCGGAAGCACACCTTGCGAATGTCTTTCTGTGCACGGCTGGTGATCAGGATTTCTTGCCCTCGCGCAATCTCGTCTCGCACGCACTGCTTGCTGAACCAGTGAGGGGTAGCCTTCCACTGATTCGCGTTTACTCGCGTCGGCCCGTGTACGACACCGATTTCATCCTCCGCGGCCCGGGGTGGCATCCAAGCCAAGGGATTCTGGTGCATGGCCCCGAAGTCGATCCGACCCCGTGGCCGACGGTGCCTGATGGAACACCCGTCCTGGAGCGGTTGCCGCTTCACCTACGAACCCTCATGGGTGGGTTTGCATTCCGATCCGATGTCGACCGCGTGAACGCCATCTCAATGTTTCTGACAGGCCTTCTGGTGGATCGATATGTCGAGACAGGGAAGCCGGTCGCACTAATTGATGCCAACCAGCCGGGTGTGGGGAAGACGCTCCTGGCGCGGATGATTGGCATCATCCTTGATGGCGTTGAGCCGGGCCTCGTGGACTACACCTCGAACGAGGATGAGCTCCAGAAACGGATCGGTGCGGAGATTCGTACGAAAGCGGGGTCACTCATCGTCCTCGACAATGCGAAGACGATGCTCTCGGGTGCACTGAACAGCCCCACGCTCGAGGTGAAGACCACTTCGCCGCGCGTGGAGTTCCGCATCCTTGGCGAATCAACGATCTTCACGCGTGACAACGACATTTTGTGGGCAGTGACGATGAACGATACGTGTGCATCTCGCGATCTGGTGTCGCGTGGCATGCCGGTGCGACTTGCCCACGAAGGGGATCCGGGTCAGCGGACATTCGATGGTCCGGAACCGATCGAGTATGCCCGCAACCATCGCGTTGAAATCCTCTGCGAATTGGCCGGCATGGTTGAGCGTTGGACGCAGGCTGGCTGGCAGCCCGGTGTGCGGCGGCATCGATTTTTGAAATGGGCAATGGAGATCGGGGGCATTCTCGAAGCGTGCGGACTGCGTGAATTCCTCGATAACCTCGACGAGGCCGCCACCGAATTCACGGCGGGTTCGGATGACATTGCATTTCTCGCCGAGCACTGCGTGAAGAATCGCGTTCATCTTGATCTCAAGAATGCGAGACCCGCGGCAGACCGGGTGCATACATTCGAGACGATCGGCATACAAGGTGAGGAGTTGCGACATGCTAAATCCCCCAGGGCCAAGTCGAGTCGAGTCGGGAAGACCCTGGGTCAGTTCATCGGGAGAGAGGTGAGCGTTGATCATAAGGGACGTGCCGGGACTGCCGTGCTGCGATCACAATCAGGACGCGCTCGCTCCATGGCCTATTATTTTGAGGCCAGTTGGCCGGACCAGGCCCTCGGTGTGGAAGGGTCACATCAGGACCAACAAAGTGAGATCACTAAGCACGTGACTGTGGTTGAAGAATCTCACGACATCGCCTCGCCCCAGACAGGTGCGCAAGGGAACGACGAGAAGTGGTGAAAGTGATGAAGTTGGTGAACGGCGGAAGCCCGCCAATGGAGGGCTTTCACCATCAACAAGTCGCATGATTTAAAGGGTTTGCGTCGTATTGGTGAATGTGGTGAATGTTCGGAGCACCGAACCGGGTCCACCCAGACAATCCCGGTGCGGAACGTGGATTACCACTGAACTCGTTGGGGGCTTTCAACGTTCACCATATTCACCAAAGCCCTCTCGGTTCACCGTAAATGCCTCAATAATAATGGTTTAATGGTGGTGAATATTGGCGGTATCGAGTGTTCACCATGGAGGTTTCCTGTGCATATTTCCTGGAAACAACGAGTCTATGATTTCTCACCCTGGCGACCCCAACGCGGCCGCGTGTTCGCTCGCACATTCGCGTTCGACTGTGAGACCACCGCCATAGACAAGGCCCGGCCCTGGCTCGTCCCGACTTACGTGATTGGTGCCGCTTTCGATGGCCGAACCGGCGTGTTCGTGACGCGTGAGCACCTTGCCGCTTTCTTCCAGGTCCACCAGGATCTACCCTTTGCGGCCCACCACGCACCTTTCGATATTCGTGTCATCCGCGCCGCGGCCCGGGGGCTGGATATTGATGGTTGGCTCGACCGCCGTCGCGTGTGGTGCACGCGGCTCCTCTACCAGCTACTCGTTCTCGGCACCGCTGGCCGCACCCCCGACGGCAAGGGGCGAACCACCCTGGAACGGCTTGCCCGCCGATTCCTCGGCGTCACACTGTCGAAGAACGTGCGTGATTCTAATGGGAGACGCGTTCGCGTTTCCTATGGCCGATGGCTGGGCCAACCGCCGGGACAGATCGAACGAGTGTATCTGGAATATCTCGCGAAGGACGTGATCGCCACCCACCAACTCTACATCCAGCTCCGCCATCGCCTGCTGCGATTACAGGAACGGTCGAGCGCGACATGGGGGTTCGTTTCGCACGATTGGCTCGATTCTCAGGCACGGCGATGGGGTCCGCAGACTCACCACATCCAGCTTCGGGCCGCAGTGGCGTTGGCCGAGGTCAGTGAGAGAGGGTTGCACATCGATCTACAGCGACGCAGCGACCTGGCGTCCGCACTTGAGGTGGAGCGAGATAGGCGCAAGGCCGATCTGGCCACGCACGGTTACCTGCCCGGCAAGGGTTCCTCAAAAGCGCTGCAGGCCATCCTCAGCCGGATCGAGCGCAACCAGCCGGGCCGACCACTGCCGCGCACCCCGAAAGGGAAATACTCGGCAAAAGCGGCGGAACTTCGCGACTTGGCCGCTGAGGTCCCTTTCGTTGATGTGTTCCTCAAATTTCACAGCGTCCAGAAACTGCTTGCTTCGTTTATGAACAAGCTCGCCAAGCCGACCGTGCATCCCAGTTTCCGCACGATGACCCGCACCGGGCGTACCAGTTCATTCGGTGAAATCAATGCGCAGAATCTCCCATGTGATGGACGCGTGCGAGATTGCTTCATCCCGACGTCAGGTTACACCTTTGTGACGGCGGATTATTCCACGATCGAGCTCGCCACGCTGGCCCAGGCCTGCACCCGCCAGTTCGGGCTGGAGTCGCAGATGGCGGAATCCATCAAGGCCGGTCGTGATCTTCACACGATGGTCGCGGCACATGTAACATCAAAGCTGGAGAGTGAAGTCACTGCAGACGAGAGACGAAAAGCGAAACCCATCAACTTCGGCAAGCCGGGCGGAATGGGCCCCGCCACGCTCCGGGCAACTGCGAAGAACAGTTACGGGCTCGACCTGAGCGAATCGGAAGTGCAATCGTTGTCCGACTCCTGGTTCGAGATCTTCCCCGAGATGCGTGCATTCCTCAATGACGACCGCGAGCAACAGTGGGCACGGGTCGCCATGTTGCTCGGGCTTTCGGCTTACGCACACGCCGATGCCACGGGATCGACGAAATACTCCAGGCATGCACAACGGGAAGGAAGACTCTACGACGCGAACCCGTACCTCGGGGCAATGGCACTCAAGGTGGCGGGCCGACTGAACCCCTGCAAGCTGGACGGTGAACCATACTCGGATGAGGATGTCGGCTTTTTCTGGTCGCGCATCGAAACGGTTCGCGACCAGTTGCCCGCGATGGCCCAGCGGGACATCGATCAGCGCAGGCCCTGCCCGGAGCTCCGCAAAGCGATCCTGCGCCTGGCCGATCGGGCCGGTGTGTTCACACTCACCGACCGTCTACGAGCCAACGCCTCATACTGCGAACGCCACAATGCGGTGTTCCAGGGGCTGGCCGCCGATGGCGCGAAGCTCGCGCTCTGGAAACTGCATCGAGCCGGATATCGCGTGGTGAGTTTCATCCACGATGAGTTCCTAATTGAGATCCCAACGAGCCAGAATCCAGAGCAGCACCTCCGGCGCATCCAGCATTTGATGATCCGTGGCATGACGGCGGTGGTCCCCGACCTGCCCATCAGCGTGAAAGCCGCGGCCGGAGATACGTGGGCGAAGCCCGACTAATACCCCCAACAGCTGTGAGGATCACTCGAAAGGATGCCGCTTCGCGTTGTGAGGGCTCGAGACCGGGCGAGCAAACGATGGTATACGGTTGCTCGCCCGGCCCTTAATCTTGCTGCCGGAGCGTCCTGGAAACGGTGAATATCCTCCAATAAACACACGCCGCCACCGCAGATCGCGACCTGTGCTATCCGTGCCGGTGCTGTTGCTCGCGAAGCATCAAGCTCCACGAGTTCGAGCGCGGCCTTCATAGGCGCTCCAGCGAAACATTTCTTGTGATGTGGGCCTGTATACATTCTCTACGGTATATGTTAGAATTGCACGCGCCCACACACACTGTGAGTCGTCACACATGGCCACACGCAAGCAGATCGAAGCCAATCAGCGGAATGCTCTGAAGTCCACGGGGCCGACCACGCTCGAAGGTCGGCGAAAGGTGTCCCGCAACGCTCTGAAACATGGGTTATTCGCAGATTTCCCGCTCTTACCCGAATTCGGCGAGACCCAGGAGATGTGGGAAGCGTTCACGGTACGAACGATTCACGAACTGCGTCCCGCCGGGGCGATCGAGCGTCAACTCACGCTCCGCCTGTGTCAATTGTTCTGGAGACTGGCCCGTATCAGCCGTGCCGATTCTGCGATCACTTCGACGGTCGTTTCCACTATTGAGATGCCCGCATCCTCAACGATCGAGCGAGAGCCCATACCCAATAATTGTCGATTCGTGCCGCTACCCAGCAATGCGTCGAATCAGGCCAAGCTCGCACGCTGCCGACGCTACCTGTTTGATGCTCAGAGGCGTGTCGAGGGTGCCGAGCGAAATCATGCACAGTTCCGTGACATATCACTTTTGCCACCGGACCAAATCCTCGATCATGACATGATTTCGCTGTTGACGGCCACTGTGGGCGCGATGGGTTGGAGTTACGAGGCTGCCATGGATAAGTACGAGGAGATTCGCGAGAGCATTCGCATCGCGGATGGTGAGGATGCCGTTCCGCGTCGCGATGGCGATCAGATCTCTCCACAGTTCCGGTCCTGCGATCTTCTACGGATCCTTGCGAGGATGGCAGCAGATGAAAACCTCACACAGGAGGATATCTTGGCGCGCATGCTGCACCAGTTTGAGCAAGCCATAATTCGAGCGCGCAAGGATGTCGAGAAAAACCAGAGTGATGAGTGTCGAATCGTTGCAGATTACGATGCGGAACGGCAGCAAAAGATGGCCATCGCGACGATCGTCCCGGACCCGCAGATGGAAGGTGTGATGCGGATGGAGTCTCATGTGATGCTCCACATCGAGCGCACCTGCAAACAATTAGAACAATTGCAGCGCCGTCGCGGTGAACGAGGCAACGAGATGGCCGCGATTTTCACCAATCTCACGGACCTGGCCTTCAACAGGAAGCCGGTAGGTGCCGGTGAAACACTCTCGGGTGAAATTGGCTTCGTTCCGCAAATTGGGGGTGTGTGAATGCGTTTACCCGAAACCCCGACCGATTACTGGGAATCTCTCATCTTGAAACGGCGGCGACGGTGCTGGCGGCAGGTGGTGGACCTGTTAAAGGCCGAGAAGTACCCGGATGCGAAAGCGATCAAGAATGCCGAGAGTCGCCTGGAACTCTACCGCGCCAAGAAAACCCTACCGCGAAGCGTAAGGATTGAGCCTCCGATGGTGCCCATTTGTTAGCGTTCAGATGGCGGGTACGGGTACCTTGTGATCGAGGAACAGGAAGTCGACGCGGGACGCGAGGGGACCGGTGAAACTGCAGTTTCCCCAACGGGATCAACGCGACTCTTGCGAGCCGCGTGTCGCCAATGACAGGGTCACCGCCTCGCAGGCCAGGTTGCATGACGGGCACGAAGCACCAGTGCCGTGACGGCCGTCGAGCCACGCCGACTTCCTCTATCATGTCAGAAATGGAAACAGCCCACGCACGTTCATGCCCGACAGGGGCCGCCCTCGGGCAAACGTTGCATGGATTCTTTCGGCAGCGGAAGCGAGCGAATGCCGGATAGCCATTACCCGTGCGATGACTTCGAGGCGACAATCCGCATTTACAGCGCAGCGGATGGCGGTCGGCGGACCCCAGCGTACAAAGGCATCCGATGGGACTTCGCCTACGCCGAGGATAACCCCGCCGGACACGCTGTACATGATCTGGCCGGATTTCTTTGCAGCGGGCGGCCGGTGCCTGCCGACCAACCAACCGCTGCCAGTGGGCGTCGAGTTGTCCGTCCGAAGAGGCGTTGTTATGGACGAGATGCGGGCCAAGGTGCATCGGGATTGGAACGCCCCCGCGTGCGGTTCTTCTGCCACGAGGGCCGTGGGGTTGCCGCCCAAGTGCAAGGATGTGACGGCGGTGGTGTTGATTGGTCGTGAGCGAACGGTGGGTGAGGCGTGCACCTGGACGGGTCAGTATTACATCACGAGCCACGCGGGCACGGCGAAGGAGTTGGCGGAGTGTTTGCGATCGCACTGGAGCATCGAGAACAGTCTGCGCTGGGTGTTGGATGTGGTGTATGGCGAGGACGACAGCCGTGTGCAAGCGGGCCATGCGGGCGAGAACCTGGCGATGATCCGGCGGGTGGCGGTGTCCCTGACTCGGCGAGGCCCCGGTAAGGGAAGTGGCCGGAGCAAGAGACTCAAGGCCGGTTGGGATGATGACTACATTTTTCATGTTCTCGGGGGATTTAAAGCAGAGATAGTGCAATAGCCCTGGGGTTAACCCGGCCCGGGGAAGGCACCCGCGCCGCGTTGGAGGAACGCCTTCTTCCAGGCACGCAGGAGTTTCTCGCCGACGTCGAGTCGCCGAGCAACCTCCGCGACTGCGTGCTTCTGGTCGAGGATCATCTGCACGGCGCGGAGCTTGAACTCGCCGGTGTACGTCGATCGGATTCGAGACATCGGTGAACTCCTTCATGAGAGTCTTCACCGTTAACTTCGAGTCCACGAAACTTGGGGAACCTCAGACAGACGACCCAGTTTCATAACAGGCACTTGAAAGTGAATCGCCGCACCCTTCAAGGTCCGGAACTTGTTCCTGACCCGGCGCTACCGCGCGAGAATCAGACGATGGTAGAGCGCCAGCAACTGCGGACCGTACCGAGCGGAATCGAACCGCGTCGCGGCGGTTCTCCGGGCG